>DATJJP010000116.1:0-15434 GCA_035492075.1 Cyclobacteriaceae bacterium | reverse complement strand
GCACGGATGGTCGGAGCGTCTGGTAAAACCATTGTACCAGATGCACGGATGATCGGTACGTTTGTACGAACCATTTTACCAAGTGTACGGATGATCGGTACGTTTGTACGAACCATTTTACCAAGTGCACGGACGGTCCGTACGGTTGTACGAACCATTTTACCAAGTGCACGGACGGTCCGTACGGTTGTACGAACCATTTTACCAAGTGCACGGATGATCGGTACGGTTGTACGGATGGTCTGTACGAAATCAAAAACGGCCTAAAATGCCCGATTTTGAGGTTTTTCCAGAAATGGATTCCTCACTGCGCCTTTGCCCCGCCACATTCCAAAGCCCCTAAAAATGAAGACGACTCAAGTTACGCAGCCGTATCCTTGGAAAAAGCCAAACTTGTTGTCATTTCTTGCCAAACGCGCGGCGGGAAGACTTGACGCGTCTGTATGATAGCGCAGGACGCGCAAAAAAGAGTTATGCAGCCAAAGGCTGCATAACATTGACACAGCAGATGCCGCTTCGCGGCATCTACTCCATTAGTGTGCCTGCTCTATGTTGAGGGAATGCACAAGTACTGTCGCGCGTGATCCACTCCATTGAACCAGGCAGGATTCATAGGCGCAAAAGGATCCTATTTCATTTTTATCTGACGGCAGGTGCCATTGCCCGTTAACTAAGATTCAAATCGAATCGGTCAAGGTTCATCACCTTATTCCAGGCGGACACAAAATCCTTCACAAATTTTTCCTGAGCATCTTCGCATCCATAAACTTCGGCCACAGCCCTTAATTCAGAATTCGAGCCGAAGATCAGATCCACGCGTGTGGCTGTCCACTTCACTGCGTTCGTTGCGCGATCTTTGCCTTCGAATAAGTCTTTCGCATCGGAAACGGCATTCCACTTCGTTCCGAAATCAAGGAGGTTCACAAAATAGTCGTTGGTCAGTGACTCGGGGCGTTTGGTGAATACGCCGTGCTGCGATTTGTCAAAGTTCGTGTTGAGAACACGCAAGCCTCCCACAAGCACTGTCATTTCCGGTGCCGTTAGCTTCAACAATTGCGCTTTGTCCACCAACAATTCCTCAGCGGATGCCGTGTGTTTTTTGTTGATATAGTTACGGAAGCCCTCTGCGGCCGGCTCAAGCACGGCAAATGACTCCACATCGGTTTGTTCTTGTGACGCATCGTTGCGGCCAGCCACGAACGGAACCTTTACATCATGGCCTGCATTCTTTGCTGCCTTCTCAATACCCGCGCATCCGCCCAACACGATCAAGTCGGCCATTGAAATTTTCTTGCCGCCTTTTTGTACGCCGTTAAATTCCTGTTGGATGCCTTCTAATTTTTTCAACACCGATGCCAATTGCGTCGGATTGTTTGCCTCCCAATCTTTCTGTGGCGCAAGGCGAATACGAGCTCCATTGGCCCCTCCGCGTTTATCAGAACCGCGGAAGGTAGCTGCCGACGCCCATGCCGTCGACACCAATTGCGACACCGTCAAGCCGGAGGCAAGTAGCTTACTTTTCAAAGCAGCGATGTCATTATCGTCAACAAGTTTATGCGCTACTGCCGGGATCGGATCCTGCCAGATCAATTCTTCTTTGGGTACCTCAGGTCCAAGATAACGCGCTACCGGACCCATGTCGCGATGTGTCAATTTATACCATGCCCGTGCAAATGCATCGGCAAACTGATCGGGGTTCTCAAAGAAACGTCGAGAGATTTTTTCATATACGGGATCAAACCTCAAAGAAAGGTCTGTGGTCAACATCGTCGGTGCGTGCTTCTTTGACGCGTCGTGCGCATCGGGCACAGTTCCTGCGCCTCCGTTATTTTTTGGTTTCCACTGGTGTGCTCCCGCAGGACTCTTCGTGAGTTCCCACTCAAAGCCGAACAGGTTTTGAAAAAAATTGTTGCTCCATTTTGTTGGTGTCGTTGTCCACGCCCCCTCAAGCCCACTGGTAATGGTGTTTACCCCATGCCCGGAGCCGAAGGTATTCTTCCAACCTTGACTTTGCTCCTCAATGCCGGCAGCGGCGGGTTGCGGTCCTACATATTTGCCCGGGTCAGCTGCCCCGTGTGTCTTGCCAAACGAATGACCACCGGCGATGAGAGCGACCGTCTCTTCATCGTTCATTGCCATGCGGCCGAACGTTTCGCGAATGTCGCGCGCAGCTGCAACAGGGTCGGGCTTGCCGTTAGGTCCTTCTGGATTTACATAGATGAGCCCCATCTGCACGGCGGCCAGCGGATTTTCCAATTGACGATCACCGGTGTAGCGATTGTCACCCAGCCAGGTTTTTTCAGATCCCCAATAGACATCTTCTTGTGGTTCCCACACATCTTCACGTCCACCGGCAAAACCAAATGTCTTGAAGCCCATCGACTCGAGCGCGCAGTTGCCGGCAAGAATCATCAAGTCTGCCCAAGAAATCTTTTTTCCATACTTCTTTTTGATGGGCCACAGCAACAAACGTGCTTTGTCCAGATTGGCATTATCGGGCCAGCTATTGAGGGGGGCAAAACGCTGCTGACCAGCGCCCGCACCGCCACGCCCATCAGAGATACGATAAGTACCCGCGCTGTGCCAGGCCATCCGAATAAATAATGGACCATAATGACCGTAGTCGGCAGGCCACCAATCTTGGGACGTCGTCATCAACTTGAAGATGTCATTCTTTACTGCTTTCAGATCTAGTTTTTTGAACTCGTCCGCATAATTAAAAGACTCTCCCATAGGATCGGAGAGTGAAGATTGCTGACGGAGAATATTCAACTTCAGTTGATTGGGCCACCAGTCGCGGTTTCTGGTTCCACTGCCGGCGCTTTCCTTTAAAGCACCGCCGTGGAAAGGGCATTTGCCTTCACCGTTCATCGTTTGTGAAGTGGTGTAAGAAGGTGTGTTGCTTTCCATTGTTTGATCGTTAATTATTGAGGTGTATCTTATTTGAACCTCAACGTTACGATCGAACGAACAATAAATCCAATTGATTCTTTTTATCAAGCGATAGGTAGCGTCTATCTATTGCACAAGCTAGGTCAAAACATCGAAGTTGGTTTTTAGCGAACACCTGGCTGAATCCGACGGCGCCTACCTCAATGGGAATTACAAAATCGCTAATTCAAAATTGCCAATTCATTTTAAAGAAGCAGCGCCCGTCTCGCACCCTAATACGAGACTGGGCGGCTGGCTTTCTTTGTCAGCACCCGTGGTCCAAAACACTTGTAGCTGACGTACTTCAATCATTTAACTATTCCTAAAAAACACCAATGGGTTTGTTTGTCAAATGATCTTCAGGTTGGTTGCCCTGGTGGGGGAAGCTGAAGTTTGACAGCAGATAAAGTCTATCAAAACTTGATAGCTGTAACTAGCGCTATGATTTTTCTTGGACTTTTTTCTGCCGCAGAATCAGCAGATTTCGTTGGGGGGAGGCGTGGGAACCGAGAGATCCCGACATAACAGTTCATCGGCATTACCTGCTGACGGAACTGCGTTCTCCAATAAAAAAGGCGACTGAACAACGATCTCTTCAGTCACCGGATTGTAATCTTTGAGGAAGCCAACCAACCCTTTCGACGTTGAGTTGGAGTTAGTGGACGATTGGTCGGTGGATTGTTTGACGATATCATTTAGAACGGCCAACGCTTGCTTTTTCTCGCTGTTTTTTAAGCAAACGACAAACACTGTATCGTTCTCATATTTTTGCTCCACCAGCTTATAAAATTCTCCCTGGTATTCGAAGTCGCCCTTAATGCGTTCAAACGCATTTTGAATTGGATAAGGGAGGGAAAGAGGAACCTTGATGGTGACTGTCTGTGCGTGATCATAGGTGTTGTCGTCGATGGCTTGATCCGCTTTGACATCTGCTTTATGAATCATTCCGATATATATTCCATAATATCCGATCACATTCAGCAAGAATATGGAAGTGAAAAATATGGATATGGTCCGTTTCATTGTCTATGCATAAATAAGTTTTAAATCCGAGAATTCAAAACCTAAGGCAGCCAGGGCTGTTGATCCGCTAAGAGTTTCATTCAAAAAATGAAGAAACGGTAAGTCTGGATAGCTTTTCTCTCGTCATTTAAAAAAAGGTCCAGAGCCAAACGCACAATTAAATGGAGGCGAAGCCTGAGAGTTTTGTTTAACTTGAAATCATATTACGGTACCCAATTAGTTATGAGCGATGCAAAAAAAGTGGTCCTGGTAGAGGATGACCGTACTGGTGTTGATCTGGAGACAATCAAGCGTGCTTTTCTCGACAACCTATTTTATATACAAGGCAAATCTCCCGAAACCGCGTCCCTGAATGATTGCTACATGGCACTCGCTTACACCATTCGCGACCGATTGTTGAACCGATGGCTCAATGCGCAAAAAACATATCGTGATCAAAATGTAAAAACGGTGGGGTACTTGTCGGCCGAGTTTTTGATGGGCCCGCACCTGGGCAACAACCTCATCAATCTCGGTCTCTTCGAAAAAGTTGAAAAAGCGATGACAGAGTTTGGGTTGCCTTTCAAAGAATTATTAGCACAGGAAGAAGAACCTGGCCTCGGCAACGGAGGATTGGGGAGATTGGCCGCTTGCTTTTTGGATTCGATGGCTACACTGGACATCCCCGCCGTTGGATATGGAATCCGTTATGAGTTTGGGATCTTTGATCAGATCATTGAAAACGGTTGGCAAGTTGAAATTACCGATCGGTGGCTCAGGAAGGGTAATCCCTGGGAAATCGCCCGCATTGAAGATGCAGTGACCGTAAAATTCGGAGGGCACACGGCATCAGGAACGGGAAAGGACGGAAAGTTTGAAGCCGAGTGGATACCACAGGACATGGTCATGGGAGTTCCTTACGATACTCCCATTTTAGGTTACGATACAAACACGGCAAGCACACTTCGTCTGTGGAAGTCGGAGGCATTTGAATCATTTGACTTTCATTCGTTCAACGAAGGCGATTACTACGGTGCGGTGAATAAAAAAGTGTTGTCTGAAAATATTTGCAAAGTGCTCTACCCTAAAGACGAACAAATCAGCGGAAAAGAGTTGCGATTGAAACAGCAATATTTTTTCGTGTCCTGCTCTCTGCAAGATGCCATCCGTACGCACATCAATAGAAAAAACGACATCCGGATTTTTCACCAGAAGTTTGCGTTCCAATTAAATGATACCCATCCGGCCATTGCCATCGCGGAGTTAATGCGGTTGCTGTTGGATGAGTGGCACCTGAGTTGGGAAGAATCGTGGGACATAACCACACAGACATTTGGATACACCAACCATACCCTTCTTCCCGAGGCGCTCGAAAAATGGTCGGTAGAATTACTTGGCCGATTGCTCCCAAGGCATTTGGAGTTGATTTATGAAATCAACCACCGGCTGATTGAAAAAATCAAAAAGCAATTTCCGAAGAACGCGCAAAAGCTCTCGCGAATGTCACTCATTGACGAATCGGGCGAGCGTTACGTACGTATGGCACACCTCGCTTGCGTGGGAAGTCACTCCGTCAATGGTGTTGCCGCGCTGCATTCAAAACTACTGACCGAAGGGCTCCTCCGCGATTTTTATGAATTGTGGCCAAAGAAATTTTCAAATAAAACCAACGGCGTTACTCCAAGAAGGTGGGTTGTTTTGAACAACCCGATATTGACCCGGCTCATTTCAGATAAGATCGGCACACGTTGGATACATCACCTCGATGACTTAAGACAGCTGGAAAAATTTGCTGAGGATAAACCCTTTCGCGACGAGTGGCGCGATTGCAAGCGCAAGGTGAAGAATTTGTTGGTTGCAGAAATTGAGCGCCGATGCAATATCACCGTCAATCCCGAGTCTCTCTTTGATGTGCAAGTGAAACGGATCCATGAATACAAACGTCAACACCTGAACGTATTGCACATCATCACCCTCTACAACAGAATCCGCAAAGAGCCCACGCTGAAGATCGTGCCACGCACGTTTATCTTCGGAGGGAAAGCTGCGCCGGGATATTTCATGGCCAAGCTGATGATCAAATTGATCAATTCAGTAAAGGATGTAATCAACGGCGATCCGGAAATCAGCAAAACACTGAAACTGGTTTTCGTTCCCGATTTCAACGTCACCAATAGTCAATTGATTTATCCCGGTGCCGATTTGTCCGAACAAATCAGTACTGCGGGCAAGGAGGCCTCGGGTACGGGCAACATGAAGTTCATGATGAACGGGGCTCTTACCATCGGCACGCTCGACGGCGCCAATGTTGAAATACGTGAGGAAGTAGGTGATGAAAATTTCTTCCTTTTTGGCATGCGTGCAGAGGAGGTGCAGAAACTAAAGGAGACCAAGTACAAGCCAGGCGAATATTATTTTACAGACAGAGAACTTCGTGAGTGCATGGACTTGATCTCTTCAGGTCATTTTTCGCATGGCGACAAAGAATTGTTCAAACCGATGGTCGATGCGCTGATGAACTATGATCCTTTTATGCTAATGGCCGATTACAGGCATTACATTACTTGCCAGCAACGGGTGAGCGATGCCTTCCTTGATCAAGATCATTGGGCACGCATGAGCATCATAAACGTGGCACGGTCGGGGAAATTCTCAAGCGACCGTACCATTCGCGAGTATTGCCAGGAGATCTGGAATATTGCTCCTGTGGAAGTTGTCGTACCACCCTACAATCCAAATGCTGCCGGTATTTCCAGATTCAGCGTTGATTGATCTCTTATCAACCCACAGGCTTGTAAAAAAAACTTTATTGCTGTCGTTAAAAATTTAATTACTCCACGATAGTTAATTTAGCAACAAATAAAGTTGCTATGTATTATCATCGCCTAGGTAACATACCGCCCAAACGTCACACGCAGTTCCGACAGCCCGACGGGAGTTTGTATAAGGAAGAGTTGGTGAGTTCGGAGGGTTTCTCAGGTATTTATTCCAATCTGTACCACATTCATCCGCCCACACGGATCAAAGAAGTGAAGGCACCCGAAAAATTCCGTGCCAAACGAATTGAAGATTATGCGCTCCGGCAAACGCATCTAAATACTTCCAAAGTGGGTGAGACGGGGGAAGATTACCTGACCGCGCGCAAAACTCTTCTGATCAACAATGACTGTGCCCTCTCTATTTGCTCGCCCAAAAAACGGACGATGGACTATTTTTATAAAAACGCCGAAGGAGATGAGGTGGTTTTTGTGCACGATGGCAAAGGAACGCTCACTTCACAGTTTGGTAAACTGGAAATCAGACAAGGCGATTATGTGGTTATCCCTCGCACTGTGATCTACAAGCTTGACTTTGAACCTGGGCCACTTCGTCTACTAATTATAGAGTCGGCATCACCGATCGAGACGGTGAAGCGTTACCGTAACCAACTGGGGCAATTGCTTGAACACTCCCCTTACTGCGAGCGCGACATCAGACCGCCACATGAACTCGTGACCGACACAAGCAAAGGGGATTATCTCATCAAAATAAAAAAGCAGGGGTACCTCCATCATTATGTATATGATCACTCACCACTCGATCTCGTGGGTTGGGATGGCTTTTTGTGGCCCTACGCGTTTTCCATCCACGACTTCGAGCCGGTCACGGGCCGCATTCATCAACCGCCACCCGTGCATCAAACTTTTCAGGCACACAACTTTGTCATCTGCTCATTTGTGCCGCGATTGTTTGATTACCATCCGTTGGCAATTCCTGCGCCCTACAACCATAGCAACATCGACAGCGACGAAGTGTTGTACTACGCAGAGGGAAATTTTATGAGCCGCCGAGGGATCGAGCGTGGCTCGTTCACACTTCACCCGGGTGGATTGCCACATGGGCCGCACCCTGGCACGGTAGAGAAAAGCATTGGTGCCAAAGAAACGCATGAATTGGCAGTAATGGTGGACACGTTTCATCCTCTGCATCTTACCGAAGATGCACTTGACTACATGGACAAAAATTATCCGATGAGCTGGACCGACAACGATGGTAAAGGATATAATGAGGTGAATACGCCATAAGCCATAACGATCGATGTGGCAGAATGCAGCAACGACCGCTATTAAGATTGGACGCGTAAATTTTTCCGCGAAAAATCAAATTGCTACCGGTTAATGAAGCCCTCCTTTCACCTTCGCTTCTCGGCCGTCATGTGGGTGCTATTCGTATTTCCCTCCCGCGCGCAAACCGCAAGCGAAATCGTGAGCAAGTATCTTGATACGGTATCGAATGGCGACATTCGCAATTGGGACCAAGTGAAATCAACCTATATCGAAAGCGTCGTCTTCTACAGCCAGGGGAGTTATGATCAAAAAATCAGTTTTGCCAACAGCGATAAACCAAGTTATTCTAAGAACTATACGTCGTTTATAGATAAAAAAATCAAGAGAGAGCTGTATGATGACTCCACCTTCTCAAAACTAAACAGCTCATTCTATTTCCTGCCGAGTGGAGCAATAATACTTTTCAAAAATACCGCGCCTATTAGACGCACGGCTTCTGCACAACGCGATGACATGGATTTCTTACCCGTTCAAATCTGGAAATTATTCAACAAATGTGAGTCGCTCGATCATCTAGGCATCAAGGAATTTTCGATCGAAAAATTAAACTGTTACGAAATTCGAATGGTGGTCAACGACCGAATCTATATGTTGTATATCAATACGACTACTTATCTCCTTGACTATTGGAATAATCGGGAAGACCATGACTTGACCATACTTAGTGGTTTCAGGAATTATAAACGAGTGAATGGATTGTTGCTTCCGATGACGGATTTCATGAAGAAAAACGGCGCCATCTTCTACCAATCAGATATCAAGAAAATTGAACTGAATCCTTTGATCGACCCGAAAATCTTCGATTATAAAGAGTAGCAGGCAAAAGGCCTCACAATATCGATTGCGCAATTCTCAACATCGACTTAGCTCTATTCGTATTCAGGTGGTATTTGTTCAAATGTGCTTTAGACCGTGCAGCCATCATTTCCCGTTCAGAAGGGCGCTGTAAATAGTAATCGATTTTTTCAGTCAGGTCGCCCAAGGTGTCACAGCACCAGATGACATGCCTTCCTTCTTCAAAATTATGAGGGATATGAATCTGGGGTTTCTGGCTTATCATAAATGATCCCATGGCCGGCGTCTCCCAATAGCGCATGGTGTCCCAACCTCCTCCTCTAAAATTCAAAACGATTTTGCAGTCCGCGATTTCCTTGAGGTAGAATTTACCTTTCCGTTTATACGTTTTGAAATCTTGATTTAAACTTGTCCCATTTTTTGAGCAGTCGTATTTCCCCTCCAGCAGTTTCAACGCTCTGGTTCTTATCTCAGGTGCTTGCTGGCCCCAAAAAGAAACATCGTATTTCTTATCTGCCTCTTGCTTCGTATCGAGGCAAACATGATATGGAAATGAAAAAGGGAAGGCAATTATTTTTGGATTCGATTCATGGAGAGAAGAAACATATTCTCTTTTGAAAATAAAATCAAATGGTCTTTTCTTGATCACCTCTTCAAATAGCCGGCCCGCATCCAGTCGATAAAAATCTCCGCCGACCTTTGGCAAATCGCCGCCGTCCAGAAAAAATATGGGTTTGTTTTTGATCGCCGGTAGCAGCTCTGCGAAAGTAACAAGCGCATCTTTCTTTGCGCTCGCCAAAACCACGATATCAAAATCCTCGGCACGAAAAAAAGGTCTCGGCTTTGGCAATGAAAAGGAAGAGTAACCCAGATTTTTGGGATACCTTTTATAAGGCAAATGAAACTTCGGGTTCCAGGGGTAATCAATCACATTTTTTTTGCCCATGATCTTGGTCAGGCCCGAGTAAATTAAATCCTGTTGATAATCCGTGAAGCGACTCACGATGTATAAGATTCTTGGTGTCATGTTTCTCACGCATTTGTTCACCAGGCAAAATATTGCGAGAGGGAGTGATTATTGGGTGCTAATTATTGACAGGCCTTTCTAGCTACTCAGTGGCTGCATTGCCTTATCTCAGAAATTTGAGAAAACAATTTCCGGTCTGTAATGACCTCCAAACAAACCTCAAAAACCTGAAATTATATTGGCTTCATGGTGTCCTTTTTATCACGACAAAGTCGGAGCCGAGCTCTCCGATTTTCGACCAGCGACGTCACGTAGATCAGCACAGCCTGTAATATCGCAGCTCATCGACTTGCTGAGGCAATGGGCCTTCCGACTTCCGTTCTTTGCTGAAACGAAATCAATTTTTTATGGAAACAAATAAGATGCTGTATTATACCGATGGGCACAATGTGACAGTGACAGACGCTGGTTTCAAGGTAAAGAATACACTCTACCAGCTGAATGGAATTTCACGCCATGGATTTTCCATAGTCGCTCCTCCCCGCGCACCGTATGCCGTACTATTGATCATTGGAGCGGTCATATTCGGGTGTGGCGTATTTGATATTTTACCGCTCAACTGGCACAAGCAGGTAACGATACTTGGTTTTTCGGTGATCGTGAATGCAGTGGTAATGACCGCCGGCAGTGTCATCTTTGGCGCCGGTATGTTGGTCATGCTTCGAATTCGGGAAAAATATGCGGTGCGTATATATACCGCCGAAGGGGAAAAAAATGTGGTGGTGAGTCAAAGTCGCGAATACATCAGTCAGATCATTGACGCGCTCAATCGCGCATTCCTTGATCTCATGAAAACAAAAAGTCGGAAATAGGGGTCAGTTTTCTTCGGAAAGGCCCGCTCGTGAGAGTGGGCTTTTCTATTTTATCCCGGCCCTCTTCTTTAATTCTTCGATAGGCATGTTGATCTGTTTACCTACCGGCTTCCCGTTGCGGTACGTGATCACTTTCAAATTCACGGCATCTTTTGGAACTGAAAGCACGGACGAGTATTTCGGGTAAAAATTATCAGGATTGGTCTCATCAAAAGAATAGTGAATGTCAAGGCCTTTCACTTCGGTTGACAACTCTATCTGCAATTCACCCTTGTCGTTTTTCTTCGGGCCGAAAACACAATCGTACATGGTGGTCGCATATTTTGTCTCGCTTACATCCATGCGCTCAAAGTGTTTTTCCGTTTTCGCTACAAAAGAATCCCAGTTCTTGTTTTCTTTAGGCGACCATAATGTTTCAGACACGGACAATGCACGCGGGTAAATCATGTATTGAAGACTTCTCCAACTGATCATCCGCTCGGTCCAAACATTGGCTTGTCCTCCGAGAACCAACTTTGCGTCGACGCCTTCAGGTACGGGCTCAAACTTGTACGACTGCTCCAATCTCACCGTGGCATACACGGGCGGCTCGGTGATTGCATCGCCTTGACGCAAATCGAGGTACACATGTGTACTTGGCGACATGATCACTTGGTGGCCCAGGTGCGCGGCTTCGATGCCGCCTTTAATACCGCGCCAGCTCATCACCACTGCGTTGCCGGTCAATCCTCCTTCCAAAATTTCATCCCAGCCGATCATCTTCTTCCCTTTCGATTGAATTATTTTTTCCATCCGCCGCACAAAGTAACTTTGGACTTCGTTCATGTCTTTTAGTTTTTCTGTCTTCATCAGCTGTGCAATCGCTTGATTTTTCTCCCAGAAATTTTTTGAACATTCGTCACCACCCATGTGGAAATAATCGTAGGGAAATAGTTTTGCCACTTCCGAAATCACCTTGTCGATCAACTCATATGCTTTTTCGTTGGCGGGGCTAATCGTGTTATCGATCAATGCAGGATGACCTGGCTGGCCCCAGTCGATCAACTTCTCACCGGAGTTGACTTGATATTTTTGTCCCGCCGGAAGTGTTGTACCTGATATCTCCGGGTAGGAAGCTACAAAGGCAAGGCTATGACCGGGCATATCGATTTCGGGAATTATTTCTACAAAATTGTCTTTCGCGTATTGCACTACTTCTCTGATTTCATCCTGCGTGTAGAAGCCACCGTAATTTCTCGGTTCTTCAGGTGTGGGCGGTGTGAACTCCGCCCATCGACCTACGCGCTCGGCGCGCCACGCACCTACTTGCGTAAGTTTGGGTAAGCTTTTGATTTCAATTCGCCAACCTTCGTCATCTGTCAGATGCCAATGCAAGCGATTGAATTTGTAGCGTACCATTTCGTCGATGAATTGCTTCACTTGGTCTTTCGTAAAAAAGTGACGGGAAACATCGAGCATCATGCCTCGATAACCAAAGCGTGGATAGTCAGTTATTTCAACACAAGGGGTCGTCCATGAAACCGTGTTAACCTGTTTTTTGCTTTCGATCTCTTTCGGTAGCAACTGCAAGAAAGTTTGCACACCGTAAAACAAACCTGCGGGTTCATTTGCTGTTAACGCAACCGAATCCGCGTACACGTTCAATACGTAGCCTTCTTTTCCAAGCACATTTTTGTTTTTTATGCCGACATGAAATCGGATCATCGATTCCTTTTTTAGCGGTTCAATGTTGGCGTTGAAACCCGATGCCGTCAAAATTTTCTTTGATAGATAATCCGCCACTCTCCTGGTGTCTTGGTCCAGAGCGGAAAGCCCAATGGAAAAATTATTATTGAGTGTAAAAATGCCCGACCGCTTCTGTGCAGAAACCGGCTGGGGGATGATGGCAATTTCTTGCGCGTGGATTTGCAGAGAGAAAATAGCGAGACTAAAGACGGAAAGTGTTTTTTTCATTTCGGTGCATGATTGGTTTTCAAGATAGGAAGTGTTAACACAACATTCAATTACTCAAAGGCGCACATCGTGAGCCTTACAACCGTTAGCAGCATTTTTTCCGGTAATATCCAACCGTTTTTTGGTAACTGTAACCCATGCCCTCTATTAAGAAAGGAATCCTGGCGTCTGCCAAATTTCCTGGCAACCTCTCCAATATCCCTACGTTAAAATGATGTTTCAAAATCGAAGATCTATGAATAGGAAGTTAATTGGTGCTGCTATTGTCGTCGCTTTATCGTTGTTTAGCTCTTGCCGCGATGAAGACAGCTCACCCAACAACGGGCATGTTGCTCCTCAAATGATAAAAATGAAAGTAGATGTGAAGCTACAGGTTGGCGAGTTTCTTTACGAAAACATTGAAACACCGATCGACATTACGGGATTTGATGACGCCAACAATGTAAAATGGAGCAACACCTTTTCGTTCGTTGGGCCAACGGATACCCTTCAAGTACTTTCCGGCTTTGACCACTATACCATCTCCATAGACAAGTGGGGTGTGACCGACAATCAAACAATTACAGCAAAACAATTGTATGACGGTCGGGCCGACGGACCGGCCACGGTGACGTATGGCCTCGGTGGGAAAGTACCCTACATCCGAAAACCGATTTTTACTCTCCAGTATTGGGGTGGGCCCACGGACATGAAAGTTCAATCCAGAACGGAGTACAGCTATAACCCCTCAGGAACGGTACGCCGAATCACCTACTACGAAAACTATACGAACGACTCGACGGCAGCGATTCCATCACGATATCAGACTTTCGAATATGAAAGTGGCACTGACCGACTGACGAAGCTAACCACCTACTACCAGGAGAATAATTTCAAGGCATCGGAAGATAACTATGAATATGGCGTTGATGGCAATCTCTTGAAGATCACCGAATCAAATTACGCCGCCGCGCTCACGAGTGCCATGAATTTATCTGTTGATGCCTCCGCGCAAAAAATCAAAGCCTCGTATTCCTATTCAAACGGACGGGGATTCGACTACGAATTCACATACAACTACAAAAATCTCGTCTCCGATAAAACTACCCAAGGGTCCGAGACTTGCAACAATGGCGCCTACACCTACGATCGAAACATCAATCCGTTCAAACACCTCGGCTACGTTCCATATTTGGTCTCCGACACTTATTCGATCAATAACAGAATCACGGAAAATATTGATTACATCGCTTGCGGTTTCCCCGTGTTAGTTCCAACATCCCATTCGTACAAATATGATGATCTCGGGTATCCCACAGAGAAAATAACTAAATACAAGGACACAACCTTGACCTCTGCTGAGAAATATTACTATGTGACCTTTGGCCAATAGTACTAGCAACAACCAGATTGCTAAACTGATGTTCTTAGCAAAATCTTGGTAGAACCGTTACTCGTTGTGGGAAAAGGCTGGCAAATATCGCCGCCAGCAAAAATTAATTTGGGTTAGTTGGTGAGGTGATTTAATTTCATTGTCATGATAGCCGGCTGCTCCAGTGAGCAGGATCTAATGACTTCCTGAATTAAAGAGGTCCTCGCCGTATTCTTAACCAAAACACAAAATCAGATTTTTCAATGCTAGTCGCCAATTCAGTCCGCAAAGTAGCAGTGGTAGGTTACAATCGAATTCCATTTGCACGCCACAACACAGCCTATGCCAACGCCAGCAACCAAGATATGATGCTCGCTGCACTCAATGGCTTGATCGACCGTTATCGCCTTTCGGGAAAACTCTTGGGGGAAGTAGCGGGTGGTGCCGTAATCAAACATAGTCGCGAGTTTAACCTGATGCGCGAGTGTGTCTTGGGTTCCTCTTTGAATCCGGCAACTCCTGCCTGCGATTTGCAGCAAGCGTGTGACACTGGAATCGAAGCGGCCATTTATGTTGCCAATAAAATTGCATTGGGCCAAATTGACGTCGGCGTAGCGGGAGGCGTTGATTCAGTGAGTACGGTGCCCATCGTGGTCAGTGAACCACTGCGAAAAATCCTTCTGGCCGCACGTAGAGAAAAATCATTTGGAGGCCGTGTCAGTCAGTTTCTGAAAATCCGTTTTAGGGATTTAGCGCCTGAAGGTCCAAGTATTAACGAACCTCGAACGGGTATGTCGATGGGTGATCACACGGAAGTCACTGCAAAATTTTACAATGTCACTCGCGCCGAACAAGATGCCTTTGCCCTTGAGAGTCATCAAAAAATGGCGAAGGCTTATGACGAAGGTTTTTTCAACGACATGCTTACACCTTACCTCGGCTTAGACCGCGACAACAACTTGAGAAGAGATTCTAGCCTGGACAAATTAGCGAAACTTAAGCCAGCTTTCGATAAAGATCACGGTACACTCACCGCCGGAAATTCTACGCCATTTACAGACGGAGCGTCTTGCATTTTGCTCGCGAGTGAGGAATGGGCGCGCGAACACAATTTGCCAGTACTGGCTTACATCAAAGCGGCGGAAATAGCGGCCATCGAATACATACACCAAAAGCAAAATCTGTTGCTTTCACCGATCTATGCCTCCACCCGCATGCTCTCAAAAGCCAACCTCAAGCTGCAGGATTTCGACTTCTACGAAATTCACGAAGCTTTTGCAGCTCAAGTACTCGCTACTTTGAAAATCTGGGAAAGTGATTTTTTGACAAATCAATTTGGGTTTGACGAAGCACTCGGCGCCATTGACCGATCTAAACTGAATGTGAAAGGAAGCAGCTTGGCGGCCGCACATCCATTTGCTGCCACGGGAGGCCGCATCATCGCAACGATGGCAAAG
>DATJJP010000115.1:0-75856 GCA_035492075.1 Cyclobacteriaceae bacterium | reverse complement strand
TTACGGTGGCGGTGGCATTATGCCCGACTATTTCGTGCCGATGGATACCTCTCATTCAAGCAGGTACTTTACTGAGCTTTTTAATGCCAATTGCATTCGCGAATATGCTTTCAATTATGCGGAGGAAAATAAATCCCGCCTCGAGAAAAATGGCTTTGCTTCCTACAAAGAAAAGTTTGTGGTGGATGACAGAATGCTTGGTCAGCTGGTAGCCATGGGTGAAAGAGAAAAAGTAAAACCAATGCCGGCCGATCTAGTTCGTAACAAAAACGTGTTTCGGACTTACTTAAAAGCAGAAATAGCCAGAAGAGTGTGGGGAAATCCGAGCGCCTATCCGATTCTGAATGAAAGCAATGAGGTACTTCAACAAGTGATTAAAAACAATCTATTCAACAGGGTGCCCGAACTAGACCGTAGCAAGTTCTAACCACTGACTAGCATTTTTCTTGGTTAACGTTGGGTTCGGGCAGAAGGAAGAGATTTTTCGAGTTATCCTATTGATGCTCTTTTGGAGCAAACGGTCCCTGAAACCATTTTAATCAGTAGCTTCGCTCGTAGCACCCACAGGTCGCCGACAAAACTTCGGTTTACGGCGATCAAAGTTCCAGATCAATTCACATGCTCCACAAAACGCAAGGCATTGTTTTTCGCTTGACCAATTATGGAGAGACGTCCATCATCGTAACGATTTTTACAAGTGCGTTCGGGTTACAGAGCTACATCGTGAATGGCGTACGAGGCAAATCGAAAAAAACAAACCTAGCACTTTACCAGCCGCTCACGCTATTAGACCTCGTGGTATACCATCGAGAGAATGCGTCGATCATGCGCATCAAAGACGTAAGATGCATTCATTCATTCCAGAGTTTTACAGGAGATTTCCGGAAATCGACGATTGCTCTTTTCCTGAACGAAGTGGTCAACCGAACGGTAAAAGAACAATCGCACGCGAAAGAGCTGTGTGAATTTCTAATTGAGTCTTTTATCGCTCTTGATCTGCTGCAAACGGGCGTCGAAAACTTTCACTTGGTATTCCTCATTCGATTGAGCCAACATTTGGGCTTTCGACCGTCTGAGGTGGCCGAGCTTTCCGGGGGGTGGATGACCGACGAAGAAGAAGAAAAAATTCTGGCTAAATTACTCACGTCTAATTATGCAGATGTGATCCCGATGACTCACCTTCAGCGAAAAAATATACTCGACATCTTACTACGGTTTTATGTTCTTCATTCTGAAAATTTTGGTGAACTGAAGTCTTTGCCCGTGTTAAGGGAGATAATTCAATAATGCATGGAAAATTTTGCCCTGCCCATTCAAATCCGCTGGTCAGACATTGACCAAAATCGACACCTGCGTCATTCTGCTTACTACGATTACGGAGCGATGGTGCGCATCTCTTGCTTCGTAGAGCAGGGGTTAACGACAATGAAGTTGGAAGAACTCAACATCGGGCCTATTCTTTTTCGAGAAGAGGCCATTTTCAAAAGAGAAATCAAATACGAAGACAAAATCTCGGTCGACCTTCACTTGCAAAAATCGCTCCCTGACTTTTCACGTTGGAGTATTCTGCATCATTTTTATAAGGAGGACAAAACCCTTGCGGCGATCATCAACCTGGACGGTGCGTGGATTGATATTAGCAAACGAAAGCTTGCCGTACCCGACCCGTTCATTCAAAACGTTTTTCGCAACTTTCCAAAATCCGAAAATTTTGAGTGGATCGACCCGCTGAAAAAATAAATCAACGCCTGGACGCCCACTTTTCAATTTCTTTTGGATAGTGTTCGTGTTCTAGTTTCAGAACTTTTTCTGCAATGTCACGTGCGCTGTCAGTCGGGGTGATTGGGCACGTAAACTGAGCTAGAATCTTTCCTTCGTCGTAGTGCGCATTCACGAGATGGATCGTCAGCCCTGATTCAATTTCTCCTGCAGCTGCAACCGCTTCATGGACATTCATCCCATACATGCCCTTGCCACCAAACTTCGGCAACAGCGATGGGTGAATGTTGATGATCTTTCCCGGAAAGGCCGCGATCAGTTTGTCTGGAATCAAAAGGAGAAATCCGGCGAGCACAATGTGGGTGATTTTATGTTGTTCAAGCCATTTCAAAACGTCGTCGCTTCCACGGAATTGATTCTTGTCGAAGACCTTTGTTGGCACGTTGAATTTCTTTGCGCGCACAAGCACAAAGGCATCTGTTTTGTTGCTCGCCACCGCACCTACCTCCACTGTGGCGTGATTTTGAAAGTACCTCATAATCGATTCCGCGTTCGAACCGCTTCCGGAAGCAAAAATGGCAAGTCTCGATTTTATCATGTGATAATTTGGGGATGCCGCTAAATGAATGCCATGCTTACAATTCCGAGCAAGATGATCACCTTACACCACTGACTCAAATAATAGAAGTCTTTTTTTGTATCTGCTCTCACCAGCCGTGTGAAAAGAAAGAGCAGCGGCACAAAAAGAAACACACCAAAATAAAGCAGCGGCAGTTGCTCATACACTTGGTTGATATAAATCACTGAAGAGAAAAGCCCGGCCATTAAAAAATAAATCAAGAATTTTGTTTTGCGGTTTCCCCAGATGATGGGAAGTGTTTTGCATCCAAAGGTGTTGTCTCCTTTAAAATCTTCCATGTCTTTTACAATCTCTCGAATTAGCGTCATGCCAAAAGCAAAGATTGAATAGATCACTACCAGCGGTTGGTGTGCATGATAAAGGAGATTGATCAAATAGATGGAAAGGCCGGTGAGCAATGCCACCACGAAATTACCGATGAAGGGCTGCCGCTTGAGGTCATTGGAGTACCACCACAAGAGAAATGAGGAAAGAAAATTCACCAGGCCTAGTTTCCAGTTTAAGAACACACCGATCGCAACCCCGACAAAAGAAAGCACAGAATGAAAAAGTAACGCATATCTGCGGGCAACTTCCTTACCAATCACTACGCGTTCTGGCTTATTGATCAGATCGATCTTTATGTCGTAATAGTCGTTGATGATGTAGCCAGCGGCGGCGATGATCGTAGTGGAGGTTGTGAGCAGAAAGAGTCTTACGTCATAGATTTTGTCAATTGCAATTAAAAATGCAGCCGCGAAATATTGGGCAAGTGCAATAATGATCAAATTCCAAAAACGGGTAAGCTTGATGAAACCGGTAAGCGTAAATTGTCGAGAGGGCATTAAGCAAAGATAGTGAAGGTTGCAAGTTTCAAGTGACCTAGCGAGCCATAAACTTGAAACTTGCGACTTACCTCAAAATCTCATCGCCACCATCAGCAAATAGCTTCTTCCAGCCTGTGGATAATAGTAGTTTTGGCGAGTCTCCGTGCCTCCTCCTAAATAGCCCCAGGTGTAGCCGTTGCTGGCGTATTTCACGTCAGTGAAGTTGTTCATCAGAAGGCTTATGGAAAATTCGCGCATCCACCTGGGTTGCAGCGAATACGTTAAACGGAGATCGTTGATGAAATACGGGTCAATTGATCTCGACTTATCTGAAGCGTTGTCTAAGTATTGAAGTCCCACATACTTTGTCAGCAACCCAACCTCGACATTTTTGATCGGTTTGTACAAAAACATAGAACCGGCAATCACATTTGGTGAAAACGAGATGTCGGTATTCTTGTGGTTACGCTCCACTTCGTTGTATTGATCGTAGTTTGCGCCGTAGTCGTACAGCACCTCCGTAAAATCTTTGATCTTGTTTTGGCTAAGCGTCAAGTTGGCATTCCACGTGAAATGCTCATTGAAACGAATGCCACCATCAATCTCTATTCCTGTTCGATAGCTTGCCGCAACATTAGTACGAATAGGTGAGCCAACGTTATTCAATTTGCCTGTGAGTACCAATTGATTCTGATAGTCCATGAAATAATAGTTGATATTGAGAGCGACCTTATTTTTTCGGACACGCCATCCCACCTCTACGTCGTGCAAAGTTTCATGTTGAGGCTGCTGTCCCGCGATGGATTGCACAAAATCGCTACGAACGGGTTCTCTGTTTCCCACACTGTACGAACCATAAAGTTGCTGATCGGCGGTAAGCGAATAAGTCAAACCAAGTTTGGGGTTGAAAAAATTATAGTTCACGTCAAAGTCAACGTTGACACCGCCATCTTCAAGTCCTTTGGCGTTGTAGTTTACACGCCGATATTGCAAATCCACAAAGCCGTACAGTTTCTCCGCCAACTCCAAGCTGTTCTTCCAAAAGATATTGAAGTCGGTTTTCTTTCCGTTGTTGAAATAGTAGCGATATACGGGCGGAATAGTGGTTGCCACCTGTGACCAAATCACTTCTCCGTAATGGTCTCCATCATATTTGTTCCACGCACCGCCCAAGACCGAATTCCATTTCTCCTTTTGATAATTCAGAGACCATGTCATTCCATAGAATCGGTTGTCGAGCCACAGTCGGCGAACTAAATCTGAAGTGGCCACCGTGTCAGTGCCTATTACCGGATTTGAAATTCCGTAATCAGACAAAGTTTGGTTGTATTTATACTCCTCATAATAGCCACGGCCATAGGTGTAATGGAGCGCTCCACTTGCGGTTAGTTTGTCGTTCACCTGGTGCGACAGGTGAAGTTGGTAGTGATCTTGTGCGTAATTGTCGGTTTGGTTTGGGTAGGTGTAAGCGTTGAATGTTCTACCACTGCTTAAAAGATTTTGAGCCTGTTGTGCGTTCCAGCCTTCGGCGTCGATCGTGGCTTGCATCGCTGCGGGATCGTTGTTCAGCCTTGACTGAGGCACACCATACCACGACTGGTACGTGACTTCCTTGCCCCCAAATACAATTGCCTTGATCATGGTTTTGTCGCCGTAATATCCGCCCGACAGATAATAAGACTTCAAATCAGAGGTAGCCCGATCAACGTAGCCATCAGAGCCGATCAGGGACATACGTCCGTCAAACGCAAATTTGTTTTTCAGGCCTGTTCCAAACCCAACGGTATGGCGATGAGTGCCGAAAGAGCCGAACGAGTTGATAACGTCGGCATAAGGCTGATCCCTGCGCGTATTGGTTTGCAGATTGATGGAGGCTCCAAACGCCCCGGCACCATTGGTTGATGTTCCCACACCTCGTTGAATCTGGATGTTTTGAGTAGAGGTGGCGATATCCGGTATATCCACCCAGTAGACGCCTTGTTCCTCTGCATCATTGAGCACAATACCGTTGATAGTGACATTGATTCGGGTAGCGTCACTTCCGCGAATACGAACTCCCGTGTAGCCGATTCCCGCACCCGCATCGGAAGTCGTGACAAGTGACGGCGTCCAGTTCAAAACGAAAGGCATGTCCTGGCCAAAGTTTTGCTTTTGAATCGTTGTCTTGCTGATATTTGAAAAAGCAGTGGGGCTATTGTCTTTGGCGCGCGTGGCATAGACAACAATCTCGTCGGTAAGTTGTGCGCTTTCCGTGAGCGCAAAATCTACAGTGGCTTGTTGGTAAAGTGATGCCGCGCCTGTAGTGGGACCAAAATCAACTTCCTTCTTCTCTTCAGCAAAGCCAAGAAATCGGGCCACCAAGGTGTGTCTTCCGTTGACCACATTTTTCAGCTCATAATAGCCCTGCTCATCCGTAGTGGTGCCGTGGCCATCCTCTAGTAAGATCGTTGCCCCGACCAGAGGATGGTTGGTTTTCGAGTCTCGAACAGTGCCCGAGATTTTGTACTGCGCAAGGGCGTGCAATGAAAGCACACAGCTAACAACCGTCGCAATTAGTTTGAACATTTTTGTTTTGTCTTTAAACTTTGCAGAGCACACAGGGGAATGTGTTGCGCGTTTATTTGATCCTCGCATCAGGATCTTGCCTCCCTTCGGCCGCATTATCGGCATCAGGTTCTATGGGTATAATCTCAGCCCGTAATTCTTAGGCACCCCTCGTCTCTGGATTTTCCAAAGACAGAGCAAAATTAGAATTTAGAATGTAGAATAAAGAATATATACGAAAATTTTTTTACGTTGAATTGCACGCACTCTATATGCGTCCTCAATTTTTGTTCACTCAATTCCTATACTACCTATTAAATTCTGTATTCTATACTCTACATTTGGGCCATGTATCAAGCCAAAGTCAACGGAAAGAAATTTGAGGTTGTTCAGAGTGATGAAGAACTCAGTATCAACGGCGAGCCTTTTCAATGGAATCTTTCAAAAACATCGGAAGGAAATTTTCATATCATCCATAACGACAAAAGTTATCGCGCTGAGGTGGTTAAAGCCGATGCCGCAACAAAGACATTCACTATAAAGATCAACAACAAGCTCCAGACGATTGAGGTGAAAGACAAATTTGATTTGCTGTTGGAGAAAATGGGGATGACCAGCGCTGCGTCAGGCAAAGTAAACAACATCAAAGCGCCTATGCCAGGGCTTGTCATCGACATGAAAGTAAAAGCCGGTGATGCCGTGAAAGCGGGTGACGCTCTCCTTATTCTCGAAGCTATGAAAATGGAAAACATCATCAAGTCACCTGGCGATGCGACGATCAAGAACATAAAAGCGAAAAAAGGTGACAGCGTGGAGAAAGGCCAAGTGCTGATCGAGTTCTAACCTCGCTGCAGCAATAGGTCGATCTCTTTCCGAACGATTGCCTCGCGCTCTGACCAAGTCCCTTTTACAGAAATAGAATGGATTCCTCTAATCGACAGTTCTTCTTCAAAGACCTTTGCCATCTCCTCACGTTGAGTCGCCAGATCACGAAGGCCATCCGCCACCCAAGGCACATCTATGCCGAACAAGAAATAAAGGTCATAACTAATTTCCTTTTCCAGTCTCAGCAATACTTCGGGAACCGTGTTGAGATAATGCCGCGAATAAATTTGCGTGGTGATTAAATCCGTATCGCAAATAAGGATTTTGTTGGCCGTCTTTAGCTTGTCCATCACACGTTGGGTTTGTGCATGACCAATTCGGACGATATCTTCTACGGTGAACGTATTTGTTGAAATCAACTCACGCGCCACCTCTGGAACAAATTCCGTCCGGTAGATCTCTGCCATTCGTTTTGCCATGCTCGATTTACCGGTGCTTTCTGCTCCGTAGAAGCAGATTTTTTTTACGAAGTATGGCCTTACTTCCTGTGGGATAAAGTGCCAATGGGCAAAAGGATTGGCGCGAATCCGGGAGGCAGAAACCGGAAACTGAATTCGGCTTAAGTCGAAAAGTTTGTGGTCTGCGTGGAGTTCCCGCGCCAACGCTTCACCATAACGCTCGGAAGAAAAAATCAAATCAATGGGAGGAAATCTTTTCTTTAAAAAACTAGCCCAGATTTTTATGCGATCGTCCATCAGCAACTGCTCGTCGTCAAAGTCATCTAGACTGATTTCTGGAATGATGTTCGGATCGACTTTGAAAATTTCCTTCATCCAACGGAATCGCAATTGCTCGTTGATTGGATCTGTTGGGGTGTAGCTCAACGAGACAATAAGCTCATCACAGTGCTGTCTGGCGAATCTCACTAAAGCTACGTGCCCCGCATGGAGGGGCATAAATTTTCCGATGATCAAGCCACGTTTCATGGTGTCGAATGGGAGCGTGCCTCGCGATTCCAATTCCACAATCCGAAGGCTGCAATAAAACAAAAAGCGAGATATTCAATCCCCACAAACTTGATTCCTTTGGCGAAATACATATAACAGGCGATCGCGTCGACCAAAAGCCAAATGGCCCAACACTCCACTTTTTTTTGAACCATAAGATAAGTGGCCACAATGCTCATCACGGTAACAAAAGAGTCGGCAAATGGATAGGCACTTGGCTTGTTGAAAAGGACGGGAAAAAATTCATGAAGGTTTTTTGCAAGCAAGCCCAATTGTGACGTGCAGATGAGAGCAATCGCTATAAATACCCACATCAGCCTGACGGGCATGTAGCTCGCTTTCAATTCATGCTTTTTGTTCTGCTCTCCTTTGCTCGGATTTTTCCAGCGCCACCAGCCGATCAAGTTGGTGACAAAGAAAAAAACCTGAAGAAACATGTCTGGATAAAGCTGAACTTGATGGAACAGGAAGAAAAAAAATGTAACGTTTATCAAACCAAATGGCCAACTCCCAACGTGGCCACGGGCTGAAAGCCAAACCGCAATTGCTCCCGCTACCGTTCCAAAAAATTCGAGGTAGCTCATTTCGTAGCCGAGCGCTACAAAAAAGATCTTATGAATGCTGAAGAAATCCACTGGCTACAACTTCACGCAAATATTTTTCGCTTCAGTGAAGAACTTGATGGCTTCCCATCCACCTTCGCGGCCCACTCCGCTCTGTTTCATGCCTCCGAAAGGCGTACGCAAGTCGCGGTGAAGCCAGCAGTTGATCCAAATGATTCCACTTTTTATTTGATGGGCCACCCGGTGCGCTTTTTTTAAGTTTTCTGTCCAGATAGTAGCTGCCAATCCATACGCTGTACTGTTCGCCAATGCAATGGCCTGCTCCTCGGTGTCGAAAGGCATGATCGTCACCACGGGGCCAAATATCTCTTCTTGATTTGTTCGACATTTCTCATCAAGCCCTACAATTACTGTTGGCTCCATGAAATAACCATTCGCACACCTTCCTTCTATTTTTACTTGATTTCCCCCGGTCAGAATTTTTCCACCTTCTTCTTTTGCAAGCGCTACGTAGCCGAGTACTTTTTTCATGTGGGCTTCAGACACCAACGCTCCAAGCTGTGTCGATGCATCTAGCGGATCACCCACTTTTAGTTCTTTTGTACGCTTCACAAATTCAGTGACGAATTTGTCGCACAGACTTCGCTCAACGAAAATGCGCGAACCACATAGGCAAATTTCCCCTTGATTAGTGAAGGAAGAAAGGAGGGATGTTTTAATTGTCTGTTCAAAATCGCAGTCCGCAAAAATGATATTGGGGTTTTTCCCCCCCAGTTCGAGCGAAAGTTTTTTGAACATCGGTGCTGCCGTAGCGGCAATTTTCTTTCCTGTCACAGTTCCTCCCGTGAACGAGATAGCAGTGATCTCGGGATGCTCAATGATGGCTTGACCTGCTTTCCCTCCTAGCCCATGGATAATGTTCAGCACACCGGCAGGCAATCCTGCTTCGATGCACAACTTCGAAAACAAATAGGCCGTCATTGGTGTTAACTCCGACGGTTTACCGATCACCGTACAGCCAGCGGCAAGTGCAGGGGCAATTTTCCAAGTGAACAAGTAGAGCGGCAAATTCCAGGGGGAGATACATCCTACTACTCCAATCGGCATGCGGGTAGTATAATTCACCGAGTCGCCATCGTTGATATGAGCTTCCGAAGCAAAATGCGTCGCGGCGGTTGCATAAAATTTCATATTGGCGGAGGCCCGATAAATGTCTACGGCCTTGGCGAGTTTTACCGTTTTGCCGTTGTCTACACTCTCGGCAAGAGCCAATTTTTCTAGGTCGAGATCGATCAGGTCGGCCACCTTCAATAAAACCTTGCAACGTTCCTCCGTGGAAATCTTTGACCACGAAGGAAAAGCCTCTTTTGCCGCCTTGACAGCTTCATTCACATCGCGGTCATCAGAATCCGCCACTAGGCTGTAAACTTTCCCCTCCGAGGGATCATAGTTGTCGAGGTATTTTCCAGATGCGGGCTCAACCAGTTTTCCTCCGATATAATTGAAAATTTTTTCCATGTACGTCAGGTTATAAACTTCCGGTCCTTCCGCCGTCCACAGGCAAATTCACCCCGTTGACATATCCTGCCGCAGGGGAAGCAAGAAATGCAACAACCGCCGCCACTTCACTTGCCTCGGCCATTCGTCCCGCAGGAATTTCATCAATCATTTCCTGCGCCACTGCTTCGGCACTCCGTCCTGATTTCAGCGAGCGTGTCTGAATGATCGATTCAATTCGTCCCGTTTTTGTACTGCCCGGCAACACATTGTTTACCGTGATTGCAAAGGGGGCAAGTTCCAGTGACAGTGTCTTTGACCAACTCGCCATAGCCCCGCGGACCGTGTTTGAAACCCCTAAGCCTTTGATCGGAATTTTTACGGAGGTAGAAATGATATTGATGATCCTTCCGTATTTATTTTTTTTCATCGAGGGCACGCACGCCTGAACCAAAATCTGACTACATATCAGGTGCGCATTGATTGCAGTTAGAAAGTCTTCTGTTTTGGCGTCGATAGCTTGGCCTGCTGGCGGGCCACCTGTATTGTTGACCAGAATATGTACGTCGTTGTTTGAGACGAGTTTTTCAATCGCCGCTTTTACTTGCTCCGGAAAACCGAAATCAGCAACGATATAATCATGCTTTTGTCCTTGATTCGTTGGGAGCTCCGCTAATGTTGTTTTCAGTTTGGCCTCATCGCGGGCCAGCATCGTGACAGACGCTCCAAGTTGGGCCAATTCGATCGCGGATGCTTTTCCTATCCCCTGTGTGCTTCCGCAAACCAGGGCGCGTTTTCCTCTTAAGCTTAAATCCATTTTGTAAAGATAAACGCCTTAAAGTTTTTTCTTCCATCGCCCCGAGCGCATGTACCAGAATGACATCGAGAACATTCCTGTCCAGTAAACCAACTCGCTACCCCAGCCCCAAGTGATCGGCAAATTCCAAGTCTCCAAAACCAGCCAAACATAAATCGTATACACAATGATGGTAATTGTTTCAATAATCAAATTCACCATCGTGTTCCCCGTTCCTGTTACCGCATTGAGCCAAACGGCGGAGAACGACATCATCAGCAAGGCGATCGAAACAACGCGGATCACAGGAATGGCTTCCGAAATGAACGTTTGATCCTGGCCGAAGAAGGAGAGAAAGAGTTCGGGCCCAAGACTCAGCAAAACAACCAAACTCGCTGAGCATGTCAAACTCAGAATCACAATTCTCCTCACCAACGGGAGCACCTCCTCTTGTTTTCCCTGGCCTATCACGTTACTTACCATCGTGTTAGCCGTTGCCGCAAATGCCCAGGAAAACACACCGAAGATTCCAAAAATATTTCTCATCGTGTTGGAAATGGCCAGCGCGCGATCTCCATGGTGCTCGATCAAAATGTAAAAATACTCCCAGGTGATGATGCTGATCGCATATTGAAGAATGAGCGGCGAAGATCTGAAAAGGATATGCTTGATAGTGTCAAAATCAATCTGCCAACTTTCAAAAAGTGAAAAAGATCGGTTGAGCCCTTTGAAATGAATCACCGCAAAAATCACCAGAAGACCAGAACCTTCCGCAATGATTGATGCATACGCAGCTCCATTGAACCCTATGGCAGGCATTCCAAAATGTCCATAAATCAATCCGTAGTCAAAGAAAATATTAACAATCGTTTCAGCGAAAGTACCCCACACCAAAAGCCCCGTTTGGTTGGTGCCTACCAAAAGGGCGTTTCGCATTACATACAGGTAGAGCAGAGGCAATCCCCAAATTCGAATGAGCGTAAAGTCGATCACTTGCTGGGCCGTCACGGCATTGTGAATGGTTGCCCGGAGAATGACGGGCGAAAGAAGGTAAGTCAAAAGGATTCCCACGAATGAGATGGCGAGCGAGATCCATACGCCATGGAAAAACAGATGACCGATTTCTTTGGGTTTGTTCTCACCGGCTTTGTGGGCAATCAGGGTTTGCAATCCATTGTTGAGCCCGTTGCCGATCACCGCAAAAATCAAGTAATAAACTCCCGTGATACCCGCGCTGGCCAGCGCTTGCTCTCCCAGGCCGCCTAAAAAAATATTGTTCGTGATAAAGTTGATCTGCGGCACCAGAATGGCAAACGAGATGGGCATTGCCATCGCCATGATTTGCTTGTACCCTGTTTGCAACCGCAGTTCCATAGTAGACCAATTTCAAAAGTAGATATAAAAATCAGGCTCTGTTTCCCGAGCTGAATTACAACGTTGCTTCTTCATTTAAGTTCAGTCGAAATAAAAATGACCAACAGAGTGATCTGGTCTTTTTTCGCCGTACTGATCTACCTTCGGTGCAGGAGGATCGATCATCCTTATATTTTTTAACTTGCCATAGAATTTGTCTATGAACCTGCAACAACTTGAGTACATCGTAGCTCTGGATACCTGGCGTCATTTTTCAACCGCCGCCGAGAAATGCAATGTGACGCAGCCTACATTAAGCATGATGATTCAACGGCTTGAAGATGAACTCGACGTCAAGATCTTTGATAGGAGCAAACAACCCGTGGTCACTACCGCCATCGGAGATAAAATCATTGAACAGGCACGGGTGGTGCTGAATGAGACGACCCAAATGAAAAATTTGGTTCGCGATCAAAAAAATGAAGCTCAGGGTGAACTGCACGTTGGGATCATCCCCACCGTTGCCCCATATCTTCTGCCTCTGTTCTTGCACGATTTTCTGTCAAAATACCCGAATGTCCGATTAAAAATCTCGGAGCTGACCACCGATCAAATCATTTCTCACCTTGAAAAGCAGCAAATGGATGCTGCCATTCTTGCGACGCCGCTGAAAAATCCTTCGATAAAGGAATTCCCGCTTTTTTACGAACAGTTTGTAGTGTATGCGTCTGCCGAGGAAAAGATGATGAAGAAAAAATACCTTCTCGCCGAAGACATCAATGTAAATCACCTTTGGCTATTGGAAGAAGGTCACTGTCTCCGCGAGCAGGTCGTAAACCTCTGCGAGCTGAAGCGGAAGGAGACGCTTTTACAAAACCTCGACTATCAAGCGGGAAGCATTGAGACCCTGCGCAAAATGGTGGATATCAACAATGGTATTACGATTTTGCCGGAACTCGCTTTGCGCGACCTTAGCACGAAACAGAAAAAAAATATTCGGTACTTTAAGCCACCCGCACCTGTTCGCGAGGTAAGCATCGTCACTTATCGTTACTTTGTGAAGTATCATTTGATCGATTTGTTGAAAAATGAAATCATTAAAAATATTCCGGCCCCAATGCTGTCGCCGGATCGGAAACAAATCACTGAACTAGACAAACGGAAATGAATTCTCCCGCACGCATCGTCATTACCTGCAACAAAAGATTGTCGATTTATTTGGCAAAAGAGGTGGAAGAGCTTGGCTTCAAGATTGATAACACCTTTATAACCGGCGTTGAACTTACCGGCACAATCGACGATTGCGTCAAACTCAACCTGAACTTGCGATGCGCCAGTCAGGTGCTCTATTCCATTTCCTCTTTTCCTTGTACGGGCCCAGAGCAGCTTTACAACAGCCTGATGCGACTGGAGTGGGAAAAAATCATTTCGCCCGATGGCTATTTTTCGGTCACAAGTCACGCGCAGCATTTCACGGTCAATAACGACATGTTTGTGAATGTAAAGGTCAAAGACGCGATCGCTGATCGTATGCGGAGAGAGACGGGGAAAAGACCCAACTCCGGTTCCGATTTGAGCGGAGCCGTTTTCAATTTGTATTGGAAAGATGAGCAGGCAGAAATTTTTCTGGACACTTCGGGTGAAACGCTGGCAAAACACGGCTATCGCAAAATCCCGGGAAAAGCGCCCATGTTGGAGGCACTCGCCAGCGGTACACTCTTCGCTTCGCAATGGGATAAAAAGTCGCCTTTTGTAAATCCCATGTGCGGCTCCTCTACAATGGCCATTGAAGCTGCGCTCATGGCAACCAACCGAAGACCGGGCTTGTTCCGAAAAAATTATTCGTTCATGCATGTGCTTGGCTACGATGAAAAGAAATACGAGGCGGAGTTTGAAAAACTGGAGCAGCAAGTCGTAGAGGTTCCAAGCTTGAAAGTGATCGCCACAGATATCAGCCAGGATGCCATCGATATTTCCAAAGTCAATGCCGCCGCCGCGGGCGTAGAGAATCTGATTGAGTTTAACGTCTGCGATTTTGAGGCAACGGCGATTCCGGCTGACGCTGGAGTTGTTTTCTTCAATCCTGAATATGGCGAACGCCTAGGAGAAGCCAGTGAGCTCGAGGCAACATACGGACGTATTGGAGATTTCCTCAAGAAAAAATGCAAGGGATATACAGGATACATTTTCACGGGCAATCTCGACCTCGCCAAAAAGATTGGGTTGAAAGCAAAGCGGCGGATCGAGTTTTATTCTGCCAAACTGGATTGTCGATTGCTGGAGTATGAGTTGTATGCTGGGAGCCGAGAAAAAAAAGGATGAATTTTCTATTTTAGCGCTGCTATAATTTAATTGTTATGGAGGAAATGAGCAGTGCTCCAGTCGATCAAACGCTGTCTTGCGAAAATTGTGGAAATCTTCACTCGGCGGCGCAAAAGTTTTGCTCGAAATGCAGCTTCCCGATCAATGGTACCGAAGAGGAAAAAATTCAGTTCAAAAACAAAATCAGAGGTCATCAGTTTCTGAAAGAGGAAGCCGAAAAAGAACTCAAGAAACCTAGGGTTATCATTTTGGTTCTTGCCGGCGTAGTCCTTTTGAGCGGCCTGTATCAAGGATTTGCAAACGATGATTTTGCAACGATGATCGTAAATCTCTGTATGAGTCTTCTTTACCTGATTCTCGCCGCATGGTGTAGTAAAAATCCTTTTGGGGCTATCCTGACGGCTCTACTAGTTTATATCACGGTAAATGTGATAAATGCCTTTGTCGATCCTCTCTCTCTGTTCCAGGGAATAATTCTGAAGATTATTTTCATAGGAGCCCTGGTTAAAGGTATCCGATCTGCTCGGGATGCTCAGGAACATTTGGTTCAGCTTCAAAAAATGAATGCTTCTGTTGAAAACAACTGAGACCAGCGAAGAGATACGTGCCTGTCCTTATTGTGACGGTACCGTTCGCCCCACAGATACATTCTGTGGTCATTGTGGAAAAGAGTTGAAAAATGATTTCGATGGAACTCGCGAAGATGTCATTTCACAACTCACACCAGCGTTACTTTATTATGGCATGACGTTAATTCTTCTTGCCACCTTCAAGTTTACGAGCGTCTTCCCTTCTGGCCTCGAAGGCATGATAGGGGTGACCATTATTGATGTCTTAATTGTTATTGCATTTTGGGCCCGCAATATCCGCGAAATCAATCCTTTGTTTTCGTTCGCGGGTTTTGACTTGAGGGTTGCTGGCCTTACAGTCCTGTTCGCAATTGTGGGGAGCGTTGTGGTTTCGGTAGTTGCGAATTGGATTAATCTCTCTATTCAAGACGATGTTTTTTATGACACGTATTTATTTCAAGACACCCGCAACCCTTTCTTGTTCTCAGTTATTTTCATCGCTGTTCAGCCGGCTATCTTTGAAGAGGTGGCTTTTAGAGGATTCCTTTTCAACAACGTCGCCCGCTTATCGAACGGCGAAAGCGCGATCTTCATCACGGGTTTTATTTTTGGATTGATACACCTTCAATTTATAAGCCTGTTCTGGCTTGTTCCGATCGGTCTAGCATTTGCTTTTTTAAGGAACAAATACAATACACTTTGGTATGGGGTAATCGGCCATTTCACCTATAACTTTTGCATAACTCTTTTCGAATTCAAGGGGTGGTTTTAGAACGGGCAGAAGACAACAATTGCTTTCCTGGCCATCACTTCTCCAAACTCCCCACCATTTTCTCTGGCCTTACCCACTGATCAAATTGCTCAGAAGTAAGCAGCCCTAACTCAACAGCCGCTTCACGAAGGGTTTTGTTTTCCTTGTGTGCTTTCTTCGCAATCTTGGCGGCGTTTTCATAACCGATGTGCGTATTGAGCGATGTCACCAGCATCAACGAGTTTTCCATGTGTTGCTTGATGATCGGGAGGTTAGGGGCTATGCCGACCGCACATTTTTCATTGAATGACACACATGCGTCGCCCAGCAACCGCGCGCTTTGCAAAACATTTGAGGCAATCACCGGTTTGAACACATTCAACTCAAAGTGGCCCATAGATCCGCCTACCGAAACGGCGACATCATTGCCGATCACCTGTGCGCACACCATCGTGAGTGCCTCTGGCTGGGTTGGATTTACTTTGCCTGGCATGATCGACGATCCTGGCTCGTTGTCCGGAATAATTATCTCACCGATGCCAGAACGTGGGCCCGAACTCAACATCCGAATATCATTGGCCACTTTCATTAAAGAAACTGCCGCACGCTTCAGTGCCCCCGAAAGTTCGACCATGGCATCGTGTGCTGCCAGGGCCTCAAACTTGTTGGGCGCTGTAATGAATGGAAGGCCTGTCAACTCTGCAATCTTTTTTGCCACCAGCACATCATAGCCTTGAGGTGTGTTCAGGCCCGTTCCTACAGCTGTTCCTCCGAGGGCCAATTCCTTTACCGCCTCTTGTGCATTCCTGATCGCACGCATGCTATTGTCGATTTGCTGAACATAACCCGAGAATTCCTGTCCAAGGGTGAGCGGCGTTGCATCCATAAAGTGGGTACGACCCGTCTTCACAATTTTTTTATATTCTTCCGATTTTTTGGCCAGTGTATCACGCAATTTTTTCAGGCCGGGAAGGGTGATTTCCGCCACCTGCTTATAGGCTGCGATGTGCATTGCGGTGGGGAAAGTATCGTTGCTTGATTGCGACTTGTTCACATCGTCATTCGGGTGCAGTACTTTTTTCTCGTCCGTGAGTTTGCCTCCGCTGAGCACGTGTGCTCGGTAGGCTACCACCTCGTTCACGTTCATGTTGCTTTGTGTGCCTGACCCGGTTTGCCAAATGACCAGCGGAAACTCTCCGTCCAATTTCCCGGCGAGAATTTCATCGCAAACTTTGGCGATCATCTCCTTTTTATCCGCCGCCAACACACCCAGTTCGTTATTGGCCATGGCCGCTGCCTTTTTCAAATACGCAAATGCATAGATGATTTCGCGGGGCATGCTGGCCTCCGGGCCGATTTTGAAATTGTTGCGTGAACGCTCAGTTTGTGCTCCCCAATATTTATCGGCGGGGACTTGAACTTCACCCATAGTGTCTTTCTCGATACGGTAGCTCATAGGTCGGGATTTTATGTGGGTAAAATTAACCCCTGATTGCTCATTAGAAAATGTTTTTTGTCTTTTGACAGCTTTCTTTTACCTGGAAATCGTTCGTGTCTCAAACCGCAACTTGGTCCAGCATCCAGCCTGTCAGACTCATCCTTGGGCGAGTAGCGGGCAGTACTTCGTGTTCCAGCAAATCACTTCGAAAGCAAACAAGTCTACCGGCGATGGGGAAAAAGTCCATCTCCCGATCAGGAAAATACACCCGCAACTCACCACCCTCATCTCCTTTCCAATTTTCATTCAGGTAGCAAATGATGGAGAGCTTGCGGTGGTCGTCCTTCTTGAACTGATCGAGGTGACGTTTGTAGAAACTTCCGGTGGGGTAAATGGTTTTATGAATCTCTACATCCTTTAAACTCAAGAAAAGCGACTGGTTAAGATATGTTCTAAGTTGAGAAAGTCGGTCAAGGTAATTCTTGATTTGGTTTGAGGCGGTCGTCGGGTCAATCCATTGAATGTAATCTCCCCGCACATTTTCCATGATTTGCTTACCCTGAGCCTTGCCAATGCTCGCTTTCTTGAACCGTAACAATCCGCTCTTGAATTCGTCCTCCTCGGCAATGGACTTTACTTCCTCTGGGTTGAGAAATCCGTCGGAGACGGCAATGCCTTCCTCAGCCAAACCATCCGCGATGGCATCAAATTTGGATAGAAGTTTGTCATCCATAGTCAAAATTAACACCATCGCTTATTTTTGCAGGCTTATGATTCAGAAAAGAAAGATTTTTTTGCCTGCGTTGATCCTCCTCTTGGGGTGGATGACCATGTCGTGCGGCCCAAAAGAGCCAGTGGTCTTTAAGGGCGTGAAAAACATTACCGTCGACATGAGTACGGACGGGAAGCCTTTGCTCAAGGGTGACGTCTACTTCTACAATCCCAACAAAGGCAAAATAAAATTGAAAGACATCGATGTCGTTGTTTTGGTGGATGGCGAACGGTCGGCTGAGGTGAAACAAACTTTGGACTTCCCCGTGCCCGCTCAATCGGATTTCTCTGTTCCTATCACCGCCAGACTGACGCTAAAAGAGAATGGACTTCTCAACACCGTTCTTGGATTGCTCGGCGGAAAAAAATACGACGTTACTTTCACGGGTTACATTCGACTAGGTGTGCACGGCATCGGCATCAAAGTACCGGTGTCTCAAAAGCAGGAAATAAAATTGCGCTGACCGACCACTGATTTGACAGCTAAGAAACCCACTTAATGCATTGGTGTCAGTGCGTCACCTCTCTCGCGTGCATTCGCAAATGGGGTTCAGGATGAAAAATTTTTTTAATGCTCGTCTAAGTTTATCTTCGGCTCATGCTTGAAGTGTTAGTCATTGCGTTCCTTCTGGCCACTGTCCTCGTGGTGTTTTACATCTTAGTGCGATCGCGGAAAGACACGCAACTTATGGAAGAGCAGAGTCAGATGATTGAGAAGCACATGCTCGATCTCGAAGAAAGCAATCGACAGCTCGAGGACCTCAATCAAGAAAAACTACAACTTATCGGTTTAGTGTCTCATGATTTGAAAGGCCCCTTCAATCGAATCTTTGCCCTGGTACAGTTGATGAATATGTCGAAGGACAACCTGACAGAGGACCAAAAAGACTATTTGGGAAAAATCCAACAGATATCTGTCGATGGTCTAGGCATGGTGCGCAATTTGCTGGACAGTCGCCAGCTCGATGAATCCGGGATTCAGCTCCGACCGACCTCGTTGGATTTCGCGCACGTTGTCACATCGTTGGTGAAACACTACCTCACCATTGCGGAGAAAAAGAAAATCGAAATAGATTTGAAAATTTCGGGTGACACGAAAATTCGCGCAGATAAAAACTACTTGGGCAGAATGGTAGAAAACTTATTATCGAATGCCGTCAAGTTTTCGTATGAAAATAAGAAAATTGAATGTGAGCTCATTCGCAGACACGAAACTGTTGAGTTTTCAGTGAAGGATGAAGGCCCCGGCATCAGCAAAGAAGACCAGCTAAAACTGTTCTCGCGCTTTCAATCCTTGAGTGCAAAGCCTACGGCAGGCGAAAGCACCACTGGCTTGGGTCTTTATATCGCCAAGTCAATTGCCGAAAAAATGCGGGCCCAAATCTTGTGCGAGAGCGAACTGGGAAGAGGAGCGAAATTTATTCTCCGAATGCCTGTCAATTCTATCTGAAGAAGAATTCATCTCGGCCTTCTATCACGGCCTCGAGAGATTCAATCACATTTTCGTCTTTGATGACATAGTCGCGCACCCCTTTTTGGATGAAGCTAAGCACCATATTGCCGTCATCGATCGCGCTTAGCATGATGACTTTGTGGGAATCCGTAATTTGAGGCTTGATGCGTTCATACATATTAATTCCGGACATCCCTGGCAGCTTATAATCGATGATAAGTACTTCGGGCAGGTTGCCGTCTATCTCTTTCATGGCGTCCTCCGCAGACGCAAAGGGAGTGACGTTATAATCGTCATTCTGACTCAACGCCTTTTTTATAAAGTCAGAATAGATTTTGTCGTCTTCGACGAGGAAAATTTTCATGCAGGTTGGTATTGAATCAAATATAGGTGATTCTTTAAAAACGGAGAACCTTCGCAATAGTTTTAGTTGATTCTCGTAGGTTATACGGACATCCACCAAAACAATGTAAATTCATTTCCCCTAAGCCATTACCCATGAAAAGCAAATTGCCACTCCTCCTTCTATTGATGGTCTTTCAATGCAGTGAAAATAAAAAATCCGTTCGCTTTGTCATTTCGTTCACGCGAGAAATGGCCGAGCAAGCACAGGACGGAAGGCTGCTGTTGATGCTTGCCAACAATGACAAAGCGGAGCTGTGCATGCAAATAAACGACGGATTGAAAACGCAGTTGATATTCGGAATAGACGTTGATGGCATGAAGCCCGGTCAGGAGATCACCATCGACGAAAGTGCCTTTGGTTTTCCGATTCGATCCGCCGCCGACATTCCGAAAGGTGATTATTTTGTTCAGGCGCTGCTTAACCGGTATGAAACGTTTCATTTAAAGACAGGACAAACCGTAAAACTCCCACCGGACCAAGGCGAGGGCCAGCACTGGAACACCAAACCCAATAATTTTTACAGCACGCCTCAAAAGATTTCGGTCAACCCCGCACGCCCAGGGAATTTTAAGGTGGTCATGGACCAAAAGATCGCTCCGCTCAAAGAGCCTACAGACACGAAGTATGTAAAACACATAAAAATTCAAAGTCGTCAACTTTCTGAGTTCTATGGAAAGCCAACGTATTTGGGTGCACATGTTTTGGTGCCCGAGGGTTTCGACGACCACCCTCAAGCGCATTATCCTTTGATGATTTTTCATGGCCACTTTCCTGAAGACTTCGGTGGGTTTAGCACTGAAGCGCCTGACCAAAAAATGGACACCAGCGACTACGCGGATCGCTTTGGTATTTACGGCTACAAAAAATTTCAACAGCAGGAGGCCTACAATTTTTACAAGCAATGGACCAGCAAAAATTTTCCACGATTCCTGATCATAGAGATACAACATGCTAATCCATATTATGATGATTCTTATGCCGTGAACTCAGCCAATGTAGGGCCTTATGGGGATGCCATTATGTATGAACTTCTTCCCGAGATCGAGAAGAAATTCCGTGGGATAGGGCAAGGCTGGGCGCGCTTCACTTATGGCGGATCCACAGGTGGATGGGAAGCCCTCGCGGTACAAATGTTCTATCCCGACGAGTTCAATGGTTGCTTCGCTGCATGCCCTGATCCCATCGACTTCAGAGCATACTGTCTAGTGGATATCTACAAAGACAAAAACGCGTATTGGTATGAAAGCGATTTCAAAAAACTCCCGCGACCAGCGCACAGAAATTACCTGGGTCAAATTCAAAATACGATGCAAGAAACTAATCACTACGAATTGGCCCTTGGTACACGTTCGCGATCAGGTCAGCAATGGGATATTTGGGAGGCCGTGTTTTCTCCACAGGGAGACGACGGTTATCCCAAGCGAATTTTTGACAAAGAAACCGGCGAGATAGATCCTGCCGTTGCCCATTACTGGAAAGAACATTACGACCTTCGCTACATTCTCGAACGCGATTGGCATACGTTAGGTCCAAAACTTCAGGGGAAAATTCACATCTACTGTGGCGACATGGACAATTACTATCTCAACGATGCGGTCTATTTGATGGAAAAATTTCTGAAAAAAACCAGTCATCCCTTCTACCTTGGCGAAGTGGATTACGGCGATCGGGCAGAGCATTGCTGGAATGGCGACCACATTAATCCAAACTATGTATCCCGATTGCGATACAACACGATGTACCTTCCCAAAATACTTAAACAGATCCGCGAAACCGCCCCCAAGGGTGCCGACTTAACAAGTTGGAAATACTGAAGCCTTGATTCGTGGTCACATTTAAACCATTCATCGATCGATAAATCTAAAAAGTCCTTTTTGACGTTAACTTTACCGAGATTATTTTTTTGATGGCCCTGAGATTTCTTCCTTTTGTGCTGTGCATAACGGTTCAGTTTACTTTTGCGCAGCAAGACACTACAGACTATTCCAAGCAAAGAGATCTCATTGATGTGGCCGAAAGGGTTCTTGGCAAACCGTTGATGAAACGCGACACGGTCAAGAAAAAATCCGGACGAATCTATTTTTCGGGATCACCCTCCGTGGGATATTCTCTAGCCAGCAGATGGGCGGGGCTGGTGGTAGCCAATGGGGCTTTCTATACGAGTGAAGAAAAAGACGCCAAGCTTTCCAATGTGTACCTGGATGCCTTGTACACGCAGAACAAACAGCTGGTCGTACACATCCAAAGCAACTTGTGGACAGCCCGCAATCGCTTCAATATTGTGAATGACTGGAGGTATTATTCTTATCCGCAAAAGACCTACGGGCTCGGTGGGAACAGCGACCTGAATAAGTTTGCCAATCAATCTTTTCAATACTTGCGTCTCTACCAAACCGTTTTAAAAAGCATAAAGCCTAATCTGTATGCGGGCGTCGGCTATGGATTGGATTATCATTGGAAAATCACAGGCACATCGTTTGACGCCCCGGATGGAGATGTAAGTGTTATTTCAAACATCAACGCTTATGGTATTTCCAGCAATTCCCTGTCATCAGGTCTCACGGCAAATTTGCTTTTCGACAATCGTCTCAACTCCATTAATTCCTCGAACGGATCGTATGCGAGTATTATGTACCGTGTAAACACGACCGACCTGGGCAGCGACAACAACTGGCAATCCTTGCTTGTGGATTTGCGTCATTACATTCCTTTCCCGCAATCGAGCGAAAACGTTCTTGCTTTTTGGAGTTACTCTTGGCTGACGCTTGGCGGCAACCCACCTTACCTTGATTTACCAAGCACCGGCTGGGATACTTATGGCAATACCGGCGAAGGGTACATTCAAGGAAGGTTCAGGGATAAAAACATGATTTTCGTAGAAGCCGAGTACCGCTTCAAGCTGACAAAGAACGGCCTGTTTGGTGGCGTCATCTTTGCCAACGCACAAAGCTTTTCTCAATGGCCAAATACGAATTTTCAGTCCGTGGCACCCGCTGCTGGTTTCGGATTGAGAACCAAGTTCAACAAGTACTCGCGCACCAACATTGCCATAGACTACGGATTTGGCCAAGGGGGGTCGCAGGGCATTTTCGTGAATCTGGGTGAGGTCTTTTAGGCCAGCTCTGTTGGCGCGAGTCGTCGTCAATAGGGCAAGTCATTAACGTCATTCTGCCCTGGTTTTCGATAGGTATCAGGAATTTCCCTACACCTAAGGAAAACGGAAGCCCTTTTCCATCATAGATTGCTGTTCTTCCATCATTTTAGGGCGGATTCTCTTCAGCTCATACTCCTCTTCCTGATTTAGTCAATTCAGGGTTGCCCCGATTCGCAAGGCCTGTCGCAGAGTGCACCTTTGTATCATCAAACAAACAAAAACAAACAGCACATGAAACAGTCAACCAACAAAACAGTTAAGGCCGCAACACTTGCCTTATTGTTCCTCCTCATCGCTTTCGGCTTTAAAGCAAAAGCGCAATTCAGAAAATATCAAAAGCATTCGAAAAGCTACGGCATTGAGCTATCGATGACTTCGCCGCACTTTGTGTTGCACAGCAACATCGCCCAATTGAACGGCCTCCGCACCAGCTGCACCGGCTTCAACGTGGGTGGAGTGGTGACCAACGGATTCAGCAAGCTCAAAGTCACCGCGGGTATGTCGACCTCCAACGGCAATGTTCCCTACTCCGTCGATCTGATCCGCGGTGGTGCTTCTTGGAACGTGTATCTGTTGAGAATCGGTGGCAAGAAGAAAGTCCATGCACTAGAGCCTTACCTTACCGTAGGTGCCAGCCTAATGCGCATGAAGTATTATGGCACCTATTTGGACCCCAACACCGCCAGCAACAACTACAGCTCTGATAACTTACCCTACCTAGGAAAGTCTGACTATGTCTCGGTAGGAATCGGGGCGGGTGTTGAATACCAGTTGGAGAACGAGAACCTGAAATTCATCCACCTTTTTGTTCAGACAGGCTATGGTGTGATGAGCAAATCGTTAAGCTCCGACAAGGCTTTTTCACAGACCATCAGCTCAGGTAAGTTTTCGTACTCAATGGGCATCAATTTCCAGATATCAAGATAGTTTGACTGTTTGTTTTGTTTGAAAAGTAATCCCCCGCTAACGTGCGGGGGATCTTTTTTTATACCGTGTGACGCTCCAAAATTTCCGGTAAGCATAAAAACTGCGAGACCTACACTCCTTGACTTTTGGGGGTTGCTTCGAAAATGAAAAGAGAGAATTCCGGGGTCAGGAAAGCGGTTTGGAGGGGCCTAAAAACCGAGGGTAGGGGGATGAAAAATTCATGAAAAATGCTTAAGTTGCAATTCGGCTTTTAGTGAAAAGTTGAAAAATCAGCCAAAGGTGCTGCTTTTGGCAAAGCATTATTCATGAAAGTATCTGCTACACAGCCTTTTCAGATCATATACTCGCTTTATCAACACGAGTACCTGGGCTACGTGTTTGAGTCCTTTATCGTGCACCTTGACGACAAAGGCAAACTGACCTATCAGCATCAAAGTATCTCGTCAAAGAACGCGCGTGAGTTTACCAAAGGATTAGATGGTCGCGATTTCGAGCTGATCGAATTGATGGACAGCATGGGGCAAGATGCTGTACTTAAACATTTCTCTAAAAAAGTGATGAAGCCTGAAGAATTCTTCAGCAAGGTGTATCACAAACAAAAGGGCGATGTACTGCTTCAAGAGCAAATTGAGGCGTACATGGAAAAGAGGAGAGCTGCCGTCCTTGAAAAAATGAAAGGCAAGTTCCTTTTTGAAATGGGCAACGATGGCGAGCCCACGTGGCGAAAAGTGGACGTGCTGGAGGAACGTGCCACGATCCAGTTTCATTTCATGCGAGGTGATGATTCTACCAATTACTATCCCACCATTTCGTACAACGGGAAAAAAGTCGAGATACCGGATCCGGCTGCTTATTTGATTTGCCGTCATCCCGCATGGATGGTATTCAAAGGCAAGCTCTATGGCTTCGAGAAATACGTGGACGGCAAAAAGCTACAGCCATTCTTGACCAAGAAACACGTGGTTATCCCAAAAAACCTGGAGGAAACCTACTATAATCGATTTGTTGCTCCGCTGATTGCCTCCTTCGACGACATCGAGGCGTCGGGTTTTGAAATCGCCAAGCACGAGTTTGATCCACATCCGTTGCTCACCATTTCTGAACTAGCTCCTGCCACCACCGCGGAAGTGGCCACGTTGTTTGATCAGGGTAGTGAGCAAGAAGCACCTGCTTCCGACGAAGCCGGCAAGATCGTTTTTGATCTCTCTTTCCGCTATGGCAAAAACAAGTTTCGTGGAGATGCTTTTGGGGGAGTAAGTGTCACTGTTGAGAAGAAAGATTCGGACTACGTTTTTCATCGCTTCAAAAGGAACGTAGAAGGTGAAAAAAAATACGCACAGACACTCATGAAGTTGGGGTTGCCGTTGCGCGGGTTTCGCACCGCGGTGGAAAAAGCGCAGGCCTTCTCGTGGCTGAATGAAAATCGCGTGAACCTCCTCAACCTTGGCTTTGAGGTGAGCCAACCCGACAACAAAGACAAAAAATATTTTGTTGGAAAAGCCGTCATCGAACTGGAGGTAAAAGAAAACATCGATTGGTTTGACATTCATGCAAGGATCCGATTCGGAGAGTTTGAAATTTCATTCAAAGAGCTACGGAAATTGATTTTGAAAAAGAAAGTCGAATTCAAGTTGCCTAACGGAGAAATAGCGATCATTCCCGAAGCCTGGTTAATCAAGTATGGGGATTTATTTGCTTTGAGCGAAACGCACGGCACCAACGAAAAACCCGTGCTGAAGAAACATCACATCAGCCTGCTGCAAGAACTTGAGGAAGGCAAGCTTGCCAAAGTTCACATGAGCGAACGGCTGAGAAATCTGCATTCATTCACCGGCATTCGCGATTACGAATTGCCTGAAGGATTTCATGGCACATTACGCCCTTATCAAAAAGCGGGATATAACTGGCTGCGTTTTTTAAATGAATTCCATTTGGGCGGGTGTCTTGCCGACGATATGGGTTTGGGTAAGACCGTTCAGACATTGGCCTTACTTCAATCGGAAAAAGAAAAAGGAAATGCGGGCACCTCCTTGCTGATCATGCCAACGTCGTTGATTTACAATTGGGAGATGGAGGCCGCAAAATTCACTCCTGACCTTAAGATTTTTACATACACAGGCACGCTTCGCAACAAAGACGTCTCGCAATTCAGCAAATATGATGTGATCCTGACCTCTTACGGCATCACGCGCCTGGACATCGACAACCTCATCAAGTTTCATTTCAATTATATTATTCTTGACGAATCCCAGGTCATCAAAAATCCGACTTCAAACATTGCAAAGGCAGTGATGCAATTGCAGAGCAGATATCGACTCACGTTGACAGGTACGCCATTGGAAAACACCACGCTCGACTTGTGGTCGCAGATGACGTTCATCAACGGGGGTCTGTTGGGTGGTCAGACTTTTTTCAAAAACGAATATCAAATACCCATAGAAAAACGCGGCGACGAAACGAAGACAAAGAAACTGAACAGCATCATTAAGCCTTTTGTCTTGCGCCGATTGAAATCACAAGTAGCGACCGACCTCCCTGAGAAAGTCGAGAACATTCACTACACCAACATGACGGCGGAACAAGAGCAGAAGTATGAGGAGGTCAAGTCGTTTTACCGCCACAAGATTCTCGACCAAATTGATAAAGAGGGAATCAATAACACAAGGATGATGATCCTGGAAGGCTTGACGAAGCTTCGCCAGATTTCGAATCATCCGAAAATGATAGACATCAAATATTCCGGCGGATCAGGCAAGCTTGAGGATGTCTCGTTCATGATCGAAAATGCCATGCTCGAAGGCCACAAGCTTTTGATCTTTAGCCAATTTGTAAAACACCTAGATATCGTAAAAGAGCTTCTGAAGGGGCGCAAGGTCCCGTTCGCCTACCTCGATGGCTCAAGCACCGACCGGAAAGAGCAGGTGGAAAAATTCAACAAGGATCCCGACTTAAAAATATTCTTGATCTCGATTAAGGCCGGTGGTTTGGGGTTGAATTTGACAGAAGCTGATTATGTTTTCATTTTGGATCCCTGGTGGAATCCGGCGGTGGAAGCACAAGCAACCGATCGCGCTCATCGCATTGGCCAAAAGAAAAAAGTATTCACTTACAAATTCATTACGAGAAATACGGTTGAAGAAAAGATCCTTCAATTACAAAAACACAAACTCAAGCTTTCCGAAAATCTTATTCAGAGCGAAGAAAGTGTGATCAAGGCATTGACTCGTGAGGACATCGAAATGTTAATGAATTAGCATCTTCTTTTCTTTTCATTACCTAGCTTTGTCGTTTTATCTCAGCATAAAATCAGGAAAATCATTTTAATCATAAGTATCAACGGTCGGACATGAAAGATAAAGTTGTTGTTATCACGGGCGGTTCATCTGGAATCGGCAAGGCCCTCGCCGAGGTTTTTGGAAAAAATGGTGCAAAGGTTTTGATCACCGGTAGAAACAAAGCCGATCTTGAGCTCGCTGTTGCAGACTTGCGGCGCAAAAATATTTCCATCGCCAGTTTTGTGGCCGATGTCAGCGTAGAGGCTGACAACAACAGAATGGCGGCCGAGGCGATGCGGTTGTTCGGCAGAATTGATATCCTTATCAACAACGCCGGCATCACCATGCGCGCACTGTTCAGTGAATTAGATCTCAACGTGGTGAAAAAAGTGATGGACATCAATTTCTACGGAGTTCTTTTTGCCACAAAGGCTTGCTTGCCCGAAATCACGAAAAATAAAGGAAGCGTAGTTGGGATATCGTCAATCGCCGGTTTCCGTGGGCTACCCGAGCGCACCGGATACAGCGCCTCCAAGTTTGCGCTGAACGGTTTTCTTGAAGTGCTCCGGACCGAAATGCTTCCTCAAGGTGTTCATGTATTGACCGCAGCACCGGGATTTACCTCCACCAACATTAGGAAGAAGGCCCTTACGAAAGATGGCAGCGCCCAAGGCGAATCGCCTCGAGACGAAGATAAAATGATGAGTGCTGAGGAATGTGCACAACATATCTACAACGCCGTGATCAAGCGCAAGAATTTCTTGATTTTAACGACACAGGGCAAGGCCGCTGTTTGGATCAACAAGCTATTCCCCAAACTGGCCGATAAATTAGTTTACAAAACGATGGCCAAGGAACATGAATCTTCACTGAAATAGTTACGTCTTGTTGAGAAACACCAACTTGGTGTTATCTGCCTTGTTGATGTTTTTGTAGAAGTCCACCAGCTCGTTATAGCTCTCTTTTGGATAACGCCCTTTCCACATCTTCAACCTCCGTGTGTAGATCACCTGGCCCGCATCAAATTTGAAGGTGGCTTCATACTCGCCAAATCTGGAAGTATATTTTACCGGCTGTGGTACAAACTCGGGGTAAAGGTTTTCCGGGATGGAATAGACGATAGAATCTACATCAATAAAATTCCTTTTTCGCACCACGTCGGTTTTCCGCTCGGCAAGTTTTTCAGGAACGCTACTAATCCTGTTCATGAGATTAGGCGTCACGAAAAGTCGTTTCCCGCTGATTGATGCAAAGCGGCTCAAGGTCAAATCAAGGTTAACGGTGGCCGACGGGATCTTGCTTTTCGTTTCGGAAATGGAAAAAGCGTTGATATTGAAATTGGGGATGTCTGTGTTTTTCTCAATCCATTTCCTCTGCTTGTCTACGTCCGAGAAAGTCCAGTTCAAGCCATTGTCTTCATACTGCAAACCGCTGCTGATCGTTGTGACTTTTGCCTTTGCGCTGCCATTTGCATCAATCACAATTTGAGCCGTTCTAACTTGCAGATTCTGTTCCGGCTTATAAGCGATCGTGTTAACAACTTCGGCTCCTTTGCTTGTCACCATCAACGCTTTTCTGTCTCCTGTGAATGTTCCCTGGTAGCCAAATGGGTTTGTTTGACTTGTGCACTCCAGCCAAAGCGTATCTTTTCCATTGGGAACTGCAGCAATGGCGTGATTGAATTGAGTACTTGGGAAGCTTGTGGTCAGTGGATTTGCGCTGGCACCGGCACCGATCAGCACATAGTTGGCAGAGACTCCCGCTTCTTTAAGTAACGCGATCATATAATTCGAGAGCGCTTTGCAGTCTCCGTACCCATACTTGTCGACCGTCAGGGCTTCAAAAGGCTGAAATCCTCCGATGCCTAACTGAACACTGACATACCGAGTTTTGTTTTGCATAAACTCATAAAGCGCCTTGACTTTTTCTTCATTCGTCCTGAGTCCGGCCACAATTGATTTCACTTTTTGCTTAGTCTCTTCGGGCAGCACATCTCGGCCTTTGTTGAGCGAACTTATCCACTGCCCAAATCCTTGCCACGTCTCCATGTTTCCGGCGTATCCGTCAAATTCAAAATTGTTGGGTGCGGCTACGATGTGAGGAACAATCTCTGACATTGCCGGTCCATAGGATTCTATTTTGGAGGGTCTGAGGTTTTCAAATTTCCACGTGACAGACTCAAATCCTTTATCTAGTTTTTCAACAACAGGAGAGCTTTCTATGTTGAGGAGTTGGTACCTGGGTTTAAGGCCTTCGGCATACACCAATTGATACGATGCGTGCTCGTGCGATACTCTCGGGCCGCCCCACCACGAGGAGGGAATGTAAAAAAGAAAACTGTATTCAATTTCATACTCAAATTCCACGGTGTATGGATAAATGGCCTGGCTCATGTCCACCCTTTTGAAGCGGTCGTCACTCAGCAAAGTAATCCCATCAAAAGCAGCCTGATCGTAAATTTCACTTTTCTTTAGGCGCTTGATTTGCTTTCCTGAAGCATCATATACATAGGCGTTGAGTTCAACGATCTTAGTGAACTTGTCATAATTAATAACTTCAACGGCCGACTGGTTGGCACGCTCATTAAAAATCGTAACGACCTGGTGCACGTGGTGCGTTGCACTGTTTTTTGCCTTTATCCTGAAGCTGATGTGGTCTTCACGAACCACCATGTCTACTCCCTTTTTCAAGTCTTCCGCAATCGCGCTCACAGGATACTTGAGATCTTCTGCCAGCACTCGTGCGCTGATCAAAAGGACACATACTATCAATTTAAAATTCATGATGATTATTTTTTCTTCAATACAATTTGCTCCGCTTGCTTAGCTATCACTTGATTGTAAAATTCCTGAAGGTGTTGGTATTCTTCCGGAACAAACAAGGTCTTATTAATTTGAAAATTGCTTGTAATATTTATCGCATTATTGAGACGCACCACATTGTATGTAAAGCGACCTCCATTTTCTGGCAATCCGATGACCTTACTCTGAGGAACCTCATCGATCTCGAAACCTTCCGGAATAGTGATCTTACAATTGTAGACCTTTTCGATTTTGTTCCCATAGTCAATAGGGTATAAGCGCATCGCCGACTTGAAAGGATTATCGGTCATTTGATTTGCGATAAACGGGTTGAGATAAATTACATCGCCCTGATTAGTGGCGTGCTCTTTAATGCTGATCTGATAGTTAGCTTTGGCTAATTTGTCTGTTTCGTTTACATCCACAAATTCTTTTGAATTGAGGGCCCACTGTTTGCTCCCTGCAAATTGCTTCACATATTCTTCTTCTCCTTTTTCGAAATAATCCTTTCTGAATTTTAGTGCATCGTAGCCGTCATAGCTGTAAGCGACTTTGCCTTGCAGTACGCCAGCGTCAGTTAGGCTGAGGTCTGCGCCAATAATTGTTTTTTCCTTTGTCTTCGCTGGTATTTCTATCCAACCAAAATTGACAGCGGATATCACTAGGCCCTCACCATTAAGACAACGGGCAGGAAGTGCATCATACGGCAGGTATTTTTCGGTAGCATCCAGCAGATAGGTTCTGTCGGGCGTTCTGATAGAGCAGATGACGTAATTGAATTGGCTGGGCATAGGAGAAAATTTCCTTATCAAGCCGTGGTCACGGGTGCTGACCAAAACCATATCTACTTTGAACCCCGCTTGAATGAGCATCGAGGCGAGCATGAAATTGAGATCCGCCGAGTTGCCTTTCTTTTTTTCCATTATTTTTTTCAAAGTGGATGGAAAGTAGCCTTTGGCTTTGTCCCATTCATAGTTCTTTTTTACGTAGTCTGAGATTCTTGAAATTTTTTGTGGGGCTTCGGTTAATCCGGCAATTACTTTCTCTGTTTCTTCCTTGAGAAAATCTGTTTTCGTAAGGGTCACACCAAAGTTCTCGTTTTCAAGTAAACGCGTGTTGAGCTTTTCCCAAGACGCAACTGCTTCCTGATTGGCAATTGACGCAATGCTAAAAATTATCTTTGAAATATAGTCATCATCTGTGGTCATAAAAGGCTCGTCCTTAAACGCCGGAACATCGTTACATACGAAATGGTGTTTTTTTGCATTCTGACCCAAATAGGCCTCTCCCTTTTCCTCGTACTCCGAAAGAGAGATAAATCCCTGCATTTTTCTTTCAAAAGACAAATAGTCTGGAACGATCATCCAGTACTCGCTCCGTCTTGTGGGAATAGTGCCTTGAAACGTCCAGCTTAAGCTCAACGTTGAGTTGGGCTTGTAAACGTACTCAATAACAGATCCCTCTTTAACGTTGGGCAGCGTAAACGTAACTAATGTGACGTTGGTGGTAAGATTTTCAAAAAAAATTCCATCATTAGACATCTTTGTCTGAACAATCTTTCCGTTCTCGAGATTATAGGTTGCCGCCCTAAGCTCATTCAAACGCTGCGAACCACTAATCGCAATTCTAATGTTTGCCCTACCTAGAGCCTCCTTTTTTAAGATTTTGATTCTGACGTGTCGTTCAAATTCAAATCGAATCGGTGCACGTCCCCTGTCTACTATCGCCCGCCTGCCATCTGTTCTTTGTTGAAGAGTTTCATTCTTGTAAACGCTCTGATAGGAACCGTCTTGAGGAACATTAAAAAATGACCGGCCATAATCAAACAGCACTACTGCCGCCGCCGAAGAATCTGCAGGATAAACAGTCATCTTCATATCCTCCATCGGAATGTCTCCAAATTTCTCAGGCGGTTTTTGCCCCAGCAGGGAAAAAGTAATGACAAAAAAAATTAATAGCGGTATCGTTCTCATGGTTGGTCTATTTCCTCGATAAAGAAATAAATTATTGCTTCTTTTTCAAGACAATTTGTTCGGCTTGTTTGGCTACCACTTGATTATAGAACTCTCTTAAGTTCGGATATTCGGTTTGGAGAAACAGGCTTTTGTTAATCACGAAATTGCTCGTGAAGCTGATACTGTTACCCATTTGAGTCATATTATACAAATACCTGCCGGCGCCTTCAGGTAGGGCCAATACTTTGCTTTTTGGTAATTCGTCGATCGTAAAACCTTCGGGAATATTGATGCGGGAATTGTAAATAACCTCGACTTTGTTTCCGAAGTCAACCGGAAACTCTCTCTTCTCTGATTTGAACGGATTGTTTTCAAAACGCGTCGCCACAAACGGATTAATATATATGACGTCTCCGGCATTCACCGCATGTTCGTTTATCGACACTTCAAATGAACCCTTGGCAGATTTACTTAAATCGTCCATGTCTTTGAATTCGCTTTTCTCGATGGTCCACTGCTTGTCGGAAAGAAATTCTTTAGCAAACGTCTCTTCGCCTTTGGTGAAGTATTCGTCCCTCATTTCGCTCGCATCATAACCATCACGCGCGTAAGTCACCTTGCCTTTAAGTTCACCCGAATTGTTCAGCGCGAGCTCAACATTAACAAATGTTTTCTCCTTTGCTCTTGAGGTGACATCAATCCAGCCAAAGCTGGTCTTTGAAATCCGCAGGCCTTGTCCATTCAAGCACCTACTCGGAAGCACATCAAAGGGCAAATATTTTTCGGTCGCATCCAAAAGCAGGAGCTTGTCGTTGATTTTTACCGCACAAACCACGTAGTTGAACTGTCTCTCCATCGGATAAGACTGACGAACAAATCCGTGATCGCGCGTGCTGAGCATGACCATATCCACGTCAAGACCTGCTTTATCCAACATCGATGCCATCAATAGGTTCAGATCGCCTGAAGATCCCTTTTTCTTCTCTATGATTTTCTTGGGGCTCAGGGCAAGATAGTCTTCATCTCCATCCCATTCGAAGTTCTTTCGAACATAGTTAGAAACGGCCTCCGCCTTTTGCAACGGATCGGTTTTGCCTGCGACAATTTGCTCAACCACCTCTTTTAGAAAACCCGAGCCTTTGATCACTTTCCCAAAACTTTCATTTTCCAAAAGTTTTTCGCTGAGTTTTTGCCATGAGCCCATCACTTCATGCAGCGGCTGGCCCGGAAATTGGTAGTGGGAAAGCGCAAAGTTGATTTTCGAAACGTAGTCTTCCTCGCTCGTCATGAAGGGCTCCTGCTTAAAAGCGGGAATGTTTTTAGAAACGTAATGATGGCCAGTCACCATTTCTCCGTAATAGCCCATCTTATCCGCGGTGTAGGACGTCAGCGGAACATAACCCTGCATGTACTTTTCAAAAAAGAAAAAATCCGGGATCATCGCCCAGTATTCACTTTGTCGAACGGGTATAGACTGCTGGAACCGCCAATTGGGAAACCGATCCAAAAAATCTGACGTGATCTTATAAGAATACTCTATGATCGATCCTTCCTTTACATTGGGGAAAGTGAACTTCATTCGGTTGTAGTTCTTGTTGAACTTCTCCTTGAACACTCCGTCTTTTGGAAGTTGGGTCTCTACTACCTTGCCGTTTTCGAGATTATAGGTAACGGCTTTAAGACTGTTGAACTTTTCTTCACTATTGCCAACGCTCAGGAGGCGAACAGCCACATCCGCGTAATCAAGCCCTCCTTTTTTCAAAATCTTAATTCGCTTATGGACCTCGATGTTTAGGTTGATTCCGGCCGTATTGGAGGCGATGTACGCTACCCCATAATCAAAAAGAACAACCGCCGTAGCCGATGAGTCGAGCGGATAAACTTTCATTTCGATGTCTTCCTTGGGTATGTCCCCAAATTTGGCGGGTGGCTTTTGAGCAAGCACGGCAAATGGAATGGCAAACAGCGCCACAAAAAATAATTTTCTCATAACTAGGTTTTTGGTCGACGCAAAAATAAATTTTCTTTCATTATTTGGAGCGTCTTTTTATTGGTCGTCAAGTACATTGATTTAAAAACGCGAGATGTGCCACAATTCGCTGATCTGATGCACGGGCATACTTATTAATAAGTACATTTCAGCTCTGATTCGCTATGTCAAAGTCAAAAACTGTTTTCTTCTGTCAATCCTGTGGATATGAGTCTGCCAAGTGGCTAGGGAAATGTCCGTCGTGTAATTCCTGGAATACGTTTGCCGAGGAGATTGTTTCGAAAGCCGAACCGAACAAAAACGAATGGCGTTCCGATTCAAAATCCAAAACCGTTTCGCCCAAAACACTTAATGAGATTGAAACAGCAACGGAGGTTCGTTTTCCGACGCCCGATCAGGAGCTCAACCGTGTGCTCGGAGGGGGCATCGTGCCCGGATCGCTGGTTCTCATTGGGGGTGAGCCCGGAATCGGCAAGTCAACTTTGATGCTTCAGATTGGCCTTGCTCTGAAAAAGGTGAAAACGCTTTACGTTTCGGGCGAAGAAAGCGAGCAACAAATCAAAATGCGCGCGTCTCGGCTTTCCTCAGATAAATTTTCGGACAACTTCTTCACCCTTACCGAAACCAACACCAAAAATATTTTTGCAGCCATCGAATCTGTTCAACCGCAATTGGTGATTATCGATTCCATTCAAACGCTGTTTTCTTCTATGATGGATTCTGTCGCGGGCACCATCGGCCAGGTACGGCAGTGTGCGGGTGAACTAATGAAGTTCGCAAAAGAGACGAACACTCCAGTGTTTTTAGTAGGTCACATCACAAAGGATGGAATGTTGGCCGGCCCTAAAGTATTGGAACATATGGTAGACACCGTGCTTCAATTTGAAGGCGATCGTCACTTAGCCTATCGCATCCTACGTACGACGAAAAACAGATTCGGTTCGACTTCAGAAATTGGGATTTACGAAATGCGCGGCAATGGGTTGAGAGAAGTTTCCAACCCGTCAGAAATACTCATTTCGCAAAAAGATGGATTACTAAGTGGTGCCACCATCGGCGCCACTATAGAAGGCAATCGTCCGCTGCTGATCGAAATCCAGTCGCTCGTGAGCCCTGCTTCCTACGGCACACCGCAACGAACACCCAATGGGTTTGATCAAAAACGACTTAACATGTTGCTCGCTGTTTTGGAGAAGCGATGCGGTTTCCGTTTAGGAACCCAGGATGTCTTTGTGAACATGGCCGGCGGCATTTACGTGGAAGACCCGGCCATCGACTTGGCGCTCTGTGCCTCGATCATTTCATCGATGGACGAAATTCCGATAAGCGACAAGACGTGTTTTGCCGCGGAGATTGGCTTAGGGGGGGAACTGCGCGCCGTCAACCGGATCGAACAGAGAATTTCGGAAGCTGAAAAACTCGGCTTCGAAAAAATCTACGTTTCAAAATTTAGCCAGAAGTCAATCGATGTGAAAAAAACCAAAATCGAGATCTGCTCATTCGGAAAACTAACGGAGGTCTTTAAAGGGATATTCTAACCCTTCGTAAAGTGACGGGCCTGACCGATCCAGTTTTCGCGCTCAATTCGACCTGGAAAAAATTCTATTGCGTTGCCTACCCGGTCCACCAGCTCTGGAGTAAGTTCACTCAGTTGCTTAAAGGTATAAATGCCCAGCATATTCAAACGTTTCTCGATAAATGGACCAATGCCCTTAATGGCGGTGAGGTTGTCTTTTTCATCGGGCTCCAAGGGCCTAACGAAAGGATGATCTGTCGTCGATCCTCTTTCTTTTCGTTCTTCTTGCAATCGTTCGAGTTCGTGCTTCAGTTTCGCGTTCGACTCGTCGTATTCTTTGTTCTGGTATTCCAGTTGTCTGACCCGGTAGCGCAGTGTTCCCGCCTCGGTTTCCAATTGCTCCAGTTGAATTTTGGAAGACACCGAATTCTGCTGTTGCGAAGTAATAGATGACCCTAGGTCTTGGAGCTGCTCGCGTAGCCTATCTCGCTCCGCAACAATTTCGCCTGCCTTTTGCTGAATGTGCCGAACGTCGTGCTGATGTTTGCTTCGCCACAATTCGATTTGATGTTTCAACTCATTATTCGTCTGATTCAACGACGAATTGCCAGCTTGTAATTTTTCCCTGAGCTCCTCTTGCTCTTCAAATGCTTCTCGACGAACCTCCCAAGCGATCGCATAGCCAATCAGACAGGCCACCAAAAGCATCGCCACAATTTCTATCACGGAGATCAATGACGCCTGTGGGCTAAAAAATTGTGGATCGGTCTTTACCCCTTTCGCTCCATACATGTACCAGAGAGCGCTGGCCGAGCACCATACCAATAGTAAGACGATGAACCAATATTGCTTTTTCATTAGGCTCTCGAAATTTAACGCTTTTTATGTTTCTCAAAAATGACTGATCGAAATCCCCGCATCGCCTAGCGACCTCAATGCAACCGTAGATTCTCGATAGAATCGGTCAATTATCCAGAATCTGCCATCCAGAATCCAGATTCTAATGTCACCTTTGTGGCATGTCATCGGAAGAGATCATGCGTATCGCGGGCACCGAGGTGCAAAGCTACCTTTTCGATCACGCACTAGAAGACGAAAAAAAATTGGTGCTCCAACATAAGTTGATCCTTGGCCTTCCTGCATCTTTGATTGCTCAGCAAATTGCATCAAGAAGAAAAGCCGAAGCAAAAATTCCTACCTTCTTTCAGACAAAGGGAATAATATACCCACCCGCCATAAATGTAGAGCAAAGTTCATCAGAAGCAACAGCAAAATTCAAGCGTGAAATTTTTGGTGTTGAAATCAAAGAACCAACCATCGCTGACCTGACCGGTGGACTGGGTATTGACAGTTTTTTCCTTAGTCGCGTAGCTTCTGTACTTGACTATGTTGAACCCGATCACGAGCTAAGTGAAATTGCCCTCCATAATTTCCGAATTCTTGAAAGGCATAACATACGTGTTCATAATAGAAGTGCCGAGGGTTTCTTGAACGAAAATTCGAATCGCTACGACCTCATTTATTTAGATCCCTCTCGGCGGGACTCGAATTCCAATAAAGTATTTGTTTTGAGCGATTGCGCGCCGAGCGTCAGTCAATTACTTCCAAGGTTGCTGGAGCGAACCAATTTTATCCTTCTGAAGGCTTCTCCTCTTTTAGATATCAAACAGGGCCTGAAAGAACTAAGCAATGTGAAAAAAGTGGCCGTGGTATCTGTGGCCAATGAATGTAAGGAACTCCTTTTTCTGATTGAAGAGAATTTCTGTGAAGAACCGATCATTCAAACGTTCAACCTAGACCGCGACGGAAAAATCAAGCACGCTTTTGAATTTTATTTTTCCGAAGAAATGGATGCGTCTTCGGAATTCAGCCAGTTTCAAAAATATCTCTACGAACCCAATGCATCAATTCTTAAGGCCGGCGCCTTCAAGAAGCTTGGCGAAAGGTTAGGAATAAAAAAAATCAGTGTGAACACCCACCTTTATACTTCCGATCTGTTGATTCAGGATTTTCCCGGCCGGATTTTCGAAATTGATGACTCTGAGCCTGACGCCCGCAGTCTCGAAGGAGAATACGTAAACATTATTACCAGGAACTATCCGTTGAGCCCTGATAACTTGAAGAAGAAACTAAAAACGAAAGACGGCGGAGAAAAATACATTGTCGCTTTTTCGGGGCCGAACAAAAAACACATGGTTACCGCCAGGCGCTTGGCATAAAGCCCAGGCCAACGTATATCAGGTAAAAGAGAATGGCCACTGTGCCATATACCTTGATCACCTTTCTGCGGTTTTGCACATCCTCCCACCAGAGCATCATCCAGGGCTTAATCAATCCCAATACCAAAAAAAGTACCGCCGCATAACTTACAAACAGGCTCAACAATCGCACTTTATCCATGCCGTAAATCTCCTGTTTCTATTTCGATTAATCAACTTACAAATGTCTTTGAAATTTTATCAGGCTCGATCTTGAAAATCCTTAAATCCTGATGATATTTGCCGCTCTTTTTTGTTGACTTGAAGGCGCACGATTTTGTTTCCATATACCGTGCGGACAGCCTGGTGCAGACGCTGGCCGAAGGGATTCGTACGTCTCAGTCAAATCCAATTCAATTAAAAAACGTTCACGGCAGCCTCGACGCCGTTCTGCTGGCTGCTACTTGCAAAAGTACTCGTGCCAATAATGTCGTCGTTCTCCACGATCGGGAAGAAGCATCCTATTTTCTGAATGATCTCCAAAATCTACTTGGGAAAACAGAAATTCTCTTTTTCCCAATGTCGTACAAACGGCCCTACGAGTACGATGAGATTGAAAACGCGAACGTGCTGATGAGGGCCGAAACGCTAAATCGAATTAGCAGCCATCCCGATGGAAATATTGTGGTCACTTATCCAGAGGCCCTTTCAGAAAAGGTGATCAACAAAAAGTCGCTCGCGTCAAACACATTCCTGGTCATGAAGGGCGAGAGGCTGGATCGCGATTTTCTAGAAGAATTCTTGCACACCTATGACTTTGAGAAAACGGATTTTGTCTACGAGCCGGGCCAATTCGCGGTGCGCGGTGGAATAATCGACGTTTATTCTTTTGCCAATGAATTGCCGTATCGAATCGAATTGTTTGCGGATGAGGTGGACAGCATTCGCACGTTCGATCCTGGCTCTCAACTTTCAGTAGAATCATTCGATAAAGTGAACTTGATGCCAAACGTGCAGACGCGGTTGGTTCAAGAGGAGCGTCAGTCGTTTTTTGAATTCATTTCCGCTACCTCAAAAATTTGGATCAAAGACTTCAAGCTCACCCAAGATGTTGTCGAAAAATGTTTTCAGAAAGCGTCCGAAAGCTTCGATAAGATTCTGAGAGAAAGTCAAGCCAAAATCTCGCTTGCACCTTCGCAACTTTTTGACGACGGCGAAAGCTTTGGAAATCATCTTGATAAATTCGCAAAAATAGAATTCGGCAGCCGGTTTTATTTCGCAACCGAAAAGAAGTACGAATTTCCTTCATCTGTTCAGCCGTCGTTCAACAAAAATTTTGAGCTTCTTGCCTCCGATCTGCTCAAACACCAGCAAGAAGGTTTTGGCAATTTTATCGCTGCCGAGCAGCCCAAACAAGCAGAAAGGCTGCAAGGGATATTTGAAGAGATCCATCCCGAGCTGAAATTTCAATCGCTGGATTTTCCGTTGCGTCAGGGATTCATCGATCGCCAACTGAAAATAGTTTGCTACACCGATCACCAAATTTTTGAGCGCTTCCACCGTTACCGCAGCCGGGAAAAATTTTCAAAATCAAAGGCGCTCACGTTGCGCGAGCTGCAGGCGATGCAACCCGGTGATTTCGTCACACACATCGACTATGGCATTGGCAAATTTGCAGGCCTTGAAAAGAAGGACGTAAATGGAAAAGAGCAAGAAGCTATTCGCTTGGTTTTCCGCGACGACGATCTCCTCTATGTCAGTATCCACGCACTGCACAAAATCTCAAAATATTCAGGCAAAGACGGCGCTCCGCCCGCCATAAGCAAGCTCGGGTCGGGCGAGTGGGAAAGCAAAAAAGCGAAAGTCAAAAAGAAAGTAAAAGACATCGCGAAGGAGTTGATACATCTTTACGCAAAAAGAAAACAAGCCCCTGGGTTCGCTTTTTCAGAAGACAGTTTTCTGCAAGCAGAGTTGGAGACGTCTTTCATCTATGAAGACACACCTGATCAGGCCAAAGCCACCGAAGATGTAAAACGCGATATGCAACAACCTCACCCCATGGACAGATTGGTTTGCGGTGACGTGGGGTTTGGAAAAACCGAAGTGGCTATTCGTGCGGCCTTCAAGGCAACCACCGACGGAAAACAAGTCGCCGTTCTTGTCCCCACAACAATCCTCGCGATGCAGCACGCCAGAACATTTTCCGAACGTCTGGCGAATTTCCCGTTGCGTATTGAATACATCTCTCGCTTCAAGACCGACAAAGAAATCAAGCAGATCATTGCGGATACAAAAGAGGGGAAAGTCAACATCGTTATTGGCACACATCGGGTCGTCAGCAAGGATGTAGAGTTCAAGGATTTGGGTCTGCTCATCATCGACGAAGAGCAAAAGTTCGGCGTTAAAACGAAAGACCGACTGAAGGAATTGAAAGTGAACGTGGACGTGCTCACGCTGACCGCCACGCCGATTCCGCGGACACTACATTTTTCGCTGATGGGCGCCCGCGACTTAAGCATTATTGCAACCCCTCCGCCTAATCGGCAGCCCGTGACCACCGAGCTCTATACCTTTGAAGAAGAAAAAATCAGAGACGCCGTAAGCCACGAGTTGCGTAGGGGCGGTCAGGTTTTTTTTGTTCACAATCGTGTAAGCGACATTGAGCAACTGGCCAATTTGGTTTTCAAACTTGTCCCTGACTCTAGGATAGGGATCGCCCATGGCCAAATGGACGGCGATAAATTGGAAAAAGTGATGATTAAGTTCATCGAAGGCGAATACGACGTCCTCGTATCTACCAACATCATCGAGTCGGGGCTTGATATTCCAAACGCAAACACAATTATCATCAACAACGCGCATCTATTTGGGCTAAGCGATCTGCATCAAATGCGCGGAAGAGTGGGCCGCTCCAACAAAAAAGCATACTGCCATCTCCTCACCCCGCCCACATCTGTACTGCCCGTCGACTCAAGAAAACGCTTATCGGCACTAGAAGAATTTTCCGAGCTGGGTGATGGGTTTAAGGTGGCGATGCGTGATCTTGACATTCGCGGCGCAGGAAATCTTCTGGGCGGTGAGCAAAGCGGATTCATCACGGACTTGGGGTTCGACACCTATCACAAAATCCTGGATGATACCATCCAAGAATTAAAAGAAACAGAGTTCAAAGAAATCTTTGCCGAAGAGCTTTCCGAGAAAGCCAAATTAATCGTTCCCGATTGCGTGATAGAAACCGACCTGGAAATCCTTATTCCAGACACGTATATCGGCAGTGCCACTGAACGTCTTCAACTTTATGCAACCCTCGACAACATTCCGGATGAAGCCGGGCTTGGCAAATTCGCGGATTCGTTAGTAGATCGTTTCGGTCCATATCCCGAACCTGCCCAACAACTTATAAATTCAGTCCGCCTTAGATGGGTGGGGGAAAAATTGGGTTTTGAGAAAATCGCCTTGAAGGGAGGAAAAATGAGAATGCAATTTGTGGCAAACAACGAAGCGTATTTTAAGTCGGCCGTCTTTGGAAAGATTCTAGCATTCGTTCAGCAACACGCTAAGTCGTCGAGAATGAAAGACACCGCCGGTAAGTTCACCCTTACCGTAGAAAACATAGGCTCCGTAGACGATGGAGTGAAATTGCTACAGCCGCTGGCAGACTAGAACTTCAAATCCCGAAGGGATATATTGTCGAGGTAGGGATCCAATCCCGAACTGCTATTGAAGGCATTGATCATTAAGATCTTTTTGTAGGTGGGTGAGTAGTAGACTTCGATAAAGAACCCACCCGCATGGTAAAGGTAAACCTTCGCATCGCCAAGTTTGCGCGCAAACAAGTAATTTGAACTCGCGGTCACCCAATCACATTTTTCTTCAAATGAAGCCCTCTGAAAATCGGCTAGCGTTATCATATGATCATGGCAGTTATGCCAGCCTATACAATGGAAAACTATGCCAAAGCCTCACCCGCCCGATTTCCGCACAAACGCCAGCAACAGTGACCCAAAACAGGAATTTTTTTCCCAAATTGATCTGTGTAATATTCTCTTTGACTTGTCGTTAGTGGGGGGAAGGTCCACCTCCTATTCAAACATTCAATGTCCTTTGGAAAACATGGATTTATCTTTTTATATTAGCGGTTACTTTTATTTTTAACCAAAAGCAAATGAAGCATTTAAAGTCATTTTTAATCCTCGTTGGGCTCTCTTTGGTGGTTTCCTCTTGCTTCTTGCGCAAAGGCGGAAAACCTACTGCCCAAAATCCAGGTCAGCTGAGTACCGCCACTGGATTAAAATACACGAACGACCCGGCCGAGGGATTTGCCGTAATGCCTTATAATTCTCAGCCAGATGCTCCTAACATGGTGTTTATCGAGGGCGGACGTACAGTACTTGGTTCTTTTGAAGAAGATGTCATGGCCTATCGTGATAATATAGAGAGAACTGTGTCTGTCGCTTCGTTCTACATGGATGAAACTGAAATCGCCAACATTCACTGGTTGGAATATCTCTATCACCTGACTACCGATTCTACCAAAGTAGACGGCGGAAAAGCCTACACTGCCGCTTTGCCCGACACTTTAGTGTGGAGATCAAAACTAGCTTTCAACGATCCTTACGTTGATCATTATTTAAGATACCCTGGCTTCCGTTATTTTCCTGTAGTCGGTATCAAATGGAAACAAGCCAACGAGTATTCAAAATGGAGAACCGCCGTCGTCAATGCCGACCTTGCTGAAAAAGCGGGAATCGAAAAACCGGCAGAACAAAATGGAGGAGGAAGAATTCCATTGGAATCGGGCGTTGTGATCCCTTCTTATCGTCTCCCAACAGAGGCGGAGTGGGAATACGCTGCTCAAGCGTTGATTGGAACACAGTGGTTGGAAGAAATGCAGACTCACCAAAGGGTGTACCCTTGGGATGGTCACGCTCTTCGTAATCCTTATGGAAAACAGATGGGTTATTTCTTGACCAACTTCAAACGTGGTCGCGGAGATTATGCGGGTATTGCCGGTCGTCTGAACGACGGGGCATTGATCACTGCGTACATCTATGAATATCCTCCAAACGACTACGGTTTGTATAACATGGCCGGTAACGTGAGCGAGTGGGTAATGGACATTTATCGTCCTTTGTCTCACCAAGATTTTGATGACCTCAACCCTATACGTAGAGATGATTTCATTGATAGCCATAGCTCATACAGAAACCAATACACGAAAACCGCGAAAGACTCCACTATTACAATGCCTGATGGGTCACAGAAAAGAACTCGTACGTATGAGTACACCAAAAATCCACAGGGCTTTATTTCCTTGATTTCGGATAAAGTGCGAGTTTATAAGGGTGGCTCTTGGAAAGATGTCGCTTACTGGATGTCTCCTGGTACTCGCAGATTCTTGGACGAGGATTCCGCAACTGCCACGATTGGTTTCCGCTGCGCGATGATCCGCGCCGGTTCGAACTACTGATCCAGAAAAAAACATCAAAAAGCCTCACCGAAATGTGGGGCTTTTTTATTGGGCCTCTGCGATACAGGCTATACTCAGTTCTCTACACCCCGACCTTAGCAATTGACGGCCACATGCCTCAATGGTTGCGCCCGTTGTGATGACATCGTCTACGAGCAGAATTCGCTTATCACAAATGGCCTCATGGTTATTTATCAAAAATGCTTCTTCCACGTTCTGCCATCGTTCTGCTCTTGACTTGGTGGTTTGACTTTTTGTATTTGTTCGCCGGGAACAAACCATTTCACTGTACGGCACTTCCAATGAGTCGCTCAATCCCTCGGCAATCTTGGCGCTTTGATTATACCCACGACTTCGTTGGCGTGACGCGTGCAGGGGTAGGGGGACAATCAAATCAAATTCAGGATCCTTTCTTTTCATTTCGCTGCCAAACAGTTTGCCCAGCCGAACCCCAACCTCAGGATGACTGTTGTACTTGAGTTCATGCAAGAGGTGCTGAACAATTCCTGTCTTCCTAAAACGCAAAAAGGCCCATGCGGCTTTTAACGGAATTCGACCTATGAATTTTTCCTTTAATGGATTTTCGTCAATATCAAGATGGTCGGTTCGGGGAAGGTTCGTCAGGCAGATCGTGCAAAGAATTTCCTCGCCCTTAACGAGTCCACCGGAGCACCCAAGGCAATACTCTGGAAAGAATAATGAAACAAAATCCGATAATGCGTTGGTTGAGGAACTTCCGTTTGATTTCACTGTTAACAAACTCATCTTTGCGTCTGAAATAAAATGACCATGAGCCTAGTAAAGCAATTTAATGAGTACCGCAGCAAGATGAACGAGAAGATTCTTGCGGCCGACAATCTAATTATTAAACGGATATTCAACCTGGATACTAACGCCTATCAAGAAGGCGCCCTGGACGTCAAATCAAAAGAACTGATCGGACTGACTTGTTCCTTGGTGCTCCGGTGTGATGATTGCGTGAGATACCATTTGGGAAAATGTAAGGACGTTGGGTTTAAGACGGAGGAAGTGCACGAAGCTATGGGTGTGGCCACCCTCGTTGGTGGTACCATTGTAATCCCGCACCTGCGAAGGGCCTTCGAATACTGGGATGAGCTCTCAAAAGCCTAAACATGCTGAAACGTGATTTAGAAATTGACCGAAACTGGCAAGCGCTGCTGGATCTCCTGGACAAATCGATGGGGAAAAAACCAAAAGACTTGAATGCCGTGCTGTTCACCATCGGTGTGCAGGAACTCGGTAAGGGCGCTAAACATTTTTCAAAAGAGGAAAAACAAGACCTCATGCACATAGCCATCTGTAAAGTGTTGAGTCTTTCAGGTTACTACGAGCTGGAAGGCATCGACAAAGACGGATGGCCGCATTGGAAGCTGATAAAAAAACTACCCCATTTTGATTTACTTGAGCAGGAAAAACTGCTTAAGATGCACGTGATCGAGTACTTCGAAAAGGAAATGGGCTGGACCCTACCCGCTCCTCAGTCGACCTAGCCGCAAACCCTCTCTTTCCTTTTTTATTGCAAGGATGGTGAGTTATCTTAGTTGCCTTAAACTTTGATCAAGGGAAAGTCGTTCTAACACTGTAACACTTTGGTATGGCTGAGGGGATAAAAAACATCAATCAAAAAATATCTTTCTTTAAACGAAAGTATTATTTGAATCTAGTTACTCGAGGTGCAATTCTGGCGCCCGCTCTGATTCTCTGTTATTTTTTGTTTGCTTCAATTCTGGAACACAACCTGTGGTTAGGAAAATCTGCCCGTTTTTTTCTCCTGATTGCATTTATCGCCTTGGTGTTGTTTTGCGTGCTCTATTTTTTTAGAAAACCAATTCAATGGTGGATCTACAAAAAAGGACTGGACGAGGAGCAAAGTGCGCGAATTATTGGAAGTCATTTTCCTTCCGTTGCCGACCGGTTACTCAATATCATTCAGCTCGCCTCTACCGCAAAAAAAAATCCCTTACTTGAGGCAAGCATCGAACAAAAATCCGGCGTGTTGCAAAATATCTCCTTTGAAAAAGCGGTCGATATCTCTCACAATAGAAAATACCTCCGCTACCTCATGATTCCTGTGGGCGTCATCTTGGTTCTGAGTTTTGTTAATAGCAGTATCTTTACTCAGAGCGCGGGGCGAATTGTTCATTTCAATCAGGAGTTTTCCCCACAAGCACCTTTCCAATTCTCTGTCTCAACCGACCGGTTGGTCGCCTTCTTCAATGAGGATTTTACGCTGGACGTCTCGCTGCTCGGCAGTGCAGTACCCGAATCGGCATACATCATATCCGAAAATCAGCGATGGAAAATGGAGGAGCTGGGAGCGGGGAAGTTTCAGTACACCTTTGAAAAACTTCAGCACCCGGTCAATTTTCAAATTGAAGCTTCTGGGTTCTTTTCTCCTTCATATCAAATTTCGTTGGCCAACAGACCGGAGGTTTCCCAAATAAAAATTGCACTCGCCTATCCCGCGTATCTTGGCAAACGCGGCGAAGAAATAACAAACGCAGGAAATATTGAGATACCCGAAGGCACCAGAGTGACTTGGAAAATCCGGGCGGATCACGCTAAGCAGGCCCATATCTCATTCGGCGACGTGACAAACCCTCAGCCAATGCAAGTGATCGACGAGGGAACATTTTCCTTCGGAAAGAATTTTCGAAGCAACGACATGTACTCGATTTCACTTGAAAATGAGTCGAGCAAGAACAAGGATCGAATCTCGTATTCGATCGATGTGATAAAGGATCAATATCCGCAAATCTTCCTGGAGAATCTCCGCGATTCCATTTTGTACAAATCGATTTTGCTGGGCGGTCATCTGAAGGACGACTACGGGATTACTGAATTGAAACTTACTTTTCAAGTCAATCCGGACCAGCCACAATCAAAAGCGCGTTTCGTCATTATCCCAATCACTGCGGGACCCGCCCAGGTAAACTTCTTCCACAACTGGAATGTCGATTCGCTTCACCTAAAGCCCGGGGACAAACTATCGTACTTCCTGGAAGTGTGGGACAACGACGGCATAAATGGAAGAAAAGCAACGCGGTCGGCGAGTTACGTTTTTGCACTTCCCAGTGAAGAAGATCTAAAGACGTCTATCTCCAACCAGCAAAACGCCACCGAAAGCAAATTTGACAAGAGCGTACAAAAAGCCAAGGAAATAAAGGAATCTATCAACGAGGCGCAACAAAAATTGAGGGGCAAGCAGAGTCTCGATTGGCAGGACAAGAAAATGCTGGAAGACCTGCTCAATCAGAAAAACAAATTGGATAAATCGGTGGAAGAGCTCAAAAAGGAAAACCAATTGCTCGAACAGAAAAAAGAAACGTTTACACAGGAGAATGAGCGCATCAAGGAAAAATCCGAACAAATTCAGAAACTGATGAACGAACTCCTCGACGAAGAAACCAAGAAACTATTCAATGAGTTGGAAAAACTGCTGAAAGAAAATACCGATGTACAGCAGATGCAACGCCTTTTGGAAAAGATGGACCGGAAGGAAATCAACTTGGAAAAGGAATTGGAACGCACGCTCGAGCTCTTTAAAGAACTGCAATACGAATACAAACTGGATCAGGCGATCAACAACCTTCAAAAGCAGGCCGAAAAACAAGAAGAAATCCTAAACGATACCAAAGAATTGGCGGGTGAAAAACCCGACAAGAAAGACCAACAGAGCAAAGAGGATACGGGAGAAAAGAAGAGCGACCAGAGCAAGGACAGCAAGGAGGGGAAAGACGGAGCGAATGATAAGAAAGATGATCAACCAAAAGCCGATCAGCAAAAAACAAGTGAAGAACTCGCCAAAGAACAACAAGAGCTCCAAGAGGATCTTAAGAATTTCGAAAAGGAACTGGAAGACTTAAAGAAGCTGGGGGAGGAGATGAAGAAAGACGAGAACTCTCCAAGCCAAGAAGATTTCAATCAACTGGAAAACTCAGAGCAGCAGAGCAAAGAATCCCTGGAGCAAAACAGTCCAAAAAAATCCGTTGCGCCGCAAAAGAAATCATTGGATCAAATGAAGCAAATGCAAAAGCAAATGCAGCAGGCACAAAGCGGTATGGAGATGGAAATTGACCAACAAAACCTAGAGTCCTTGCGTCAAATTGTTCACGGTCTTATCAAGCTTTCGTACGACCAAGAAAATTTGATGAAAGAATTTAATGGGGTGCAGCAAGCGGACCCCAAGTATGTGCAGTTGTCGCAGGGTCAAATAAACCTGCAAAATGACTCTAAAGTGTTGGAAGACAGTTTGTTAGCCCTTGGAAAGAAGGATCCTTTCATGGGCAATATTGTTACCCGCGAAATTGGTGAATTGAATGACCACATGAACAAAGCGGTGTCGAATATCAAAGAACGGCACAAAGGCAATGCGAGTGCCGAAATGCAATTCTCCATGTCGAAGATCAATAATCTGGCGTTGCTCTTGGACGACCATTTTGAATCCATGATGAGCATGATGGCCAAGGCCGCCAGCGGAGGAAAGGGCAAACCAAAAAATGGCAAGGATCAAAAGCCAGGCCTTGGCAAAATGCAACAGCAGCTGAACGATCAGATCCAACAACTTAAAAATGGCCAAAAGACGGGCAAGCAGTTTTCTCAGGAACTGGCACGACTTGCCGCCGAGCAAGAGCGCATAAGAAGGGCTCTCCAGGAAATGTCTGAAAAAATGAAGAAGGAAGGAGGAACTGGTCTGGGCGGTGACATGCCTGCAAAAATGGAGCAGACGGAGATGGACTTGGTGAATAAAAACATAACCGAAGAGACGATCAGGCGCCAGAGCGAAATTCTGACGAGACTACTCGAAGCCGAGAAATCCATGAGGGAGCGCGACCAAGACAATGAGCGAAAAGGGGAGACCGCCAAAGAACACAACAAGGAAATCCCGCCGGCTTTTGAAGAGTATTTAAGATTAAAGGAAAAAGAAGTAGAATTGCTGAAAACCTTGCCCCCACGCCTTTTCCCATACTATAAAAAGGAAGTGACGGAATATTTTAAGCGCATTAACTGAATTACCGCCCCGGAGTGAAAAACATCAGCATTCAAATCCCCTCGCTGTCGGAGAACATCCGCATCATCGAAAGCTTTATTGACAACGCCAAAGACAAATACCACCTTGATGATGATATCTATGGCAACATCATGATTGCTGTAACAGAAGCGGTAAATAATGCCATCAAACACGGCAACAAAGACAACTCTTCAAAGAATGTGACCTTGTCGCTATCCTTTGAGGATGGTCTTATCAAATTTAAAGTTCAAGACGAAGGAGATGGATTCAACTACCACCAGCTCCCTGATCCCACCGCTCCCGAAAACATTGCTAAACCCGGTGGCCGCGGCATTTTCCTGATGAAGCACCTTTCTGATGAGGTTGATTTCAAGGAGAATGGAAAGATCGTAGAACTTAGTTTTTATATGAACGCCTAATGCCGATTCGCTTCTTTTACGAAGAAATCGAATTCAAGCTTCCAAATCCTGCGAATGTCAAGAACTGGCTGATTCAATCGGCCCAAAAGGAAAAGAAAACCGTAAAGGACATCAATTACATTTTCTGCTCCGACACATTTCTCTTGAAACTGAATCAAGACTACCTCAATCATCAGACGCTGACCGACATCATCACCTTCGATGAATCGGCCAATAATACGATCGCAGGGGAAATCTATATCAGCATCGATCGAATTGCCGAAAACGCTCACAATTATAACATAGACTTCTTGGTGGAGCTGAGGCGCGTGATGATTCACGGAGTGTTGCATCTATGCGGCTATGGGGACAAGAAACCAGCTGAAAAAATCCAGATGCGAAAAAAGGAGGAGGCTTACCTATCTTTGTGGGGAAAATTGTTCCACGTGAAACCATAACGGCAGCTAGTCTGTTCCGTGTTCCACGTGGAACCTTAAAATATCTGAATGTTTCCTGAATACGATGTAATTGTTGTGGGTGCTGGGCACGCCGGCTGTGAAGCTGCTGCTGCCGCAGCCAACATGGGCTCAAAAGTCCTTCTTGTCACGATGAACATGCAGACCATCGGACAAATGTCATGCAATCCTGCAATGGGTGGGGTTGCAAAGGGGCAAATTGTACGAGAAATAGACGCTCTCGGAGGGTATTCAGGTATCGTCTCCGACAAATCAATGATCCAGTTCCGAATGCTGAACAGGTCCAAAGGACCAGCGATGTGGAGCCCACGAACGCAAAACGATAGAACTAGATTCGCCGAGGAATGGAGGTTGGCCTTGGAAAGAACAACAAATGTAGACTTCTGGCAAGAAATGGTTTCTGGCCTTGTGGTGAAAAACCGAAGGGTGGTGGGTGTCAGAACCAGCCTAGGGTTAGAAATCAAAAGCAAATCTGTAGTGCTCACTAATGGGACATTCTTAAACGGAAAGATTCATATCGGCGAGAAAAATTTCGGAGGAGGCAGAACTGCCGAAAAAGCTGCCACGGGCCTCACTGAACAATTGATTCAAATCGGCTTCGAGTCGGGAAGAATGAAAACGGGAACTCCTCCAAGGGTTGACGGCAGGTCGCTCAATTACGCCCTCATGGCAGAACAACCCGGGGACGAAAACCCAGGGAAATTCTCGTTTTCCAACACCGCACCACTTACAACACAACAAAGCTGCTGGGTCACATATACCAACGAAGCGGTCCATTCAATCCTCGAAACAGGGTTCGACAAGTCGCCCATGTTCCAGGGTAGAATACAAGGGTTGGGCCCTCGCTATTGCCCTTCCATAGAAGACAAGATCAACCGCTTTGCAGATCGGGAGAGGCATCAAATTTTTGTGGAACCTGAGGGATGGAATACTATTGAAGTCTACGTGAACGGATTCTCCACTTCTCTACCGGAAAACATCCAATTTGAAGCACTCAGAAAAATCCCCGGGTTCGAGAATGTCAGAATGTTTCGGCCGGGCTACGCCATCGAATACGACTTTTTTCCACCCACCCAGCTAAAGACCACCTTAGAAACACAACTAATTGATAATCTGTACTTTGCTGGTCAAATCAATGGAACAACCGGTTATGAAGAAGCCGCTTGTCAAGGACTCATGGCCGGGATCAACGCCCACCACCGAGTACATGAAAAAGAACCCTTCATTCTCAAAAGGTCGGAAGCATACATCGGCGTACTTATCGATGACCTGGTGAACAAAGGCACCCAAGAACCTTACCGAATGTTTACGAGCCGGGCCGAATACCGAATACTGCTTAGGCAAGACAATGCCGACATTCGCCTCACCGAGCTTGGGCACAAAATCGGATTAGCAAGCGAATCACGTTATGCCGCAGTGAAAGACAAAATGAAAAAAATCGAAGAGGCACTAATTCAAATCAAAACGATGCGCGCCAACCCGGACCAAGTCAATGGCCCATTGTCGCTTCTCGCGAGCGCAACCCTTGACGAAAAAACACCGGCAATCAACCTTTTAAAAAGACCGGAAATTGGAATTTCACAAATGAAAAACCTCAGCGAAGATTTTTCCATTGCACTTTCGCGCTTCTCTGACGAAGTTCTGGAACAAACTGAAATCCTCGTGAAATACGAACCCTACATTGACCGCGAACAAAAACTAGCGGAAAAAATAGAAAGTCTAGAAAACTACAAAATCAAACCTGATTTCGATTACGACAGGGTCAAAGCCCTTTCCTCAGAAGCGAGGGAAAAACTAAAAAAAGTAAAACCGGAAACCATTGGCCAAATGTCCAGGATCAGCGGCGTTTCTCCTGCTGACGTTTCCGTTCTCAGTGTGTACCTTGGCAAATGATTTCGCTTTCCGTCTGCCCTATCTGCTCGGGCCAAAGTTTCAAAGATTACCTGGTCTGCAAAGACTACACTTCCTCTGGTGAAGAATTCCATTTGAAGCAATGCAACTTTTGTGAATTTGTCCTCACCGATCCCAAACCCGACCCTCAAGAAATCGCGAACTACTATCAATCCGAAAAATACATCTCTCACACCGGTGGCCGAAAAAATCTTTTTGACACCGTCTATGTGATTATGAGAAAAATCGCTCTGGGCACAAAAAGGCACACGATCGAAAAGCACTCTACAGGAAAAACCATTTTAGACTTTGGCTGTGGTACGGGTGAGTTTCTCAAAGAAATGAAAGACCATTATTGGCAGGTCACCGGAATAGAGCCAGCAAAAAACGCCAACACCAAGGCGGCCTTACTTACGGGCTCCCAAATCCATTCTTCTTTAAACGAAATAAAGGATACGACCTTCGACGTCATCACCCTCTGGCATGTGCTCGAACACATTCATGACCTCAAGGGTACACTGCACCAATTCAACTCCTTACTAAACGATTCAGGCACAATTTTCGTAGCAGTTCCAAATTTTGAATCGAACGACGCTGAACACTACAAATCCTTTTGGGCTGCCTATGACGTCCCGCGGCATTTGTGGCATTTTACTAAAACCAATATGAAACAGATCTTGGAAAACAACGGCTTCAAGCTTTTCGCAATTCTCCCGATGAAATTGGATTCCTTCTACGTATCCATTCTCAGCGAAGGGTACAAAAATCCAAACCAATCAAAGCTCATCTCACTGTTCAAAGCTTTGATGCGCGGTTTCTTCTCGAATCTCAAGGCCAAGAAAAAAATGAACTATTCGAGTCTCATCTACATCGCCAAAAAATGAAACGGTTGTTGCTATCCCTCTTCTCCTTAATTCTTCTGCAGTGCGCTCGCGTATCCCAACCTTCCGGCGGCCCACAAGACAAGGAGCCCCCCGAATTAGAATCTTCTATCCCTGCCAGCGGCGAAAAAAATTATAAAACAAAACAGATCGAACTCACCTTCAATGAACCGATCAAGCTAAAAGACCCTCAGGAAGAAATAATAATTACGCCACCCGTTGGTACCAAAACAAAATTCCTCGCAAAAAAAAACAAGGTCATTATAACACCCGAACAAGATTGGAAAGACAGCACTACCTATAGCATTGCTTTCAGAGGAGCGATCCAAGACTTGAACGAAGGAAATCCAACGGAAGACCTCCACCTCGCATTCAGCACTGGCGACTACATTGACTCCTTAAAAATTAGTGGAACAATTGCTGAAATATTTCAAGAAAAGATTCCTGAAAAAATAACAGTTGCGGTATACCAATCCGACACCTTTGACATCTTCAAACATAAGGCCATCTTTTTCGGAAAGTCAAACAAGGAAGGCAAATTCTCAATACAGAATTTAAAACCTGGCAGGTATTTCGCCTATGCGTTTGAAGACAAAAACAAAAATTCAAGAGTCGACAGCAAATCAGAAAAATTCGGATTTGTAGGGAAACCCATCGACCTGCGTACGGGTAAGGACTCCATACACATCAACCTCATAAAAGTCGACAGCCGACCTATCAAGGTTACCAGTGTCAGAAATACCAACAGCATCTCGACCATTCGATTCAACAAGTCTCTGAGCAAAATCAAACTCACCAGCGACGAAACAAAATTTATCTACAGCTATGGTGACAATCAGGGAGAAGTATTGATCTACAAAGACTTCGACAAAAGCGATTCCGTCCAAATCAATGTATCAGCATATGACAGTGTCCAGCAAGAACTTGACACCGCCGTATATATCAAGTACACCCAAAACAAGAAAATCCAAGAGAACTTCAAGTTAACCGACTGGCAAATCGACTACGATCCAGAAACGAAAATCCTCCAAGCTAAATCCACTTTCAATAAACTTTTGCTGTCAGCAAACTACGACAGTATCTACATTCAAATAGACAGCTCAAATTTCCAACCCATCAAAAGCGAAGAACTTAAATTTGACACCCTCAACAAAATCGTGACCATTCAAACCAAGCTAAAGCTAGAACAGAAAGACAATATTCTCAATCCCGTACTTCTCTTCGGCAAAAGTGCATTTGTATCCATCGACAACGACTCAACTAAAGCAAAAGAGGTAAAAATCAATCTCCCCACACTTAAAGACACCGGCACACTTTCCATCCAAATAAGCACCAAAGAAAAACACTTTGAACTCCGATTGCTGAACTCCTCCGGGAAAGTTGTAAAAACCATTCGAGACCAAACTAAATACGTCTTCAAATATCTAAAGCCGGCAGAATACCGAATCGTTGTCGTTATAGATTCAAACAATAATGCAATCTGGGATACTGCGGTCTATCACAAACTATTGGAGCCCGAAAAAGTAGTGCTTTACAAAAACGCCGAAAAGAAATATACCTTCCCGATCAGGGCAAACTGGGAAGTCGGGCCGTTGGTGATAAGTTTCTAACAACTTGTTAATTGTTCTTGACAACTTTGACAGCAGAACGTTGAACTCCCACTCATTAAGAAAAGCATCCTTTTCGACCATTTACTCCACAATGTGGTATTGTTGACACATTCACCAACAATCCACAAACCAGTCGTTGAAAATTATCTACCAAAGCAAAATCAAAACGTTAACTTTATCGATATCCACAAATTCTCCGTTAACACATTGAATACCTACATATCCACAATTCAACACAGATAATGACTTTAATACTATTTTATATATATAGAATTAAATACATAATAGGGTTCCTGTTATTGTTATCAATTTCTGCTGCTGCCCAAGACGTGCAAGAGATCCAAATTGCGAACGAGTACTTTTCAAAGGGCGAAAAAGAAAAAGCACTGGAGGCTTTTCAGGTGCTTGCGAAAAATTCTGCGAATATTCCGTCCATCCACAACAACTATTTCAATCTCTTGCTATTGTTGGGAAAGTTTAAGCAGGCTGAAGATTATGTGGAAAAGCTCATTAAGCGAGAAAACAAGTTCAGCTACAGGTTGGACCTTGGCATTGTTTACAATAAAGCGGGAGAGTTGCCCAAAGCGGAGAAGTATTTTAAAGGCTTGCTGAAAGCCAATGCCGACGATGTTTATAAGATGAAAACCGCGGCTGATTATCTTTCGTCGTACAACCTCCTGGAATACGCCACAGAAGCACTTCTCCAGGCCCGAGGCACCGGAGGGCCAATGTTATATAACCTCGAGCTAGCCAATTTGTATAGGCTTCAGGGCAAACGTACCGAAATGATCAACGTCTACCTGGACTATGTCACGCAAATCCCTTCGAATATCTCCTACACCAAGAACCTCCTTCAGGTATTGTTGACAAAACCTGAAGAACTGGAGGCGCTGGAAAAAGTCCTTTACGAGCGCGTTCAACAAAACCAACAATCCGAGGTTTTTGCGGATTTGCTCATTTGGGTCAATCTCCAGCAAAAAAATTTCTACGGGGCTTTTGTGCAGGCGCGTGCATACGATAAACGTTTTCGCAAAGAACAATCCAAGACACTGGAAATAGGGCAAATCGCACTGAACAACTCCGATTATGAAAACGCCATCAAGAGTTTCTCGTTTGTGGCCAAAGAATTTGCACGTACGGAAAATTTCTTGCCCGCCGAGTTAGGCATTATCAAAGCCCGTGAATCGAAAGTCAAAAAGACATTTCCAGTAAATCGAGACTCCGTGCGATACCTGATTGGCGAGTATCGCAAGTTTAAAAGTAGGAACATGGGCAACCCCACTGCCGAAGAAGCCGACTTGAGTTCCTCCATGCTTCATGCTTATTACCTGGATGAACTTGATTCGGCCATCGATGACTTATCTCAGCTGGTGACCAGCGCTAGGATTTCTGCGCAATTAAAGGCGCAGGCGAAAATTAACTTGGGTGACATATATCTGTTGAAAGGGGAGCCTTGGGAATCTACGTTACTGTATTCACAAGTTGAAAAATCACAGCACGAGGCTCCGTTAGGATATGACGCCAAATTGAGAAATGCAAAACTCTGGTATTTCAACGGAGAATTTAAGCTGGCGCAAGAGCACCTTGATATCTTAAAGCAGGCCACCACGCGAGAAATTGCGAATGATGCCATGGACTTGAGCATGCGCATCAAAGAGAACACTACGTTCGACACTACGGGTGCGGCACTGAAAGAATTCTCTCACATCGAACTTTTAGTCTATCAAAACAAACTTGATGAGGCTGTAAAAAAATTGGATGAGTTCAAATCCGAGTCTTCTAAAGGCATCATTGATGACGTGTATTGGTTAGAGGCAAATCTCCTGATGAAAATGGGAAAATTCAATGAAGCGATCAACAAACTTCAGAAGATTATGGACGAGTTCGCTGAGGATATTTTAGCCGATGATGCTTATTTCTTGCTGGGAGATATCTATGAGCATCAGCTCAAAAACAAAGACAAGGCGATGGAAATCTATCGGGAATTTTTGAACAAGTTCCCTGGAAGTGTGTATGCTGCGGAAGCCCGGAAAAGATATCGCGTTTTGCGCGGCGATTTTTCTGACACTCCGAATCAGTAAGCTTTTAGCGCACAACGTACGACAAAATTCCACTGGCAATTAAAGTAACTCCCGTAATGATGCCTGCCTTGTGCTCCAACGTGTGCCAATTGAGTTTGTTTAAGCCATGATAAGCTACACTTACCCAAATCACCATGCCGGATAACGTGACCACGGCATAAACCAAGGACATCAAGATCGTCAACCCGACCCGTTGTGAACCGGCAGCGAGAAAAAAGGCTTCAATTTCGAGACATGGCGAAAAGAACATCGCCAATGCCAGCGAAGAGATCATTTTTGTTTTGGAGTTCTGATGTTGCTGATCGGCCACGTGAAAGTGTTTATGCTTGTGGTGCCGATAAATAAAAATAGAGCCGATGATGATGAGTACTACCGGTGCAATAAGTGGCGTAATATTTTCAAAATTTTTTGACAGTTCCCACCCGAAAAAGACGAGTGTCCACCCGATGATGAGTGTGCTGGCCACATGAGCCAAACCGGCGATAAGCGTAATCAAAAGAATTTCCCGCAACGACCACTTCTCCTTTTTACCAATGGCCAAAATCGGAAGCCAATGATTTGGTATAACAGCGTGAAGTAAACTTAAAAGAAAACTTCCAGTGACAAGGGTCAGCATCAACTCAGATTTGGATCGGCAAATTAAACATTACTCTTCCACATTCTTCAGCACATTCAAAAGCTCAAACGTTCCTTTGATGACAATTTTGTCTTTTACCTTATCTAGAATATCTCCGTCGACGGAAATTTCTACAAAACCATTGTCAGATGCGCCTGTGGTGATGTCCAACAACTGATAGATATGTTTAGTTGCATCTTTCTCGACAAATAAGAAATGTTTGCCTTCGAAATTGGCAATAGCATTTTCGGGAAGCGCCATCACTGCATTCGAACCTGTTTCTATTATTGCGCTGAAGTAAGTATTGGGGATCAAGTTCGAGTCTTCACCTTCCAGATGGCAATGAACGCGCACCGTTCTCTCCGGTGTGATTTCCTTGCCGATCAAATAGACCTTTGCCAATCGTTCTTTGGTCTCATTGCTCAATGTGATTCGAGCCACTTGACCGATTTTCAATTTTGGAATATCCTTCTCAAAAACCTGGGCTTCCGCATGAACGTGGTCCGTGTCCACAATACGAAACATGATATCCGTTGGGTTGACATGCATTCCAAGATTGACGTTCACTTGCGCGACGAAACCGTCGATCGGAGAGTAAATGCCGATAGAGGTTTTTATTTCTCCGTTCTCAATTTCAGTTGGATCTATGTTGACCAACTTTAGTTTCGCTTTCAAACCTTGTACCCTGGCCTTGGTTCCCAGATAATTGGATTTTGCCTGCTGCAATGATTTTAACGCATTGACATTCTCTTTCGACAGATCCAACTGACGATTGTACTCTTGCTCCAAAAACTCGAGCTGACTTTTACTGTCAACGTAGTCTTGCTGCAGTTGTATATAGTCGGGGTGTTCGAGAGTCACAATAATCTGACCTTTTTTAACACGCATACCTTGAAGGAGCTCCGTTGACTTAACGAAGCCTCCAAAAGGGGCCGAAATCGAGACCAGATTTTGTGGAGGCACATCGAGCACGCCGTGCGCTTTTATGTTGCCGCTCAAATTCCGGACTTCGACACTTCCCAATTGAACACCAATCGACTTGACTTGTTCGTCATTCAACTGGATTTCATTTGGCAGTAAAGTGCTTTTACTGGAACCCACACCTTCGTTTTTTTCCTTATGGGATGTGCAAGAAAATAAAGCAACAGCGAAGAGAAATTTTATGTATTTCATTTTTTAATTCAGATTTTTCCTAGCAGAAATTCAAGTTTAATAATTGAAAGATTGTATTGATAGATGGCGTGCAAATAGTTGCTGCGGATGCCGATCGAATTCTTCAGCGCTTGCAAGTATTCAATGTAACCGATCTCTCCACCCCGAAAAGCTTTCTTGGCTTGCGAGAGCAGAAGGTTAGCATTTTGCAGTGCGCTGGTTTCGAAATAAGCGATATTGGATTGGTTCTTGTCCAAATCTTGAAGCGCCTGACGAAAATCGCCCGTTAGCATCGTCTCAAAATGTTGTGCATTTTTGCGGAAAACTTCTTCTTGAAAGGAAGCCGCTTTTGCGCGTGCGAGGTTGGGTTTTATCCAAAGAGGAATGGCAAGCCCCACCTCAAAACCGGTGAATTGCCGGGTGCGCGGAAAAAAAACATCTTGACCATTCACGTTTTGCACACCGGTCAAACTCTGAACAAAACCACCAACCAATAGATCAGGCATTACTTTGCTTCGTTCCACACGCTTAAGCTGTTGACTAATAATCACCTCTTGCTTCATGAATTTCAGCGACGGATTTTGATGCAGCCCAGAGTCAAGTTCAAGGGGTATCGTTCGTTTCACAAAATCGTCGCTCGCTTCAATTGGATTTTCGCTTTTTAAGAGCGCCTGCAGACGAGCGCTTGAAATTTTTAGGTCGGCCTCATTTTGCCGTTGTTGATTTCTGGAGTCCATTAGCTGTGTCTCGGCTGTAGTTTTTTCGAGAAGGTTGCTTTCGCCTGTTTTATAACGCAGATTAGATGCATTCGCGAAATCAGAATACAGACTGTCTTGTGAGAGTAGCAATTTTTTCAAAGCGTCCTGCAGCAATAGTTGATAGTAGGTCGATTTTACTTCGAAAGCCAAATTGTTATGCTGCACCACCAAGTTTTGCTGGGCACCAATAACTTGTTCTTTTCCCAATTGAGTTTGGTTCGACAGCGTAGTTGGAAAAGGAATCGTTTGAGAAAGAGTTAAGTTGTTGTCCTGATAAAGCGAATTGTATTGCCCGTGCATCCACATCACGGAGAGCTTACCAATGTCGCTGCCCGTTTTTTTCAACTGCCGGAAATACTCAACCTGTTGTTCAGCGGATTTTATTGCAAGGTTGTTTTTGAGCGCCGCCTGGACCGCCTGGTCGAGTGATAGCCGTTGCGCTTGAGTCGCGAAGCAAATGAAAAGGGTAAGCAATAGAGCCGACCAAAAGTGGTTAGACGTATGAAAGAATTTCATGAGCGTTTCAATTTTTTTCTTTTTCAAAATAAGTGTACAGTACGGGCAGCACGACAAGCGTGAGCAGGGTCGCAGTGATCAGACCACCGATCACAACCGTTGCCAGCGGACGCTGTACCTCAGCACCCGCGCTTTTCGACAGTGCCATCGGCAGAAATCCGAGAGATGCCACGAGCGCAGTCATCAACACTGGTCGTAATCTGATGCTGGTTCCTTTCCTAACGATTTCGTCAGCATCGTGCAGATTACCCTCTTTTTTTATTCTGTTGAACTCAGCGATCAGAACGATGCCATTGAGGACGGCAACGCCAAATAAGGCAATGAACCCAACGCCCGCCGAGATACTGAAAGGCATCCCGCGAAGCCCGAGCGCGAAAACACCGCCGATAGATGCCAGCGGTATCGATGCAAAAATCAAAAGCGTCTCCCGAATGGAACGAAAGGCAAAATAGAGCAGCACAAAAATCAGGAGCAGCGAAACGGGCACCGCCACCATTAATCTTTGCTTCGCCTCTTGGAGGTTTTTAAAATCACCACCGTATTTCAAAAAATAACCTGCTTCCATGCGAAGTTTAGAAGTGAGCTTGTTGTTTAATTCTTCCACGATACTCTCAACGTCGCGACCGCGAACATTGAAGCCGATAGCGATCCTGCGCTTGGCGTCGTCACGTTGGATTTGATTGATCCCTGATTCCAATGACACGTCGGCGAGTTGTTCCAAGGGAATTTGTCGTCCATTGACAGCGGTTACATAAAGGCCCCTGATATCCTCAATGCTTTTGCGATTTTGTTGATCGAGGCGTACGACCAGGTCAAAGCGCCGCTCTTTTTCATAAATCATTCCGGCGGTCTCTCCCGCGAAAGCAGTTCGTAGCGCACCGTTCACTTCTTCTATGCTCAGACCAAAAATCGCGAGCTTGTTTCTATCAAATCGGACCACGATTTGAGGAAGGCCGCCCACAGGTTCGACATAGACATCTTCGGCGCCCTCAACGCTTCGAGCAATTTTTCCGACTTGGTCTGCATAGGAAACAAGGAGGCCCAGATCTTCACCATAGATTTTTACAACGACGTCTTGGCGGGCACCCGTCATGAGCTCATTGAACCGCATTTGAATTGGTTGTTGAAACCCGTACAGTACGCCCGCCATTGACTCATGAAGTTTCGCCGACATTTTGTTTGCCAGCTCCTCGCGAGAATCAGCGCTTGTCCATTCATCGCGATCTTTGAGTACAATGATAAGATCGCCGTTTTCAATAGGCATTGGATCGGTTGGAATCTCAGATGTGCCTATTTTTCCAATAACTTCTTTTACTTCTGGAAAACCGTCCAGCAGTATTCGCGCGCTTTTACCAAATGTTTCAACGGTCTGGGAGAGTGAACTTCCGGTTATTATTTTGGTTTCCACGGCAAAGTCGCCTTCATCCAAGGTCGGTATGAACTCACCACCCATTTGGAAAAAAATGAAAAGGCTCGCCACAAATAGGACAACTGAAACGGCGATGATCGAAATTTTCCGTTTGAGCGCAAACGAAATCATAGGATCATACAATCGATGAAAGAACTTCATGATTCCTTCCGAGATATTTTTTTGAGAAGGACTTTTGCTAAGAAACAATGAAGAGATCATCGGCACATAAGTAAGTGACAAGATCAAGGCGCCGAGAATAGCAAACCCGACGGTCTGCGCCATTGGCCTAAACATTTTTCCTTCAATGCCGACCAGCGTGAGGATCGGAAGGTAAACGATCAAAATGATGACCTGGCCAAATGCAGCGGAGTTCATCATCGACGACGCAGCATGCTTTACTTCTTCATCCATTTCAGATTGAATTATTTTTTCGGATTTGGAAAGCGAAGCAAGATGATGCAAGGTCGCTTCAACAATGATCACCGCGCCATCCACGATAAGGCCAAAATCGATGGCGCCCAGGCTCATCAAGTTCCCAGACACGCCAAACAAGTTCATCATGCAAATCGCAAACAACATGGCGAGCGGAATCACAGACGCTACCACAACGCCCGCGCGAAGATTTCCGAGCATGAGCACCAAAACAAAAACAACAATAAGCGCCCCTTCAGAAAGATTTTTCGTGACGGTACCGATGGCGTTGTTGACAAGCTTCGTTCGGTCGAGATAAGGCTCGATCACAACGCCTTCGGGGAGTGTCTTTTTGATCTGCTCAATCCGCTCCTTTACATTTTTGATGACTACCGACGAGTTGGCGCCTTTGAGCATCAGAACAATGGCGCCCACTTTTTCACCCTCGTCGTTGTACGTCATGGCACCATACCGAGTGGCGTTTCCATATCGCACCTGAGCGACGTCGCGAATGAGAACAGGCAAGCCGGAGGCATTATTTCTCACCACAATCCTTTCAATGTCCTCGATATTTCGGGCGAGCCCTTCGCTTCGAATAAAAAAAGCATAGGGTTTCTGGTCAATGTAGGCACCACCTGTATTTTGATTGTTTTTTTGCAACGCCGAAAAAACTTCGTTGATACCCACATCCATACTTCGAAGCTTGTCGGTGTTTACAGCGATTTCATATTGCTTCACCTGCCCACCCCAACTGCTTACGTCGGCCACGCCCGATGTGCCGAGGAGTTGCCTACGTACAATCCAATCTTGTATCGTTCGCAGCTCCATCGGGTCGTACTTGCTTTCATACCCTTTTGCGGGACGGACGATGTATTGATAAATCTCGCTAAGACCCGTGGAGATGGGAGCGAGCTCTGGGCTCCCCGCACCAACCGGGATTTGTGACTTCGCTGTCGCCAGCCGTTCGTTTACTTGCTGTCGTGCCCAGTAAACGTCGGTTTCATCCTTAAAAACAATCGTGACCACCGATAGCCCGAAGCGTGAGAACGAACGCATCTCAGTGATCTCGGGGATGGTGGCCATCGTTTGTTCTACAGGAAACGTCACCAGCCGCTCGATTTCATTCGCGGCAAGCGATGGGGAAACCGTCAGTATTTGTACTTGATTGTTGGTGATATCAGGAACGGCATCAATGGGCAATTGCTTCAGTGAATAAACCCCCGAAACAATAAGCACGAGCGTGAACAAACCAATGAATACTTTGTTCCTGATGGAAAAAGAAATGATGCCATTAAGCATGACTAGAAAATTTAAAAAAATGAAAAGGAAGTATTTCGGGATTGCGCCCGATCTCAAAAGCGAACAGGATTTGTTTACGCTATTCGAGGAGGCTGAAAAATATCGCTCAGCGGAGAAGCGACAAACATTTCTTGATAAGAGGAAACGTGCAACACCTCTGCCACTAATTGGGTATCGTTGAGAACAATTTTGTGAATTGGAATAGCCAGCGTCGGTGCCGTAAAGGAATGCGCAGGGTCTTTAAATGGTAGCTTGTTGTCATCGGAGTCGTGCGAGACATTGGTGTTGTAGTGCATCACTAAAAACTCCCAAAAAGAAATTTCGCCGACTAATTTTTTGTGTTCAGTGAAATGCTCGACAAGCAAAGGCAACCGAAATACTTCATGCATCTCCGTATTGGAATTGATGTACAGCACCAGCAGCGATATGGCCAGAAAGCGTTTCACGTGTGTTCGCGAAACGTAAAGTTATACAAAAATGTTCAACCACTTAAAATAGCTGGTAGGTACCACCCTTTCTGAACTTGGTTAAATCGTAGGCAGGCATCTCTCGGCCCGAAAAATATTTCTTCTTCGCGGCCCGATAGAGTTGATAAATGGCATCAGCAATATTTCCATCGCCACGCATGCGCCTGCCAAACTGTGAATCATTGACTTGGCCACCGTGCATGGCGCTAATTTGATTCCACACTTTGTCAAAGCGATCGGGAAAATTTTTTCGCAGCCAGTCCTCAAAAATTTTTTCGATCGAACCATTTAAACGAACGACCGTCATCCCTGCCGTCAGAGCGCCGTGATCCGCGGCGGCTTTAAGTACTTGAGGAATCTCATGATGATTTAGCCCAGGCACAATGGGTGCGTTCATTATACCGACAGGAATATTTGCTTTCGACAAATCCTCCACCGTTTTCAGGCGCTTTATTGAACTTGCCGTGCGAGGCTCCATTTGACGGCGCAGCTCTTCATTCAAAGTAGTGATGGAAATCATTACGTGAACCAACCGGTCTTTCGCCAAGTCTTGCAGCACGTCGATGTCTCGGGTGATCAAACTGTTTTTGCTTATCAAGCTAACGGGATGTCGGTATTTTGAAAACACCTGTAAAAGCTTTCTTGTGATCTCCAATTTTCTTTCTTGAGGTTGGTAGCAATCAGTGTTACCACTGAGCATGATCGGAGCAGCGTTCCAGTTTTTGTGCAGCAGCTGTTGCTCAAGAACCTGGGGTGCGTTTTTCTTGACTATGATTTTACTCTCGAAATCCAACCCCGCACTGAAACCGTAATACTCATGCGTGTTTCTCGCATAACAATAAATGCATCCGTGTTCGCAGCCTTGATACGGATTAATTGAATACATTCCTGCCAAATCTGGACTTTCGATTTTGTTGACGATCTTTTTCGGATGCTCGAAGAAGATTTGGGTGTGCGGATTTTCGAGTAAGGGCTCGTCGAGACCTTCCACATGCCGGGTGACATATTCTGTTTTGAGAAATTTGTTGCCCGTTTTTATTTGGGCGCCCCTACCTTTGAAATACGAATCATCCACCCTCAATATTACTAAATAAATTAGTAATGCTAAAATATTTTGACACACCCATTGACGAGATTTCAGAAAAAATTCTGATTGAAAAGGGGGTACGACTTTTTGTGAAGAGAGAGGACAAGAATCATCACGAGGTGTCGGGCAACAAGTGGTGGAAATTGAAGTATAACTTGGAAGAAGCAAAAAGACTTGGCCATTCTACCGTGCTCACTTTTGGCGGTGCATTCTCAAACCATATCTATGCCACGTCTGCCGCTACCTGCGAGACTGGAATAAAATCCATCGGTGTGATCAGAGGTGAGCGAACCTCACCATTGAACGAGACACTGGTTTTTGCAGAAAAAAAAGGAATGGATTTGCATTTTGTTTCTCGCGATGAATATCGTAGAAAAACAGAGCCTGATTTCGTCGAACAGTTGAAAAAAAAGCTTGGAGATTTTTATTTGATTCCCGAGGGGGGAACCAACTCCCTTGCGGTTAAGGGATGTGCGGAATTTGCGCGCGAAAAACTTACCGAGTTTGACTTTCAATATTTGTGTTTGCCAGTGGCAACGGGGGGGACCATGGCCGGAATTATAACGGGGCTCGCCGGGAGAAGCACGGTCATCGGATTTTCTGTTTTGAAGAAGGGAAACTTTTTGGAACAGGAAGTCAGGCGGCTGGCAACGCAATCCGCAGGACGAGATTTCTCGAATTGGCGTATTGAAACCGACTATCATTTTGGCGGTTATGCAAAAAAGACAAGGGAGCTGGATATTTTCATGTTGAGAATGGCAGAGGAGCAAAATCTCCCTTTGGATTTTGTTTACTCCGGAAAGCTGGTGGCAGGAGTATTTGATCTTATTTCCAAAAATCACTTTCCAATCGGATCAAGAATTTTGATGCTCCACACCGGTGGATTGAGGAATTAAATCCCCTCTGAAACAAAAACTCTTTTTACCCGCGAGCTGGTGTTGGTCAGGATTTCGTAAGGGATTGTGTCGATTCGTTCCGCCACTTCATGTATGGAGAGATCGTCGCCAAAAATAATTACTTCGTCTCCCTCGTGAGCAAAGATCCCAGAAACATCTACCATCGTCATGTCCATGCACACATTGCCGATAACGGGCGCTTTTTTTCCGTTCACCAAAACAATTCCGTTACCACCGCTGAAGCTTCTACTAAAGCCATCGGCATAGCCAATCGCGATCGTGGCTATCCTCATTTCACCTTCCGCTGTTCCCTTGCGACCATACCCCACGGATTCACCCTTGGCGATATTTTTTATTTGGGAGATTACCGTCTTCAATGTCGCCACGGGTTGCAATTCGGAAAATTTTTCTGTCGTAGGGTCTACGCCATACAATCCGATGCCTAATCGGACCATGTCCATCTGGAATTCCGGAAGGCGCAGAATACCCGCAGAATTGAGAATATGTCTCAGCGGCGTGATGTCTAATCCCGATGAAATCGTACGGTATGATGCCTGATATTTTTCGAATTGCTCCTTCGAATATCCGTCGTGAATCGACTCGTCAGACCCGGCGAGATGAGAGAACACAGAAGCGATTTGAATGTTCTTCGATCGTTTCAGCGTTTCGAGAACTTCACCGAGTTCATCTTCATTTAGCCCCAGTCGATGCATCCCCGTTTCAACCTCGAGATGAATCCGAAGCTCACGACCCTCCAAAAATTTTTCGAGGGCCTTCAACATCTTTAAAGAATAAATAGCGGGTTCGAGGTGGTTAGCAAGAATCAAGTCAAAGCTTTCTTCCGTTGGGTTCATCACCATGATGGGCAATGCTATATTTTTGTTTCTTAGCTCAACACCCTCGTCGGCATAGGCCACCCCCAAATAGTCGACACGATGATATTGCAGCAGGTTCGCTACCTCTTCGCTCCCACTGCCGTAGGCAAACGCCTTGACCATTGCCATGATCTTAACGTTGGGCCTTAACTTCGATTTGAAAAAATTCAAATTGTGCACCATTTTGCCCAAGTCTATTTGCATCACCGTGCCGTGTGCTTTCCGCTGAAGTTTTTGGACAATTTTTTCGAATTGAAAAACCCGAGCGCCCTTGACAAGGATCGTCTCTCCTTCAAATGAGGTGAAATCAAAGTTCCGTATAAAGTCTTCTGTGGTGGAGAAGAAAAAACTGACGAAGCCAACGAATTTTTTTTGTTGAGACTTCAGCGAGCTCCCTATCCCAATGAATTTTGAAACGCCCACTTTTTTCAACATTGATACGACCGAATCGGCGATCTCTTCACTACTCATGCCCGACTGCAATACATCTGACAACACAACTGTTTTTGTTTTCTTTTGCTGGCCCGCCAAAAAATCCAGACTTATTTGCAAGCCACCCATATCGTTGTTGTAAGTATCATCGACGACCTGGGTGTTGTTGATGCCTTCCTTCAGTTCAAGGCGCATGGGCACCGATCGTATTTCGGAAATTCGTTGTTGAATTATTTCCGGCGAATAGTCGAGAAGCAGCATGATCGCCAAGCAGTGACAAACATTTTCTACAGAAGCCCTATCTGTGAACGGTAATTCTAACTTGAATCTTTTCGCTTGATAGGTGACTCGAACAGATTTCAACTCACGATCAATCTTGATGTTGCCATTTTCCCCCCAGGAAAGCGCGGGAATTTTTTCTTGCTGTATTGCGGCATCAATTTCAACGTGATCTGAGCAATAGATCAAAACTTTTGCTCGGCGAAACAGCTTAAGTTTTTCCTTGACCTTTTGTTTTTGATCGTCAAAACCCTCATCATGGGCAGTGCCAATGTTGGTAAAAATCCCGATGGTAGGCTGGATTATTTTTTCAAGACGATCCATTTCATCGAGTTTTGAAATGCCGGCTTCGAAAATGGCCAATTGGTGAAACGACTGCATGGCCCACACCGACAGGGGCACACCTACCTGTGAGTTATAGCTGGCAGGGTTTTTCACAATCTTATACTCCGGTGATAGAAGTTGGTACAACCACTCCTTCACAATCGTTTTTCCGTTACTGCCCGTTATCCCAATGACTGGATATTTGAACTGGGCACGATGAACACTGACTATATCTTGAAGCGCATGCCGGGTAGACTTCACGAGCAGTACGTTTGCCTCAGAAACCTCGTGTAGGTCAATCGTTTTCTCGATCACAAATTGTCGAAAACCGGCATCGTACAAATCTTTGATGTATTTGTGGCCGTCGTTGCGCGCACCCACAAGAGCAAAGAACACGGCGCTCTTACTGACAAGCGCTTTCCTGCTATCGATGACTAAATGATGTACGTCCAAGTCCTGAAAAGTCCGAAGAACTTTTCCATCTGTGATCTTTTCCAGGTCTGAAAACATCATGGTCAGAAAAGTTTAGCGCCGTTGGGAACGGGTTTGTCAATGGCTGAAAGCACGACGTGACCGCTTTCATTTGGAAACCCTGTTACCAGGACTTCGGAAATAAAGTTTGCGATTTGCTTCGGCGGAAAGTTGACAACGCAAATCACTTGTCTACCAATTAGCTCTTCTGCCTTATAAAGGTGCGCTAGCTGCGCACTAGATTTTTTTATCCCCCAAATTGGGCCAAGGTCGACCCATAGTTTGTATGCAGGCTTTCGCGCGCCTTCAAAAATCTCCGATTTGACGATCGTTCCCGCCCGAAGGTCGATTTTATCAAAGTCTTCCCAAGAAATCATGGTGTTTTTTATTAGCTTGCTCAACTAACTCGAAAGTAAACCCGTTACTTCATTTTCGAATGCGCTCTAAATTATTTTTTTCGTTGTCGATTTTGTTGGCTTCATGGCTTGTTAGCACAAGTGCGTTGGCGCAGGAAGGCACCGAAGTTCAAGAGCCAATTAGTCATCCCGATTTGATCCAAGGGGATGACAAGATGCTGATCACGGATGGGGACTCTAAAGCGAACAAGGTTTCTCAAAGCAGAGATGTGAACACTGCGCAAAACACATCAGCAGCGAATGCAAAGAAACAGGAACAACAGAAACCTTCTTCAAATCCTACCAACGACAAAACCCAAGAGGATCCACTCTCTTTTAACTTTCTCTACTTTATCATTCAGAAATTTAAGTTCTCGGATATTGTAGACGAATAGTCCTGCGCTGTTAATTTTCCTTTTTTACCAGAAACTGCTCCAACTCTTTCAACTTGAGCACGCCTTCGTAATAAGCCTTTCCAAAAATTACGGCAAATACACCCATGTCGTTAAGTCGTTTGATGTCGTCTACGCCACGGATGCCACCGCTGGCTAATACTTTGAGATCGGGAAACTTGTCTAGAATTTCTTGATAGAATTCGAAAGCAGGTCCTTCCAACACACCGTCTCGAGAAATGTCGGTGCATTTGGCGTATTTCAGACCGCGATCGTAAAAATTTTGCAGGTGCTCAAACAAGTGGACCTCTGAAACCTTCTGCCATCCACGAAAAGCAACGGTTTTCGATTTGATGTCAGTCACGTCAGCGCCCAGCGTAATTTTTTCACGTCCGTAAGAAATAATCCAAGACGCAAATGTCTCGGGATTGGTGACGGCCACACTTGACGCGGTCACATAGTCCGCCCCATACTCAAATGCTTTGCCGATGTCACCGTCAGTAGATATACCACCCGTGAAATCGATCTTCATTTCAGTATACCCACGAACTTCTTCAAGAACATGATAGTTTTTGGGGCTTCCTTTCTCAGCTCCGTCAAGGTCCACCAAATGCACCACTTCGATTCCATGGTCTTCAAACCGCTTCGCCAAGTCAAGCGGATTTTCATCATAAGCTTTTTCGCTATTGGGGTCGCCCTTGCGCATCTTAACCACGCGGCCTTTTCTAATTGCGATGGATGGAATAACCTGAATCATTTTTGACCTATACGAATTTATGATGTGGCGATTATTTGACAGAGAAAGGAACGGACACAATGGTCTTGTCCCAAAAGAAAATTAGCTCAATTCCATCGGCTGCATTTTCTACTGCAATGGTGAACTGCTCAAACTCTTTTTCCGGAGAGTGATTGACTGGAGCTTCAACAACGACAGCGTCGGTCTCGGGATTTCTTTGAGCTTCACCATTATAACCGATTCCCCAAGACGGGATTTCTGTATTGAATACCACCTGCCAGCTTTGCTCGTTAGGCACGGTCCACAAACTATATTTGCCTGCCTTCAGCGTTTTATCTCCAAATTGTAAGTCGGTGCTCGTTTCGAACTGGGTGGCTTCGTTTGCACCCGTGCGCCACGTCTTGCCATAGGGAACGAGTTTTCCAAAAATGGCGCGGCCCTTCTTATATGGGCGATTGTAAAACACGTGGACCTTTACTTTGTCGTTGGAAAAATCGACATTCCCCTCGGGACTGTAGGATTTGGCTTTGATCCTCAAATAGGCCAATGCACCCGCAATTACCACAACCAATACCCCTACAATGATCAAAGTTCGTTTCATAAGGCCAGTGTTGACATTTTTTCTACTCCAATTTGCAAATATTAGAAAGCAAAATCTATTTTTGACCTATAAAATTTAAGCCATGCCTGTTTTCGGAGTAGTTATCGCACTGTTTGTTCTCGCTATTGTTTCTATTTGGCTGTTCCCCAACAGCAAAGTGAGCAACAATGAACATGATGTGAAGCACTGAGTTCACTCAACGAATGTATGTGTCTTTTGCGGTTCGAGCACAGGCGCTGATGCTGTGTACGCAAAGGCAGCAAAAGCAATCGGTCAACATATTGCAAGCAGCAGTTGTGCCCTGGTTTACGGTGGCGGCAACATTGGCCTAATGGGCATATTGGCCGATGAAGTCTTGGCCCACCAAGGAAAAGTCATCGGTGTGATACCCGATTTCTTGATGAAGCGGGAAGTGGGCCACAAAGGCATTACTCAGCTGGAAATCGTTGGCACCATGCATGAAAGGAAAAAGCGAATGGCTGAGATCGCCGACGTTTTTGTTGCAATCCCCGGCGGTTGGGGGACGCTGGATGAACTGGCCGAGATTCTGACATGGAAGCAACTGGGACTGATAACGCAACCCGTTGGGATTCTCAATGTCGATTCCTTCTTTGATGCCTTGGTAAATCAAATGAAAATTATGGTGGAAAAAGGCTTTTTAGACGAAACGAATTTTTCTTCCATCAAAATTTCGGAAAACCCGCAAAAACTGCTCACCTCGCTGGGGGTAAAATGAATTTGGCGCGATCGGATCGCCGTTTTTTTCGTTAGCTTGGTAAGAGGATTTACCAATGAAACGATTTCTACTTGTCATTTTCAGTCTAATTTATTACACCGCCACCGCTCAACTTGGATTTACGTTGGCGGATGGCGCTTCTAAGGTGCAAATCCCGATCGAAGTCCATAACAATCTGGTGGTTGTGCCAGTCATCGTAAACAATCAACTACCGTTGAAGTTTATTGTTGACACCGGCGTGAGAACGACTATTCTTACACAAAAAGTCTTCAGCGACATTCTACACTTGGCGTACACAAAAAAATATGTGATAGCTGCCCCGGGAGGAACAAACACCGTCAATGCTTATATCACCAACAATGTTACTCTTGATTTGCCAGGAGTACATGGACGGGGTCATGCGATGCTTGTACTCGAAACGGATTACCTGGAACTTCGAAATACACTTGGCTCCGATGTTCATGGAATATTAGGGTATGAACTCTTCAGTCGATTTGTAGTGAAAATCGACTACGACACAAAGATTCTCACCTTGATGACTCCCAATAAATTCAAGCCACGGAAAAGGTTTACCCGCCTTCCTATCACTGTAGAAGACACGAAACCCTACTATGTTGCCGAAGTAAAAATAAACGACACATCAAGTGTTAGTGCAAAACTGATGGTAGACACAGGCGCAAGCCATGGTCTTTTTCTGGACACGGAATCCAATGACAAAATAATCGTACCTGAAAAAAACATTACATGCGTGATAGGTAGGGGGCTTGGTGGATTGATCACCGGGAGGACGGCGCGAATAAAAAGCTTGCGCGTCGGCAAATACGAAGTCACCGACATGATCGCTAATTTCCCCGACCCACAGGCGGTGAAAGATACTTTGCGCAGTGGCCGGGTTTACCGAAATGGATCGCTAGGTGGCGAAGTTCTTAGTCGCTTTCAAGTAGTTTTCGATTTTCCCAGAGAGAAGATTTATTTGAAAGCAAGACCAGCCTTTAGGAAAAAACCATACTACAATATGAGTGGGCTCACTGTTAAGGCAGACGGGCCGCGCCTTCGCGAATTTGAGGTGACAGAAGTGAGGACGAACTCAGCAGGCGAACAAGCCGGCATTCAGGTAGGCGATCGAATCATAGCGATCAACCATAATCAGACGAATTCCATGGACCTTAGCCAAGTGAACAACTACTTCAACAGTAAGCCGGGTAGGAAAATAACGATGTCGCTTAAGCGAAATAATCAGACGATTGAAAAAACATTTCGATTGTTCAGTGAAATTTAGTTGTCGGAGGGATATCTCAGATAGCATCCGTTGCCAAAATATCATCCACATATTCTCTTGAGTTGCTAAGTCTTGGTACTTTGTTTTGGCCGCCTAGCTTGCCTCTTTTTTTCATCCAATTATAAAAGGTACCCTCAGCCACACTGTGAATTTTTGGCGCTACCAACGCGATGTTGTGGGCCCTCTTCGCATCATAATCAGAATTTACTTTGCGGAGCATCGAGTCTAAGGCGGCGGTGAATTTTTCGATGTTCTCTGGCTGCTTTTTGAACTCGATAATCCATTCATGTCCTCCACGTTTTGATTTCTCCAGATAGATGGGGGCAGCAGTGTAGTTGTCAATTACAGCGCCCGTCATTTCACAAGCATGGGCCACGGCCGCGTCAGCGTTTTCAATAATGACCTCTTCACCAAAAGCATTGATGAAATGCTTTGTCCGTCCGGATATCCTTATCCGATAAGGAGAAAGGCTGGTGAATTTTACGGTGTCGCCGATATTGTAGCGCCAGAGGCCGGCGTTGGTGGTGATTACCATGGCATAATTTCTTCCGACTTCAACGTCGGCTAGGCTTATCGCGTCAGGATATTCCTTATCCCATTCTTCCATGGGAATGAACTCATAAAATACACCGTAGTCGAGCATCAACAGCAACTCGTCCGAATCCTTTTGATCTTGTATTCCAAAAAAACCTTCGCTTGCGTTGTAGGTTTCCCAATAACGCATCGACTCTGAAGGGATGATTGACTTGAAAAGATTTTTGTAGGGTCGAAAGGCGACCGCACCATGGAAAAACACCTCGAGGTTTGGCCATACCTCTTCGATGTTGTTCTTTTTTTCAAGCTCGAGGATTCGTTGTAATAAGAGCACCGTCCATGTAGGTACGCCCGCAATATGTGTCACATTTACTTTTGCCGTGCTTCCTGCAATTCTCTCAATTTTTTCCTCCCAATTGCCCATTAGAGCAACATCAAGACTTGGAGTTCGAATAAATTCGGCCCACGGAGGAAGGTTTTGCATAATGACCGCTGACACATCGCCGTAGTACGATGACGCCGAAGAATCAAACTCGTTGATTTGATGACTTCCGCCAATCGCCAACCCCTTTCCGTCAAATATTTTTGTTTCGGGAAAATTGTTCACGTAAATGGAGAGCAAATCTTTTCCCCCCTTAAAATGACATTCTTCAAGTGCTTCGGCGGAGACGGGGATGAACTTGCTCCGGGCATTGGTTGTGCCGCTTGACTTTGCAAACCACTTAACCTCGCTCGGCCACAAAATATTCTGCTCTCCACGCATAAGGCGCTCGATGAAAGGAAAAATTTGCTCGTACGTGTGAACGGGTATTCTCCTTTTGAAGTCATCGTAGTTGACGATCTCGTCAAAAGAATATTTTTTTCCAAACTCGGTGAAGCTGGCCGTGCTCAGCAGACGTTTTAATACTTCTTCCTGAACCTCATGCGGATATTTCATGAAAAGCTCGATCTGGTGAATCCGCTTTTTCATGACCCAAGTGAGTATGGAATTCAGAATTTGCATGATGAAGAAACCTCAAAGTAATGTTCTCCGCGACTAATCGCCAAATCCAATTTCAGCTGATAAGGAAAAAAAGGTACCTAGAGTTCAGTTTCTACTTTTGCTCTGCGAAGTTGGAAATTCTGACCGAGATAGACCTTGCGCACCAACGGATCATTGGCAAGTTCTTCGGCAGTGCCGGCTTTGAAAAGCTTGCCCTCCACCATGAGATAGGCACGATCAGTGATGGCCAAGGTTTCGTCCACGTTATGGTCACTTATCAGAATCCCAATGTTTTTTTTCTTGAGGCGCGCTACAATTCCTTGAATCTCTTCGACGGCAATTGGATCAACACCCGCAAAGGGCTCATCCAGCAGAACGAAGCTTGGATCAACTGCTAAGGCGCGCGCAATTTCTGTTCGGCGTCTTTCACCCCCGGATAGAACCATACCCATATTTTTTCTTACATGGGTAAGGCTGAACTCTTCCAACAACTTTTCCACTTTTTCCTTGCGCTCCTTTTTTGGAATGTCACGCATTTCCAACGGGGCAAGAATATTTTCCTCTACTGTGAGCTGCCGAAAAACGGAAGCTTCCTGGGCCAAATATCCGATGCCTCTTTTGGCACGCTGATACATGGGTAGCCCAGTGATCTCCTCTTCATCAAGAAATATCTTTCCTTCGTTGGGTTTAATCAATCCAACGATCATATAAAAACTCGTGGTTTTGCCTGCTCCGTTTGGTCCGAGCAACCCCACAATCTCGCCTCGCTTTACTTCAACAGAAACATTGTTGACCACGGTGCGCTTCTTGTATTTCTTGACTAAATGTTCTGCCCGTAAAATCATGCTACTCAAATTTGATGTCCTTTGCTCGGAGTTGAATCGAAGTTATGCCGTTGTATGTGTTTTCCTCTATCGTAAAAGCCATTCTGAAATTGTCGCCACTCGCCAGCCTTGAGTAGTATTCACCCATATCGAACCCGACGACTTGAAAAACGCAATCGCTTCCATCCTGGCTAACCAAAAACCGAACGTGCTTGTCCTTGAAACTCGAGAGCGAATTAGCTACATACAAATTCCTTGCCTCAAATGTTGGTTTTTGATTTTCCGGACCAAACGGTGCCATCTGTTTCAATATTTGGATGAATTTTGGCGTGATGGCATTCAGCGGCAATGCAATGTCTACTTCAACAACGGGTGTTTGCATGTCTTCCGTCAGCGAGGCTGATACCACTTCTTCAAATCGTTTCTGAAAAGCGCTGACGTTACTTCTGTTCAAAGTCAAACCAGCTGCATATTTATGTCCGCCAAATTTATCGAGAAGATCGCTGCAGTCTTCAAGCGCTCTGTAGAGGTCAAAGTCCTTTATGCTCCTGGCTGACCCTGTGACTTTGTCATTGGATTCGGTAAGAATCACCGTGGGCCGATAATATTTTTCAACACACCTGGCGGCCACAATTCCAATTACACCTTTGTGCCAAGAGTCCTTGAACAACACCGTTGACTTGGCGGTGCGAAGGGTTTCACTTGATTCGATCATTGCCACGGCTTCCTCAGTGATGTTCAGATCAAATTCTCTACGTAAATCATTTTTGATGTTCACTTTCTCAGCAAGGGCGTTCGCTTCAGTTTCAGACTTGGCTATCAATAACTCTACCGCGGCTCGGGCATGGGCCACACGTCCCGCAGCATTGATGCGAGGGCCAAGTGTGAAGACTACCCCGGAAATGTCGAGATCTGTCTTTATTGCTGCGATGTCTTTTAACGCCTTCAACCCAGGTCGGGGATTTTGATTTAACCGTTGCAATCCGAAAAAAGCCAATGTTCGGTTTTCGCCATTGATCGGGACAATGTCCGAGGCAATACTGACCGCTACCAAATCGAGATAGGCGAAAACTTCTTTTTCGTCTCTGAATTTCTTAGCGTAAGCATGGATTAGTTTGAAACCAAGCCCGCAACCACTTAACTCATTGAACGGGTAATTGCAATCCGCTCGTTTTGGATCAAGAACGGCAACGGCATTTGGAATTTCGCCGCCGGGCAAATGGTGGTCACAAATGATAAAGTCAATCCCTTTATGACGGGCCAGCGTCACCATATCTGCCGCTTTTATTCCTAAGTCGAGTGCGATGATAAGAGAATAGCCATTTTGTTCTGCCCAGATTATTCCGGTCTCGGACACCCCATATCCCTCGGCATAGCGGTCGGGAATGTAGAAGTCGCAGTTGGGATAAAACTCCTTGAGGTAGCTGTATACCACGGCGACCGCAGTGGTTCCGTCCACGTCGTAGTCGCCATAGATCAAGATTTTCTCTTGGCGTTGTATGGCTTGCGACAACCGTTGCACCGCCTTCTCCATGTCCTGCATGAGATAAGGATCGTGGAGGTGTTCTAGTGTTGGACGAAAGAAATTTTTTGCCGTCTCGTAATCCTTTATTCCGCGCTGCAGCAACACCGCCGTGAGATACGGGTTGACATTAAGTTTTTTTCCGAGGTCAGATATTTCCTCGGTTGTTGGAATGTGATTATAGACCCACCGCTTTTCCATCAATAATTACCACTCAAATTGAGAGAGCCGTCTTTCCCTAATTGTGCATTGGCTCCGTTGAAACCCTTCAATCCGTTTTTGCCGTCCCCACCGGGACCAAGCCCCGCATGTCCGCCTTGTCCTCCATCACCACCAATCCCCGCTAGACCACCAAAATTTTTGACGATCACCTTATGACCCAAGATCAGATGAAGATCGTCGCAAGCTTTGCAGCTAATATTCAGATTTCCTCCTCGTCCTCCGTTTCCGCCATTTGCACCGTTGCCCCCCTTTCCTCCATCCCCCGCTACACAAACTCGCGTGCCAGAACCTCCATCGCCGCCGATGCCTCCATTTCCACCGTCACCGCCGTCACCGCCATTGAGATTAACAGTGATTGATCCGTTTATCTTCAATGTACTGAAATACAATGAGAGGTTGATTCCATCCTGTCCGTTTCCTCCGTCAGTGGCATTGGCACCGGGAAATCCTCTTCGGCATGGCGCACGGGCGGTAATACCTCGCTCTCCGCGGTTTCCTGGGCTGCCATTGGCTCCATGCCCAAAGATTGAACAGCCCATTCCTACGATCGCTTCCTTGGCATGAATGAAATTGTCTTTCTTGGTAAGGTTAAGGAAGATAGACGAGGAGTCTAGCATGATTAGCGTGTCGACCACAAGGATGTCAGAGTTTTCGATGACAAATTTTTCCTTTCTATCCAACACCAATTTGGTCACCCGAATTTGGCCTTTAACCGAAGAGACCAAAAGCAGAAAAACAAGGATAATTGCGGAACGAAACATCGGGCAAAAATAGGCACAAGTTTCATAGCGGAGAAACAAAAAACCCCGAGGTCGTCGGGGTTATAATTAGATGGAGTGGCAGAAATTCTTAGTTGCTACCCTCCGCTTTTTCTGCTTTGTCAGCCAGCACCCCTTCAAGTACATCTTTTATTTCTACTCGCTGGCCGTCCTTGAACGGAACAATCCAAGCGTCCTTCACACCCATTTCACGCATGTACTTCTTGAACTTGTCGGCTTCCCAATAGTCACGGAATACTCCAATCGTGAATCGTTGCTCACCCTTGTCTGTTGCTTCCCCGCCGAAGTTTGGATTGTTATCGAAATACTTTGCGAGGTCCTTGTTTTTGAATGCTCCGATCTGAACTTTGAATATAACACCCTTAGAAAAATCCATTGGGTTGATTACCGGCGCAGGAGGACTCTCCTTCAACTGTGCGAGTTCTGCCTTCGTAGAGGTTAGGTCGCTGCGCATTTTTGAGATTTGATCTTCAAGGTCAGCGATCTTTGCATTCTTATCGCTGATTTGGCCGTTGAGGGTGCTGAGTTGACCCTTCGCGTTGTTGGCTTCTGTTTCTGCAGCTTGCTTGGATTCAATTAAGCTCTTAAGCTCGGCAGGGTTTTTCGAATATTCTTTGGCTTTCTTTTTCCATTCCTTTTTTTCAGCCTTGGAAAGCTGAGCGAAAACTTGCATGCCGGAAAAAATTAAAGCCAGGCAGACGATAGTAACTTTAGTTTTCATCATTGCATAATGTGGTTTAATTAAG
>DATJJP010000114.1:0-8809 GCA_035492075.1 Cyclobacteriaceae bacterium | reverse complement strand
AGAAACCCCATCAGGAGAAACACTGAAGTGATGAATTCTTTCATAAGGGTTTGTTTGGAAATAGGTAATCAATTATGGTCTATTGACCGTTGAATGACTATATAAGTTCGTCAATTTTCCTGACGTGCAAGAGCCTGCATTTTTTTTTCTGGGATGGGCTGATCCAGCAAAAATTAATTTTCGCCGATGGCACGAGATAGGAGAATCTCCTATGTGAAAGAGATTTCTAACACGCCGTCCTCATTTTTTCAAATTTCATACTCCTAAAGAAGTAGGCCTAAAACAGATGCAACAAAAACATTTTTGTGAATCACAATTTCTTCAAATAATATTTTCATTTTTAACACCAACAAATGGAGTTGTTCGTTTTTTTTATCGTCGGTTGTAAAAGAGCGTTGTTGTGAAAAAATTTCAGCACTTCCAGCAGTTGGATCAGATGGACTGTGGGCCGACTTGCTTGCAAATGGTAGCGAAACATCACGGCCGCTACTACCCATTAGCTCAACTAAGAAATAAATCTTTTATCACGCACGAGGGCGTTTCACTTCTGGGCATTAGCGATGCCGCCGAAGCCATTGGATTTCGGACGATCGGTGTAAAAATTTCATTTGAAAAATTATTTGCAGAAGCTCCGATGCCGTGCATTGTGCACTGGTATCAACGGCATTTCGTTGTGGTATACAAGATCACTAAATATCGGGTGTATGTGGCCGACCCTGCCAGCGGATTGCTAGAATATAGCCACGCCGATTTCAAGAAAGGATGGCTGTCCGTAAATGAAGATGGGCAGGAGGTAGGGGTGGCATTGCTCTTGGAGCCGTCGCCAAAATTTTTTGATGATGAGGGAGAACAAGATACACGATCAAACCTTTCTTTCCTGTTCAGTTATGTGCGCACACACAAAAGGCTTTTCTTTCAACTAACGTTAGGATTGCTTACAGGGAGTTTGATTCAATTAGTGTTTCCATTTTTAACTCAATCTCTCGTGGATGTCGGAATAAACACACAAAACGTTCAGTTCATCTATTTGGTGTTGGCGGGACAAATTATGCTTTTCGTAGGCAGAACCACTGTTGATTTTATCCGTCGATGGATTTTGCTCCATTTGAGCACGCGAATAAATGTCTCCCTCATATCCAATTTTTTGACGAAACTGTACAAGCTGCCGATTTCCTTCTTTGAAACTAAAATGATTGGTGACATTCTCCGGAGAGTCGACGATCATTCCCGCATCGAGCGCTTCGTAAGCACATCAACCTTAAGTATTTTATTCTCATTGTTTAATGCGCTGGTTTTTGGACTAGTACTTGCGCTTTACAACTCAACCATCTTTTTGATTTTTTTAGGAATGAGCATCCTCTATGTTGGGTACATCCATCTTTTCATGAAGCAACGGGCCAAACTAGACTACAAGCGTTTTCAAGAGATGGCATTTAACCAGAGCTCGCTGATAGAAACGGTTCACGGCATGACTGAAATAAAAATGAGCAATAGTGAAACGCAAAACAGGTGGAAATGGGAGCGGACACAAGCGAAGCTCTTCAAATTAAGTTTCGCGAGTACTCAATTGCAACAATACCAAGACGGAGGGGGCATGTTCATCAATGAGATAAAAAATATGATCGTCACGGTTATTGCCGCTCTTGCAGTTGTGCAAGGGCAAATGACGATGGGCATGATGCTGTCCGTTCAGTACATTATTGGTCAGTTAAATAGTCCGTTAAATGAGTTTGTCGGTTTTATCAGAGATTGGCAAGACGCCAAAATAAGCCTCGAGCGCGTGAACGAAATCCACCTACATCAAAATGAAGACGATCAAATCGTCCGTGATGGGCAACTGGATTGTGAGTCAGGTACGGTCATGCTACATGACGTGTCATTTCAATACGAAGGGCCACGGTCTCCCAAGGTTTTGGATCAGGTGGATTTAATAATTCCCGAGGGAAAAGTAACTGCTATCGTTGGCAGCAGTGGTAGTGGCAAGACAACTTTAATGAAGCTCCTGCAGAAATTCTATTTGCCGACAAGCGGAAAAATAACTTTGGCGGGGGAAGATCTTCGTTATGTTCCCGCAAACCTGTGGCGGAATAAATGTGGCTGCGTTATGCAAGACGGTTACATCTTCTCGGATACCATCGCTCGGAATATTGCTATTGGTGAAGACGAGATAGACCGTAAAAAACTACTGCATGCCGTGAAAGTCGCTAACATCAATGAATTCATCGAGTCATTACCACTGCGGTTTAATACAAACATTGGGAAAAGCGGCGTTGGCATTAGCCAAGGGCAAAAGCAACGGATCCTTATTGCGCGCGCCGTATATAAAAATCCCGAAGTTCTTTTCTTCGACGAAGCCACCAGCGCGTTGGATGCCAACAACGAACGGAAGATCATGGAAAACCTAGATGAATTTTTTAAAGGCAAAACCGTAGTCGTGATCGCCCATCGGTTGAGCACCGTAAAAAATGCCGATCAAATCGTGGTTCTTGAACAGGGTAAAATTGTTGAAGTGGGTTCGCATCAAGAGCTGACCTACACCAAAGGAAAATATTTTGAACTGGTTAAAAATCAACTTGAACTAGGAGCCTAACGAAAAAAATTATGAGTTTATTAAAATACATCGATCGTCTGAAGAGAATGGACAGTCTCATTAAAAAAGAGGTCACGGGCACCTCCAACGAATTTGCCGAAAAATTAGGTATCTCGCGCAGCATGCTTATGGAAAACCTGAATGAGCTGAAAGAGTTGGGTGCCGAAATAGCGTACTGCTCCTATCGGCGTACCTACCACTACACTAATAAATTTTCGATCGTCATCGGTGCGGCCGAAACGGTTACCGGCGGTATAAATTTTTTCCGCAGTCCGATCCTGCCGGACACTTACGGGCTACTTTAGTTTCGCATGGTTAGCTGGCAACAGGTTACTGTGTCGCGGATGCCGAAAAGCGAATGAGTAGGAGAAATTCAACAACCAAAATCATGATCAAGTCAATTAAATCGTTGAACAACATTAAGGTTCTCTCCAATAAGGAGAGCATGGCGATTCGCGGAGGTGTGGGCTTCTGTGATGCCGGCCATTCCTGTCCAGCAGGGTGGTGCTGTAATTTAAGCACTTGCGATTCCAGCGGCCACAACTGCTCATGCCAGCAAGGTGGCCCCTACGGCGGATGCTATGACGCATAGACCAGGAAAATTAAAAAGAAAAAGTGAAGCTATCGATGCTTCACTTTTTTTTTGCACCATAGTGCTCACACAGACAATAAAATCGAAAACGGAATCCAGTGGCGTCGGACACTTGTCTCTTAAATTAGTCCCGCACGTTAGTTGGTCAAAACCACTCGATGCCGCGGATGCCGAAAAGCGAAATGAGTAGGTAAAATACTAATCAACAAAATCATGATTAAGTCAATTAAATCCATGAAAAACGTCAGGGTACTTTTGAGCAATGAGAGCCTGGCGATCAGAGGCGGATCACCCATGTGCACCATTAGGCAATTGTGTCCCGACGGATGGTGCTGCAATTATGGCAGTTGCGATTCGGACGGTAACAACTGCATATGCCAGCAAGGAGGTGCCTACGGCGGTTGCCTCAATCCATAATTTTGAAAAAACAAAGCCCCTTCACTGGGGCTTATTAAAATACCGGGTGCGATACTCAATTAATGGAAGACAAAAATTAGCTACGAAAAGCAGTATGAGTCCGGCAGCGCTGGACAGCGATGTCATAATTTTATTTCCGCAGATAGTTAGTGAACCCAACTACGCCGCGGATGCCGAAAAGCGAAATGAGTAGGTAAAATGCTAATCAACAAAATCATGATTAAGTCAATTAAATCCATGAAAAACGTCAGAGTGCTCTCTGCTATAGAGAGCAAGACAGTTCGCGGTGGGCTTTACTACTGTACCATTAGTAGACCTTGTCCCGACGGATGGTGCTGTGATTTGAATGATTGCCTCGATGGCGACTGTGTTTGCAAAAAAGGTGGTGCTTACGGCGGTTGCCCTACGCCTTAATCGCACGCAATTAAATGCCAGTCCGGTGACGCCGGACTGGCATGCTTTAACTTTATCTCCGCTAGTTAGCCGTGCCAAGCTGCTCTGGCCGCGGATGCCGAAAAGCGAATGAGTAGGTGAAAAAACAATCAACAAAATCATGATTAAGTCAATTAAATCCATGAAAAACGTCAGGGTTCTCTCTACTAAAGAGAGCATGTCAGTACGAGGAGGCCTAGGCTTCTGTGATCAAAGCCATCCTTGTCCAACAGGGTGGTGCTGTGATTTAAGCACTTGCGATACCGACGGTCTTAACTGTTCATGCTACAGGGGTGGCCCCTACGGCGGTTGTTACAACGCTTAATCCTTCAGAAGGAAATAAAAATATCGAGCCCCTTTCATTGGGGGCTTTTTCAAAAGAGTAACCTATGTCCAGTCAAATAAAACACAACCCTGAAGACAACGCAGCTCAGGTGACAACAAAATTGTTGAAGCTTTTGCACGTGCCTTTCACAAGCAAATTTTCACGTGATCTTAAACTGCGCCCCGAATTCCCTAGCCTTCTTTCCATCTCAAATGCATTAAATGAGCTCAATGTGAAGAACGTGGCCGTAAGCATTTCCGTTGGGCAATTGACCGAAATGTTCTTTCCCGCGATTGCCCAAGTACAATCAAATGGCGGTGGCTTTGTAATCATTCTCAACATTGAGAATGGAATAGTAAACTATTTAAATGGCCATTTGAAGAAAACACAAGCTGCCATTAATGATTTTGTCATGGATTGGACCGGGGTGCTACTGTTGGCCGAAACAAATGAAAAATCAGGAGAACCAAATTATGCCGAAAATAGAAGGACAGATGCCCTGTCGAAAATTCGATATGCTGCGCTGACTATTCTTTCTGTTGGGATTTTTTCCACGCTGGTTTATTTCAAGCCGGATTTCATTTTGCCCGTTATTTTGCAAGCTCTGGGGTTGGGTCTTTGCATCACGTTGCTCATCGAAACTTTGGGGCAAAGTACATTATTGAGTGATGCCGCATGCAGGCCCAATTCAAAAATAGATTGCAAGCAAGTGGTCAATTCTTCGGCCGCTAAAATCTACGGAGATATTTCTCTTGCCGAAATTGGGGTTTTGTTTTTTGCAGGCAGCCTCCTCGCGAATCTGATAATGGCATCAAATGGTCAAACCCCTCTCAATTCCTATCTGTTTTTCTTCTTTGCCGCTAGCTTTCCCTTTTCCATTTTTTCAATTTACTATCAGTGGCAGATCATTAAATCATGGTGCTCGATTTGTCTGGGGGTAATGGGCTTGTTATGGGCTACTTCGGCATATTACTGGCTGAATTATTCCTCGGTCAATTTTAATTTCAATGAGTTGATTCCTGTTTTATCAGGTTACTCGTTCCCGTTGATTGTTTGGTTTATGATTCGACCTTACATCCTGCAGGCGCAATCCGCTCCGGCATTGCGAAAATCGTTATATGGATTCATCAAGAATCAATATATCTTCGACACTCTTTCGTTAGGAAGAAAGCAATTGGTGGAAGGGAATTTCGGAGAAGGTCTTGTGCTGGGAAACGCCAATGCTAAACACACCATTACATTGGTAACAAGCCCAGCCTGTGGACCGTGTGTGAATGCTCATCACAACATTGAGTCGTGGATGAACCAATATCAAGAACTCAAAGTCATTGTTCGCTTCGCTGTGAACCCCAAAGAGAACGGCAGCATCCCCAATACCGTGGCGAGAAATATTATCAGTTTGGGCCTGAAAAAAGATCACGTAAAAATGAAGGAAGCCATGAGAACTTGGTACAACAAAAAAAGACCTGATTTAAAGGAGTGGCTCTCTGCATTACCGGCTGACCTCCATCAAGGAACTGAAGAACGTTTTACTAACGACTATAATTTCTTCAGCCAAAACAATATTACCGCAGTACCCGCTATATTTTTTAACGACAAACAAATCCCGGCCGAATTCTCATTAAAGGATTTTGAAAATATCCTTCGACAAAAATTGAATGCAAGCGATGAGTGAAATATCCAAATTCACCTTTTTAGCAAGCCTCTGAATTGTTGGAAAAACCGATCGAGCAAAGTCAAGTCCTCGGTGATAATCTCTGTATTGCCAGTAAGCTGCTGTTTAAAAATCAATTGCTTTTGCTGAGTGGTGACAAGCTGCTGCGGAAGCTCAATCATAATTCGATAATTGTCGTTTCCTGGAATTGCTGAGATGGAGGTCACTTTGCCTCTGAGCATTCCGAACTGTTCATAGGGATAATTTTCAAGCTTGATGTTGACGATCTGTCCTTCTTTTACTTTACCCGATCCTCGTACAGGCAATTCCGCCTTCGCAAGAATATTTCCATGGTCAGGAATTACCGAAAAATAAGATTTGCCCGCTTCTAGGAATTGCTCCTTTTCCAAGAATCCAAGGTATGCCAGCCGTCCATCGATGGGTGCCTCGAAAAGATAATTCTCCTTCCATTTCGAAAGACCCGCTTTAAGTCTGTTCAATGCACTTTTTATATCTAGCCCAAGCCGTTGGTCGTCTTCGGTTTTTTTGATCTCCAAGTCTGAAATCTGTTTTTCGATTAAGTCAATTTGTATTTCCGTATTAATCGTCGAAGTCTCTATCGACCTGGCATTCCGCAATTGTTGAAGCCAATTTGCTTTTGACTGATTGAAATCGACGGATGACAATACTTTCTGAGAAAAAAGAATTGAATCCGTCTTGAATTTTTCTTTGATCAAAACAAGTTCTTGTTTCACCAATTTTTGCTGTGCCTCTTGAGTCTTAAAAAGCTTAATGTATGAGTTCTTCTGTTGTTTTAGTCGGCCAATTTGTTTTTGATATGACTCATTCTCTAGGTACAGTCTATAAGACTCATCCGCCTTTACTACGTCACTCCATAGCGATTCCAAATCGCCCAAGGAGCCGAGTGCATCGTATTTTGAAAAACGGTCGTTGCTGGCGAGCAATTTTTCTAACTTCAATACGCTGCCGGGATCGGTATTCGATCGGATGTAGCCGATCATTTCGCCGCGGGCTACTGGTGCATCTTCACTTTTTAGCAAGATTAGGTTTCCTGCCGTGCGACAGACCAAAGCAACTGGAGCTGGTGACGTACTGATAATCACTTTCGCTGTCAATAAATCCGGGTAACGGATGAACCAGCTTAGCGCAAACAAAAGCACAAACAAAATAAAAATGATGGTGATCCCCCATCGTGTCAACGCTGTGGGTGTCTGTCCAATAATTTCTTGAACTTCAGGGCTTCTAATCTCGCGTGCGTCGATCGGGTTGTCTTCCATGAATTACAAAAGTATGGAACGCGCCAGACCGGTGCTGTCCTCGCTCGCATTTTTTTACAAAAAAAGTAGATGTAGGCTGGCTCCGCTAGTAGCCATCACCATAAGTAAGTACCCACTCCACCCGCACCTAGGCTAGTGGTGACAGTTTGCTTGTTAAAGCCGATGGCAAAAGTCTTCGCTATATTATTGTCGTTTACTACGATAAGGACTTTTTTACCGTCGGGAGTAAGGAAAGCAACATTATACAAACCATCTACAATGGTACTGAGGATTCTAGTCGATCCAGGCCGCACTAGTTTTGAAGCATGTGCAATGATATAATACGACACGTTTCGTGTGACGGCCCCGGAAGTACTGTTGATCGTCAAGGCACCTTGACATTCCGTACAGCCACCGTTGCTTGTATGTGGATTCCAATTCTCATCGGCCGCCAGATTCCATTCCAACACATTGCGGCTCCAATTACGAGGGGCGCCAATAATTAAATTTTTTACATGCCACCGCAAATCACCGGCAAAATCTCCCTTCCCGCTGGTCCATTGTTCAGTGAAATATAAATTCTTGTCCGGGTGAGCACTGTGCACAGTGCTCAAGGCTGAAATGTCCCCGATGTACAAGTGAAATGCCGAGCCATCGACAAAATCTTTGGTCGCTGCGTCATTTAAAATTGAAATCGGGTAATCGGGATGATCGCAGTTGTGATCAAAAATCACAATCTTGGTTTTGATATTTGCCGCCTTGAAAGCAGGACCGAGATAAGTTTTGACAAAATCATTCTGTTGTGTGCTGGTCATCACCATGCTTGGTGTATTGCCGGGGTTTTCAGGTTCGTTTTGCACAGTCACGGCATCTATGGTAATTCCTTCGGAAGCCATGCCCTGAACATATTTTACAAAATAATTGGCATACGCCTGATAATAGCCGGCGTTCAGGCTGCCTCCCTTAACCGCATTGTTGGTCGTCATCCATGCAGGAGCACACCATGGGCTCCCCATTATTTTGATCTCCGGATTCAAAGAGATGACTTCTTTAAGAACGGGAATCAAGTAAGCTCTATCCGGATCAAGACTGAACTTTGACAAACTCGGATCAGCTACACCGTTATTATCATCATAGGAAAACACGTGATCATCCAGATCGGATGAGCCCATGCTGATTCGAAGGTAGCTTATTCCAATTCCACCGTCGGTTGTCAAAAAAAGTTCACGGAGCAATTTTGTACGGTCGGCAGCATTCATTTTTTGCATCATCAATTGCGCGCTTCCTCCTGTAAGTGCATATCCAAAACCGTCCATGGTTTGAAACTGTATTGTTGAATCCACTTGGATGGTGGTCGCATTTGGCGAATCAACTTTAAAAACGATCGGTGATGACTGGGTGAACAAATTGGTTTTGTCCGCTGACGTAAGCCAAACGTCGACCGATGCACCTTCGCCTGATTTTGCATTATCCGACCGATCGGATTTTGAACATCCGAACAAGCAGAGTAGAATACAGATTA
>DATJJP010000113.1:0-19006 GCA_035492075.1 Cyclobacteriaceae bacterium | reverse complement strand
CGAAGATTTCGAGAATTGTAGTTTGGCGTGGAGATCAACAGTTTTGTGAAAGAGAGTGGACCATCCTGTCGAAACAAGTTTATGAAGTTGCTGCTGATGGTGGCTACGGCAATGTCGAGGTCTCCGTCACCATCAATATCGCCGATGTCAATACCCCAAGGGCCCGCGTCAGTGGACATCGTTTGCCCAACATCAAAAGCAATATTTCCAGGAGTAGATTTGTTGATCCAAACTTGCAAGATATTGTCTGTGGCACCAATGGAAGTTCCCACCAAGTCCTGTAAACCATCGTTGTTCAGGTCAGCTGAAACAAGTTGAATGAAACTGCCCGTCGTAGCGATCTTTAGGGAAGGGGCAAAACTGATATTTCCAGTACTAATGTTGCGAAAGAAAAACACATCCGATTTCTGAAATTGATTCACTACAATGTCAGGCCTGCCGTCACCGTCAAAATCTTGAACTTCCAAACCATAGGTAAGTGCTGCGCCCGTAACGGTCAGTTTCATGGGGGCACCAAATGAAATCGTGCTCACAGTACTTTGATTTGGGAAGACATAGATTACCACATCTGTAGTGGCTATCTGGTCATCATGGGCATTGCTCACGACAACATCTGGCTTACCATCTCCATTCAAATCTCGAATCGCCATTCTGAAAGCAGCCTCACCTGCATCAAGTACTAATTTTGCTTGCGAAGTAAAAGTGATTGAGGCCGTCGATGTATTTTTTAAAACAAAGACTTCGTTGCGTGTGTTTCCATTACTTCCTCGGGATGCCAAAATATCGGGTTTACCATCTCCATTAAGATCCCCGCAGGCCACGTTCGCGGTGGGACCCCCGAGCGTCAGTGGCACAGTAATCTTACTAAAACTGACGCTGCCTATCGCAGCTGTCGTGTTCTGATAAACGGTAAGGTCGGTGATAGCAGCTCCTGAAGTCGGACCACCTCTCGAAGTCACAAAGTCTGGATCTCCATCCAAATCAAAATCGGCGCTGGCTATATCAAACTGTTCATTGGTGTCTATGAAAGGAGACGGTGAGGTTCCTGGAATCCCTCCTACTGGCGTGAATTGGGAGACGGGTGTCGTCGGTGACGCGGGGTCAGGCAGGGAAACACCACCATAGCTCGGAAAAAATTTCATGTTCGACTTCACCGAGAGGTTATTCACGATCACCTCCACATTTGAAAACCTCGCCTGGATAGGAACTTGAACTTCCAATGAATACGCAGTAGCGGCAGTGACAGTACCCTTTACATGATCAAACCACACGGTATTACTGGCCGGGGTCGCGCTGAAGCCGCTTCCTGTAATAACAATTTTTTGGCTGGGACCAGTAGTGAGCGGCTGCACGTTATTAATTACAGGCGCTTGTGCCAACCCTTCAATAACCGCAATAAGGAAAAAAAATGGGGTCAAATTTCTCATGCGTCTTACTTATGAACTGTTAGTAGCCATGCATCTCTAAAAATCTTCAGTTTACGGTATTTGTCGCGTTCAGCTTTCGCTTCATTTATATCGTCGGCCGCAGCGATGTAAACGTACCATAGGTTTTTTTCAGTCAAATAGCCAAAATCGGAGGTGAATGACATTTTGTTCAAACCTGTGCTGAAATGTTCTGCATTAGGTCTGCCCTTGAACACGCCAACGATGACATAGTCTCCATAGTCCATTTCTTCGTGGTGGCTTCCTTTTTTCACAAATTCGTGGCGCTCGGCATGCGGATGCACTACTTCGTTCTGGTGTTCCTCTGTCGGGTTGTCGGCATGTGTTTCAAGGCGTTTGATCTTTTCTTGTTCTTCTATATGCTGAGGATCGGTGGTGGTCGGCTTTTGCTGGTCCGCGATGACATCCACATGCTGCTTCATCCTCGGTCCTCCCCGAGTTGTGTCTTTCTTCGCAGGCACCTGCACGAATGATTTTTCTGGCACAGGATCAACCTTCTGCTGTTGCTGTTGCTGTTTGTTTGGAGAAACCTGGTTGTTGGCCACGACCGGCGGGTTTTTCTTTTCCTGAGCTGCCTTCTGTTTTGCCAACAGCTCCTCGTGTTTCTTGCGGTCGTCTGCTATTTTCTTTTCTAAGATTTGTTGTTGTCTCTTTTTCTCGGCTGCGATTTCTGCTGCGGTTTTACGTTTCACTTTTTCTTTGTGAGTATCCACAAAAGAATAGGCGTTGGCATCTTTCTTTTTGTTTCCAAAGAGGTATCCGAGTTGTACTTCATAGGAGGGCGCCGGCACTTGATTGGCCCCGCCGTTCTTTATACTGTAAGAGAAACCCGCAGCAAACTGATTCTGAATTTTGAAACCAAGCAATCCTGAAAGACCAAATTGCTGTTTGTATGAAGCGCCGATCCACATCGCATGTTGAAGGTGCACAACCGCAGCCGCCTCGATCTGAGAAGGCACCCCATTGTTGAGGCGATAGATCAGATAAGGTTCAAACACATTTTGATCCCTATTGAAATAATAACGGTTACTCGCATGGATCACCACCGACTGAAATGGTTTCAGTGCAGTAACATTAAATGCGTCTTTACTTAGATAAACCGGCTGGAAGATATTGGGCATGGTGATGCCGCCATGAAATGTATTTTTATGAAAAGATATCCCTGCATTTCCGATCAAGAACGAGTTGTTTGAAAGAAAATTCATGAGCGCCGGATCAGACGTCACCGTGCTTGACGCGTTGGTAAGGTCCACTGTATTTGATCCATATCCTGCGGATAAACCAAAGCGAATTGAGGTCGTGTTGTCGATGATCGCCGCATAGCCGATCGTAAGCATGCCCGCCGACACCTGTGTGATCCCCCTTTTGTCGCTCGTGACGCTGACACCAAAATTGAGTTTTGTGGTGAGGGGTGTGTGAAGCGAGAAATTCGCGATCGTCGGCGCGCCTTGTATCGATGTCCATTGCTTCCGATAACCGCCAAAAATCGCCGTTCTACCCTCAATGCCCGCATAGGACGGATTTAAGGTGTACGGGTTGATAAAGAATTGAGTGAAGTTAGATATGTCTTGACCGAAGGCAGTGGTTGACACGATAACAAATACTACCCTTAAAAGACATTTCATAGAAGTTTCGAAGGTAAGTAAAAACCCATTTTTAACGCCTAATTTAGCGATAAATAGCTGAATTTGACGCTAAAATTATTTAAACGAACGCCATGGCCAGAATCATATGTTCGAGGACAAGGCAGTATTGTGGGGCGTGAATTCATCGTTTGCCGCCGATCAAGGCCTTTCATCGAAATATTGAAGGAATCGACATTAGCAAATCAACCAATAAGTTTATAGGTAGTCAAAATAAGTCAAATGGAGGCTTCGTTGGCAATGTGCGGCTTTTTCTTTTGGCAAACTTTAGTGAACTTTAGCACAAATGAGTTTTTCTAAAATAGTTGCAGTCCTCGCCTTTTGCTCAAGTTCTTTCGGCATTTTTGCACAGAAATTCTCACTCGGCGTTAAAGCAGGGGTCCTCGGCGCATACACCAACTTTCCTGATTCCAAGGACACCTTAAAATCAGGTGTCAAGTTGGGCTACAATGTCGCCGGACTCATTAGTTTCCCCTTAAAAAGGAACTGCGCATTCATTATCGAAGCCGGGTTCTCTAGACAAGGAAGATCTTTCACCTATGCGCCCACCGGCGACAAATGGAGTGGAACCTACAATTTCATTGACGCTTCGATGGCTCTACGCAAATATTTTCATTGGAACCTTATCAAGCATGTTTCAACCGAGTGGTTCTTCAACGTAGGGCCAAACATCAATTACTGGCTGAGCGGAAAAGCGCACATGACGCCTTACTTTGGAAGGCAGCAAAACTATACACTGGAATTTGACCAAACGGGCCAAGCTTTCGACAAAATCTATGTCAAAAACGAGAACCGCTGGCTTTACGGTATCAACCTCGGTGTCGGCTTCAGTGCCACGACTTTAAGAAACCAAAAGATAGTGACTGAACTGCGAATGACATGGGGTCAAACCTACCTCGGCCAGCGTAACAGTGAGTACATCAGTGGGGTAGCCGGTATCATGGATGAAGTGAGCATGAAATGCAACCTGAAAGTCTTGAACTTTTCGGTAGCCTACATTTTCGATCGCGATATTCAGAAAGGCCGGATGGGCAAGAGCACCAAGAAGGTAAAATAGCTGATCTTCTTTCAAAACAGCTTCACGTCCTGAATAGCTTCTTTCGTAAGACCGTAGAATTCTTTGTGCATATTGAACACCGCGTCGCCATTCTGCTCCTTGATACGATAGCTCCCGTCTTCCTGCATGGTATAAGCGTTGACGTTGTCTCTTAGGTTGAAGTCAAGGATATTCATCGCTTGCTTGCGTAACGTTTCTTGCTCCACAAGGAATAGCGATTCGATCCGGCGGTCGAAGCTGCGAACCATCGCGTCGGCACTGCCAATGTAGATTTTTGCTTTTCCTTCATTGTGGAAATAATAGATTCTAGAATGTTCGAGAAACTCTCCCACAACCGATATCACTTCTATGTTTTCACTCACCCCCGTTCTTCCCGGCCGGGCACAACAAATTCCTCGCACAATCAACTTCACTTTTACACCCGCTTTGGATGCTTCGTAAAGGGCGTCAATCAATTCCTTGTCTTGAATTGAATTGAGTTTAATAATAATCCCCGAGGGGAGGCCTCGTTTCGCATTTTCAGTTTCCACCTTTGCTAACCCAATCAGTTGTCTTCGCATGTCACTCGGTGACGTGATCAAATTGATGTATGACGTGGGGTGTGAATGTCCGGTGATGACATTGAAAAACTCTGACACATCGTGCGCATATTTCTCATTGGTACTCAGCAACCCAATGTCAGTGTAAAAACGTGCGGTAGTTTCGTTGTAATTTCCGCTGGAAAGGTGCACGTAGCGGTACACTCGATCAGGTTCGTTCCTTACGATCAAAAGCAATTTGGTGTGGGTCTTCAGGCTGCTCACTCCGTAGATCACAAAACACCCGGCCTTTTGCAACTTCTGTGCTTCACGCAGGTTGTTCTCTTCATCAAATCTAGCCTTGACTTCAAATAGCACCGAAACGTGTTTGCCATTTTCGGCGGCCTTCAGAAGGGCTGCACTGATGCGCGACTCTCTGGCCAAACGATAAATGGTAATCTTGATCGACAGTACGAAGGGATCATGCGCGGCTTTCTCCAGCATCTCAAGCACCGGCTCCATCGAATTGTAGGGATGGTGCAACAGGATGTCACGTTCTTTCAGAACCTCAAATAAATCGCGAGCACCCTGCTCTGGGTAAGACAATGGCTTTACGTGTGCCTGAGGTTGAAAGCGCTTTGATTTAAATTCCGTGTGATTAACGATCTGTTGTATCCCTGTAAAGTCGATCATTGCTTCTTTGGGAATAACAAAAATATTGTAATCATCGAGGTCCCATTGAATTTTCAGCATGCGCATCATCCATGGGTCGGGGTTTTCCAATACTTCCAACCGCACTACTCTTCCACTTCTTCGTGTTTGCAGTTTTCTTTTCAGTTCTTCGAGGAAATTGGATTCGATATCCTCGCTCTCCTCTAAAGTAAAGTCGCCGTTGCGGTTGATGCGGAACAAATTCACACTCACGATCTCAATGTTCCGAAACAAATGATGGATGTTATGGCGAATGATATCCTCCACAGAGACAAAAGAAATAGAATTGTCTTTATTCAAAATCTCGAAGAAACGAGGAATGTTGCTCGGCACCTGAATAAAAGAAACCCTCAGTTGATTCTGTGGATCTTGTGAAGCTTTGGTGACTACCCCAAACAACAAGCGGTTGTTTTTTAAAACCGGAAAGGTGTGGTAGTTATCAAAGAGCATGGGCGTAAGCATCGGGTAGATCGTACGCTGAAAATACAGGTCTACCCGAGCCTTGTCTTCCGCATTTAGCATCGGATAATCCGCGATTCTAAAATTGTTTTTCTCGAACAGTGGTTTCAGTTTCATGGCGAAGTAATCACACTGTTCCGCCACAAACCGGTGAATCTCATTCATCAAATAATTTCTGAATGGCTCTTCACGCAAGCCGCTGTAATCGTAGCGCTCCTTGCTGTAGTCGAGGTAATTGTAGAGGCTGCCTAAACGAATCGTGCAGAACTCATCGAGATTGGACGCGGTTATTGAAAGAAATTTCAGGCGATCGAAAATACTGCGATCCGTATGCTTTGCCTGATCAAGCACGCGATAGTTGAATTGCATCCAACTCAAATCACGACTGATATAATTACTTTCGTGAATCTGCCGTGCAACGAGATCGGCATCTATTTGCTGAACTACCTCTTCCATAAAATCAAATGTAAAATTTTACCGATGGAAGGAATAATTGATGAGATTAAGTTTTTAAAAAATCAAACGTCAAGTTTGGCGTACTTTGCATTACGCTCAATGAATTCCCTGCGCGGAGCCACTTCATCGCCCATGAGCATGGAGAACAAATGATCGGCCTCCCCGGCTGACTCAATGCTTACTTGCTTTAGTGTGCGCTTGACGGGGTCCATCGTAGTCGTCCAAAGCTGTTCAGGGTTCATTTCTCCCAATCCTTTGTAACGCTGCACCCCTACGCTGTCTTCTTTGCCATCCTTCGCCAATTGTTTGATGAGCACGTCTCGTTCTTCTTCATTCCAACAATAACGTTCCTCTTTTCCTTTCTTTACCAAATACAATGGCGGCAAAGCAATGTAGACATATCCCTGCTCGATCAGCTCGCGCATGTATCGGAAGAAGAATGTGAGTATCAAAGTGCGAATATGGCTTCCATCCACGTCTGCATCGGTCATGATGATGATCTTGTGGTAACGCAGCTTGTTGAGGTTGAGTGCCTTGCTGTCATCGGCCGTACCGAATGTCACACCGAGTGCCGTGATCATATTTTTGATCTCCTCATTCTCGTAAATCTTGTGCTCCTGCGCCTTCTCCACGTTTAGGATCTTGCCCCTTAAAGGGAGAATTGCCTGAAAATTCCTGTCGCGACCTTGTTTGGCTGACCCTCCTGCGGAATCGCCCTCCACCAAATACAATTCGCATATCGACGGATCAGAGCTCGAACAGTCAGCAAGCTTCCCCGGGAGACCGGTGCCCGAAAGGACATTTTTGCGTTGTACCATTTCGCGTGCCTTGCGAGCAGCAATACGCGCTTGTGCCGCCAGGATCACTTTGCTGATGATCAGTTTTGCTTCTTTTGGGTTTTCTTCCAAAAAATTTTGAAGCATTTCACCAACCGCAGTATCAACCGCTCCCATGGCCTCAGAATTTCCAAGTTTCGTTTTTGTTTGCCCTTCAAACTGCGGCTCCTGAACTTTTACAGAAATGACCGCAGTAAGGCCTTCACGGAAATCGTCACCGCTGATTTCAACTTTGGCTTTTTCAAGCAAGCCCGATTTGTCGGCATAACTTTTCAGGGTCCTGGTCAACGCTCTTCTGAATCCGGCAACATGGGTTCCGCCTTCGTGGGTGTTGATGTTGTTGACATAGGAAACCAGATTCTCGCTATACGAAGTGTTGTAGCCTAAAGCCACCTGTACCGGGATTTCGCTTTTGGTATTTTCAATGAAAATCGGACTAGGGATAAGTTTCTCGCGCGTTGAATCCAGGTATTCCACGAATTCACGCAACCCTACTTCTGAAAAGAAGGTATCGGCCTTGGGATTTCCACTTTCGTCGTTTTCGCGGAGATCTTTTAAGTTCAGTCGTATGCCGGGATTCAAAAATGCCAACTCGCGCAAACGGGTAGCGATGGTCTCGTAGTTATATTCTGTTGTAAGGGTGAAAATCTCAGCATCCGGCAGGAAGTGTATGGTCGTTCCTCGCTTGGAGCTCTCGCCAGCAACCCGAACTGGGTACTGTGGAACCCCCCGATGGTATTCCTGTTCAAACATCTGACCTTCACGGTAAACCGTGGCCTTCAATACAGAAGAGAGGGCATTAACGCACGATACACCTACTCCGTGCAGACCGCCGGAAACCTTGTATGTGTCTTTATCGAATTTTCCTCCCGCGTGCAAGACCGTCATCACGACTTCAAGCGCGGAGCGCTTTTCTTTCTCGTGCATATCCGTTGGGATGCCCCGACCATTGTCCTCTACGGTAATGGAGTTGTCTTTTTGAATCGTGACATGTACTTCGTCACAGTACCCGGCCAGCGCCTCATCGATACTGTTGTCAACCACCTCCCAGACGAGGTGATGTAAACCCTTTACACCGATGTCTCCGATATACATCGCCGGCCTTTTGCGCACGGCTTCAAGACCTTCTAAGACCTGAATATTACTTGCTGAATAATTAGCTTCCTTGGCGGCTTTTCCTTCACTCATTTTATGTACTTGTAAACCGCCAAAAATAAAGTTTTTGACAGCGTTTTCCGCATTTTTGGATCATTTTTGTAAAGTAATTTTTGCTCGATTTTGGGAGGGCTCGGTGCCGTGAAAAGGCGTGGCAAGAGTGGTTCTAAAACGACTCCTTTACTCGGCAACAGTTGAACATTCTCTACGCCTTTGCGTGCTTTGCATAGAAGCCAAAGAAACACAGAGCCAGTTGAAAAAGTACCGTGGCTGTGATGGTGAAAAATAGCATCATAAGCTCCATCAAATTAAGTTGAATTTAAAGTTAAACTAAATATCCTTAAATATCCTAATAATCAGCATGTTAATTTCACAATAAATGAACTTAAAAGAAGCTGCATTAAAAGAACACTCGAAAGCGCAATGCAATAAAATTGTCAAGTACGTTGGCAGTGATGCATCCAGGTTTTCAAAGCTTGTGGACGTTTTCCTGGATGGCCCCTACCGTGTAACACAACGCATCGCCTGGCCGCTCGGTTACTGCGTAAAAGAAAATACCACGCTAATTCACCCTCACCTCTCCCGCATTCTAAAATTTGTGAGGCGCCCGGGGCTTCACGACTCAGTGAAACGGAATGTGACGCGGTTGCTTCAGTTCATTGACATACCCAAGAAGCATCAGGGCGCCGCGGCGGACATCTGCTTTATGTTTCTTAGCGATACAAATGAACCCGTGGCCGTTCGGGTATTCTCGATGACAGTGCTCGCCAACCTGGCCAAGGAAATGCCCGAACTTAAGAATGAGCTAATTCCCATCATAGAGGATCAGTTGCCGTTCGGACCTGCCGCGTTTGTTTCGCGAGGGCGAAAGGTATTGAAGGAATTAAAACGTTAATTTGCGCGGGAACATCAATGACCCAAGTGACCCACATTTGTAAGAGCTGCGGAAATACGTTTAGCGGAAATTTTTGTAATGAATGTGGGGAAAGGGTGTTGCACGCTTCCGACCGATCGTTTAAAAGGTTTGCAGGAACCATCTTTAAGGCAATTACTTTTGCCGACTCGACGTTTGCCAAAACACTTTGGCTCGTTTTGAAAAGGCCAGGATTTATTTCACGAGAATTTATAGACGGGCGACGAGTAAACTACCTAAAGCCTTTGTCTCTTTTCTTGGTGCTCAACCTCGCCTATTTTCTTTTTCCCGTCGTCCAGCTTTTCAATGCATCGTTAAATACTCAACTCCGGTCGTCATCTGTTTTGTATGCCCTGAAAAATCTTTACAAAAACGTAGTCGCAACGAAAGTAGCGTCGATGGGCATTGATTTCCCGTCGTTCAGTCTCATTTATAATTTGAAAACTGTTGGGCTCGCGAAATTGATGGTGATGATTTTCGTAGTGATCGGGTCACTCCCACTCAACTTACTTTATCGAAAGCGCAACCGTTTTTTTACCGATCATATCGACTACATGGTGGAGCTGGCATGTTTCAATTTACTGGTGAATGCGATCACCTTATCCGCCGTGGCTGCGTTCACTGGTATAGGTAACTACTTGAACGAAACCTCACTGACGATTTTCTTCATCTCCACGAATTTGTATTTCTTGATGAGGTCGAGTGCACAATTTTATGGTGAGAAGGGATGGCGCCTCGTAGTGAAGTCGATCATCATGATGCTGTTTTTAAAAGTAGCCCTTGAGCTTTATCGGAGCATCCTGTTCTTTGTCACGATCTGGTCGATCTAGTTTCCGAGTGACAGGGAAAGTGTTTGAATCAGGTCTTCGGCCGGTCCGCGCTCTTTCGGAGAAACCAGCCTGCAATACGCCTTCAACGACTGGACAGCTTCTTCGATTTCTTTGTTCATGGCCAAAGTCAAGCCAAGATTGAAATGGCTGTTAGGGAAATGTGGTTCGATCTCAATGGAAATGCCGTAATGAACTTTCGCCAAGCTAAGGTTGCCAACTTCTGCGTAAAGATTCGCCAAGTTATAGTGCGCCTCGAAATGCCGTGGGTTTTCTTTTAGGCATTTGGTGAAGCAATCAATCGCTTTGGTATAGTTGCCCGCTTGCGATTCCAGTATCCCCAGATTGCAATACGAGTCTGCCACTGCGTCGCCTTCGTCAATGGCGCGTTGATAAATATCTTTCGCTTTGGTATCTCCACGGTCATCGAGCAGCAGCGCTTCCTCGAATCTCGAAAGCTGATTTAGGCTGACCACTTTTCCAACGGAAAACAAATCCAACTGGCCACGTTTGCCTTTGCTTGGTTTGCCTTTTTTCCTGACAGGCCTGAACCCAAACTTCTCTATGTTGGGCTTCGGAAACTGAATTACTTTGGCCATTAGCACAAAGGTAATGATGAATAATGAAACTTCCCGACGGTTTGTCAGGTCACTTCCGCCTGATGAGGAAGCAGTCGGTAAATCGTTCCATGCCGATGTGAGGGTAATAGGCGGCTGCGTCAGGTGCTGCCAACAAGATCAGGGCTGTCTTTTCCCCGGCCACCTTATGAGTCTCTTCAATAAGCTTTTTTCCGATACCCTGTTTTTGGTAGTCACGGTCTACGGCCAAGTCAGACAAGTAACAGCAAAATGAAAAATCGCTAAGCGCGCGTGCAACACCTACCAAAAGATCGCCGTCCCATGCGGTGACAAGCACGTTGGCGTGATCCAGCATGGCTTGGATTCTACCGCCATCCTCAACCGGCCTTCTCTTGTCTAGGGTGGAGCGCTTGAGAACGTCGATGAATTCGTTTGCGGTGATGTTATTATCGCTTCGGTACTCGATCATGCACTAATGCACCACAGAGGGCAACGCTTCACTATGATGTTTGTATTTGAACATGAACGGAAAAATAATGGCGAGGAACAATCCATACCCCGCAAATGTGAACCATATACTTTGCCAATTTCTTACTCCATCCACACTAAAAAAATCAACTACCCATCCGCTCAGCATGCCGCCGATGAATGCGCCTATTCCATTGGTCATAAGCATAAACAAGCCCTGAGCACTCGCGCGAATATTTACCGGCGATTCTTTCTCTACAAAAAGGGACCCTGAAATATTGAAGAAGTCGAACGCCATTCCATAAACGATCATTGACATCACAAGGAAGACAAATCCACCGGTAGGATTGCCGATCCCAAATAGTCCGAAGCGAAGTACCCAGGCAATGATGCTCATCAGCATAACCACTTTGATACCGAATTTCCTTAAGAAGAAGGGTATGGTGAGTATGAAGAGTGTTTCAGATATCTGAGAAAGTGAAATCAATAAGCTGGGGTGCTCTACCGCGAACGAGCCCGCGTATTTTGATTCGAAATCGTGAAGGAACGCTTCACCGAATGCATTTGTAATTTGCAGTGCAGCTCCCAAAAGCATTGCAAAGAAAAAGAAAATGACCATTTTGGATTCTCTAAACAAAACAAATGCGTCGAGTCCCAACGTGTTTATCATGGAACTTCCCTTCGTTGCTCTTGCCGGTTTGCATGGAGGCATAAAGAGCGAGTATAGGCCCATCACAATTCCAGCAGCAGCAGCAAACAAAAATTGATTAGGGCTTTTTGTCCAGCCCAGTAAGTCAACACTCCACATCGCTACAATAAATCCTACGGTCCCCCACACTCTGATGGGAGGAAAAACTTTCTGAACCTCAATGCCTCTGCTAGTTAAGATGCTGTATGAAACGGTGTTGTTCAATGCAATGGTTGGCATGAAAAAAAGGCTATTCAAGAGAATAGCATAATAGAGTAGGCCGGCATCAGAAACCGTGCTTGCCCACCATAAGATAGCGGCGCCAATAAGGTGGCAGGCGCCCAATACTTTTTCTGCGTTAATAAACCGATCCGACAGAAGCCCCATCAACGTTGGCATAATCAATGAGGCGATCCCCATTGTGCCATAGGTTGCCCCTACCAGTGCTCCACGCGTTGACACATCACCCGGCAGAGTAAACATGTATCCGCCCATGGAGATGAGCCATGAGCCCCATACAAAGAACTCAAGAAAATTCATTACGACTAATCGGAGCTTTACACTCATGCTGATTACGGATTGCAAGTTTCAGGCTGGAAGTCTCGGGAGAAGACAAACTTTAAGAACCTTCCTCAATTTCGCTTGCCCAATTCATCGCGAATTTTGGCAGCGCGTTCATAGTCTTCTTTATCAATGGCGTCTTTCAGGAGATCGCGTAGCTTGTCGGTAGAAAAGCTTTTGAAATCTTCGCCTTTCTTGATGGGGATTTTTTTTTCCTTCGTTTTCGATTCCGGCTTAACTGCCTTTTCTTTTTCTTCTTCTTCTTCCTGATCTGTCAACACAATTCCGGCTTCGGCCAGGATCGCTTCATATGTATAAATCGGTGAATCGAACCGGAGACCGATCGCAATCGCATCAGAAGGACGTGCATCGATTTCGGTTTTCTTCAATCCATCGCTGCAAATTATTTTGGCAAAGAAAACGCCTTCCTTCAGATCGGAAATAACAATTTCTTCCACATGAAAATGAAATGTGCTGGCAAACGACTTGAACAGGTCATGGGTCATCGGCCGATTGGGGATGATCTTTTCGATTTCAATCGCGATCGCCTGTGCCTCAAACATGCCGATAATAATTGGCAGTCGCCTGTTGCCTTGTGTTTCGCCCAAGACCAGTGCAAACGACCCTGTCTGCGACTGACTAGATGACAAGCCTAAAATTTCGAGTTTGATTTTCTTTGGTGCGGCCACTTAAAAGTCTTAAAGAATTCAAGTTAAAAAAATAAGTCGAATATTATTTCGCAGCCAAAACTGCTTCGGTCAGTTTGGGTAAAACATCAAAAGCGTCGCCCACAATTCCGTAATCCGCGGCTTTAAAAAACGGCGCATCTGCGTCTTTGTTGATGACCACAATACACTTCGATGAATTCACACCGGCCAGATGTTGAATGGCTCCGGAAATTCCGACGGCGATATATAGTTGTGGGGCTACTTTCACTCCCGTCTGGCCAACGTGCTCGTGATGAGGTCTCCATCCCATATCGCTCACCGGCTTGCTACATCCGGTAGCAGCGTGAAGTGCCTTTGCTAAGTTTTCAATAATTCCCCAATGTTCAGGCCCTTTCAATCCACGGCCCCCGGAAACCACAATTTCTGCTTCAGGCAATAGAATATCTCCAGTAGCTTTTTCGTGAGAAATGGTTTTCGTGTTGAAATCAGCATCATTCAATGAAACGATGTAATTGGTGACTTGAGCGCTGCCTCCCACCTCTTTCAGCTCTGCCGCATTCTTTCTGATGGCTATTACTTTCTTTGCATTTTTCAATTCAACATTCGCGAACGCCTTGCCTGTATAAATACTGCGTTTCACCGTGAAGCCGCCGCTGGTATTTGGAAGCTCGGTCACGTTACTTGCGAAACTCGCGTTTGTCTTGATCGCCACTTTAGCAGCTACTGGTGTTCCCAAGGAAGAATTTGCGAGCACCAATACATCTGCATTTTCATCTTGCATCGCTTTGGCAAGTACGGCAGCATATACTTGAATTACATGTTGGTCCAATTTTGCGTCAGACGCATGAAGCACTTTCGTTGCACCATATTTTCCAATCGATTGAAGTTCTCCTGCGTCTGCTTTTCCCAAGACAATGCCTGTCACATTTCCCCCCATCGCCTTTGCATAAGCAACGGCTTCGAGCGACGTTTTTCTAATTTTTCCTTCGGCTGTTTCAATAAAAACGAGTGTATTCATTGCGTTCTGTTCAAATTTTCCGTTTTAATTTATAATCCCGATCAAAGCACCTTTGCTTCTGCCTTCAACCTGGTCACAAGCTCAGCAACGTTATCGGCACTTATCATTTTCACTGCGCCTTTGGGAGCAGGCAGCTCAAAATTCTTGTTGACAACGGAGGCTTCTGAGTTCTTCGGCTCCACTACCTTCAATGGCTTAGTTCTGGCGGACATAATGCCGCGCATATTGGGAATTTTCCATTCAGCAATTGGCTCTTGACACCCGGCAACCAACGGCAGATTAGCTTCCACTTGCTCTTTTCCTCCTTCAATTTCTTTGGTCATTTTCACTTTGGTACCGTCGATATCCAGTTTCATGACAGGCGATACGGATGGAATACCTAACATCTCTCCTACCATCGCATGAACCACACCGCTGTTAAAGTCAATGGATTCGCGCCCCATCAAGATGAGGTCATAACCTTTCGCGTGTTCCGCGATTTGGGCAGCAACGAACAAGGAGTCTGTTGGCACTGCGTTTACGCGAATGGCGTCGTCTGCACCAATGGCCAATGCCTTTCGTATGGTCGGCTCGGTGTCAGGAGTGCCCACATTAACGACAGTGACGGTAGCACCGGAAGTTTCTTTGAGCTCAATAGCACGCGCCAAAGCATAGTCATCATAAGGACCAATGATGAATTGAACGCCCGTGGTGTCGAACTTGGTATTGTTATCAACAAACGCAATCTTGGAAGTAGTATCCGGCACGTGCGAAATGCAAACTAAAATCTTCATAATACGGAACGATTCTAAACTTTAATTTTACGATGTTAATCTAGATTCTTCAATCTCAAATCTTATTTTGATTTGGGGCCTCAAGATAAAGGATTAATCAGTAAAAAACCGAATTGGGTGTATGAATTCTGAACGACTGAAAATGTTGGAACAATTTGTGGAAGATGATCCGTCAGATCCATTCAATCACTATGCTTTGGCCTTGGAATTAGTGAAAGTGGATAAAAATCAGGCCAAACGAATTTTCGATCGACTGATGGTGGAGCATCGCACATACATTGCCACCTATTATCAAGCGGCAATACTGTATCTCGAGGCCGCATTGATTGACGAAGCAACAAAAATTATTGAGCAAGGAATTGGCGAAGCCAGAAAGCAGAATAATCCGAAAGCTGTCAGTGAATTGAAATCGCTTCTGGACGAGATCGAATAACGCTACACCTGAAACACGATCTTCCCTACCCTATTTGGTTTGGCGATATCTGAGAATGAATCGGCCATTTTCGAGAACGGTCTGATGGAATCGACAATCGGGCGAATTTGGTGCTTGCTTACGAACGCGAGCATTTCGTCAAACTCCTGATCGCTTCCCATCGTGGTGCCCATAAGCGAGAGCTGATTCCAAAACATGCGGAAGAAATCTACATTGGTCGGCTTTCCATTCGTGGCTCCATAAAAAACTATCTTACCAGCAGGCCTCAGCACCTTAATGAAATTGTTGATCTGATCTCCTCCGGCGCTATCGATGATCAAATCAAATCCTCCCTTCGTTTTCCAAAGCTCTTCGTAGTTCGCCTGCTTTTTATAATTGTACCCACCCTTGGCTCCCAACTTAATTGCTTTCTCAATTTTTTCATCACTGCCTGACGTCACATAAACATTGCCGTCGGCCGCTTTGGCAAAAAGAAATGCAAACTGCGCAACTCCACCACCAAAGCCCGAAATCAAAACATTCTGCCCGGCGCGCAGTTCCCCTTTGCGAAACAATGCCCGAAACGCGGTGAGTCCACCCAACGGCAATGCGGCGGCTTGCAGGATATCCAAGTGAAATGGTTTATGATACAATCGATCTACAGGCACGGAGATATATTCTGCAAACGTGCCATCCGAAGGCATACCGAGGATATTATACTTAAGGGATTTGATATCCGGGTTTGCTCCCCAATCGATGTTTGGATTGATCACCACTTCTTTGCCCACCCACTCCTTATGTTGCTCATCATGCACTGACTCTACAACGCCTGCTCCGTCTGAGCCTAATGTAACACCGGTCTTAATGTCAGGGTATCTGCCCTCTCTTATAAAATCATCACGCCGGTTAAGCGCAACTGCCTTGATTCTCACCAATGCTCGTCCTGTCGAAAGGGCGGGTACAGGCACATCTTTCATTTCGATTTTGCCTGGAGAGGTAAGTACGATCGCTTTCATCTAGTACAGGTTTGTGTGTTGATGGAAGTTAGAGAATGGAATTGAGACTTGAAATTTTCGTTTCAAGATTTTTGAAAATCACCGCACGAAAAACAACTGTTGCCCCCGGCTGTTGTAAATGGCCCTGTCTCGCACATAGCCGATCGTCTCACCTTTGATATTATAGAGCAGGTTGTTTAGGAAGTATCCGATGTACTTACCAAACTGATCGTAAAGGTGTCTGAAGTCTCCGCAGTACGCTGCGTAGTTTCCATTGGCGTCATAAAATCGTGTCATGGGATCAGATTTTAGAATTAGGTGATTTATTTAAGATATGGTGTCTTCGCGTCAGAAGGGTGTGTCTTCGTCGCCTACTGGGAATGGAGGCGGCGTTTCGTTGCGTTGCACATTCATCCTACTCTGAATGTTGCTCATTGGCGTAAAGCCGTCGGGTGCGTCGTAGTCGGCAAACTTGGTGAACTTGCCGATGAACTTGAGTCGGACATTTTCCAAGCCCCCATTTCGGTGCTTTGCAATGATCACTTCAGCCACCCCTTGCGATGGCGTGCCATCTTCGTATTCGGTAATCTTATAATATTCAGGGCGATACAAGAACATCACAATGTCGGCATCTTGTTCAATGGATCCAGATTCGCGCAAGTCGGAAAGCTGAGGGCGCTTGTCTCCGCCGCGCGTCTCCACTCCACGACTCAATTGCGAAAGAGCGATCACCGGTACATTCAATTCCTTGGCAATGCCTTTTAAGGCACGTGAGATCGACGCAATTTCTTGTTCGCGGTTACCCGTCGACTCGCCTTTCATCAACTGCAAATAATCGATCACAATCAACTGAATATTATGCTCGGCCTTTAAGCGTCGGCATTTCGCGCGGAGTTCTAGAATCGAGAGCGCGGGAGTATCATCAATAAAGATCGGAGCCGACGAAAGGCGATTGGTCTTGTGCACCAATTGTTGCCATTCGAACTCGGCGAGATTTCCTTTTTTAATTTTTTCCGACTCAAGCTCTGCTTCCGCGGAGATCAAACGGTTGACCAACTGAAGCGAAGCCATCTCCAATGAGAAAATAGCCACCGCATGATTGAAGTCAACAGCGGCATTGCGCAACGCAGAAACAATGAATGCGGTCTTACCCATACCAGGTCGAGCAGCGATGATAACCAAATCCGATTTCTGCCAACCCGACGTCACGCGATCAAGCCTCGAGAATCCGCTGGGCACGCCGGTCAATCCATCCTTGTGGTTCTTCTTTTCCTGAAGTTCCTGAATTGCTCTGAACATCAACGACTTCATGTTGTCGTAGTTCTTGCGCAGATTGGAGTCCGAGATTTGAAAAATGGATTGCTCTGTTTTGTCGAGCAAATCAAAGACATCGGTGGTATCCTCGTAAGCATCGTGATGCACTTGCGACGCAATTTGAATCAAGTCCCGCTTGATCGCCATCTCAATGATAATCCTGGCGTGGTATTCGATATTCGCCGCCGAACTAACCTTAGAAGTCAACTCCGCAATGTAAAATGCTCCTCCTGCCACCTCCAGCTTTCCGTTCTTGCGAAGTTGCGCCACGACAGTGCGCATGTCTACCGGCTCGGAAGACTTGAACAAGTCGATGATGGCCTGGAAAATCTCCTTGTGCTGATCGGAATAAAAATGCTCAGGCCGCAGAAACTCCACGACGGCAGTAAGTGCATTCTTCTCAAGCATCAAAGCACCCAGAATGGCTTCTTCCAGATCAAGCGCCTGAGGTGGCAACTTGCCCAAACTCTCTGAGATGTCTCTCGCGAGCGTTCGGGGTTTGTTACCTGCTCCGCTAATTGCGGAACTTAACCTCACCGGCGTTGATCGTTGCTCCATACTCTTGTGGTTGTTGGTACGAGTTGCTTTTAAAACGGAGACAAACGTACCTTCATCATCGTAAATACTATCCCCAACAAAAACGTTTTGTACACATTCAATAAACACAAATGATTGTTGATAAATTTTACCATCTAACGTTTTTCTCGATTTATTTTCAAGACAAACACTACTGCTTTTGCCACCTCAATGATCTTCCTCGATTAACTTGATGAACTCATCGTCTTGATAATCATTAAGATCATCATGATCATTAAAGTCGCGATTGGAGCCAGCCTTTATTGCCTGGCGAATAATTCTTTCCACGAATATCAGAAGTCCATTTCCAAACCTTCGTCAATTTGTTTTACTTTGCTCAAATGCAATCCGCTCCTTCAACAGTTTATGGCCAAAGCGCTGACAAACAACGTGTAGTTATTGTTGGCAAAGGCAAAGCGAGAATTGCTGAAATGATTGCTTTTGTCTTGAAGGAGAATAACAGGAAGTTCGACATATCCGCTTCTTTTTCAGAACGAATATCAGATGCTGCTACTATTATAATTGAAGCAAATGGCGATTTGAAATCTCTTAAAGACTACAATCATCACATATTGATTTTCAGTCAGTTACCATCATCAGAGAAAGACACCTACCTGGCGCTGGCAGATGCCACACCAAAGAGCGGCGGTATTTTCTATGACGAAACAGACGACCTCGCCAAGACCATCGCCAAGAAGGAAAGAACAGACGTTACGATCGTCCCTTTTTCAACGGCCAAACATGAAATGAAGAACGGCACCGCCACACTGGTGAGCAGTACCAACGAAAAATTCGAAAGCCATCTGACCTCCATTGACGACTTGAAAAACTGTAACGCAGCGAAAGAATTCCTGAAGAAGATAGGTATTACATCGAGCCAATTCTATAAAGCCATTTCAACTTTTAAATAACTCCTTTCAAATTCTTGAATGAAG
>DATJJP010000112.1:0-156356 GCA_035492075.1 Cyclobacteriaceae bacterium | reverse complement strand
GATTACAACAGATGCGCCAATGCCATAAATCTTTGGCATGATTGTTTCATAGAGTAGGGCTCCAAAACCGCCTTTTTTCTTTGCCATGGTTTGTTGGGATTAAGTTTAGTCGGATTTTTTTCTAAATATAATTTAACTTTTGATTTATTGAAATTCAGCACCTGAGGACCGGCCGAGGTTGGTCATCGCACAACGGAAGCCGATGTAAGCACGTGTTGAGTCTTTGTATTCATAGGTTCTAGTTCCTGTTTCCAAGAAGTATGCTACGTCTTTCCACGAGCCTCCGCGGATCACTTTTCTGGCGTTATATTTTTCTATGGAGTTGCCTTGTTTGTCGTATGCAGCTTTATCGATGAACTGAGGATTTAAGTCCCATACAGTCGGCACAGATGCGGGGTAGAAATCATCCAAGCACCACTCGGACACGTTACCTGCCATATCCACTAAGCCGTAGTCGTTGGGGAAATAAATACCTACGGGAGAAGTGTATGCAAAACCATCGTCATAATAATTTCCTCTGCCGGGTTTGAAGTTAGCGAGCATACAGCCTTTCGAGTTGCGGATGTAAGGATTACCCCAAGGATACTTGGCCATGTCTCTTCCGCCGCGAGCGGCGTATTCCCATTCTGCTTCGGATGGAAGTCTGAACGCAGGCATAGGGGGCTGCCCACCATTGACTGCGCGCCATTCGTTCAAAAAGGCGGTCCTCCATTTGCCAAAGAAATTAGCTGCTTCCCAACTAACGCCGACCACGGGATATTCTTGATACCCTGGATGCTGCCAGTAGTAGTCTACCAAAGGATCGCCCATGTGGTGGGTAAAGTCTTTCATCCAAACGGTAGTGTCAGGATAGTATTTTTTCATGAAATCCTGTTGGCCGATCTGAGGGAAGTTGGTCAATTGTGCACCGCCTTCCGCACCTAAGAAAAATTTCGTGAACTGTAAATACTCGTCGTTGGTAATTTCAGTTTCATCCATGAAGAGCGGACCGATGGTAATCTGCTTGTTGAAGTTGATCTGAGTGGATGCTGGGTCTTCATCGGCCTGTCCCATATGAAAAGTACCGGCTGGAATGGGTACCATCCCATAAGGAATAATTTGAGCCCAACCTTGACGGCGATCGATGGTAGATTGTCCAACGAGCTCACCTTGCGGGTCGCCTCCGCCTCCTTTTTTCTTGCCAATGCCCAGAAGGCTGCATGAGCTCATTCCTGCGCCAATGGCCACGAATAGGGCGCCAATCAGAATTTGATACAAACTAGTTTTCTTCATACTCGTCTTATTGTTTCAGATCAACGAACGGACTCGAAAGTTATTCTTTTTTCAACCTTTTTAAAAAATCGAGGTTACCAAATTGTTTAAAATCTCAAAAAAAACCAAAAAAACTTTGTTTGGTCGAGGGCAAAGTCAGCATTAAGATTTTCTATATCGAGGGGTACGAACAATTTTCTTTCCGGCTCCCGAAACGACAGGTAGTTCGTAGATCAGCATCAGCTCGTGCGAAGTCGGTTGCTTAGCGGCTTGATCCTTCACAATGTAATCGAGCGAGTAGCCCAAGCGCATTGATTTGTCCTTCAAGAAGGTGTAGCCCAGCAATACGCTCATTGACTCACCTTGTCGGAAAGAAAGCCCGCCCCACATCATGTCTTTCAAGTAGGCAATGGATGTCAAATTGAAGGACGTTTTTACCAGATCGGATTGGACTAGTGTTGTAAACTGGAACTTGAGGTCAAAGTTAACTTGATAAGTGTATCCGCCGGTGATATATGTATGCGTTTGAAGCGCATTTCTCTGTGAAAGACCGAAATCGAAAGTTGAATTGAGCAAATGATCGAACCCCAATCCGACATAGAATTTCTCTTTCCGCCAAAATACACCGGCAGCCATGTCAGGTCTCACTTGAGTCAACGATCCGGTTCTATCCCCCAGCAATTTATCGTCGGGGTCGATGGCTCGATACATATTGAAATCCACCGTTTGAGAGTAGAAGCCGCCGCGGAGACCGAAGCTGACTTTGCTGTTCTTGACGGCCAAGTGATAAGCGTAAGACACCTGTCCTTCTAGGTTGTTGAAGGGTCCGAGGTTATCGTGGGATACGAGCGCTCCAAAACCGCTGTTGAGTTTGAAGATCGGCGTGGAAAACGTGATCATTTGAGTGGTTGGCGCACCGCCTCCACCGTAAGTTGGGGAGTAACCAAGCCATTGACTGCGATGGAACGCCGAAATTTTTGTCACACCGTCTACCCCTGAAAATCCAGGATTGTAGTAAAGCGTGTTAAACATGTATTGGGTGAACTGAGGGTCTTGCTGAGCGGAGAGTCGCGCCGCAGTACCTATGATTGTCAGGCACACCAAAAAAATCCGCTTCATCATCAGTTGAAAAAATAATGAGGGATAAATATAACGGAAAACTTGGTTCCCATCAAAGTCGCATGTAATTAAAGTGTAATAAATTCCGCCTTGCGCTAAAAACGTAATGCTGAATCAGTTATTACTTCACGTTGTTAGCCTTTTTTATGTACAACTCGAGGGCTCCTGCCATCGATGGTGCGTTGGGGAGGGGTGCTTCAATATCGAGAATAAACCCGTTCTCTTTCACCGCCTTTGCGGTGGACGTGCCGAATGCGGCAAGGCGTGTATTGTTTTGCTTGAAGTCTGGGAAATTGACCATTAGCGAATTCACCCCTGAAGGGCTGAAGAACGCGAGGATGTCATAATACACGTTTTTGAGGTCGCTCAAGTTTGCGGCTACTGTGTGGTTGATGATTGCCTCGGTGAAGGTAAACCCGTTGTCTTTCAAAAAGTCGGGGATATCATTTTTGCGGATGTCGGAACATGGGTAGAGGAACTTCTCGTTCTTGTGTTTTTTTAAGATCTCCAAAAGGTCTTTGGTGTCTTTCAGTCCGGCAAAGATTTTCCGTTTTCGGATGACGATATATTTCTGAAGATAATTTGATGTCTGATCGGAAATGCAAAAATATTTCATCTCCGGAGGCATCTCCAGTTTCAGTTCGCGACAGAGGACAAAGAAATGATCCACGGCATTTCTGCTCGTAAAAATGATCGCTGTGTGATTGAGTATTTCTACTTTTTGTTTCCGAAATTCTTTGGCGCCGACAGGCTCCACTTGAATAAATGGACGGAAGTCAATTTTTACATTGAATTTCTCGGCAAGCTTCAAATAAGGTGAATTAAGGTCGGTGGGCGCTTCTTGAGTGACTAAGATGCTTTTTACTTTGCGCATCCTGTCAGTAGCTGTTTCAATCATATCAACACGTAGCGGTTCGGGCCTAAAACAAAAATACCTTTGTGAGTATCAATAACGGAAAAATTTCCGTTGCGCAAAGGTACGAAAATAAATGGAACGCACCGGTTGATTCACGGTTCAATAATTTGAAAAAGATGAAAATTGCATTGGCTGCAAGCATCGCAAAAAAACACTTCACTAAAAGATAATAATCGATGTTCATCCGCAATGAAAATGCAAGGAGGCTAATCAATCCGATTAGGGATAAAGCCAACACCAGACCTCTGATGGAATTGAAAAACTGAAATCCGGCGGTATCGCGCCAGCCGAAAAGAAATGAAGTCCCGCTAGCCAGAAGCAGCTTTGTCATCAGCACTGCGGCAACCACCAATGTTGAAATAATCCACAAGGCGAAATAGCTGGAGACGTTGCTGAACGTGGCAGCGAACGTGAATGACATCTCGTTTGAAAAATGCACGGCGACGATGATTGCCAAAGAGGTAAGGAGGCTGCAGAATAAATAAAAAAGTAAGTTGACGCTGGAAGTGATTCGAAGTACAAACTGACTATCATCACGTCTTTTGAAAGTAAATAATTTGGCAAAGTTCAGATAGTCGGTTGTCAGCTGGGGGTTACTCCGCAACAGGGCTGTAAAAAAGATCACCAACAAAGTCACTGCGATTAAAATGAAGTTGTTGAACGCCCTGCTTGGCCTTTCGGGATTGTCGTAGAGGCCGACGTTCTGGTAGTACACCATTTTGGTTGTTAAGTGATCAATGCCTGCGGGCTGATAGATGCTGACAAGAGGGCGTCCATGAACTATTTCTGTCAAGCTATCTGCGTTGAGCATCCAATTTTTGCCTTTACATACCAGACGCGAGTTGAGGAATACGTAAAACACGGAAGGGCTTTGTATTTGGAGGTACCTGCCCAAACCTTTGTTCATGTTTACGTTTAAATAAATCGTGTTGGCAAAGGCGCCATCGTAGCTAACGAATTTTCCTTCGCTTAGTATTTTCCACTGTGACCGCAGGTCTTCGTCCACGCGAAGTTCTTTCTGTGGTTCGGCAAAAAAGAAGGCAATGGCAAAGATGGTAGCGAGCACTTTTTTTTTATTATTCATCAAAAGTAGTTACGAATCCCAGAGATTCATTTAATGTGATAGGAAATTCTAACTGTGACGAAATCCGTTATTTTGCGAAATGGCAGGTTTGTATTTACATATCCCTTTTTGTAAGCAGGCGTGTCACTATTGCGACTTTCATTTTTCCACATCGCTGAAGGAAAGAAAGCTAATGGTGGCGGCCATCTGCAAAGAGTTGGAGATTCAAAAGAATTATTTAGGTGGTGAACCTTTAGAAACCGTATACTTTGGCGGTGGCACGCCCTCGTTGCTGCAGAAAGCTGATCATGCAAAAATCTTTGATAGTATTCACAAAAATTTCGTTGTGCTTGACGGGGCGGAGATCACCTTAGAAGCAAACCCAGATGATCTAAATCGCGAAAATTTAAAGATGTTGAAAGAGCTTGGGGTTAATCGCCTTAGTATTGGTATTCAATCTTTTGACGACCGGGTTTTGCGGTTTCTCAACCGAGCACATTCAGCGGCGGAGGGGTCTGGTTGCGTGCGTTTGGCACGTGAGGTTGGGTTTCACAACATCAGCATCGATTTGATTTATGCCATTCCTGGTCAAGACGAAATTGTTTGGGGAAAAAATATTGAACAAGCCATTTCAATTTTCCCCGAACACATCTCGGCATATGCGTTGACGATAGAAGAAAAAACGGTCTTTGGGAACTGGCTAAAATCGGGCAGACTCAATGCGGCGCCTGATGAGGTCGCTGCCTCTCAAATGGAAGTCCTGATCACCTTACTAGGCGCCGCGGGTTATGAACACTATGAAATATCCAATTTCAGTAAACCTGATCTTCATGCGCGACACAACAGCAACTACTGGAAACAACGGAGATATCTTGGCGTAGGCCCAAGTGCCCATTCCTACAATACCGAGAGCCGCCAATACAACATCAAGAATAATTCGTTCTATGTCAAAGCGATTGCGCAGGGGCACGTGCCGTTTGAAAAAGAGGTACTCAGCCGCGCGGACCACATCAATGAGTATTTGTTGACCACCCTTCGAACAAGTTGGGGGTGCGACCTGGGTTATTTGGCGAAGAGATTTGATTTTGATTTATTGAAAGAGAAGGGAAAAGAATTCCGACAGTTTCAGGAATTGCTATTACTGGAAAGAAATGGCGACGTCATACTACTTACTCAAAAAGGGAAATTGCTTGCCGACAAAATCGCTGCTGATTTTTTTGTGGATAAAATTGAATCGAATTGATTATTTTTCTGGCATGACAGAGGAGGAAAAGAAGGTGCAAATGCTTTTGAAGGCCGTGATCTTTCACTATCACGGATTGGATGAGGCCGAAAAGGAAGATTTGGAAAACACTTCTCAAAATTTGGATGCGAGGGCTGAACTGGATTGGGCGCTTGAGTTTATCTCACAAGATTACATCACCGCGTTTGATCGGGCGCGCATTTATCTCAATGAAATCATCGGCGATTATCCAAAGTCAAAACGTATCGAGCTAATCAACACCGTTTGGGAAGCGAACAACCTGAAGGGGTCTGTTACTGAAATGGAAGCTACTGCCATGCTTAAACTTGCCAAGGACTGGGGGGTAGAAAATGAGCTGATCTCCCTGGTGCTGCATTAATTCAGCGTCATTTCTTTTACTTGTGATTTTTTTTCCGCGATAAAAATGTTTCGGGCGGTGTCAAAAGTCAGGTTATCGTAAATCATTGGCACAACGCTCAGCCCTTGGTTGGTCACGACGCCACATTTTTCATCACGGCACACGATCTGCATGTTGTTTCCGGCCGTCACAATGGAGTCAAAACGCGGCTCGATGGTGACATTTCCTTTTAGATCAGCCAACCCATTTAAGTCTGACAAGGTCAAGAGGTAAGAGTCGGATTGTATTGTCACGCGGTCGTAACGCAATGGTAAAACAGTGTTTCCAACTTTATCAATGACACCAAATTTTTTGTTCCTCGAAACGATGGCCGTTCCTCCGGAAAATGTTGACGCATTGTCGTAATTAGGGTTGATCGCTACACGGTCATTTACATCTACGAAGCCCCACCTTCCGATGAGCTTTACCGGTGCCATCCCTTCGTGAAACTCTCCGATGCTGTCGTATCGATTGGCGATTCGCAGCTTGCCATCCTTGTCGACAAAGCCATAACGACCATTTTTTCTCATGCCACGAAAGCCTTCGCTCTCACGAAAAACTTCTTCTGTGCTTTCCGGTGGATCAACGCGATGTATGATTACGCCGTCATAGCCGACGGTTTTTTCAATTCCATTGGGAAGGGTTTCTACAAAATCCTGTTCATTAAACTTTAGTTGATACGGGCTGAAATATTTAATCTCTCCAGAAAAGGTTTTGATGAACGCATTGTCGGGCTGCCGTTGCAGATACACGTTACGGTTGATGGTTTGCAGTGGGAAATCTTGTGGCGCTATCCGCCAGTTTTCGTTGACATCGATGATACCGTATTTGCCTTTGAATTTCACGGCAATTAAACCGTCCATGGGCGTTGCGATTGAGTCGAACACGCAATGAACAATTTCCCGTCCTTTGGAATCAGCAATACCGTAGAAACCTTTGCTTTTGATCGAGAAGAGCTCGCGTGTTAACGATTGAATTTTTTCATAGGACCGAGTCGTGAGTATTTTCCCCGACAAATCAATTAGCTGCCATCCGTTTCCTTTCCTGTAGGCGCGCAGCAACGGGTTTGAATATTCCAGTGAGTCGAACGAAAAAGGGATGACCGTTCCATTCTTGCCATCGATCAATCCATGCTTCGAAGCACGGATGGCCAAGTACCTGTCTTTGGATATCTCCAGAACTTTTTCATAAAGTGCCGGAATAAGGGGTTGCCAGTTGTCGTCGAGAACGCCCCAATGGTTGCCTTTTTTGAAATAGAAGGACTTGTCATTTAAGGCGCGTAGTTCATCGGTGAAAATTTGTTTTTTGGTTTCGTTTTTGTCATTGATAAAACTCCATTCGTTCGGCAGCTGAATAAAGATTTTTCCGTCCTCAGAAATAGTGATCGCTTGGTATTTCGTTTCAAGTTTGGTCAGTCCATCGCGGTCAATAAGTCCTTGGAGATGATCTTGGTGGACAATCGCGTAGTTCTTATAAAACGAGGAGACGCTGTCAATTGAAAATTCGGTCACAGGGCTTCCGCTTTCATTGAAGAGCGCTATTTGACCCTGATCGTTTTCTACGGCATATCGGAGGGTGCCGAGTGGCCGAATGTATTTGTAGCCGAGCGGAAGGATCGGTTTGTTGTTGTAATCGACAATGCCATAACGATATTGTGATTTACTTAAGTTGAAAACAATGGCACGCAAACCTTGAATTTGAATTCCGTCATAAACGAACGGAATTTTAATTTCGCCGCGCAGGTTGAGGCAGCCTGACTTATAGGAAACGGAATTGATTTTCCTTCGGGCCACGATATTTTCGCCTCCCGAATAAGTAAGGTTTTCAAATTCCGCTTTTGTGACAAATTCCTTTTTGAGATTGATTATTCCCCACAAGCCCTGAAGGCGATAGCCCGTCACTTCTCCGGCTACTGAAAAATTTCCGTCCGACCAACCCAGTGCCTCAAATGAAGGAGGGATTACGACGTGACCTTCGTCGTCCTTCATTCCCACTCTTCCGTTTTCTTCAAACGTTTGATATTGTCGCGCGAGTAACTGCGCACACACCAGCCAACCCATGATAAAAATCATCCCTCGCTTCATGTTACAAATTTAGCGGAGAATGTTTGGAAAGGGAATTTTTCTGACCTTTGCACGGTTAAAAGGAGCCATGTACATCCAACAGCTATACACCAACTGTCTCGCGGAGGCAGCTTACTACATCGAATCCGAAGGCGAGGCGGCCATTATCGATCCAATTCGCGAAACAGAGCCTTATCTGGAAATTGCGGCGGCGCGTGGAACGAAAATCAAATACATTTTTGAGACCCACTTTCACGCCGATTTCGTCAGTGGCCATATAGACCTTGCCAAAAAAACGGGTGCCACGATTATTTATGGCCCAATGGCCGAAACGAAATATAAAGTTCGCAACGCCATAGATGGAGAGGTTTTTTCGCTCGGCAAGGTAAGAATCAAAACACTCCACACCCCTGGACATACACCCGAATCGAGTTGTTATTTGTTGCTCGATGAAAATGGAAAAGAGCATGCCGTCTTTACCGGCGACACTTTGTTTGTGGGAGATGTGGGGCGGCCTGACTTGCTTGATGGAAAGATTAGCCGAGAGGATTTGGCAAGCATGCTGTATGATTCGCTAAACCAAAAACTAAAGCCGCTTCCCGATCATGTGTTGGTCTACCCGGCGCACGGGCCAGGTTCAGCCTGCGGTAAAAATATTGGCAAGGAAACATTTTCAACGATCGGCGAGCAAAAGAAATTTAACTATGCGCTGAAGGCTTCCGATCGCAATCAGTTTATAAAGGAAGTTACTGACGGAATTGCGCCTCCTCCTCATTATTTCTTTGAGGATGCGCGGATAAACAAAGACGGCTATCTCTCGATCGACGATGTCGTCAAGAAAAACAACCGTGCGTTAAATGAAGAAGAGTTTACAAAGGCGGTAGAAAATGGTGCCTTCATACTTGACACGCGCAAGGCCGACGATTTTGAAAAAGGATTTATTCCGGGCTCCATCAACATCGGATTGAACGGGCAGTACGCGATTTGGGCCGGCACATTGATCAACATCAATCAGCCATTGGTGCTGATCGCGGAAGTTGGCAGGGAATATGAGGCGGTGTTGCGCCTGGCGCGCGTGGGGTACGAAAATGTACGCGGTTATCTGCACGGCGGATTTGCTGCCTGGACCAAGAAAACAGCTCAAGTAAAATCAATTCAGGCGAAGGACATGAAACAAGAACTGGCGGCGGGGGCGGAAGTTATTGACGTTCGTAAAACAAGCGAGTGGAATACTGCCCACGTAAAAGATGCGATGTTTTTGCCCTTGTCGGAAATGCCATCCAATTTTGCTCAAATCGATAAATCAAAACCTTACTTGGTGCATTGTGGCGGTGGCTATCGTTCAATGACGGCCATTTCAATAATGATGCGGGAGGGTTTCACTAGGCTATCCAATGTTTATGGCGGTTTCGGAGCGATTCAAAATGCGGACGTTGAAATCGTCACCGAAGAATTGATCGCCAATCGCTAGAGTTTTTTTTCATCTTAACTAAATCACATTCATGAGTCACTCTCAAACCAAACTCGGCGCTATTGACGCTGACCTAATCGGAAATCTGCCTGCTGTTGGAAGTATGGCGCCGGATTTTGTTCTTTCGGCAAATGACTTGTCGGACAAACATTTAAAAGACTTTGCAGGAAAAACGGTAGTGTTGAATATTTTTCCAAGCATCGACACAGGGGTCTGTGCCACCTCCACGCGCAAGTTCAATCAGTACGCTTCTTCACTTCAAAGTTCTGTTGTGATTTGTGTTGCGAAAGATTTGCCCTTTGCGTTCAAGCGTTTTTGCGGAGCCGAAGGCATTGATCGCATCGTCACGCTTTCGGATTTCAGAAGTCGTGGGTTTGGAAAAGATTACGGAGTAGAATTGACCACCAGTAGTTTTGCTGGGCTGTTTGCTCGTGCCATTGTTGTGATCGATCCATCTGGAAAAGTAAAATACACAGAGCTCGTTCCCGCCATCGGGCAAGAGCCAAATTACGATGCGGCATTGAAGGCTATTTGAAAAATATCTTCGATAAAAAAGCAAAGCGAACCCTTCCAACCCGGAAGGGTTTTTTGTTGGTTGATCTTTCGTTATTTTCGAACGTGTCTTGTGGTTGTCGATAAAAAACCAAAATGAAAAATTTAGTTGCAGCCATCCTTGTTCTTTTTTTCAACGATGCCTTCTCTCAATCGCCAAACAGTTATTACTTAATTGCCGACCGTATTTTTGATGGTGAAGCGATTCACGAAGGCTGGGCCGTCGTCGTACAAGGCGATAAGATAATTTCCGTTGGACCAAAGGAAAAAATAACGGCCCCTGGCAACGCACAAAAAATAAATTTTCCCAACTGCACTTTGCTGCCCGGCCTTATAGAAGCACATTCACATTTGCTGCTCCATCCTTACAACGAAACTCCTTGGGACGATCAGGTGATGAAAGAAAGTGATTCGTATCGAGTAGTGCGAGCAACGGTGCACGCAAAAAATACGCTGCTGGCGGGGTTCACAACCGTGCGTGATCTGGGTTCTGAAGGTGCCGGTTATTCTGACGTTGAGTTGAAGAAGGCAATCAACGACGGGATCATCATTGGCCCGCGAATGATTGTTGCCGGGCGCGCTATTGTCGCCACTGGTTCATATGGGCCCAAGGGCTTCGACACCGACATGCAGGTAATGAAGGGCGCCGAAGAAGCCGATGGCAACAACCTCATCAAAGTCACTCGCGATCAAATAGGAAGAGGCGCTGATGTTATAAAGGTTTATGCAGACTACAGATGGGGGAAAAATGATGAAGCACAGCCCACGTTTTCAATCGATGAGCTGAAGCTAGTGGTAGAGACCGCCGGCAGCAGTGGCAGAGGAGTTGTGGTTCATGCAAGCACCGCCGAAGGCATGCGGAGGGCAATACTGGCAGGCGTTGAAACGATCGAACATGGAGACAATGGTACTCTTTCAATTTTTAACTTGATGAAAGAAAAAAATGTTGCGCTGTGCCCAACAATTGCCGCGGGAGATGCGGTGGCTCAATACCGAGGGTGGAAAAAAGGCGTCGACCCTGAACCTGCCCGCGTGAAAAAGAAAAGGGAGAGCTTTAAGGATGCGTTGCAATCAGGTGTAACGATCTTGGCGGGCGGTGATGTTGGTGTTTTTGCGCATGGAGAAAATGCCCGAGAGATGGAATTGATGGTGGATTATGGCATGACGCCATCTGATGTTTTGAAAGCAGTAACAAGTGTAAATGCGAAGGCATTTCACATGGAAAATCAAATTGGCTCTCTTAAAAATGGATTGCTCGCCGATTTGGTAGTCGTATCGGGAGATCCGTCCAAGAATATTTCTGATCTGAGAAAAATTAAATTTGTCATGAAAGACGGTGTCGTTTATCGTCAATAGAAAATCATTATGAAAATAAATCGCAAACAAGCATTAAAAGCAATGGCTAGTACCGCACTCGGTTCGTTGGCTCTTCCGCAGATAGCGAAATCGATGAACGCATTGCCCGTTGACTTGCGTGGCAACATTAACCACAGCGCCTGTCAATGGTGTTATAGTGACATTCCATTAGAGCAATTGTGCGAAGGCGCCAAACAGATTGGACTCAAGTCGATCGATCTTCTTAACTCAACGCAATGGGCCACCGCAGGTAAATATGGACTCACCTGTGCTATGGCTTATGCTGGAGATACCGGCTTGCAGAAGGGCTTCAGCGATCCATCCGTTCATGAAAAATTGCTAAAAGGATACAGCGAGGGAATTCCCAAGGCCGCTGATGCGGGGCTTAAGAACGTGATCTGCTTTAGCGGAAACGCCAATGGGCTCTCTTATGAACAGGGCTTAGAAAACTGCGCGCGGGGTTTGGAGCCCGTCTTGAAAATCGCGGCAAAATACAATGTCGTGGTTAGCATGGAGCTACTCAACAGCAAGGTTGATCACAAAGACTACCAATGTGATCATACCGCGTGGGGCGTAAAACTTTGCGAAAAGTTGGGTTCTGAAAATTTCAAGTTGCTGTATGACATCTATCACATGCAAATCATGGAAGGTGATGTGATCGCTACGATTACCAAGAACATCAAATACATTTCACATTTCCACACGGGCGGTGTTCCGGGGCGAAACGAAATCGATGAATCTCAGGAATTGTTTTACCCCGCTATAATGCGTGCCATTGTGAAGACGGGCTTTAAAGGCTATGTGGCTCAAGAATTCATCCCCGCTGCAAAAGACAAACTTTCGTCGCTGAAAAAGTGCGTTGGTATTTGTGATATCTAGACGCCGCGCACCATCAGCTTTCTCAGGTAACGTTCTACCGGAAGAACCAAAAGGGCAAGGCCTACCTGAACGAAAAAGTCAAGCACAGGGGTTGTCTTGAAGGTCACTTGTGTGTTTACTGCCGACTGCACGAGTTGAATGATCATAATGATGGTAAGCATGGAAAGAATTCTACTGATGAGCCTGTATTTCGAGTTGCTACCTCCCAACCGGATGGACAAAAATACCATCGATCCAAAGAAAATTACCTCCAGCAGGTAAAACCAGGCGCGCCTCCAATAGGGTGGTTCTACCTCGAGCGAAATTTCTTCAATCGCCGACTCCTTTCCCATCATGTCTCGTGTTTGAACTTCAAGTTTATACAGGCCCGATGGCAAGTAGGAAAAGTTCACGATGTTGTTTGACGTAGCCCAGGGGGTCCATTCACTATTTTTACTCTTCACTTGATAACGATATTCCACTGCCCTCATGCCCAGGTAGTCGGGCTGAATGAAATCAAACGACACGGTGCTTTCCAATTGACTTATGACGATGGACCGAGCCGGCTTGAACCTGTTTTGTTGACCCCTCACCTCCCTTAAGAAAAGTGGATAGTCTTTGATCGACTCGTCGGCGTCTTTGCTCGAAAATCTAAACAGCTCGTTGTTGGAGGTAATGAGCCAAAGACTTTGACTATTTTCTGCCGGCGCGATATACCTCAAATTCGAAAACATGCCCAGCCATTTGAGTTTGAGGGCCGACTGCATGCGCGGATCGACGGTACGCCAGCGATGGCCGTCGTGAAACCAAAAATATCCAGCCGACGCAAAATATTTTTTTGGACCAGGGAGGGAATCGTATTTTTTGAAAACATTGTCTTTGATATCGTAGCGATGAAAGCTCCCACCGGTAGCAACATAAACCTCACTGCCATAAGCCATGCCAACACTTTCATCAATAGTGGGGTTAAGAAACGGAACTTGCTCGATTGACGTAACTACCTTGTCAACTGTCTCTATTTTAATTGCATTGGTTTGACCGCACAACCAGATGTTTTCCAGTTTATCCTCAAAAATGAAGCTAATGTAATCAGTCAGCGTGTCAAGGAGGTGGGTTTCCTTCCACCCCTTTGCGCCTGGTGAAAGTGTCCTAATATTATCGTCAAGGGTACTTACGAAGAGTTGATTTAGAGTAGTGGATTTGAAAATAAATCGAGTCGCCGCTTGAACTAAGGGCGTCGATTTGAATTCATTGATCGACGCTACACCAAAATTGCCTGCCGCCAGGAGCTCGCCATCGGTTTCCACAAGTTGTGTCACCTTACCTTCGATGCCCTCTATTTTCTTGAAGACATACGCCACTCCTTTCAGTGCTTTTTTCGGTCCCGTTGATTTAACTTCTACCATCTTGTTCCTCTTTAGAAAAGAGAAAAGACCCTTCCTCTTTTTTGAAGTATTGTCTTCCGAAATCAGTGTTCTGTCGTTTGCAACTTCCTGTGTCTCCTCTGTTTTGCTAAGACGAAATAGCCCTAGCGTCGTTCCTACATAAGTTTGGCCCTTGAATGTTTTTACGCACAACATATTCCCTTGAATGCCGCGGTAATAACTGAATGATCTAAAAGGAACCGACGGAGCTATGCGCGAAAAGCCATAGCTATGAGCTACCCACAAGCCTTCGTTGCGATCTGTGAACATCGAATAAATTTCGTTGTCAGGTAAGCCCGTATAAAAACTGGTGATTTCTTGTGTTGCTCCCGTTTGGGGGTCGATAAAAATCACGCCACCACGAAGAGTACCGATCGCCACTAACCGCTCGTTGACCCACGCGAGTGCGACCGGCGTATTGCGGGCAAGAAACTCTCTGTCTGCATTAATTTCTTTTAGCCCGGAAATACTTGCCAAAAAAACGCGGCCGCCGGTAACACTCAATAGCGTTAGTGCTTCCGCCCCAAATGAAGAATTTGCACTCATCTCTATCGACAGGTCATCACTCCAGGGAAAGTGAGGTGACGAGAGTTTGTCGCCATCCACGAGATAGATGCCCTTGTTCGATTTGACGAATGGTTTGCCCGTAATGTCCAGAAGGCCGATGAGTTCTTCATTCGGCTTGGCATGAATTACCGATTCCACTTTTCCGGAAGCAGGCGAAAGAATAAAAATCGACTTCGCGTTTGCGAAATACACTTTGCCATTGAGTGAAAGGCTCGAGAAAATCTGGCCGGCCTCCTTTTGGTCTTGTGACAGTGATTGAAATGTTTTGACGTGGTCAGGTCCAATAGAGACCTTGCCAAATCCGCTGAATCCACCTGCGAAAATCTCGTGGCCTGAGAGCGTCACTGTAAAGATGGGGCCGCTGGTAGGAATCAATCCCCAGTTCCTTCCATCAAACTCTATGATGCCAAGCTTATTGGCGAAATGGAAGACGCCATGGTCGTCTTGTGCTATCGCGAAAGTAAAGTTGTCAAAGCGTTCATCTTCTGGCGCATAATGCGAAAGAAAGTAGTTGCCTGATTGCGCAAAGGAAAGGTGTGCAATCAACAAAAAGCCAAATACAAATATTCTTGCCATAAAAATTCAGAAACACCTCAAATTTAATCGGGTTTTTGAATTTCAATCTTAATGATACCCAGTGAAATAAAAAAGGGCAGGCTATTGCAATGCCTGCCCTTTTTATCCGATGGTGATTTCTACTTGACTACGAAAATAAAGTCACTGCCAGGGGCATTGTCGCCAAATTCTCCCGCTCTTGGCTGCGGTTTTAACGCCTCCACATAGGTGTTGATCTCTCCAAGGGTAAGAATTCCATCTTTCCCTCCGCGACTGCGCAACGCCTCGAGAAACTTTCTAGCAAACGGAGAGTTCATGCCAGGCCTGCCATCGGGTACATATTCTTTACCGCCGGAGGTCAAATATCTTCTCGTTTTGTAGGTGAGCTTTCTTGTTACCATCTCAGCTTGCGACGCCTCTTTGTAGTCTTCATCCATTCCGCGATGCGCGATCGCCTGATCGAAGGTGCCTCCGAAGCAAACATCCATGGCTAAGAAAACGTGTTCGCACGGGATATTATTGATAATTGTGCGCAGACGATTGTGTGATAGATAGGTGGTCTTGGCTTCGTCATTGGCCTGGGATTCTTTGGTCACCACATACCCTTCGCCAAAGGTCTGATCAAACTGTCCGTGACCCGCAAAGAAAATAAACACCTGATCCAGCGGTTTATATTTTTTCTCCGCATACTCTCGCAGTTTCTTCAATATCTCCGACTGCGTTCCTCCTTCAATTACTTCCACTCTCGATCCATAATTCTTTCTCAACTCGTCGGCTATCGCGCGACCGTCTTTCACAGGGTTCACTAAATCGGGCCAGTTGTCGTAATCATTCGTAGTAAATAAAATAGCGTAGTCAGTACGGTCGAGTTTACTGGCATCGGCAAGGCCAGTGGTTCCCACCCTCACGCTGCGGTGGCTTACGGTTTTCACACCATCTGTGTTCTCGGCCACAATCTCAATGACGTTTTCACCGTCCATGAGTGTTACATTTTTTTCAACCACGCTTTTGTGTTTTTCCTCCTCCGTCGCTGGTTGAATGTTCAGCATTCCTCGCGATACTGACTCTGCGCTTTCTTTAATGGTGATGGTGATGTTCTTAATGGGAGTGGCCGATTCAATTTCAAATTTGATCTTGTACTTCTGTTCCCCAGCGAAGTTGGTTTCGGCCGTTGGCGTTATCCAGTTGATTACAGGAATCACTGAATTCGCCAATTTTTTAGGGTCGCTAAAGTCGACTTCAAATTCGTTGGTGCGTGTGCTCACGTTTTGTGCGCTGAGATTAAAGCCAGCTTCAAAACAAATTAAAAAGAAGAGCAACTTTTTCATATGGGTTTGTCTAGTGAGTGATGATTATTTTTTTACTTAAAACGGAATAAGCTTCTTTACCTACCACCTTCATCTTATAGATGTAAAGGCCGCTGGTTAAGTCAACGTTAGGGTCCCATTGGGAAACGTAAAATCCCGCTCCATAGGATCCATTGGTGAGCGTTGAGATTCTCTCGCCCATTGAATTATAAACTTCCAACGTAACCTCGTAGCTGGACGGGCTTTCGGGCAATGTGAAGGGAATTGTGACTCTGGTGCTCGCGCTCGGGTTCGGATAAGCATCACCGAGTGAAATGGTTTGTGGTTTGATCTTGGAGGGGAGATTGTCGCCATAGTAAACCCGGAACGCCGACGAAGTTTTCGCGTCGAAGGAGTACGAGCTCGCTTCTTTCATATTGACAATAACCTCTCTCTTTAAGTCATATAGAAAAATGTCTTTCGAAACCAAGTCAGCGTTGTCCCAGGCCAGTTGCGTCAACCCTTTGCTATTAGAGTCTACTGTAAATTCCCACACGTGCTCGTCTGCTTGAGGAATGACATCGCGTGCAAAGGTTTTTGCGAAATGCTCAGGATGTGGAAAATTCATCTCCACATAATTGATGAACCGCGGTGCATTGACGTCGTCAAATTGATCGTACGAAAGCGTTGCTTGCGAGTGCATACCGACACCTCCAAACGAATTTTGCGTGTCTCCGTTTGTTAATGTGAATGGCAAAATCCAATCGCCTTGATCAAATGTGGTTGAGCCTACTCTTCCTCCTGGTGTTGTTTGTCCGGCAAATGGAATTGATACGGTAATGTCGTTTTCTGCCAAAACAAATCCTCCCTCAAATGGTTGGAGTGATTGTTGGTTAGCGTAACTGCCGCTGACAAATTTCTTTAGTACCGCGCCGGTGCCCGTCAAGCCGGTGTTCGTACTAAAATTCTTGACGTCATCCCAGGAGATGGCTGTGAGATAAGGATTTCCAATTTGATTCCATCCTTTTTTCAAACTCATTTGGAACAAGTTCTTCCGGTTATTAGAAGGAGCCGTTGCTGCTGGCATCACCAAGTTCACCGGGTCTTTGATATTAATGAAATAGCCCTGGCCGCGAGTGAACGTAGAGAAGTCAGTTGGATATTCGCCCCAGGCAGTATTATTCTTATAGGCCAGCATTCTCCAGTCCACTTGAATCGTGAGAGATGAAAGCTGACTTAACACCGAGCTTATTGCGTTGCCGCTGCCGAGATCAAACGGTATGGTAAATATCTTCCAACTGCCTGCCGTCCCTCCAAATCCAACTTGCTGAGAAGGAATGACGTTGTCTGTTGCCTTGTAGTTCATGTTGGTGTAAAAATCCGTGCTGGCGTCCAGCGGGAGTCGGCCAACGTTATTGGATGGATCTTTGGCGGTGATGAAAAACTCCATACCATTGCCATCAAAGAACGATTCTTGAACCGTAAAATTCCATTTGCCACCAACGGCGTCGAAGGTTCCTGGCAAGTCAGTGAAATTGCCTCCCGCAATTTTCCGATATGAAAGCGTTGCAGACGAAACCGTCCCGCTATTGTCAGACACACCGACGGCAAATACCGTTGAGCTGAAATTCTTATCGAGTGTAGCGGGAGGTGTGAATGTAATTACCGGAGCAACATTATCGATCGTTACAAATGACCAAGTGATTGCCACGGTGGCATTTCCATTGCCGTCCTTAAATGCACCGACATCCACCGACACATCGTACGTTTTCAAGAACCCTAATGCTGAGGAGGGTGCAAATGAAATTTTGTTTCCAGCGATCGTTCCTGTGGTCACATCAATTGCGAAATCCGGACTAGCGTTGCCGTGAACTGTCAAATTTATTTTTTTACCTGACACCCCTGAAAAAGCCCGATCGAAAGTGATTTCAATTGGTGTGTTTACAGCAATACCTGTAGCGTTATTGAGGGGATTCAATAGGCTAACAACAGGGCCAGTTGTTGTCGTGAATTGCCATGCGGCTGCGCTCATCGCCAATGACGGATTGCTGTAGATATCCTTAAAAGCACCGGCGTCAATTGCAACCGAATAGCTAGTGGAAGGAAGCAAGGTCTGTGGCAAAGTAAAGGTAAATGTATTGCCACTTGGCGTAACCGTAGAGACGTCGATCGACGCAACAGCATTAACTAAGTCTGCTGTTTTGTAAATGCTTATGAATTTTCCAGCCGTTGCTGTAGACAATTCATTGACTGTGATCGCCAGCGTCGTGTTCGCATTCACGCCCGTTGCTCCATTGCTTGGTGAAAGCGTACTAACTACTGGTCCCGTATTGTCCTCCGTAATGCTAAGTATCTGATTGGAGTTGACATTTGACAAGTTCTGAACTATCCCTGATGGCCACTTGACCTGCACGGAGGTAACCGACGTACTAGCACCAAGGCCAAAATGAATGAATTGACTATTCTGACTACAGAATGCGCTGGTCGAGGCAAGCTCCCTTATTTGAGTTTTCCCTCCCGCCACAATCGTCACCCGCGCACCTATGGCAAGTCGATTGGACGTGGTGCCCGTCAATTTCACTTCAAGCCAATTCCCCACGGTAGATGCATTGTTCTTGAAGAGTTGGTTTTTTATTGAAGGTCCTGTAACAAGTCCATTGTCGTTAAAAAGGACAGGGTCGATTACGGCCGAAGCTAAGTCCAAGAGACCGTCCTTGTTATAATCGGAGAACGCCATACCGAATCTTCCGACCTTAATGTCATTGAATTTTTCAGTGCTCACTTTAGTGAAAGAAGTGCCATTGTTATTGATATACATACGGCTTTCGGTGCCAGGAATAGTGACAAATAAATCCTGAAAACCATCGTTGTTGATATCGCCCCAAGCCGCCCCGAATACCTGATTACTTCCCGTCGGGTCGGTGACAACAATTCCGGTGGCTTGTTTTGTAAACGTGCCGTTCCCATTGTTTTTGTACAACATGTTGTTGGTCTTGCCGCCAATGAACAAGTCCAGAAAGCCGTCGTTATTATAATCAGCCCAAGCCGCCGTGAATGAGTTTGCGGACAAGTCAGTATCAAATGGTGCGCCCGTTACTCTGGTGAAGGTTCCGTCTCCATTGTTTTTGAACAACTCATTAGCGGCGCCACTATCACCGTTGGTGACAAAAACATCTTGGTCGCCGTCGTTGTCGTAATCGGCCCACACTGAAAGTGATGCCTGTGCCGTTATGGAAGGCAGGGCTCCCGTGGTTTGTTTTGTAAACGTCCCCACAGGACCTTGCGTGAAGAATTTTGGGTTTAACGTGTTGTCCTGAGTAAGTACCAGTAGATCCATCAAGCCATTGTTGTCATAATCAGCCCAGGAAGCCCCAAGGTCTCCCGACTCAATACCGTTCTGGTGGTCATTTTCTGACACGGCCGTAGGGCCTATGAGAGAAAAAGTAAAATCACCATTCCCTTTGTACAAATAATTTTGACTGCCAATTGAAGTTAAAAACAGATCCAATTTCCCGTCATTGTCATAGTCGGCCGCAGTCCCCACCAGATATGAACTTGCGACAATCCCTGTTGGAGGAACGACCAAGAAATTTCCAGCTCCATCATTTTTAAACGCCGTGGGGATTGTTGCTGTTCCTGCGAAGAAGGTCAGTTGCGGCATAATCAAATCATCAAAACCATCATTGTTGAAGTCGCCCCAAATGGCTCCCGTTGAGGAATAGGTAGTCGTACTCTCTACCGTGCTGCCTGAAAGTGTGAAATAAGGTCTGGTAAACTGAACGGACGCCGTGTTCGATGCTGTGGCAGACGTGCCTGTAGCATTTTTTGCTTTGACTCTGTAATAGTACGTGGTATTCGTTACGAGCGAAAAATTGTCAATCACGGAAGTTGAAGGATAATTAACCGTGTACGTCTTGTCGATGCTAGAAAACGTATTATCAACAGAAGATCTTTCAACGATGTATTGTGTTTCATAGGCGCTCCCCAACCATGACACCTCAATGCTCGTGTTGTTGTAAACGTAGGCGGTCGCATTGCTTGGCGCCGCGGGTATCGGGTCAGTTAGGTTGACCGTGAGGGTAACCGTCGCAGTTGTTTCGGGGTTGACGCCATCGGTTGTAATGTATTTTAAGACCAGTGTATTTGTTCCACTCGTCCACGTACCATCGGTGTTTGGCTCAATCGGATAGTCGGAAATCAAATAGGTGCTATTGCAACTCTCAAAAAACGTGGCGGGAATATTTGTATTCTGACCGGATATCGCCCCGTTGGCTATATCTGTTACCGAATAATACCCATTGGCCAACGACTTAATGGTCATGTTGGTGAGTGATGATGTTCCACTGGCTGGCGACGTATTGCTCCAAGCCACGCTCCCGTTCCAACTGCGGTTATCAGGAATCGCAGAGGCGCAAGAGTTTAGTGTACTCATGGTAAGAGAAACGGGACTCGAGTAGCCCGCCGCATTTGCGGCAAATACCCTGAAAGAGTAAGAAGTGTTAGCATTGAGATTTGTTACTTCGTAATAAAGTTTTGCGCCGCTTGAAGAACTGCTGCTATGGTAACCGATACTGTCATAACTAGTGCCGTTAAATTTTTTAATCACAAAATGTGACTCATTGCTCGCGTTATCGATCCATCTCAATGTTAGGCGATCTGTTCCAGCGCCCGAATTGACCAATGATGAGGGAGCAGCAGGCGTCACTACTGTACCTGTAGTGGCATAAATACTTGAATTTGAAAATCCGGCGTAGGCAGTGCCTGAAGGGCTCAAATTGATGCCGTAGAAAAATGGATTGCTGTTGGTGTTAATCGTGGAAGAAGTAAATGAAGTGCCTCCATCTCTCGAAAGATTGACTGTGTAATTCGAGTTGCCGTTGCTCCCGGTTACAAATAGGTAATTATTGACAGGATCCACGTCCATCCGTCCAGAGTTGACCCCGGTTGTAGTTGTCCATGTCGCACCTCCATCAGTAGAAAAGCTGACGTTGCCAGGCCCGCTGTTGCCATACCATGACGCATACAATTTCCCATTCAGATAGGCAATTGAATTGATCGAGTTGATCACACCGATGTTACTCTGAGTGATTGGCGTAGCTATACCCCCAGTGGGCGCTGTTGTACTGTTCAATTGCACCTTGAAGAGTTTGTATCCCGCGTCATACAGATAACAATAGATCACTCCATTGGTACCATCAACCGCAAAAGATTGCATACTATAACTCCCAGTTGGCCAGCCTCCGCCACTAATGTTTAGTGCTCCAGACCATATAGCGCCCTGATCATGGCTATAAAAAAGTAGGTTGTTGCCAAAACCAGCAATATTTGTTCCGTCGGTGCTTGCGTATTGATAAGCATTCGCAGGTCCATTGGTAGTGGTTGTCCAGGTCACGCCATTGTCCGCTGACTTATAGCTCGTGCCTTGTGCTATTGCAACGATTGTCGCAGGGGAACCTGTCATTGCTTTGAACAAAGTATAGTTGGGTCCGTTATTGAGAATGGTGCTGATCCGGGTCCAAGTGGCGCCATTATCCGTTGACATTTGAGCACGTGTTCCAGCCACAATAATATTTCCGTTATCGGCGGTGATAATGCTGCCGAAGTTACCTGCTTCAATTCCAATGTCATTTTCATTCCAGCCAGACCCTCCGTTGATTGTTTTCCAAATGCCAACGTCGGCAGTGCCTGCGTACAAAACGTTTGCGTCTTTCGGGGCAAAGCAAATCGCATTATCTCCATTAGAGTCTACAAGCGTTGTGCCTTTTTGAGTCCAGGTCCCTGCTGACGTGCCCAAGTAGATTTTGTTGTTCGCGTTGTCTAGCAAATACAATGTTGAATTGTCCAAACTGTAACCCATCACCGCCTTAGGGCCGTAGGTTGCTATGTCAGCCACCGTAATATTATTTTCAAGAATTGTAGTCCAGCTATTAAAAGAGGGAGCCTTTAACGCAAACATGGATGAACCGGTGGTGACCATTGTCAGTTCGCTCCCATCTGATTTGGCCGTGAGATAAGCTATGTTGAATAAGTCGGGCGTGCCTACGTTCGTAAATGTCGTTCCGTCATCTGTTGATTTGAACAAAGTAGAAAAGTGAATAGCGTAAACATCCCCCGTCGAAGTGATTGAAATATTCGTAAAATCTCCGCTCAGGTCACCAAAGCCCTTTGAGAATGTCGCCCCACCGTTGATAGACCGGTAAACGCGGTTGTTGAATGGGGAGCCACTATCCCTGCCGAATACATAAATAGTGCCCGAAAAACTGTTGTACGCTATTTGAGTGGGGTTATCAAAACCGCCTGTTGCGCTCCCATTTCCGGTATTCAACTTTGTCCAAGTGGCGCCATCGTCGATTGATTTATAAAGGTCATTGCCCCCACTGCAGCACTGATTATAACTCAGTGCGTAAATTGTACCGTTTGGCAACATTAACACATCTACAAAATGTCCAGCGTCGCCGGCAAATACTGATATCCCTAGTTCAGTCCATGTTACTCCGTTGTCGGTCGATCGATAAAGTGGTCCTCCATTGTTATTCAGGTTTGACACAGCATACACAGTAAAATTTGTTGGGTGAACAACAATGTCACCTATGTAGCCTCCGTACGGCCCTGTTTTCTTGGACCAGGTGATTTGAGCGACAGCTGCCAGATTAAAAAGGAAACTAAACAATGCTATTGTAAAAATTCTCTTCATGATTTGTTTCAAAAGGATTTCTTATTGTTTTCTTCTAGTTATGATTTGACTTGCTCAGTTCAACCGCCTGGCAGAGGCGGTGTGGGTATCGGTCCCGTATTATTTCCTGTGCCACCTCCGCTTGTGTCTTTCTTACCCCCACCTCCCAGGGCCGCGGCCGCTCCGCCAATTATTACGGCGGGTACAAGTATTTTCACCACCGTGGAAATTTTTGGCTTTACTTTAAACAATGGAGAATACACCACGTCCGTATTGCTTTTCGAGTCTGTAATTTTCAGCCGGTAGTCGCTTCCCGGCGTAGCATTCGAAGGGATTGTCAGTAAGTAGGATCCGTTGTTCGGGTGGTTCATTTCGCCACTCACGCGCTGACTTCCTTTGTAGAGTTCTACGTGAATCGGATTGGTACTGCCTACTTTGAAAAGTAGATTGTACGACTTGCCTCTTTTGTACGACTGTTCGGTGTTGAAATTCTGGAGCTTTACGAACGGAAGATAAACCCTACCTCTAATTTCCAGAGCGAGTTTGCCTTTGTATCCGCCATATTCCTCGATGATGCTCCATTCTATTTTTTTGTTGACTCCCGGCTTTACTTCTTGTCCAACATCGCCCTTTACTTTGGCGAGTGGTACCGTGAAATTATCACGCGAGGCGAATAGGTCAAGCGCAAATTCATGACTTGAGTTTGAGTCATCCAAGTCAAAGTAGACAAGCACCTTGTCTCCGGCCAGTTCAACTTTTTTAATCGTGACGGTTTGGGCTAGTGCACAGTAAGACAGCACAATAGCCATGAGAGTAAAGTAAGTTCTCATGTAAGCGGGTTGGTTTGAACTACTAAGTTACGTTTTTTCGACGACCCAAGTCGTCAAAACACTCGCATGTATCGGGTATTTCCAGTTTTGGTAAGCACTAAATCCTTAGCTGATTCTGCTCCAATTCACTGCCGTCTTCTTCTTTGACTCCACTTGCTTTCTAATCACTGCATTTTCGGCCTTTCTTAACTCGGGATCATGATTAAGTATATCGCTAGCTGCTTCGCGTGCTTGTTGTAGAATTTTTCCGTCTTTACTTAAATCGGCAATGAGAAGATTGAGCGCACCACTCTGTTGTGTTCCCATTAAGTCGCCGGGCCCGCGCAGTTTCAAATCAGTTTCGGCGATCTCAAATCCGTTATTGGTACGTACCATGGTCTCGATGCGGGTTTTTGTATCAGCACCCAACTTGTAACTAGTCATCAGAATACAGTACGATTGATCGGCGCCTCGCCCCACCCGGCCGCGCAGCTGATGTAGTTGCGATAATCCAAATCGCTCGGCACTTTCAATGACCATGACTGACGCGTTGGGTACATCTACTCCGACTTCAATGACCGTGGTGGCCACCATGATTTTTGTTTCCCCCCTTACAAATCGCGCCATCTCATAATCCTTCGCTTCCGATTTCATTTGGCCATGGACAATGCTGATGGGCACGTTGGGAAACGCCCGAGTCATACTTTCATGGCCATCCATTAAATGCTTGAGGTCAAGTTTTTCTGACTCTTCAATCAGCGGATAAACAACGTAGACCTGCCTGCCCGAATCGATTTGCGATTGAATGAAGCCATTCACTTTAAGTCGTTGTGAATCGAATTGATGGGTGGTTTGAATTGGCTTTCTTCCCTTTGGCAATTCATCGATCACTGAAATTTCTAAGTCGCCATAGAGGGTCATCGCCAACGTGCGCGGAATGGGCGTGGCGGTCATCACCAGTACGTGCGGATAAACGTCGGAATTCTTTTGCCACAATTTGCTTCGCTGTGCCACCCCAAAGCGGTGTTGTTCATCGATAATAGCGAGGCCCAGTTTCTTAAACTTCACCTCTTCCTCCAGCAGCGCATGTGTTCCTATCAATATTTTCAGTTCGCCACTCTCCAACTGCTCGTGAATTGGTTTGCGTTGTGATTTTTTCACCGACCCTGTGAGGAGGGCAATGGAAATCCCCATTCGGTCGGCGTATTTTTTCAAGTTGGTGTAATGCTGTTGGGCCAATATTTCCGTGGGTGCCATAAGGGCGGCTTGGGCCTCTCCACCGATCGTTAACAGAATGCAAATGAAAGCGACAATTGTTTTTCCGCTACCCACATCTCCTTGCAAAAGGCGGCTCATTTGTTTTCCCGATTTCATGTCTGCGTAAATTTCACGGATGACTCTTTTTTGTGCTTCCGTCAACTCAAAAGGAAGGAAATCTTTATAGAACTTGGTGAGGATGCTAGTGTCGTTGAAAATTTGCCCTTTGAATTTATCCTGCCTCACCAGCTTCATCTTTATCAAGCGAAGCTGAACGTAAAACAGCTCTTCGAATTTCAATCGAACTTGCGCTGCGTTGAGAAGGTCTTGCGTCTTTGGAAAATGGATGTTTTTTAACGCGTCTTTCTTACTTATCAAATGCTGCTGCACCAGAAGGGAAGTTGGCAATGTTTCCCGAATGTGGCTTTCTGCTTGGCGAAAAAGTTCAAGTTCAAGTTTTGCAATTTGTTTGCTGTCGATGTAACGTGCCTTGAGTTTTTCGGTGTTTGGGTAAATGGGTTGAAAAGAATTTCCCTTGGAGTTGCTTTCCGTAATAGGTTCTACCTCAGGGTGAGCAATATTGATTTTGCTGCCGAAACGGGTCGGCTTTCCGAATGCCACATACTCGATGTTCGTTTTGATTTTCTGCATCACCCATTCGATGCGTTTAAACCAAATCATCTCCATTTCGCCGGTGCCGTCCGAGAAATAACCGATCAGTCTTTTTTTGTGTCTCGCTCCAGCGATTTCAAAACCTGTGAATTTGCCTTTGATCTGCACGTAAGGCATTTCATCGCTCACCTCCCGAATGGAATAAAATTTCGTGCGATCCTCGTAGCGAAACGGATAGTGCTGGATAAGATCGCCGAACGAAAAAATCCTTAACTCTTTCTGGAGCAAAGCGGCGCGTTGTGGCCCAACGCCTTTGAGAAACTCAATGGAGGTGTCGAAAAAATTTGTCAAGCTCAATGATCAATCAGCCAATGTGCAAATTAATCGACTCCTCTGCACATTGACAATTGACTAATTAGATTTCCACTGCAGGGTATTGATCAAATGCATCGTTTCCTTTTTCATGAACTCGATGGCGGGCGCGAGGGAATCGTTATGAACTTTGGTGTTGAAATAAAGGGCGCCTCGAAGGAAGTTCTTTGATGAATCGGTCACGGTGAACTGAAACTGACTTGGAACCTCACCGGCAATCTCCGCAATCACGGCCGTCTTTCCGGAAGGTGTTTTTATGATCACTTCGTCAATCGCATTCGCTTTGATCTGCTGCTTTGAAGTAAGGTTATACGCATCGTTGAGTAGTTCTTTTAGGATTGCTTCCTTACCAAGAACTTTCTTGTAGGTGATATGAATGTTGGCTTTCAATTCTGGATAATAGATCTCCACCCAATGGCGTTCGCTGATCCACGAGGTGTCCTTCAACAGCTTGGCATGGGTTGAATACTCAAAATGATAAGGCAACGTGTCAGGAAGAGATTGATACTCTTCCTTGGGAAGAATTAATCGATTGTACCCCTTGGGTTTGGGTTGATAATCATGCGAGCAGGAGAGCAAAATCGTGCAAAGGATCAACGTCCATAGTCGACGGTCCATTGTCCATAGTAAGCGCATGTTTTGCCATCGTCTTTCGACCGTCGGCCATCGACTATTCCTCATGCTTTACCGCTTCCTGTTGTAGGGCCACGCGAACTCTCGAGATTCGCTTTTTGTCGACATTGAGCACCGTAAAAGTAAACCGCTCAAAGGTCACTTGATCCCCGGCCTTTGGAAGGGCGCTGTGCAGCTCCAGGATCAATCCGCCGAGTGATTCACTTTCTCCTTTCACATCATCAAACATTGAAGAGTCAACCTCAAGTGCTTTGCACAAGTCGTGAATGGAAATTTTCCCCTCAAAAATAAAGTTGTGGTCGTCTACTTTTTGGTAGCCAAGATTGACTTCGTCAAATTCGTCGTTGATATCACCAATGATTTCTTCAATCAAATCCTCAAGGGTGACAATTCCCGCGGTGCCACCGTACTCGTCAACAACGACGGCCATGTGCACTCTTTTGCCTTGGAAATCTTTTAGAAGGGAATCCAGTTTTTTTGTCTCGGGTACAAAAAAACTGGGGCGCAATAATTTTTGCCACTTGAAATTCTCCGTTTCATCGAGATAAGGCAGCAAGTCTTTGGTGTACAAGATTCCTTCGATGGTATCGATGGTCTCACGAAAAACGGGAATCCTGGAGAACCCCGATTTGTTTACCTGGTCCATCAGTTCGGTGAAATTCAATTCAGCATCGACGGCCGAAATATCGACACGTGATTTCATGACCTGCTTCACGGTCAATGTGCCGAAGTTTACAATTCCCTTGAGGATATCCTTTTCTTCCTCGGTGGTTCCATTATGCTCGGTAGTAAGTTCAAGTGCCTGGTTCAACTCTTCGACGGTAGTACTGTATCCTTTTTTCTCCACTCTTCTCTCCACCACCTGGCTCATGGTTAACAACAGCCACGACACCGGGCGCCAAAAGCTTTGCAACACTTTCCACGTGCGGCCCACCTTTCTGGCGAAACTTAGATTGTGTTGCGTCGCATAAACTTTGGGAACAATCTCACTGAAAAAAGTAAGGGCAAACGTTACTGCAAAAGTTACAATACCGACGATGGCCTCTGCCGGTTTACGCGTATTGGTCATCTCCCACATCAAAAACGTAGACATCGTAACAACAGCCACGTTCACAAAATCATGGCAGATCAAAATCGTAGCCAACAACAAACGCGGTTTCTTCAGCAAGTCAACGATGTTTTTGTCGGCGGTTTCATCGGAGGTGCGGCATTTGTCCAGAAAATCTCCTTTCAAAGAGAAGAACGCAACTTCAGACGCGGAGATAAAAGCAGATGCCCCCAATAAAACCACGATCACCGAAAAACCAAAAACATAAAACCAGTTCGGTCCTGTGGCTAGGAGATTGGATAAAAACTGCCTAGAGGGCTCTTCTAACAAGAATATCGCTTTCAAGCACTAATTCATTCGTTGAACAATATTTAAACTGGCTTCCTCTTTAGAATGGAAGGTCATCGGTAGGATTGTCCTGTGTTTTCAAATCATCGACGGGCATCGCACTTGGTGAGGCAGCAGGTCTTTCATAATTGCCGCCTCCGCCTTGCTTAGAACCAATCAGTGTCATGTTGTCACCTATTACTTCAGTGGTATAGCGCGTTACTCCGTCTTTCTCCCAACTGCGTGTGCGCATTTTTCCTTCGATATACACCTGGTCGCCTTTTTTCAAATATTTAGACGCTGTTTCCGCCAATCCGCGCCAAAGCACGACGTTGTGCCAATCCGTAATTTCTTTTCGTTCGCCTGTGGTTCTATCCTTGTACACTTCGGAGGTGGCCAGTGTAAAGTTTACCACCATTGTACCACTTTCTAGCGTGCGCGATTCGGGGTCTTTGCCTAACCTTCCCAAAAGAATCACCTTATTTACTCCTGACATATCTGGTTTGTTTATTCGAACTCAATTTGGCAAGAAAAAAAATTTGCCAGACCACAAAGGTACCAAAAATCCCGTTCACGAATGGGGGTGAAGAAAGCGATCGATAAGGATCGGCTTCGGGAGTTTTGATATCTCTTTTTTTGTAAAGGCCTTAAGTCCCAATTTTTTGGCGACCCGTTCGCTTTTCTTGGAAGCCGGTTGTTCGACTTCAATAAATTTCACCTTCAGTTTTTGATGGGACAGGAGGTGCGTGAAAATTCTGCTCGTTTTGATAATATGCGATTCGCTCAAAAATTTATCCTGTTGAATCATTGATTCTGCTTTTTTGCTTTTGGGCGTCTCTATTAAATAAAAATCGTAAAGCCCTTGCCAGATATCCCTACCGTTTCTTTGACGCATCAACGTTTTTTCTCGCGTTCGGATGACGAAATAATTCAGGTACCTGGTTCTTGTGTTAAGTTTTTTGGATTTGACGGGCAACAGTTCCTGCAGGTTTAGCAAACTGGCTTTACACTTTTTTGAAAAAATGCATTCGTCACATTTTGGATTTTTTGGAAGGCAGTGGAGCGCTCCAAATTCCATCACCGCTTGATTGAAAACATCAGGGCGCTTGTTATCGATCAGTTCCGTAGCCAACGAAAAGAAATACTTTTTGCCTTCTTCCGAAGAAATGTCTTTGTCGATGCCGAAAACGCGGGAGAGCACGCGAAAAACATTGCCGTCTACTACGGGTACATTTTCACGGAATGCGAAAGAAGCGATCGCCGCCGCGGTATAAGGCCCAACGCCCTTCAATTTTTTCAGGCCCTCAAAAGTGTCCGGAAAAACACCTTTGTTGTTTTTAACGACCTCCTTCGCACATTGATGAAGATTGCGCGCGCGTGAGTAATACCCTAACCCCTGCCAAAGCCGAAGCACTCTTTGCTGTGGGGCTCTGGCCAAATCAAAAACAGATGGGAACGTCTTGACAAAGGCATTATAATAAGGAAGACCTTGGACAACCCTGGTTTGTTGAAGTATGATTTCACTCAACCAGATTCGGTAAGGATCGCGAGTTCGTCGCCACGGTAAGTCACGCTGATGATGATCGTACCATTCTATAATGTGATCCGAAAAAAAATCCTTGAGCATGTGTTAGGTGTGAATCTCTTAAAATCAATTCATTCTACCGAATACGCTTCCCATTTATAGCCATCTATGTGATAATCAGTAAATTCATTTTGCGTTTGAACATTCTGCGTTTAACTTTGCGGCCTTTCTAAAATTCTATGACCAAGGCAGACGTTATCAACCAGATCTCTGAAAAAACAGGCATCGACAAAGCTGATGTGTCAGCAAGTGTGGAGGCTTTTTTCAATATCGTAAAGACCAACATGGCGAATGGCCACAACATCTACGTGCGTGGGTTTGGCAGTTTCATCAATAAGAAGCGAAAGAAAAAAATTGCAAGAAATATTTCCCGTAACACTGCCATCGTAATCGATGAGCATTTTGTTCCCAGCTTCAAGCCTGCCAAAATCTTTGTGAACAAAATCAAGAACAGCGAGAAAGTAAAGCAGACTGCCGACAAGTAGTCGTTATTCGTTGATCGTTGTCCGTTGATCGACGCAAATCGAAACGGATAACGAATAACGAACAACCATCAACGAATGCTGAAGACCCGCATCATATTAATTGCCGCCAGCGCGCTCGTCGTTTGGCTGATTTTTCTATTGCCTAAGGCAGTCGTTGAAAACGAGCACCAACTTAAGTCAACGGATTCTACCGGTGCGAAAGGAGATGGCCACACCGATCACCCGCAGCAGGCACACACCGCTGCTCCGGCGGCAATAGTCTCCCTTATCAAAGAAGTCAAGAAGGCATTCCAAAATTCGTCAGATAAAAAAAATGCTATCTTTGCCGACTCTTTGCGGAGTCTCTACACACAAGCAGGCCAATTTGATAGTGCTGCTTGGTTCGGAGAAAAAGCAGCGACGTTCTTTAACAACACTGAAAGTTTTCTGAAAGCTGGCAACAGCTTCTATCAGGCTTATACCTTTGCTATGGATGCGGGCAAACAGAAACTGTTAGCCGAAAAAACCCGCGAATATTTGGGCAAAGCCGTTGAATCCAATCCCAAAAACTACGAAGCGCGCATCAAAATGGCCATGACCTATCTCACCACGGGTGGGCCTATGCAGGGTATCCGCCAGTTGAGGGATGTGCTTTCAGAAGATCCAAAAAACGAGCTTGCTCTATTTAACATGGGGATGCTTTCCGTTCAATCAGGCCAAAACAAAAAGGCGATCGACTGGCTTAAGCAACTGGTAGTGGTGAATCCAACGCACACGCAAGGCCAAATGCTGTTAGGGGTGGCCTACATGAACGATGGACAGAATAAAGAAGCTCGCGAGCAATTTGAAAAAGTGAAAAAAATGGAAAAGGATCCAGCAGTGCAAGCCACCGTGGACTCTTACCTAAAGGACCTTAAATAAATTATTGTTTAACCTGTCCGCCGGCTGGCGGATAAAAATCGGAACACATTATGCCAAGTGGTAAAAAAAGGAAGAAGCATAAAATGGCTACTCACAAGCGCAAGAAGCGTTTGAGAAAGAATAGACATAAGAAAAAATAAGCTTCTTCAGGTAAGGAGAACTAGAAAAAAATAAACATTTCAGTTTTGAGCAATGAGCTAATCATAAGCGCAACTCAAAACGGATGTCGCATCGCCCTTCTTAAGGACAAGCAGCTGGCCGAGTTCCACGAGGAACAAGACGGCAGCAAATTTGTAGTTGGTGATATTTACTTGGGCACCGTAAAAAAAGTGGTGCCTGGCCTGAACGCCGCCTTTATTGACATTGGGTATGAGAAAGACGCCTTTCTTCATTACCTCGATCTAGGTGCCAAGTTCAGCTCACTACAAAAGTTTGCTAAGCTCGTCCGCGCTAAGAAGATCACTGGAGGCAAGTTGGATAAATTCCAAGTCGAGAAAGACATTGATAAGCATGGCAAAATTGCCCAGCAGCTTTCAAAGGGTCAGCTCGTTCCAGTGCAGGTAGTTAAAGAACCAATTTCTACCAAAGGTCCGCGACTTTCGTGCGAGTTGTCCATAGCCGGAAGATATCTGGTATTGGTCCCCTTTTCCTCGGGGGTAAGCATTTCAAAGAGGATTTCAAGTAGCGATGAGCGCAAACGTCTCCAGCGACTCATTCAATCCATCAAACCCGAAAATTTTGGGGTGATTATTCGGACTGTCGCTGAAGGGAAAGAGGTCGCAGAGCTCGACAAAGACCTTCGCAATCTGGTAAAGATGTGGGAAGAGGGGATGACCCGACTGACGACGGCCAACCCGAGGGACAAGGTGATCGGAGAATTGAACAAAGCCTCGTCGCTATTGCGCGATGTGTTGAATGAATCATTCGATAGTGTTTGGACCGATGACAAAAAGATTTTTGATGAAGTAAAGAGTTACATCCATCAAATTGCACCGGACAAGGAAAAAATCGTCAAGCACTATACTGGCAAACTCAAGCTGTTTGAACACTATGGCGTGGAGCGCCAAATCAAGGCTGCTTTTGGCCAGACGGTGAGCCTTCGTGGCGGCGGTTATCTCATCATTGAGCACACCGAAGCCCTTCACGTCATCGATGTGAACAGCGGCAACAAAAGCAACAGAGAAGAAAATCAAGAGACTACCGCCTTATCTGTAAACCTGGAGGCGGTGCGCGAAGTAGCTCGCCAGTTGCGTCTGCGCGATATGGGGGGGATTGTGGTCGTGGATTTCATTGACATGCGAAATCCCGAAAACAAAAAGCTGATTTCGAATAAAATGAAGGAAGAGATGGAAACAGATCGTGCCAAACACACGGTGCTTCCTCTTTCCAAGTTCGGATTGATGCAAATCACTCGTGAGCGCGTGCGCCCCCAGATGAACATCGTGACGAGAGAGGTATGCCCTACTTGTAATGGCACCGGCAAAATCAATGCCTCGATCTTGGTGACCGATCTGATCGAAAGCAACATCCAACATTTGTTTGAAAAACAGAACGAGAAAAAATTATTGCTTTCGCTGCATCCATTTTTGTACGCTTACTACACCAAGGGAATTATTTCAAAGCGCGTCAAACTGTATTTCAAATACAAACGCTGGATAGAAATGGTGAAAGACAGTTCCTTGGGAATTACCGAATTCCATTTCTTGAATAAGGATGGCGAGGAGATTGATCTCGGACAAAAGGAGAAGAGCGAACAAGTCGTAGTGCTCGAAGAAGATTAGTCTTTCGGAAGGGGAACTCTGACAGTAAACGTGGTCCCTTTCCCAAGTGCGCTTTGAACGGATATTTCTCCATTCAAATAGGTGAGGTAATCATAACACAGGGCTAGTCCAAGCCCTGTTCCTTTTTCACGGCCCGTGCCCTCGGTGGTGAGCGATGCTTGAAACAAGGCGTCTTGGTCTGCTGCCGGTATCCCTTTTCCGTTGTCAATGACCTGCATCACAAAATCCGAATCGTCATGGCGTACCCTGACTTCTATCCTACCGCCCTCAAAAGAAAACTTGATGGCATTGGCAATTAGGTTGCGTGTCACCAAACTCAGGATTTGTTTATCGGTTTGAACTTCGAAATGCTCGCTGGAATTGACGAGAGAAATGTTTTTATGGCTAGCAATCGTTTCAAAAATTTTGAAATGCTCATCGATCAACGATTGCAACTCGACTTTTGAGTAACTCACTTTTACACCCCGCAACTGATTGGAGGCCCACAACAGAATGTTGTCCATGAACATGGACGTGGCACTCATGTTTTCTTCAATCTTTCCGGTCAATGACCTCATCTCCGACTCGGAAAATCCACCTTGCTGATAAACATCGAGAATTCCGCGCAGTGAATTGAGCGGCCCTCGAATATCGTGCGATACCACCGAAAGCAGTTTTTCGCGCACTTGATTTGCCTTCGTCAGCTCTAACGTCCTGGCCTGCACTTTTGCTTCAAGATCAATATTGGTTTGTTCCAAGTTTTTATAGGCAATGGCATAGTGATTGGCCAACAGATAAACCTGAAACAAAAGAAACACCAGCACTCCCAGTTCCACCAAATAAGGAAAAGAGACACTGAAAAAAACGATCTGGCTATTCTGCGTAATCTCCAAAAGGATGAAGGGAAACGACGCCAACACACCCAATAAAATGATCGAAGCGTCTTTATTCCCCGCTCTCCAGGCCCTTGCTATTACTGTGAACGTGTAAATGAAGCCCGCGATGAGGAGAATGTGGCAGACATCCAAGACTTGATAATAAATTTCGTGGGGCGTAAGGACAACGGTGAGGCAAAGGAGTAAACTGCTTACTACGAAAACAGGAATTGGTTTTTTGTACGCCTGTGCCGGAAATAAATAAAAAGAATACAACGGAAAAATAGCCACCACCGAATACACCGAAAAGAATTCCAGTTTCTTCCAAAATTCCATCGGGAACTCGGGAAATAAATCAAGCAACAAAAACGATCCGCCGTGAGTCACCATTGCGCGAAGCGCGACGATCAAACAAATCAATCCCAAGTACAAATACGGCTTGCCTCGTTGATACAAAAAGAAGAGAATGATCTGATAAAAAAACATGGCAATTAGACTCCCTACAAAAAAATTCTCCACGCCCTTTCTAGTATTCGACTCGTGAAGTAAGGCGGAGGTCGGCCCTAGCTGAGGTGATCGCACAATTCCGCCAAACGTGTAAGAAAAATTTGCGACCTGTACCAGCAACTCAAAATCAACGGTGTCTCCGGGTATTGCGATGAAAAGACTTCCAAACTTTGCCCGGTACTTTTGTCGGTCAGCGCTGCAAACGCCAAGGGAGTCGATCACTTCCCCGTTCAACCAAACTTTAACCGACGAGTTTACAATGGGAAATAGAATAGAGTGATTTGAAACTTTTCCTGGGAGGTGAACCACGACTCGATATGTTCCTATTCCCAGGTCAGGATGGCCTTCGCTTCGCCAGGAGTGAGGCATTTGAACAATCGTTACATCATGGGGATTTTTGTTGAATTCGGACGGCGTCAGGAGCTTGTTCCAAACGAACTCCCAAGTTCCGTTCATCCTCTGAATCGACTGGGATGAGTTTTCGACGGTAAGGTCTTGCGAAACCGCGTTGGCGTATAAAAAAACCACAGCGATAAAGGTGAATCTGAGGTTGGCCACATGGAAAGTTAGTAAAAAGGGAGGTGATCAATCTCTTTATACCATTACCTCGTCCTGCCATCCTGTCACACAAATGACATGGAATAATATTTGAGTTAACGCCTGTCTAAAATATTGAATCAATAAAAGCTTACGTCATGGCCCAAACCGCAGAAAAAGGGAGTATCTCCATTCATACCGAGAATATTTTTCCGATCATCAAAAAATTCCTTTACTCCGATCACGAAATCTTTCTTCGGGAATTGGTGAGTAATGCCGTCGATGCCACTCAGAAACTGAAAAAACTGGCTGCTTTAGGGGAGGCTACCGGCGAGCTCGGAGATGTAAAGATCGAAGTAAGCTTTGACAAGAAAGCAAAAACGATCACCGTGAGCGACAAAGGACTTGGTATGACAGGTGAAGAAATAAAAAAATACATCAATCAAATTGCATTTTCTGGCGCGACCGAGTTTGTAGAGAAATTCAAAGACAAAGCCGACGCAAAAGACATCATCGGAAAATTTGGCCTTGGCTTCTATTCCGCCTTCATGGTTTCCGACAAGGTCGAATTGATTTCTAAATCATACAAAGAAAATAGTGATGCCGCGCGTTGGGAGTGCGATGGCTCCACCGAATTTGAATTGACGCCTGCAAAAAAAGAAACTCGCGGCACCGACGTTGTCCTTCACATCAATGACGACTCCGAAGAATTTTTGGACGAGTGGAGACTGAAAGGGATTTTGGAAAAATACTGCAAGTTTCTTCCTGTTGAAATTAAATTCGGCACAAAAGAGGAAAGTGTTGAAGATGGAGTTGACAAGGAGAACAAACCAAAATATAAAACCGTAACGAAAGATAGAATCATCAACAACACTTCGCCCATTTGGACAAAAGCGCCAAGCGAATTAAAAGATGAGGACTATCTAAATTTTTATAAAGAGCTTTATCCGTTTTCGGAAGATCCTCTCTTCTGGATTCATTTAAATGTGGATTATCCATTCAATCTCACGGGTGTTCTTTATTTTCCTAAAATCAAGAAAGATTTCGAAATTCAGAAAAACAGAATCCAGCTCTACTCACGTCAGGTGTTTATCACGGATGAGGTGAAGGATGTTGTTCCCGATTTCTTGATGCTGCTCCACGGAATTTTGGATTCGCCTGATATTCCACTTAACGTTTCGCGCAGTTATTTGCAGAGCGATGCCAACGTGAAGAAAATCAGTCAGCACATCACTAAAAAAGTAGCTGACAAGCTCGTGGATTTGTTTATCAAAGATCGAAAAGAGTTTGAAAAGAAGTGGGACGATATCAGCGTCTTCGTTCGCTATGGGATGATCAGCGATGAGAAGTTTTATGAAAAAGCAAAGGAATTTTCGTTGCTGAAGAACGTGGATGGTCAATATTTTACGTTGAAAGAATACGAAGACAAGGTGAAGGTCAACCAGACCGATAAAGACAAGAACTTAGTTTACCTCTACGCTACCGACGCAGCCAAACAACACGCCTTCATCGAATCGGCGAAAGCGAAAGCATACGAGGTATTGTTGTTAGACGGAGTCATCGACAGTCACTTTATCGGGCACCTTGAGCAGAAGTTGGAAAAGACCCAACTCAAACGCGTGGACAGTGAAATTGTCGACAAGCTGATCGCGAAAGACGAAAAGATAGAGAGTGTGCTGAGCAAGGACGAAGAAGAAAAAATTAAGTCCGTTTTTGAAGCGGCCGTCAATAACAAGAGCATGACTCTCGCGGTAGAGTCTCTCTCCCCCGATGACCTTCCTGTGACGATTACCATGAGTGAATGGATGCGTAGAATGAAAGACATGGCGCGTACCGGTGGCGGCGGAATGAACTTCATGGGCGCAATGCCGGATAGCTATAACGTGGCCATCAACGGCAACCACCAGGTCATTCAAAAAATATTGAAGGCGGAGACGGATGACCAGAAGCAAAAATTGGCTAAACAGGCGTATGACCTTGCCCTGCTCTCTCAGAGTATGCTTACCGGTGCTGACCTGACGAATTTTATTAAGCGAAGCGTGGAGCTCGTTTCCTGAATTGGTTAGCAAGGTGCAGGAGTATATCTTGCCTATGTGGATGCATCTCAACAGAGTTCTACCAGGGATTTATGGCTCACGTGGTTGCTGGCGCTGCTAATCTTAGCGGCAGGGTCAATTGCATCTTCCTTTCTCAGGGATTTCAACAATTCTTTATTACTGTATCTACCCTCTGCTTTGGGAATCATCCTGGTGCACTGGCTGGGCTTACGGGTGCTCCCCCTCACTTTCGTCAACAGTCTTTTCACGTTGTATTTGTGGCACGTATCTGGTGGATGGCTTCGTTATGCGTTTCTCGCGTCGCATGAACCTGCTATTGCACTCGCTTCCTGGTTGCTATCGCGGCACCTAATCCAAAGAGAACAGGGTTTTTCAGGAATTTCGGCGTTCATTCAGTTTACTTTCTTGGGTCTTGCATTGCCCGACACGGTAAATTGTTTTTACACCTATCACTATTCTTTTGTGGACGGAGATTGGACAAAAATCACGTTGCTCTGGCTTGCGGATTTTATAACGATGTTTTGTATAGGCATACCAGTACTCCATCTTTTAAAACCTTCCCGTCAAGGTAACCTCATCAGTCTTTTCTTCATTAACCTCCCTCCAAAGCAAGCGGTCAGGCAAATGGGAAGGGAGCTGCTTGTAGTGCTGGTTTTTTTTCTGACGTTGAATTTCATTATTGATTTCCGTGAGTATTGGTTTGTATACGGAATCTGCGCAACGGTTATCGCCGTGGCCAGAGGTTTCGAATTCGCCGTCCTCACAAATTTCATTCTATTTAGCCTGAGTTATCTTAGCCCGTTGATCTTGCTGGCCAGTCCGTCCAACACGGGTACATCGCAAATGCTGAACGTCCACTTAGGGATGGCGGCCATGTTTATAGTTTCAGCCTTGATTGGTCGGGTGGTTTCCGATTTCCGTAAAAACGAAGTAGAGCTAACGGATCAGAAGAGAAAACTGGAGTCCGCCAACGAGCTATTAAACAAAACCAATCGCGAGTTGGATCGGTTTGTTTACAGTGTGTCGCATGACATCAGCGCCCCACTGAAATCCATCAAGGGACTGGTTTCCTTGAGCCGACTGGAAAATGACCCAACTGCCAGCCGGTTGTATATGGATAAAATTGACACCAGTGTGCACAAACTGGAAAGATTTGTTGAGGAAGTGCTCGACCATTCTCGGTCTTCACGCAAGGAAGTAACCATCGAATCGATCAGACTGGAATCTTTCGTCGCTGAGATTCTTGAAAATTTAAAATACCTCGAAAATTTTGATCACATCAATTTTTCTTTTGACTTCCGTAAAGGAGAAATTTTCAGCGATCGATTTCTTTTGAAAGTGGTGTTGAGCAATCTACTGTCAAATGCAGTGAAATATCAAAAGCGCTACCAAGACCATCGGCCGGAAATCAAGCTAGGCTCGTCGGTCATTCGTGGGCATCACGAAATCGAAATTGCAGATAACGGAGAAGGCATTCCCGATGATCATAAGGCCAAGATTTTTGATATGTTCTATCGGGGAACGACCAGCTCTCCTGGTTCTGGCCTGGGACTGTACATCGCGCGTGAAGCGATGGAACGACTTAAGGGAACAATAAAAGTAGACACCGTCTACGGCAAGGGTTCCACATTCACTCTAGTTTTCCCAATGGATCAGAGTATTTGAGCAAAAGATCAGCGGCTCAGATACAAATTCCTTTCGGCATAAATATTCAAGAAGTAATCATCCATCAAATCATCGATGAAATAAATCGCTTCCCCCGTTGATTTCATTTCCGGTCCCAGTTCCTTTTTCACTTCAGGGAATTTGCTGAATGAGAATACCGGTACTTTGATGGCATATCCTTTTTTCGTCGGGTTGAAGGTAAAGTCTTTCACTTTCCTCTCCCCGAGCATGACCTTGGTGGCATAGTTCACATACGGTTCGTCATACGCTTTGCAGATGAACGGCACGGTGCGCGAAGCTCGTGGGTTGGCTTCTATGATGTAAACTTTGTCGTTCTTAATCGCAAACTGAATGTTGATCAAACCAACGGTCTTTAGTGCGACGGCGATTCGCTTGGTATAATTTTCAATTTGCTTGATGACAAAATCACCCAGGTTATAAGGCGGCAACACAGCATACGAGTCGCCCGAGTGAATTCCAGCGGGTTCAATGTGCTGCATGATCCCAATGATATAAACATCTTCTCCATCACAAATAGCATCTGCCTCCGCTTCGATCGCTCCATCCAGAAAATGATCGAGCAATACTTTGTTTTCAGGCAAGTGTTTCCAAATGTCGATGATGTGCGACTCCAATTCTTTCTCATTGATCACAATCTTCATGCTCTGCCCTCCGAGCACGTAAGACGGACGTACCAACAACGGGAATCCGATGGTCTTCGAAACTTCCAATGCCTCATCCGCATCGGTGGCCACCCCAAATTCAGGGTAAGGAATACTAAGTTCTTTGAGAAGGGTTGAAAAACTTCCACGGTCTTCAGCGAGATCGAGTGCTTCATAAGAAGTACCGAGGATTTTTATCCCATACTTGTGAAGTTTCTCTGCCAGCTTAAGCGCCGTCTGGCCACCCAGCTGAACGATCACGCCTTCTGGTTTTTCATGTTGAATGATATCCCAAAGGTGTTCCCAGAAAACCGGTTCAAAGTAAAGTTTGTCGGCAATATCAAAATCGGTCGAAACGGTTTCAGGATTGCAGTTGATCATGATGGTTTCGTAGCCCAGTTCCTTAGCGGCCAAAACTCCATGTACACAGGAATAGTCGAACTCGATTCCCTGACCAATTCGGTTGGGCCCTGAGCCGAGTACGATTACTTTCTTCTTGCTTGAAACTATAGATTCATTTTCGCTGTCAAATGTCGAATAATAGTACGGCGTCTTGGCTTCAAACTCGGCCGCACAGGTGTCCACCAATTTATAAACGCGATTGATGCCCATCGATCTGCGTTTTTGATGAACCTCGCTTTCAAGGCATCTTAGTAAATGCGCAATTTGTCGGTCGGCATATCCCTTCTCTTTTGCTACACGCATGAGTTCGGCCGGAATAGAATTGAGGTCGTGTTTCTCTACCTCTTTTTCGAACTCGATCAATTCCGAGATTTGCTCCAAAAACCATTTGTCAATTTTTGTGAGCTTCTGAATGGTCTTCATCGAGATCCCGACTTTCATTGCATCGTAGATATGGAACAAGCGGTTCCAACTGGGATGTTCCAGGCTTTGCAATAGCTCGGCCTGCTTTGTCAATTCTTTTCCGTCGGCACCAAGTCCGTTCCTTCGAATTTCAAGACTTTGACATGCTTTCTGCAACGCTTCCTGAAAGTTCCTTCCAATGCCCATCGCCTCTCCGACCGATTTCATCTGCAACCCGAGTCTACGATCTGCTCCCACGAATTTGTCAAAATTCCATCGTGGAATTTTTACGATCACGTAATCGAGTGCGGGTTCGAAATAGGCCGTAGTGGTTCCGGTGATCGCATTTTTCAATTCATCTAGGCGATAACCGATTGCTAGCTTGGCAGCAATTTTGGCAATTGGATAACCGGTGGCTTTCGAAGCAAGCGCCGATGATCGAGAAACTCTTGGGTTGATTTCAATTCCGATAATATCATCATTGTCGGGGTTCACTGAAAACTGTACGTTGCAGCCGCCCGCAAATTTTCCGATGCCGTTCATCATTTTGATGGCGAGATCGCGCATCTTTTGGTAAACCGTGTCGGGGAGCGTCATCGCGGGAGCCACGGTGATGGAGTCTCCCGTGTGGATACCCATCGGGTCGAAATTTTCAATGGAGCAAATAATGATTACGTTACCGGCTCCATCGCGGAGCAGCTCGAGTTCATACTCTTTCCATCCCATGATGCTTTGTTCGACCAGCACTTCGTGGATAGGTGATGCATGCAGTCCGCGATTCAAGGCCGCGTCAAAATCTTCAGGTTTTTCTACAAAGCCTCCTCCCGTTCCGCCGAGCGTGAATGAAGGACGGATCACCAATGGGAATCCAATCTCCTGCGCAATTTCCTTCCCTTCAAGAAATGAAGTCGCCGTAGCACCTTTGCAAACGCCTACTCCCAGTTCATTCATCTTCAAGCGAAACTTCTCACGATCCTCCGTGGTCTCGATCGCCTTAATGTCGACGCCAATGATCTTTACACCATAATGATCCCAGATCCCTGCCTTCTCGCATTCAATGCAAAGATTAAGGGCGGTTTGGCCCCCCATGGTAGGAAGCACGGCGTCTACGTGGTGTTTCTCTAAAATTTCTCTGATATATTTTTTCTCAAGTGGTTTCAGGTACACATGATCGGCTGTCACTTTGTCGGTCATGATCGTGGCCGGATTGGAATTGATGAGAATCACCTCAATTCCTTCCTCACGAAGCGAGCGAGAAGCTTGTGAACCTGCGTAATCGAATTCGCATGCTTGGCCGATGATGATTGGGCCGCTACCGATGATTAAAATGGAACGTATACTTCTGTCGCGGGGCATATGTTGGCTGGATAAATTGGGCAAAAGTACTTCGGGAATTCAGGATTTTCTGGATTCCCTTTTAAAAATTTTTTTGCCCTGAAGGGATGCGAGTGTCACTGCACCTTTATCACTCTCCGAACAGTCGTTCTGTTGGCGACATTCAAACGTATCACATAGACGCCATCGGGCAACGATGTTGACGGTATGGCAATCTGTGCGTGCGTTTCAGGAGTTGAAATTTCCTGCGTGTAGATGATTTGGCCCAGTGAATTGGTCAGCACAAGGCTGGATCCTTGCAGGTTGCTATTCTCGATATCGACATGCAGTCCCTGGTCTTTGAAAGGATTCGGATAAATGGCTATGGCGTCTTGTGGCGTATTCTCTAAGGCCGTGACAACGTTGACTGAGCTTGCCTTAGTGTCTGTGCAGTTATTGGCTGCCGTCACCGTAAGAGACACAGACGCCGCTGGCGCCGCGTAAGTGTGTACCGGGTTTTGCAGCGTGCTGCTTTGTCCATCGCCAAAGTTCCAAAACCACGACACCGCACTGGTACTCTTGTCTATGAAGTTGATGGGAATTTGAGTTAACAAATCGCCGGTAGTAGAAAAATCGGCTTTTGGTTTGGTATTTACTGTCACTGCAACCGTGTCTGACTTGGACAGACAGGCGAGCGTGTTATCTTTCACTTTCACCGCGTATTTACCCGCAGTGAAGGCTTTTATTGAACTGGTCTTTTGTCCGGTGCTCCACAGGGTCGAATCTGCTACAGCAACTGAGAGTGTTACAGTATCGCCTTGGCACAAGATCGGCGATCGGGACACGGAAATCGTGGGATTGGCTTTCAGTTTTACCGCTATCGGAGCACGGACGCTTTCGTACGAGTGATCGGCATTCGAAACATAGAAGGTCGTGTCGTGCTGCAAATTTCCGGTAACGAGTTGAGTCCCTGTGGTCAGCGCTGATCCGCCCGTAAATGAATTGTACCATTTAATGGATGTGGCCCCCGTGGCGTTCAGCGTTGCGGGTGTGTTATAGCAAACAGAAACAGTTTGTGCCTGTAAAACAGACGCCTGCATCGTGTAATTGTAAAGGGTGTCGGCGTATCTGGCCGACGTCTTTAGATCGGTCAAGTTTGGCGCCGCGTGCAATGCGAAAGCGATAGTGATCGTTTGTCCTGCGGGAATGTTATAAGGGCCAGAAGAAACTACGTGACTCACATCATCTCCTGTTGATTGAGCGGCGGTCTGCAGGCGCTCTTTGCCGCTGCCAATGGTAGCTGAGATCGTTTGGAATTTTTCGGCGTCACTGAATCCATCATATATACCAAATGAAGTCTTGCCCGCAATCGCGGAATCATTGTCGATGGCGTAATAGGCAGGCAATCCTGTAAGAAGTTGAATTCCAGCATAAGGTTGTATTGCTGTTGCTGACGCGGGGTGAACGTAGCCCATTTTGTTTGCATTGTCCCAGTTGGCCGCATCTTGTTGTCCGCTATCAGTGATGTCCCAGTCCGCGAAAATCCCGAAATAGAAATTGGTCAATGCGTTGGCGGTGGGGTTCTTCACCTTGTACTCCATGATCACAAACTTGTCGTAAGGTGCGTCCTTCATCACCATACTTCGATAGTCGATCACAACGGCCTGCTGCGCCGCTAAAACGGAGTTTGAGAATTCTCCAAAAACCTCTGAATAAGATCGTGCCCCCGGCGTTGCTTGCTTGATGGCAATAGTGGACGAAAAATCTTGATCATAATTACCGTTCACCGCTCGTACATTGTTGTACAAACTGCTGGATGAAGTCCCCATGATCAACCCCATTTCATAAAGCATGTAATTCTGATTAAAGATGAACCCCGATCCCTCCGCAGAGTTTGCCGGATCTTGGTATCCTAACCTTCCGATCCCCGTAACAGTTGTATTTATTTGATTTGAGTTTACATCAATAAAAGAGGGATTGACAAAAAAACTGGCGTACTGATAATCTGAATATGCACCGTCGGAGTAGGTGATCAATAAATCGACCAATGTATTCTGCGCGGCACCCGACGAAATCGTCAATTCAAAGGGAGTAAGTTTATTTGAAAAGGATGTTCCGCCGGCAATAGCGCCGGGCGACACTGTTGATTTTGAAATCGTAACCGCAAGTGATGTCGTAGATATAGAAATTTGAAGGCCTGCAGATGTGCTTTTCAAATAGTTCTTAAAATCGAAAGACAGGTAGGCTTTGTCTCCGGGCACTGCGGCCAATCCATTTTGATTGACCAATTTAGGATTCGACGCTCGAATGGAGGGCAAATCCAAAGTCAATGCGTTTTTTATGTCGAGCCTACCTTTGCCAAGTTGGTGTGTCTTGGAAGGATTAGCTCCATATAACGCCGCTGCATCTGCACTTACGCGAAGTTGTTCAGCCACCTGCAAAGCAGTGTATGATTTGTTTTTCGCCCAAACCAGTGCGGCGGCCCCAGCTACAATCGGTGACGAAAAGGAAGTTCCACTCTCGGTGTTGTAAACATTGTTGTACCCTGTGGTGTAAATCGAAACACCGGGAGCTGCAATATCAACAGTAGTTCCATAGTTACTGAATGACGCAGCGACATCACTCCTATCTGTTGCCGCGACAGACAAAACGTTGTCGTAAGCTGCCGGGTAACTAGGCGCCGAGCTTCCGTCGTTTCCGGCTGCCGCAACGACTAGGCAGTTCCGATCAAGCACTGCATAGTTGATGATGTCTTGAATAATCTGGCTCTGGAATGAACCACCAAATGAACAATTGATAATTTTAACATCTCCCTGATTTGCTGCATACAGAATTCCAAGGTAGGTGAAGTTGAGTGACCCATCGGATGTCTTCTGGTTATCGGCCGTGTGTTTTGTGAAAAGCAATTTCGTTTTGAATCCCACTCCTGCTATCCCCTTGCCGTTGTTGGTGCTGGCACTGGCACAGCCTGCCGCCCAAGTACCGTGGCTCATATCGCCTCCTTTGGTAATTGACGGATCATTGTCGCCGATGAAATTCGGGTTGTGGATATTGGCAGAGTCGCTTCCCATAAAATCCCACCCTTGATAGTCGTCGATATATCCATTGCCATCATCATCTACTCCGTTGGGCGGGTATTCTTGCCAATTGCGATAGAGGTTGGGTGAAATATCACTGTGGCTTAGGTTGCCTCCTGAATCAACAATGGCGATCACAATAGTAGTATCACCCTGGGTGATATCCCATGCATCGAACGCCTTGATCAAACCCAGATAATACTGTGAGTTGATGGAAGGATCATTCGGTTGAAACGTCACCTTGTGATTGTATTCCGGTTCTACAATTTCAAAGTAGCCAGTAGCATATAGTTGGTTGATGTAGTCCTCTACGTTTTGAGCTCGGTCAAAGGTGATTGAAAAATACTTTGAAATATCTACTGCCGGTTTTCCTGCACGAGCTCCCTTGCGCGCTGCACCATAACGATCGAGTTCAGGCTTGACCAAATGATCCGCTGATGTCAGACCAACATCCTTGATTTGTGACCTTGTATTTTTTGCCGTCAGTGTCGTGAGTTGGTCTTTGTATTCATCCTTTACTTTGACTAGCACTCTTCCTCGTGTGTATTCAACATTGGCAGGCATTTTGAAATGTCTGAGCACCTTGCCTTGTGCTTTCCCCTCGACTGCCCAAATGAGCAGGAGCACCATTACCGCTATCCTTTTCATCATTCCTTCAAACGATTTGATATGATTTTGTAACCGCTGAATCAGTTGCTCGCTTTCGCTACTTCTTCTACTTTATTCCAGACCCTCCAAACGTTCTTGTAACAAATTTTCTCAATATCTTCTTCTGTATAGCCACGCTTAAGCAAAGTGTAGATCAAATTGGGGTATGCAGACACGTCCGTTAATCCCGTGGGAAGATTTCCATCCACGCCATCAAAGTCGGAGCCGATAGCGACATGATCAATACCGATGAGTTGCTTGATGTGGTCGATGTGATCGGCCACCACTTCAATGCTGACCGGGGGTGCGGGGTGGTCTTTTCTGTATTGCTTTTCGAGCTCGTCAGCGCCCCTCTTTTCCTTTCCCGTTTGCTTCGCCAGCATCTTTTTCACAATGAGGTTTTTCTTCTTGTTGTAATTCGCGAGTGTTGAATCAATAAAGGCAGTATAGAAATTGACTTGAATGACTCCTTTGTTTTCCCCCAGCTTCCTAATCATATCGTCGGTCATATCCCTTCGAACAGATGGAGCGAAGTAACGACAAGAGGAATGCGATGCGATGCACGGCGCCTTTGTGAGCTTCATTACCTGATAAAACGTGGAGTCATCCACGTGAGAAATGTCAACCATGATCCCTACCCGATTCATTTCGGCCACTACCGTTTTACCAAATGGAGAAAGTCCGTTCCATTTTACAGTGTCGCCCGAAGAATCACAGATGTGATTATTCTTACTGTGTGTAAGGGTGATGTAGCGAATACCTCGATCATAAAAATATTTCACGTTACCCAAGTCGTTTCCGATAGGAGCTCCATTTTCCATTCCCATGGGAAATGAAATTTTCCCAGCTTTTGTGTTCGCCTCCACATCGGCGGGAGTTTTGGCGAGCGCAAACTTATCGGGAAGAGTTTGGGCGATGAACGCCACCATGTCAATCAAAGAATCGGCCAATGATTTTCCGAAGTCAGCCTGCTGCTGATAGGTAGATGGAATATAGATCGACATAAAGGGAGCGTCAAGTCCGCCCTTCACAGCTCGCTCATAATCGAATTCTCCTCTTCTCGTTGATTGAATAACCTTGATGCTGTCTTTGGTAAAGCCTTGTTCCTTCAATCGATAGGGCAAATCGACGTGCCCATCCGTGATGATGAACTTATGCGCCAGCTCATCTGCATAGGTTTTGAGTTGCTCATCAGTCATTCGCTCCACTGGCTTTTTTTCCGAGCACGAGACAAAAAAGATGGCAGCCAAAAACACGCCGACCGAAACTTTCATAGCTATTTAAATTATTTTCTGAAAGATAATAGTTAAACGACAATGGATACAGGTATTTTTGAATCGACTTATGGAGCTCACTTTCTATTCGGCAGCACAGCTTTCTTTGCGAAATGGTCAAGACAAACCAGAAGTTTGGATCGCGTATAATGGGTTAATTTATGACGTCACGCAGTCACGTCTCTGGAGACGGGGCTCTCACTACGAACATTGGGCCGGCCAGGACCTCACTGACGAACTGAAGGACGCCCCGCACACGGAATACGTTTTTGAAAAATTTAAACCAATCGGCCGCCTGAAGAAAGACTAAGCGGTTACGGCCTTCACCAGTTTCATCAAGTCGCTTTCCGAATTATAGAGGTGGGGTGCAACACGAATCGCATTACCTCTCTGTGACACTGATATTTTATCTCTCTGAAGGCGAAGTTTTATTTTTTCGATATCTGCATGCTTTGGTAGTCGCATGCCGAATAGATGCTTCGCTCGATAAATTTCGTCTTCAATCCAAAAACCAGCCTCACGAAGTAGGTCGATTGGCTTCTTTGTGATCTTGGCACAATACGCTTGAATATTTTCCGGTTTCCATTTGTTGATTTGCTTCAACGCTTCGAGCATCATGGGTACTAAAATAAAATTGCTGTGCTCACCTACCTCATAACGCAGTGCGCCAGGTTGGTATTCCTCCCTATAATTCACCAATGCTGAAAAATTCTCGCTTCCATTTCTGTTGATCCAGTTTTCTTCCACTGGATTTCCGCCATCGAAGTATTCGCCGTAATAACCCAAACCAATCGAGTAAGGTCCCAACATCCATTTGTATCCAACACAGATCAAAGCGTCGGGTTGAATTTTTTGCACATCGAAAGGCAGTGCTCCCACGCTCTGCGAACCATCGATGACCAGCAAAGCGCCGACGTCGCGCGTTCGCTTTCGGATGTCCACTAAATTGAATTTAGTTCCATCCGCCCAGTGCACGTTCCCTATCGCGACCATTCTTGTATTTGAATCAATCGTCTCTAGGATTCGTTCGTTCCAAATTTTCCCTCGGTGATCCAGTACATCGGGCGCGGCAACCATTTTTACCTGAACTTTCCTTTCTTCCTGTAAGGCCATCCAAGGGTAAACGTTGCTTGGAAACTGCTCACCGGCAACAACAATATTGTGAGACTGATCTACTTTCAAATTTTTGGCGACGTTTGCCAGGCCGTAGGATGCTGATGGAATAACGACAATGCGCTTTGGCTCTTTAACATTGATCAACTTAGCATATTCAGGCCGAAGCAATTCTTCCGTTTGATCGAAAAAGTTCGTTGCCGAAATATTGCCCGGATTTCTTTTGCGCTTCATGCCTTCAATCCCCGCTTTTTCAACGTTTTTCATTAACGGCGACATGTATGCGCAGTTCAAATAGGTTGAGCTGATGGGCAAACTGAATTTTTTTTTCTGGTTCGACAGCATTTCAGAAATTTTTTAAGGAAAAAAGATAATCTGACAAACAAGGTTACTAAAAAAACAACTGGCAGATAAACGCTAAACTTGCCAAATAATGTTAGCGGCTTCAGAGAATTATAAAGGGATAAAATTTGTCAGGATTTCTTCACTGCCGGTGGATCAGAAAAATCAAATCTGGAAATCGATCGATCAAACCACTATTATAAAAATCTTAAAGGGCGATACGCTGATGAACGATTGCGTTCAATACAAGGACTATTTGGCCTGGTATCAAGAAATTTACCCGCCCATTGATGGTCAAAAACCAATTTTGGCTCCGACCGAGCTGGCCATCGCTTCCTAAGGTTTTGTCAATTCGGCCTTTGCTTTCAGGTACTCCTCCCATATTTCTTTTAGTATTTCCGCCGCCGGCTTGACGTTTTTCACAAAGGACGCCGCCTGGCCAATCTCCAATTCTCCGTCGTTCATATCTCCTTCAAAGATTCCACGCTTCGATCTTCCCTTTCCTAAAAGAATTTTCAATTCTTCGATCGAGGCACCACGATGCTCGGCCTCGGCCACCTGCTTGTAGAAGTTATTCTTGATCATCCGAACGGGCGTGAGTTGTTTCATCGTCAGAATGGTCTCGCCCTCACCTAAGCCCACCAGTTTGTTTTTGAAGTTATCGTGAGCCGATGATTCCAGGCTTGCCGCAAAGCGAGTGCCGATTTGAACGCCGTCAGCACCCAACGCCTCGGCTGCAAGCATGGCACGGCCTGACGCGATGCCACCCGCCGCAATAACAGGCAAGGAAACTGAATCCCTAACCAAAGGGATTAGGCACATCGTGGTCGTCTCTTCTCGCCCATTATGTCCGCCCGCTTCAAAACCTTCCGCCACTACAGCGTCAACACCTGCTTCCGCACTCTTTTGCGCAAACTTCACGCTGGAAACCACGTGCGCTACAATTATTCCATTGTCTTTTAAGAATTTTGTCCATGAAGCAGGGTTCCCCGCGGAGGTAAAAACGATTTTCACCCCTTGCTCAACAACCAATTGAATGATGCTTTCTATCTCAGGATAAAGTAATGGCACGTTTACGCCAAATGGCTTGTGAGTAGCTGCCTTGCATTTCTGAATATGCTCCTTTAACGTCTCCGGATACATAGAACCGGCGCCGATCAGACCTAAGCCACCTGCATTGCTCACCGCCGATGCGAGCTTCCAACCGCTGCACCAAACCATACCCGCCTGAACAATTGGGAAGGTAATGTTGAAAAGTTTTTTAATCCGTTCTGTCATCCTGAAAACTAAAAATTAAACCGAACTTAACTGTACAGCGTTGATTTTCTGCCCCTTATAAAGCCTCCCCCGTTTAGGTAGTAATTGTTGGGGCGGAATAGTTGTCCACAAAGAACGGGTTGACCAGACAGGCTTTAATAGTTTGAAAATCAAATATTTAAGTATTAACTTTATAGTAATGTTGATAAATGTTGGGTTTTGTGGAAATCCTTGGCGGCTCACCTAAATGGCTGAATTTTACCCATTTGATAAGCGGAAGTTATGGGGTTCACGCAAGCATCATTTTTCAACGTGGCTTAATCTATTTTTTTAACTAACCCCACGAAACATGAAAAAGCTATTCTGTCTTGTCGCTTTTTTCGGTTCTTCCGCCGCCTATTCTCAAGCGATCGTCAAGTTGCCCGAGCTTCAAGAAATGATGAACGAAGGCAAACAAGTGAAAGTAATCAACTTTTGGGCTACGTGGTGCGCGCCCTGCATCAAAGAGATGCCTTTTTTGGAGCGTCTCAACCGTGAAAACAAGGATGTCAAAGTACTCTTGGTGAGCCTCGATTTTGACTTGGACCACGACCAAAGCAAAATCACTGGTTTTGTGGCCAGAAAAAAGATCCAATCTGAAGTGGTCATTCTCGACGAGTCTGATCCTTCCAAATGGATAGAAAAAATTGATAAAAATTGGTCGGGAGCACTTCCCGCCACGTTAGTCATGAATCCCACCAATGGAAAAAGAAAACTCATTCAGGGTGAACTGAAAAAGGACGACCTCGAAAAATCAATTGCCGAAGTATCGCAGTGAAATTGACCACCGTTTAGGTTAACATTGTAATATTGCTTTGTCCGCGTCGAGTATTTATGTCGAATTAATGATTTAGGGAATGCCGGATTTTTTCTTCGCCTGTAATCATACCTTTCCTAAATTGTCGCGGAAAAGTTTGCCTCCAAGATGAAAAGACTCCATTTGCTTTTACTGGCTTTCGCAATTTCGTTTTTTGGTTGTGGGGAAAAGGAAGTCATTTTAGTTACCAACGAAAACAAAGGGCAGGTTTTAGCCGACTACGGAAAAACGAACCCCGAAAAGGAGGCCTTGATCGAGACTGAGTTTGGAAATATTTCAGTCCGTCTGTATGACGAAACGCCGCTACATCGTGCCAATTTCATAAAGCTCATTAAAGATGAGTATTACGAGGATGCTGAGTTCTACAGGGTGGTGGAAAAATTCGTCGTGCAAGGTGGCGTGCCTTTAAAAAAGCTCGACTATACCATTCCCGCCGAATTCAATCCAGCGTACTTTCATAAAAAAGGAGCCTTGGCCATGGCGCGTTTGGACGAGAACAACCCTGGTATGGAATCTTCCTCTACGGAATTCTACTTTGTGCATGGCGACCGGTACACGGATTCTGATTTCGATGAGGACCAGAAGAATTTTGGGTTGACTTTATCACCCGAACAACGCAAATTATATACAACGATCGGCGGCGAGATGTCGTTAGATCAAAAGTATACGGTGTTCGGCGAGATTACAGATGGCCTTGATGTGATTGACAAGATCGCCACGGTGAGAGTCTATGTCGAAAAACCGTACAAAAAAATTCCGTTTAAGATTAGTATCAAAAAATAAATCTGTTCGAACATGAAAAGTTTGGTAATTCTGCTTTTGTCGTTGGTGGCATTGGCATCTCGGCCAGAAGGTGGCTATGAGGTGGGAGACACTGTCTCTGATTTTAAATTGAAGAACGTGGATGGCAAGATGGTTTCCCTCGGCGATTTCAAGGGCGCAAAGGGCTTCATCGTCATATTCGATTGCAACACTTGCCCGATGTCGAAAGCGTATAGCTCAAGAATAGTTGCCTTGAACAAAAAATTTGCGTCGCAGGGATTTCCCGTCATTGCCATCAATCCAAATTCTGATCAAGTGGTGGAGGAAGAGTCTTACGACGAAATGGTGAAGCATGCGAAGTCTCATCATTATGATTTTCCTTATTTGTATGATGGCTCGCAAGACGTGGTGAAGAAATTTTACCCAACGAACACGCCACATGTTTTTGTGTTGAACAAAGTTTCGAATGAATTCAAAGTCGCTTATATCGGGGCTATCGACAACAATAGTCGTGATGGCTCAAAGGCGGACAAGCATTTTGTTGAAGAAGCGGTCAATGATTTGCTCGCCGGAAAGACGGTGGCTACGCCAAAAACCAAGGCGATCGGATGCAGCATCAAGTGGAGAGATTCGTGATCTAAGATTCGCGATCGATCAAATTTCTGGCGAACTCAATCAAAGAGTTCGCTTTTTTATTCACGGAAAGCTCGCTCACACTGGCAAAGCCTTTATCAAAAAACTGATTCATCTTCGCTTCGGTGATTTTCGGAATTCCCAAATCATCATAGATGGCGGTAACGGCGTTTATTTTTTTTCGTTTGTCAAATTTTTTTGACACCAACCATTTTCCAAGTTCTTTTTTTCTGTCCCCTTTTGCTTTCTCCAGCGCTTTGATCAGCAAAAATGTTTTTTTGTTGGCGATAATATCTCCGCCCACTTGTTTCCCGAACTTCTTCTTGTCTGCATAAACGTCCAGCAGGTCATCCTTCAACTGAAACCCAATTCCAATGTTCACGCCAAAATCGCGAAGCAGCTTTTGGTCCACTACGGGTGCATCCGCGAGTGCAGCGCCCAGTTCCAGGCTAAATCCCAGGAGTACCGCTGTTTTCAATCGAATCATTTCAATGTATTGCGCTTCTGAAACTTTGGGCTTGGCTTCAAATTCCATATCCCACTGCTGACCTTCACACACTTCGGCCGCACATTGATTGAAAATTGGGAGCACGGCTTTGAGCTTCTTTTCCTCTAGGCCAAGAAACATTTCATAAACTTTTACCAGCATCACGTCGCCCGAAAGAATGGCGGTGTTGACATTCCATTTCTCATGAACGGTTTTTTTACCTCGTCGCAACGGGGCTTTGTCCATGATATCATCGTGCAGCAATGTGAAATTATGAAACGCTTCAATTGCAGCAGCATAGGGAACGATTGTCTCGACATCCGTTCTATAAAGGGAATAAGAAAACAAAGTAAGCAACGGCCGCAAGCGCTTGCCACCAAGGGCCATGATATAGCGAATGGGTTCGTAAAGAGATTTAGGTTGGAAGCCGAATTGCTGTTTTCGTATTTCGGCGTCAATGAGCGTACGGAATTCTTCTACCATTTTTCGTCCGCGTCTTCAAAGGTAAGATCGATTGTTCGTCGGTCAATGTCGGTCTTCTTGATCCTCACTTCCACTTTGTCTCCGAGGCGATAGATTTTGTTACGTCTTCTGCCGATCACGCGATAGTTTCGTTCGTCGAATTCGTAGTAGTCGTCTTTCATATCAGACATACGCACCATCCCCTCACATTTTGTTTCTACGATCTCCACAAAAATTCCAAATTCCGTTACTCCCGTGATGATCCCATTATACATTCGATCCTCAGCCATGGCCATGAATTCCACCTGCTTGTATTTGATGGAGGCACGCTCGGCATCGGCCGCCCTTTTTTCGCGTTCACTGCTGTGGATACACTTTGGCTCATATTCGGTTTTATTGACAGGTTTGCCGTCGTCCAAATAATGTTGCAACAATCGGTGCACCATCATATCGGGATACCTGCGGATAGGCGAAGTGAAATGTGTGTAATGCTGAAATGCCAATCCAAAATGTCCTTTGGGTTCGGTAGTGTATCGAGCCTTTGCCATGGCGCGCACCGCCAAGGACTGCAGCACATTTTGCTCGGGTTTACCTTCGATCTCGTCCATCAATTTGTTTAGTGTGCGAGAGATATTAGTGTCGTCAGGGTTAATCTTGTGTCCAAACTGGCGGGCAAACACACTGAAGTCGCGGACTTTCTCTGGATCCGGATTCTCGTGGATACGATACACAAAGGTGTTCTTGCCTTCGCTCTTTTTGAATTTGTAGATAAAGGTGGCTACCGCTTTGTTGGCCAACAGCATGAACTCTTCAATCAACTTATGTGCATCCTTTCTGACCTTCGGTACTACCGCCAGGGGCTTGCCTTTCTCGTCCAGTTTGAATTTGACTTCGGTGGTCTCAAAGTTGACAGCACCTTTTGCAAATCTTTCTGTCCTCAACTTGATGGCGAGGTCGTTCAGTGTTTTCAATTCTTCAGCCAATTTTCCTTTTCCCGTTTCTATGCCCTCTTGCGCATTTTCATAAGAGAAGCGCTGGTCGGAATGGATAATCGTTCGACCGAACCATTCGTTGTGCACTTTCCCGCGATCGTCCATTTCAAAAACGGCAGCAAAGGTGAGCTTATCCTCGTGTGGCCGAAGGGAACAAAGTCCGTTACTCAATTTTTCAGGAAGCATCGGAACTGTTCGATCGACCAGGTAAACCGAGGTTGCTCTATCATAAGCATCTTCGTCCAGGCCTGAGCCTTGCTTCACATAGTGAGTTACGTCAGCGATATGTACACCGATTTCATAGCGACCGTTGTCGAGTTTCTTGAATGAAATGGCGTCGTCAAAATCTTTGGCGTCTTCGGGGTCGATGGTAAATGTCAGGGTCTTGCGAAAGTCTCGACGTTTCTTGATCTCTTCCTCTGAAATTTTGTCACTGATCGATTCGGACTCATGCAGCACGTTTTCAGGAAATCGGAACGGTAACCCGAACTCCGCCATGATCGAGTGAATCTCCGCATCATTTTCGCCTGCCTTTCCGAGGATCTCTATGACTTTCGCCTCTGGGTTTTTGTCTCCTTCGGGCCAACGGGTCACTTCAAAAAGTACTTTGTCGTTAGGGCTTGCTCCGAGAATATTTTCGGGGTACACGAAGAAGTCGGTGTAGATTTTTTTGAAATCGGGAACAATAAATGCAAAGCTCTTTGACAGTTCTATGCGTCCCACAAAACGGTTGCGCGATCGCTCTATGATTTCGGTGACACGGCCCTCAGGATTTTCTCCCGATCGCTTACTCAAAAGTTCTACTTCTACTTTATCGCCGTGCATGGCCGTGCTGAGGTCGCGCGTTTTAATGTAAATGTCTTTCTTTCCTTCGATCCCGGTAACGACATAAGCGAATCGTGGATTGACGTGATCAACTACTCCAATGATTGATTCTGATTTCTTCGAAGATGCAAACGTTCCATTGGCAAGTTTTCTGATCCTGCCATCTTCAATAAGGGAGTCGAGTGTCTCGAATATCTCGCGGTTGGCCAATTTATTTTTGGCCCCTACGTTTTTAGCGATCTGCTTGAAATCGAAAGCTTTGCCCGCATTTTCGTTAAGGAATTTCACCACGGCTCTGTGAATAGAACCTTTTTGTTCTTTTTCTTTCTTAGATTTTTTCTCTTGAAATTTTTTCTTTGACATCAAGTAAATTTATTGAGTCGATAAAATATTTTTTTCTTCGATCAGCGGCAGGCCTTTCATCTTCAAATACAGCTGAGCTACCGCGATCACATCAGCCACGCAATAGTCTGCGATCTTAGGCAGGTTTTTCTCTTTGTAATACACTTCATTAACCATCGATCCATCCATTCTGCCTTTGCTGGTTGGAATTTCGAAAAGTGCAAGAAGCAGATCCAGGGAGGTATAGTGTTTGTAGTCGCCAAATTTCCACATCTCCATGGTATCGAGATGAGGCACTTCCCACTTTTTTGCGCCCGCAAGATTCAATAGTGTGGGCGGTACAATTCCATTCACTAACATTCGCCTGCAGACGTAAGGGAAATCAAATTCCTTGCCGTTGTGTGCACACAATTTTGTTTTGGCGGGGTCTGCCTTCTCTATTAACGTTTTAAAGTCTTCTAAAAGTTTCTTTTCATCGTGATTCGAAAAAGATTTTGTTTTCAGCAGCAGGTTTCCCTCCTGTTCAGAAAACTTCCCAATAACGATCACAATGATTTTACCAAACTCAGCATAAATCCCGGCGCGTTCTCGGAATAAATCCCCATCCGTCTGGTTTTCCTCTCTCTTCAAGAAGCTCGCTTTGCGCGCCCATTGGGTTTTAAATCGTTCGTTAAGTTGATCGTACTGCTCAACAATGCCAATTGTCTCAATGTCTAGGAAAAGTACGTCGCGAAGTTCAGGCGTCATTCGAGGGATTGTTTTTCCGAATTAGCACAAAATAACTCACAAAGGCGAATGACTATCGATTCTTCAAGGTTTTGATGGCTTTTGCGAAATTGTCTTTGATAATTTTGCCGTTCGCGTGGTGTCCTCCCTTCACGGCCCACTTTCCGTTTACTATCGTTCCGACGATACGACTGGAGTCGGAAGTATACACGATCGTCGCGAGTCGGTTTTTGTCGGATGAATCTGCGAGCAGGTGAGATTTCGAGTTGAATACTACGGCATCTAAAGGTTTTCCCTCCTCAAAGTTATTTTTTGACGGCGACCCCATCGCTTTTCGTCCTGATGCGATTGACTCGTTGACCAAATAACCAGCGGCGTCTCCTTCGAACGTGTTTCTGTGGTTGGTAATCAATCGCTGGCGATAATCGATCATACGGAATTCTTCCAAAGGATTCAGTCCAATATGGCTGTCGGTGCCGATGCTCCAATGGCCACCCATTTTCACAAATTCCTTCATACGAAAAATCCCATCGCCTAGATTCCCCTCCGTAGATGGGCAAAGCACTACATTGGCTTTTGAGGTCGCGAGTTGTTTGAGTTCAGAGTCGTCAAGGTGTGTGGAGTGCACCAAATGAAACCGTTCGCTCAAAGGTAAATTTTCCAGAAGCCATTGCATGGGTCTTTTGTTGCAAAATGCAAGACAATCATTGACTTCTTTCTTTTGTTCTGAAACATGTAAATGAAACGGCAAGTCTTTAGGTCCGTTTGAAAAAGTAGTTTTGATATCGTGCAGGTCAACTGCCCGCAGGGAATGAACACTGAAACCTAGGGAAGCATCCGCATATTTTTTCACCGCTACTTTTGATTCCTCCAGTAATCTGAAATAGTCGTCAACTGTCTTTGAAATAAATCTTCTCTGACGCGGTTGTGGATCCGTTCCGAAATTTCCTTTCTGATAAAAAACAGGAATCAATGTGATTTTAATTCCCGCAGCGTTTGCTGCGGCTAGCAAACGCTCTCCCATTTCCGCTAGGTGTCCATAGAGTTTTCCGTCTTTGTCGTGGTGGAGGTAATGAAATTCCGCGACGTGCGTGTAGCCCACGCGCAGCATTTCTGCGTATAAGATGGCTGCAATCGCTTCTACTTGATCAGGCTCAACGGACAAGGCACATTTGTACATTTCCTCACGCCAAGTCCAAAAGTCATCGTCGGTTCCGGAAGGATGATTTTCTGCCAAGCCCGCCATTGCATATTGAAAAGCATGTGAGTGCGCGTTTTGAAATCCAGGGAGGGCTAACCCTTCTACTTTCTCTATTTCCCCCTCGGGTTTTTGAGTGGTAACGCTTTTAATAATCCCGTTCACGTCTATACCAACAAAGGCCGGCGACAGCCAGCCTTCATTTTGCAAAAGGGAATCAAATTGAAAAATCTTCATGCTAGTTTTTCTTCTTCTTCAGCAAGTTCTGCAATTTGTTTTGAAGCACATTTTGCACTGGGCTTACTTTGGTGGTGTCTGTTTTGGTGGAATCTTTTTTTCCTCCGCCCAAAATTCCGTTAACCAGATCTTTTGCCGGCGTGCCTTGTGCCAGTTGTTGTGCAGTCTCTTTTGCCTTGTCTTTGGCAACGTTAGTGACCGCCGTTTTCACGGCCTCTTTCACCTGTTGTTTCTGCTCGCTGGATACCAATTGTAATTTAGGGTTCAAGAAGGTGCCCCCCATTCCGATATTCAACGGAATCTCCGACGTGGGCGTGCTTGAGCCAATCAGGCTTTGAAATTGCGCTCCAAGTTTGCCGGCCGGCACATTCATTTTCATGGCATAATTAATGGTACCATCAAGAGCAGTGCTGCCTGAAATAGCCGCCACGTAACTGCCAAACTTAGCGTTAAAAGGTTTCACGCTCAACTTACCATCTTTGATCGTAGCCGACATGAGTACATTTTTAAGGGTCACATTGTCGGCGTCCTGTAGTTTTGTGAGCGAGGTCACTCCCGAAATCAATTTTGAGTTGGTGACTGCAGCTTCGGCAATTTTGATTAAACCATCGCCGTTGACCGTGTTCATTTTGGGCATCATATCCTGGCCTAGCTCACCGTTTATCTTGAAATCCGTACCGAATTTTCCTTGTGCCATTCCCGCGATCGGCGCATAGGTTTTGATAATGGAAAATGTGGTCGCTGCTTGCTGAATGGAAAGGTCATCCACTTTCAACCCGAAGTCGTATTTCGGGTGTTGCAGGTCTTTTGTATCGTAAGTCCCATTTACTACGAATGCACCACCCAACATGTTGAACTTCACATTGTTCATTTTTGCGGTACCGTCTTTCACTACGATATCCCCCGCCGCATTGGTGATTACGTAGTCCATCATCTTCACCGTTTTTAAGTCGGAGTGCAAGAGGAAGTCAATGTTTTGTGGAACGGGGATCACCGTAAGTTTAGTCGTGTCCTTCTTGTCGGCTGGCGCTGGTTCTGAGGTCATGAATTCATTCAAATCAAGCAATGTCGAATTGAAATTCATAGTGCCCGCAATGGTGCCCTTACCAAAAACATATTCCATGTAGTTGTTGATCGATCCGCTCACCTTGAAATCACTTTTTCCAATCGTGCCCGAAGTGTTTTTCAGCTCCATTTTTTTAGGATCAAAAACCGCCTCCATGTTGCTGATCGTGGTTGCATACGCGAGTGATTTTGACGTGAATCTAAAATCCTTCAATGACGCATTTCCGCTCATCGGAATTTTTTTCACCGCATCATACACTCCCTTTGCTTCAATCTCACCCGCAAAGATTCCTTTCATGTCCATGCCTTCCATGGGGAACATTTGGCTCATTTCGGCCAGATTTACTTTCGCCTTGACAACAGCATCCATCTTGTAATTTTTCAAATTCTCAACCAGGACACGAGCATCTACCGGGTTTGATCCAAAGTCGATATGGAATTTTTTTAGGTCGACAACGGTGTTGTCGATCACGCCCGTTTTGTTATCCACCAACAGATCTACCGCAATGTTGGTAACCGCAGCAGGCAGCGAGGGATATTTGAACATGGCATCTTTCACCTTCAGATCAAGATTGAAGGCGGGCATTTTTTTGTCGCTGTAGGTTCCTTTCACAAAGCCAGTAAAGGAAAGATCGCCTTTGGTCTCCACGTTGCCGAAATTCTTCGAGTACATCCCCGGTACCAGGGATAGGATGCTCTTGAAGGAATTTTCAGGACTCTTGAAATTGATGTCCATTCCGAAGTCTTTTTCATTCATTTTGAACCACCCGTCAAACCCAAGTGCGAAGTCATTGAGCTTCGCCAAGTTCTCCTTGAAAGTATACTTCGTGTAGTTCTCGCTGATGCCGATGACCGCATTGATTTCGGCGCGTTTGTTGGAAAGGTATTCCGCTCCGCCATATTTCAACGAAACCGAATCTGCGGTGGTCTTCGTGGTCAAATCAAACTGCTGATCGTTGAAGTTGCCACTACCCGAGTGGTTCAATCCGCCAATCGATAAATAAATCGGCATGGTCTCATCGTCATAAACAACTTCGGCGTTTTCGATGGACCATCGATCGATCGCAAAAGAGAATTTAGACGGCTCGGAGGAGGTCTTCACTGTGTCGGTGGATGGAAAAGTGATGTCATAATTGGCCCTGCCGTCTTTCAAAACTTTGACGTTGATCTGAGGCCGAACCAATGTTATTCCTTTCACTCGGAGTTGATCGCCGAAAAGAATGTCTTTCAGGTTGACTTCCACATCAAATCGGTCGACAACAAATAAGTGTATCCCTTCAAAAGGAGCGCGGTTAAAAACACCGAGTTCCTTCACTTCTACGGTCACGTTGGGAAAGTTCCTGAAAATCGAAAGGCTGAAATTATTCACATCAAAAACCACATCTGCATTTACCTGTTTTGCAATTTCCGCGTCAACCATCTCTTTTATTTTCCCCTTAAACATGATTGGCAGCACCATGGCTGCAATCACAAGCAAGGCAAAAAAACCAGCCAAGCCAATTAGAATTCTCTTCAGGATTTTCATGAGTTATAAAAGTTTTAGTTTAGTTCAGTGCGTCGGCAAGACACCAACAATTATTCCAAAAAAGCGCAGGTCATTTTGCACCCGATAAAAAACGGGACTACAAAAATAACAAATGATGGCCGATCGGCAGAAGAACGTTTAAAGCAATCAAATATTAGAATTTGATTAGAGCCATTTGATCATGAGGTCAATCATTTTTCGCCGAAGTCTGGTATAGGGGGGGTGCAAGAGATAAGAAATCGCAAATCCGTTTCTTTGTTTCAACACCGGCTTTTCATTCGAAAAGGCGAGAAAGCCATGCTTTCCGTGCGACTTACCTATGCCGCTGTTGTTCACGCCGCCAAAGGGCAAATTGGGGTGGGTAAACTGCAGCACACATTCGTTGACGCAAACAGTTCCCGCAGAAGTCTCCGAGATAATTTTTTCGCGAAATGCCTTATTGTGGCTGAAGACATATAACGCCAACGGCTTCGGTTTTCCATTGACGATGTAAGTGACTTGCTCCGCCGATTTAAACGGAATGATGGGCAGAATCGGGCCAAAAATTTCATCGGTCATGGCGAGTGTGTTGGGTGCAACATTCGAAAGGATGACGGGAGGGATAAAGTTTGTTTCGGGGTTGGCTTGTCCAGATAGCTCCACCTTTGCCCCTTTATCTATAGCGTCCCGAATTATTTTGTTGAGCCTGTCAAAATGCCTTCGATTGACGATGCGCCCATAACTGCTCGAGGACTCATTCAATTGACCATCATGGCCGAACATCTTTTGAACTTGTTCTTTCAGTGACTGAATAAATTTTGTCTGTAGTCCTTCTTCGATGAGAACATAGTCGGGTGCGATGCACGTCTGGCCATTGTTCAAGAATTTTCCGAATGCAATACGCTTTGCTGCATCGTGAACATTGGCCGTTGCGTCTATAATGACGGGAGACTTACCTCCTAATTCCAGCGTTACCGACGTCAGGTTCTCAGCTGCGGCTTTCATCACGAGCTTACCAACAGAAGGGCTGCCGGTAAAAAAAATATGGTCGAAGGATAGCTCAACCAACTGCTCCGAAACGCCCTGACCTCCCTCCACGACAGCAACCATGTCTTCATCGAAAAATTCCTTCACCATTTCCGCAATCGCGCGCGAAGTGTGCGGCGTAAGTTCGGAAGGTTTGATGATCGCGGTATTACCAGCGGCCAGGCAAGAAATAAGGGGGCCGAAACATAAGTTGACTGGGAAGTTCCACGGTGCGATGATCAGGCACACTCCTTTGGGCTCAAAACGAACTTCGGAGCGCGTTCCTAAATACGTGAGAGGTGCATCAATTTTTTGCGGAGAAGTCCATTCGTCCAAGTGTGCCAGTGTGTGTCTGATTTCGGTGAGCACAGGGTACAGCTCAGACACATCAGATTCTGACGCCGGTTTTTTAAAATCCTTTCCCACTGCTTCTGCAATTCTATTTCGATGCTGCATGAGAAAATGCTCAAATGATCTCAGTCGCTTTTTCCTTTCGTTGACTGACCCATTCCGCAGTGCAAGGCTCCTTTTCTTTTGCCTTTCAAGCAGGTCTGTGAGACGCTGAAAATCGATCGAAGTCTCGGTCATCATATTCCTCTGTTTGATGGAAAGTTAGCTCATTTTCGAGCGGCCAGGCCATGTTAAGTTTTTGTTCCCCTCTTGCATAGGTATTACGCGTATGTTAACTTAATAGAACCATTTGTTAACATTGGCTTAACATGAGAGTTTTTGGCTTTATTTTTTGCTGGTTGATCTTAGCCCGTACATGTTTCGGGCAAGGACCTGTACATGGTGATAACAATCTGATATTCAATTACTCTAATGAGAGTTTCGCGGATTTCATCGTTTCGATTAAATCAAAAAAGAGTTCGGAGAAAAGGCTTGCCAAACGTCTGTTTACTAAGGCCCATTCAAACTTTTTAAAGAACTATAAGGCCTATTCTCAGATCAACGATGTATTCGAGAAAGGCAATTTCGATTGTCTCAGTGGCACCTATTTTTTAGTCTGTGCACTCGACAAGCTGGGCTTGAAGTACAAGATTTTCGAGACAAATTACCACGTTTTCCTAATGGTGAGCACCAGACAGGGTGAAGTCCTTTTGGAGAGCACTGATGGTGTTAACGGCTTCGTGTCAAACAAAATGCAAATCAAGGAAAAGATGGCGCGCTATCAGGAACCCAGAATCAACGGGAGCGGCGAAATGTACCTTTCCAACCTGAAAATGTTCCATGAAATTCTGCCCTCACAACTCCCCGGTCTTTTGTACTTCAATCGCGCAGTAGAATCATACAACAAAAACCAGTTTAGTGAATGCTGTTTTTACCTTGAGCTGGCTTGGAAGATTTATGACAACCCCAGGATTGAGGCCTTTGCTCCGCTTTTGCTTCGTTCCATCGTAGCCAGCGAGCTAGACCAGGGAGCAAAAGAAAAACTTACCACCACCCTGCAAATGCATTTGCAATCCTCAGCCTATCCGCTCGCCTCTCGTTAACTTAATTTTGCAACACGCGAAGCTCCACGCGTCTGTTCAGCTTGTGGGCTTCTTCGGTGTTTTCTCTTGAAAGGGGTTGGGTTCCACCGAAGGCTTTCGTCTTGATTTTATCTTTGCTGGCGCCTTTGCCTACGAGGTAGTTTTTGACCGCATTAACGCGCTCTTGTGAAAGCTTCATATTCAGTGTCGGAGATCCAACGAAGTCGGTATGTCCTTCGAGCTGGATGACCATTTGGGGATTGTCTTTCAGCATCGTGACAACCTTATCCAACTCTTGATAAGAAGACTGTTCAATCTTTGATGTGCTGGCACCGAAAATCAAATTCTCCAGGCGCATCACTTTACCGGCGGTGTGCGTGATCTCCGCTTCCGCCGCTGCGCTTGTCGGCAGTCCTAGTTCGATGTCTTTGACGATCTTACGTTGATCGTTGGCCTCTTTGGGATCCACCATGTACTTCGCCTTGGCGTATCCCGGAGCCTCGACGGTAATTGAATACCTGTCGTTATCAAAAAGAGGGAAGGTATAATCACTTCCATTGAGGAAACCTATTTTGCTCCCATATGGCTCACTTTGATAAGTGATCTTTGCTACCACCGCCTCCTTAGTAGAAGCGCTGATGATTTTGCCTTGAGCATAAATCAGTGTGTCCACCTGCGCAAAGGCCGAGCCGCCAAAAAGGCATAGGATGAAAAACATGAAGACGATCGACTTTCTCATATTCTACATCTTTACAATCTTGAATTCAACTCTTCTGTTTTTCGCGTTGCCTTCTTTGGTATGCGAAAAATCAATCGGTTTTGACTCACCGTAGAACAATACCGTGATACGTTCTTTGGCAACGCCCTTTTCTTCCAAATATCTTGCCACAGAATTTGCTCTTCGCTGAGAGAGTCCAAGGTTGTACTCTGCTGGGCCTGTTTGGTCCGTGTGCCCGGCGATCTCTACCTGCATGGTGCCTCTTTCTTTCATCAGGTCAGAAATCCGATTTAGTTCAGGAAATGATTCTTCCTTCAGTTGGGCCTTGTCGAAGTCAAAGAAAATATTGTTCAGCGTGATCTTCGTGTTTTCTTCCAAGGGCGCGACTTGAATCGGTGGAACGACCACCTCTTCCTTGCGAGCAGCTACCTCCTGTACCGGCTCCAGTTTCAGATCTTCGCGCATTGTGCCCGACTCTTTGAAGCTTCGAAGGTCGAGGTTTTGGTTCTCGCTGATGTGGTCCTTTGCTTCCGCTCTAAAGCCGTAAAGATTTCCTCCCGGAAGATGAATTTCGTATTCGCCTGTTTCCGGATTGGAGTAGGTTTTGCCTACTTCTTTTCCGTCCGGCAATCTTTCATAAATGATTTTTGCGGACACCGGTTTGCCCGTCTTTGCGTCCACCAATTTTCCCTTCACGATAACCACGGGTTCAGGGTTCTTAAAGAAGGGCATCTTCACTCGGTAGATGTCAAAGTTCTCCGGCGTAACCGCTCTCGAGAAATAAGCATAGTCACTCGTTGAAGGGATATTGAAGAACATGTCGTCGGTCTTCGAATTTATCTCAGGTCCCATGTTCAGCGGCTCCGACCAATTCGTCCAGGTATCGTCCAGTCTTTTCGACATGTAAATATCGTTCCCTCCATATCCACTGAAGCCGTTGGATGAGAAGTACAATGTCTTGTCATCAGAAGCTAAGAACGGAGTAATTTCATCACCCGCCGTATTCACCACCGATCCTAAATTCAGCGGTTCGGACCAGACGCTATCTGATTGCGCAAAGCTCACATAAAGATCACGGCCTCCTTTGGTATCCTCACGGTCTACTGCCATCAAAATAACCTTCTGGGTATTAGACAAAAAATAATGTGATTTGTCGCTATAGTTGTAATTGTTTTTAATGTTCAATGATTTCGGCTTGCTCCATTTTCCGCCCAGGTTGTTGCTGATTGAAACGCCCGCATTCATCTTGCCATTGTCCTTATATTCATTTCCAAGCACGAGCAGAACCGCCTTGCCATCCGGGGTAGCCGATGTGACCGAGTTCACGTAATTCGGGTAGGCGTTATTTAATGTCGGACCCGCATTCTTTGCCAATGACCATTTGCCGTCCGGCCCTAATTCTGAATACCAGATATCTTCTCTGTCTTTAACACCACCGATATTTCCCGGATGGTTTTGTCTACTGAAATAAAGGGTCTTGCCATCGGGCGATAGGAGAGCATTGTAATCGTTGGTTTCGCTGTTCACGTTTTTGTCAAGTCGCTCAATCGTCAGTCCATTTGCCAGCAGTTCGGGTTTAACGATGTCAGCGATGATGGGATAATTGGAATCAGTGATGGCAACCGCATCAATAGAGAAATAGTCAGTCAATACTTTTGCGTCGAATTCGAGTTTCACTGCGACGACTTTGAACTTCGTCTTCTCCATGAACACATTTAACATCCGTCCTTGAAGCGGTATGGCTTGTGGGATAAAGGTGTTGATGAGGTGTTCCGTTCCCGCCTCGTCATAAATGTAAATTCTATATAGGCAGCCAGGATTAAAAGATTCGGCAATGGCAATTTGGCGGATTTGCGTTGGGGCGGCATACCCCAGCTTAATGAACTCTGTTCGCTTGGGTTTGTCGGGAGTCCACGCACCTGGATTTTGGCCTGCCGCAGGGAGCACATTTGGTTTACCTAGGGCTTGCGAGGCCGAGTATTGAACGGGTGTGAGTTCAGAAGAAACTTCCAAGACCTTGGTGGCCCATTGAACCGATTGGCCATGAGAAAAAGTACACGTAGCGACGATTATCAGGCCAACTAAAAATTTGGGCATAGGTTCCGAAATATTCGATAAACATAATTAAAAAAAAGACAGCCGAAAAACCCCTCAACACCCTCTATAAATCTTTGTGTCATTCGATAGAGGTTTTGTTGAAAAGCAAAAATCCAACATGCATCAAGACGGCCAACTGACGATTCCTGTCATCGTAATAATTAAGGCTCAAACTGATCGGGCCCACGGTGCTGTGAAAGACCAGATCGGCCATCCCCGCAAAATAGAATTGTCTGATTTCTTGTTCAATTTTTGCACGCTGAAAGTCATCTTGACTGATTACCTGCAATGGTTTGAAGGCGTACGCTTCGAGGCGAAAGTCCAAATTTTTCCTCACCGAAAAAACATTCCGCAGGCCCCCGGCCACGTAGTTGAAAGCCCTAAAATTTTGGAGCAACAAGGTGCGGCTGTCTTGCAGGGGATTGAAGGCCGGTGCATTGATGATGGTTCCAAAATAGTTGCTAAACGTCGGTTGATTCGAAAATACACCTTCCAGTAAATAGCCTGTGCTATAGATTCCTTTTTTCAAATATTGCTCGAGCGTGACTTTGGTCTGCCACCAGGAACGGTTCACTCGCGTGGGGGTAGTATTAACAGAGGTAGATCCAGGCGCATATTCTTCTAACATTGAAAAAAAATTGGCTGAAATTGAAAACGCCTTACCCTGCGTGGGGTACTGTTTTCTGTTCAGTGTGTTGTAGGTGACGCCCGCTCCGAAACGCCCGCCTGAAAGTGTGAGCTGATCCAGCGTATCCGTTGAAACCAAGACATTGGTGTCGATGAACTGATCATTATTCGCCAGATAACCCCCGTTGATAAACGCTTTTATTTGTCTGGCCACCGGCACCCCCAGAGATGCCGCGTATTTACGATCCACGCGAGTCAGCACGGTAGGCGAATATCTTCTGGCCAAAATATCGTTGGCAGAAAAGTAGTTCCAGTTGTTGATCGTGACTTCTGGCTCCAAGTAAAATCGGCCGAAGAAGGGGAAGTCAAATCGGGTCTTGAACTGCAGTGATTTGTAAAAGTCGCCCGTGGCAACGTTGAGCTGGGCGTGGGTAAGTACCTGATGCAGGGAGTAATAATTTAGTCCAAGATAAATGTTGCTGATGTTTCGTGTGGCGATGACACCCCCAAAGTCGACTTGAAAGTTATTCGGTTTCCTGCGTGCCAGGCGGAAGCTATACCTTTTGGTAGCGGGATCAAACCTGAAGCTTGGATAGATGTTGTTGAAATATTCTTCAGACACCAACTGAAAATATCCTTTTTCGATGTCGCTGTAGTACAACGGCCTCCTTCCATTTTTGAAAAAACGATTGAGATAGATTTGTTGCCCGTGATCAAAGCCGTCGAAGGTGATTTGGTCTACCACGATGGGCGTAGATCTGTCATTGTATCTATTTCTTGCCTCCGCCACTGACTCGCACGTTCTTCTGGCCTCGACCTTTGCCTTGATTTCCTTCATTTGCCTCATCGTTTGCCGATACCCGCTATCGATCATTTCCTTGGCATTGGCAAAATCAAATGCGGTGAATCCTTTGAGGTCAGGCTGGATATAAACGCCCGTCTTCGGAATCCGCGTGGGATCGGATTTGTCAAGCAACATGTACAGCAACGAGCGTGAAATCAGCTTGTCGTCTTCGCCATAAGGATATTTGTCATACACCTTCGAGGAAACATTGCAGCCGATGACGACGTCCGGTTTGAAGTCTCGCTGAAGCACGTCGGCTGGAAAGTTGTTATAAACGCCTCCGTCAAACAAATACTTTCCATCGATACGGATGGGGTTAAAAAAAAAGGGGGCCGTCTGTGTGGCTCTAAGTGCATCGCTAAGAATGCCACCTTTCAACTCTACTTGCGATTGCGTGAAGATGTCGGCCGCCATAATCCGCAACGGAACAAACAGGCTATCAAAATTTTCGTTAGCTACGGAAGAAGGTTGCGCGAGGGTCTGCGTTAAAGCAAAATTGAGGGCAAGGTCATTGGCGATGCTGGTGTTGAAAAAAACGTTGAAGGTAGAATCCAGCGAAAGGTTGATTTTCAAAAAGGATGGCTCGTCGTCTTTTTTGTAGTAGAAATATTTGTGCCTGTCTTCAATGCGTCCATTCACCCAATCCAAAAAAGCTTTGGAGGTCATGATCTCCTCAATCTGCAAGGGGCTCAAACCTGCGGCATAACATCCTCCCACAATTCCGCCCATCGAAGTGCCAACGATGTAATCAATAGGAATTCCATTTTCTTCGAGCGCTTTGAGAACGCCAATGTGTGCAATGCCCTTGGCGGCACCGCCACTAAGAACAATCCCCACTTTTTGTTGCGCAAAACTCGAGAAGGAAAAAATCAAGAAGAGAAAACCAACTACAGTCCTCACTTTGCCAAATGACATAAAATCGTTGAAAACTGATCGTAAATAACGCGCTTAATACGCAGATAGAAAAGTTTGTTAGCGCGCCACGATCAAGGCCGGTCCATTCTCAAATGGCGTTGCCTCCATCTTTAATGCCGTCACCGCCATCACCTCATCGTATTTCTTCCAGTGTTTCTTGTCGAGCGGCTTTGATGGCGGTAGCTCTATGCGGAGCGCGTCCACTTGCACACCGTTTTTCCAAAAGCGATAGCAAAGGTGTGGCCCCGTGGAGAGACCAGTGGTACCCACGTAGCCAATCGTTTGTCCTTGCTTTACTTGCGCACCCGCACGAACGGCAATCCTGGACATGTGCAAGTAACCAGTGGAATACGTACCATTATGGCGAATCACCACATAGTTGCCATTGTTTTTAGTGTAGCTCGCATGGGTCACCACGCCATCTCCCGCACTGCGAATGGGGGTTCCCGTCGCTGCTGCAAAGTCGGTGCCTAAATGCGGCGTGTAAACTTTTGTGATCGGATGAAAACGACTGTATGAATAGCGTGAGCTGATGCGCGTGAATTCGATGGGATATTTCAAGAGCGCTTTCCTCAAGCTATTTCCTTCTTCGTCGAAGAAGTCAGTCCCATCACCCTGATCAAATGGAAAGGCATAATAACTGCGCCCCATGTGTTCAAAATAACCGCCCAAAATTCTGCCAATGCTATAAGGCTTACCCTCCACTGAGTTCTCTTCATAAATCACTTTGAATCGATCACCTCGTTGCAAATGTTGAAAGTCAACTTTCCATCCAAAAACGTCTGCAAATTTGTTAGTGAGTTCTCGCGAGATGTTCATCGCGTCTATGGTTTCGTAGAGCGAAGTTGAAATTACGCCGGTCACGGTCTTCTCTTCAGTAATGATTTCGCGCTGATGACTCTCTACGATCAACGTGTCTTTAAAACGAAACACCACATATTCAACCGGATCAGGCTCATAAATCAAAGCCACGGCGGTTTTGGCAGAATCCGTTTCACTGATGACGGTATACTTTTTTGAAGACGTAATTTTTTTGAAATTAAAAATGCTATTGGGGAGAAGGGTGAGTTGATTCAGGATTTTCTTATCGATGTAAGTTCCTTCTAAAAGATCATTGAACCGCTGATTTCGCTTAACGGTATTTTCGGAGACCGCCAAGCCGTTGACTTGAATACCGAATTTGAAAACCGGTTTTTCAATCGCCTTAAGCTTAGTAGAATCAATAGCGACACTATCCGCCACTATTTCTGCTATGGGCGCAGGCTGAAAAAGGGGAAAGAATTTTATGAAGGCAAGTGCAGCGACACCAATCACCAACACCGCCCCACCAATCAGATAAATTTTGCGATAAGAAGCCAACTTAGTCGTTTAAAAAATTTTGCAAGTTTAGCTCAAAAAAATCAGTCATCACTAGTTCGTTTTACTTAGGACTCCCAATTTGGCTCAAAACATTTATTAAGTTCGGTAAAAAATCGGCGATTGCAAAACCGAGGAATGGAAATCAGTTGTAAAGTGTCTTGAAAATTTTTTTTCCTTCATCCAAGAATTTAACAAAGTGATCTACGCTTAAGTCATACGGTTTGGGTGACACCAGAACTTTTTCGTCCTCACCAAGCAAAATATAAAACGGCTGTGCATTGTTGTTGAGATTGGTGATCTGCAGGTCTGCATTTTGTTTGCCGATCGTCTTCTTTACTTTGTTGTCATACTTCGAGGTGTACCATTGCGTTTCTGGCAACTCTGTTTTGTCATCTACATAAAGCGCCACCACCACATAATCTTCTTTCAACCTTTTCAATACTTGCGGATCACTCCACACCCGCGCTTCCATCTCACGACAGTTTGTGCATCCGTGGCCCGTAAAATCGATGAACAAAGGTTTGTGCTGCTGTCTTGCACAGGCAAGCGCTTGTTTGTAATCAAAATAACCATTGATGCCATGTGGCAGATGCAAAAACTCTGCATACTTGGGCACGTCGCAAATTTGATTCGGCATATCTTTCTTACTCGCTGCATACAGATCGAAATCATGAGTAGACATCGGCGGCAGGTAACCCGCCAACGCTTTCAGTGGCGCCCCCCACATGCCTGGAATCAAGTAAATCACAAAGGCAAAGACAACAATGGCCATTGAAACTCGGCCAACACTAACGGTTTTATCCTCCGCATCTTTTCCCGTGTCGCCCGGCATGCGAAACCATTTCATTAAATAAATCCCAATCAGCAACGCGATCACTATCCAAATGGCAAGATTGACCTCTCGATCGAGAATCCTCCAATGAAATGCCTGATCAGCGATGCTCAGAAACTTAAACGCCAATGCAATCTCCAGGAAGCCCAAAACGACTTTCACGGTATTGAGCCAGCCCCCCGATTTAGGAAGTGATTTTAGCCAGTTGGGGAAAAATGCGAACGTGGTAAACGGGATCGCGAATGCCAATGAAAAAGCAAACATCCCAACGATCGGTTTTAAAAATTCTCCACCCGCAGAGGAAACCAAAATGCTCCCGACCAACGGTCCTGTGCACGAAAAGGAAACCAGCACGATCGTGAATGCCATAAAAAAAACTCCGAGCAATCCACCTTTGTCTGCCTGCTGATCTACTTTGTTGATGAATGCGCTTGGTAAGGTGATTTCAAACAAGCCTAAGAATGAAATACCAAAAATGATAAAGACCGTGAAAAAAATTAGGTTGGGCAGCCACTCCGTGGAAAGGTGATTCGCTGTTTCGGGACCCATCAGGGGCGCCAGTATCGCGCCAATGATTGTGTAGATGACGATAATGGAGACGCCGTACATGAGCGCCTGGAACTTCGTGCCGCGGCCGGTGAAAAAACTCACCGTCATCGGGATCATTGGAAACACGCAAGGCGTGAGAAGAGCGGCGAGTCCGGCGAGAAAAGCCACCAGAAAAAATCCAAAGAAAGAATTTTGACGAGCGTCCGTCTTTACTAGGGTCGGGTCGAGTTGCGGGCCTTTGATGGCCGCGGGTTCCACGCTATTGGTTGCAACCGAAGAAGAATCTTTACCCTGAGGTTCCGTTTTCTGCGCGGCTAAGGCTTGCGGTTTGGAACTCGGCGCCAGCAACTTGGAATTAGCAACTGCACCAACCACTTTGATGTTATCAAAGGCAAACTCACCATCACCGGGCACGCATTGGCCAGTCATTTCGGTGCACACTTGGTATTCATAACTGCCGGAAATTCTCAAGGGCGCATTTAGCACTTTTATTTTTTGACGGAACTCCGCTTTTCCTTTGAAGATTTTCACATCACATTCAAAGATCTTGTCGTGTTTGTCCGTCGGATCAATTGCTTCGATCTCGCCTACTTTCTCATAACTCTTATCCGACTGAAATGAGAAGCTCATCTTGATCGGTCCGTCTTCGCACTTGAATTCAGTCGAATACAAATACCAGTTTGGCTCGATTGTCGCTTTGAAGACAAGGGTAATTTCATCGCCCGCCTTGACTTCCTGAGCCGATGCCACATGAGTCCATTTGGCGGGCTTTAAAATTTGCGCGTGAGTAAAAGTCGATCCAACAAAAACCAAAAAGCTGAGTAGAAATAGGCGCTGGCGCATGTATTGTTTTTTTAGAAGTGCTAAAATAACGAAGTCGCAGAAAAATAAGTTGACGCTAACTTGATGAACGTCGGCTGTTTGACAAAAATTAACAATCACATCAGCTCTCGCAAGTAAAGTTGAATGGTGTTCTCCAGTCCCATATACAACGCGTCGCAAATCAATGCATGTCCAATGGAAACCTCATCCAAATGAGGTATTGAATCTTTTAGAAATCGAAGATTATGTAAATCAAGATCGTGACCTGCATTTATTCCCAGCCCGATTTGATGAGCTCTAATTCCTGCTTCGATATAAGGCTTGACCGCCTTGTTTTCATCTGCGTGAAATTGCGCAGCGTACGGTTCGGTATATAATTCAATTCGGTCGGCTCCGGTTTTTTTTGCGCCCTCTACCATTTTCAATTCCGGGCCTACAAATAGCGAAACACGCGTTCCGTAGCTTTTCAATTCGCTAATGATTGCACTTAGAAATTTTTCATTCGCAAGGGTGTCCCAGCCTGCATTTGAAGTGATGGCATCTGGCTTATCGGGCACGAGTGTCGCTTGCGCGGGCTTCACTTCTTTCACTAGTTTTAGGTAACGTTCATCCGGATAACCTTCGATGTTGAATTCGGTGGTCACTACATTCTTCAACTCTACCACATCGACGTAACGGATGTGCCTTTCGTCAGGTCGCGGGTGCACGGTGATTCCTTGTGCGCCAAATTTTTCACAGTCAATTGCTACCTGAACGACGTTGGGGTTATTGGCCCCGCGCGCATTCCGCAGGGTGGCGATCTTGTTAATGTTTACCGAAAGACGCGTCATTAAATTATATCCTTGTTGTTTTATTCAGACCACAAAATTACAAAACAAAAAAGCCACCCCGATCAGGGTGGCTTTCCTAACAAAACGGCAAATCACTTCACTGGGTTGCTGGCCGTGCCAAACGGGTTAGCAATTTTTTTCGTCAAGCGAAACGCGTACGTCACTGATATCAAGTAATCGGCAAATGCCGCATCGCCGTGCTTGTCGGTTCCTGTTTGGATCGTCTGCTCTGTGTCAATGGTGTTTTTTGTGCGGTTGCGCACGATGGCGATGGGCACATTAAGTCCAACAACATGATTGCCTTTGGTATAGAAAATGGAAGGCTCGCCTGAAATAATATAGCCTGGTCTTCGGAAGCCATCCGATTTCCCAATCGCATCTCTTGCAGGTATTCCTTCAATACGCCCACCAAGGGCAAACACAAAAGAACCTCGTTGATATTGGGCTCCCAATCGAGCGAAGAACTGATCCGCCACCGAAAACTCATTTGACAAAGGAACAGTGCCGGGGCTGGCGCTTCGCAAAACTCCATTGGTGTTCCGTGGATTAAACATATACGATCCGTTAGAATAAAGGCTCCATGCGTGTGACAGCATCCGGCTGAAATTAAAATCGACAATAGCCGCAGTGCCTCCATCACCGGGCTGAAGCGATTGATCCACGACGCCTAACACCAACATATCTTCTCCTTGGCTTCCCTGCTTGTGGAAATAATCACGATAACTGTAATTGCCTGTAGGCAATTTTATTCCAAGGCCCAGTTGCAGCCTCATCTTTGACGTGTTCAGTGCGGAGTAATAACCCATCACGCGAATGTCGCCGAGACCTTGCGAGTGCGTTGTGAACCTCGGGTTGCTTCCTGGCGGAGTTCCATTTCCGTAATGTTCATACAACGACGAACGCTCGATATAAAGCAGCGGGATTGACACGCCAAAGCTCCACCTGGAATTGAGCGTATAGTTTGCCCCAAAGATCAAGGAATTGTCGTGGTTGATAACGTTGGTGCCTTGTTGTACACGTTGTGTTTGTTCGTCAGTGCCGATGAAATGCTTGTATGATTTAAAGTAGCGGTAGTTCGTTGAGAACTGCCAAGTCCCTGGGTCATTATTTGTCGCAGTCACACCTGGGGTTAGGTTTCTGACGGCAATACAGCCTTGGCCATACAAACTTGATGACGACGCCAAAAGTGAAATCAATAAAAAAATGTTAGTATACTTTTTCATTTCGAGTGAAAATTAGTTGGTAGTTCTAATAAAGATTTTAACCCGCGAAGTTTTCGGGGGATGGATGCCGCCGGGGCCAATTACTTCTAACTTCGGGGAGGAGGAGATGGGGAGGCGAGCGTTATTGAATGTAGATCCGAAGTGGATGGATAGTCTCCCTGATTTTGCGTCCAACCACTAGCCGTCATCATTTGAAAAAACTCAAACGGCTCGTACTCTTGCAACACTTTGCCCGACAACATCACTCCGTCAGTTTGATCGCTCGATGTTTTGCTGAACTCATCCATCAAATTGATGAGCTGCTGTGCCTTTTGGTTTTTAACGCAAACGATCGTGAGCGTGTCATTCGCCAATTTCTGTTTTACTAATCGGAAATGCTCGCTCTTATAAACGAACTCACCATCCTTTCGCTGAAAATCTGTTTGTTGAAGCGGGTACGGCAGGTTCAAAGGAATTTTTATTTCAAATGAGTTGCCGACATTATTGATATTCTCATCCAGTTGCCTGGAAAGCTGCTGATCGGCACGCGACTGCAAAGCCCAGAACAGAAAATAATACCCTCCCAGGTTGAAGGTGAAGAGTATCAATAGCCCGACAGAGACGATCTTTTTCATTTTTGCAACCGTTAAAGATTGGTTGAAAAAATCAAGGGGCAAAGAAAGTTTCAAAAAATCTTCATCCGAACAATCGTTTGTCATTTTTGCACATGAACATTTTTCTTATTCTTCGATTACCTTTGTCGCAAAAGTTTTTCAACCATGAGCTTGAAACAAAAAATTGACAGCGACATTAAAGCGGCCATGCTGGCCAAGAACAAAGAAGAGTTGGAAGCGTTGCGCAGCATTAAGTCGATGATTCTACTCGCGGAAACCGAGAAAGGCGTCAGCGCTGAGATCACTTCCGAGTCAGAGAACAAATTATTGATGAAGGCAGCCAAACAACGAAAAGAATCCGCCGAAATTTTTCAAAAAGAAAATCGGGATGACTTAGCCAAACGCGAATTGCTGCAGTTCGATATCATCAGTCGCTATCTGCCGAAACAGCTCTCTAATGAAGAGATTGAAGCCATTCTCAAAAATATTATTGTGCAAGTGGGGGCAAAGGGCCCGCAAGATATGGGTAAAGTTATGGGCACGGCGACCAAACAACTGGCGGGCCAAGCCGATGGAAAAGTGATTTCCGAATTGACTAAAAAACTGTTGTCGCTTTGAGCAAAATTGACATCGTGCTCGCGCTCCTTCTTATCCTCGGGGCCTACCTGGGATACAAACGCGGGTTTCTCGCCGAACTTTTTTTCGTGGCCGCGCTGATTTTGGGCGTGTTGCTGGGATTTAAGTTGACCGGTTGGGGAGTGGATTATTTGCACAAACAGTTCAACGCTGACACCGTCTTCCTCCCTTACATTTCTTTCTTCATCATTTTTATTTTGGTAGTACTTGCTGTGATCTTTTTGGGAGACCGAATCAAGCATCTGCTGGACGACTCTTTCCTAGGGAGAGTAGATGCTGTTGCGGGCGCCGTTCTCGGATTGATCAAGTACGCCTTTTGTGCCAGTGTCATCTTATGGCTTACCGACCGAATTGAGTTACGATTTCCTGCGAGCTGGACGCAAGGCTCTTGGCTTTATCCTAAAACATTGACCTTTGCAAAATCAGTGTCCGAATTTTTTGCCGGTTTCTTACCTTTTTTCAAAGAAACTTTTAAGCGGTACTAAGGTTCGATTTTTTTTGCTTACTTATCTCAAAATATACAAACGAATGGGGCTGCACGTTAAGGAAAAGGAGGGGTTCAAGTACGTTGATGAGGGCAACGGGCAGGTGCTCATGCTGTTGCATGGGCTCTTTGGCGCTCTCAGCAACTGGGAGGACGTCGTCAATCACTATTCTAAACATTTGCGTGTCGTCATTCCGATGTTGCCTATTTATGAAATGCCGATCAAAGAGGCCGGGCTCGTGGGGCTTCGTGAGTTCACGGAGAAGTTTGTGAACACCATGCAGTTGGACAACATGATCATCATGGGGAACTCGTTGGGTGGTCATGTCGGGATATTGTACACGTTGAACAACCCGAGCAAGGTGGCAAAATTAGTGCTCACGGGAAGCTCTGGTTTGTTTGAAAACACGATGGGTGGCTCGTATCCAAGGCGAGGTAGTTATGACTACATCCGCGAACGAGTGGCATATACATTTTATGATCCAACTGTGGCTTCAAAAGAATTAGTGGACGAAGTTTTCGAAACCACCAAGAGCATTCCTAAGTGCATGCGCATTGTGGCTATCGCAAAATCAGCCCAGCGAAATAATTTGGCGCTAGAATTGCCCAACATCAAGGTTCCCACGTTGCTGATTTGGGGATTAAATGACACCATCACACCGCCCATGGTCGGTCATGAGTTCAACCGGTTGATTCCAAATTCGGAGTTGAGATTCATCGACAAATGCTGCCATGCGCCGATGATGGAACACCCGAAAAAATTCAATAAACTCGTAGAAGATTTCTTAGTAAGAAAAAACTGAAATGATTGCAGAGGAACTCATCAACCACATGATCCCGCCACTCAAGGTGACGGACGACGCCCACAAGGCCATTGTGTGGATGGAGGAATTCCGTTGCAACTATCTGCCCGTCGTTGACAAAAGCGAACTCAAAGGATTTATCTCCGAAGAAATTATTCTTGAGACCAACGACGTCGAACAAGACCTCTCCAAATTCGAACTGGTCGGCAAAGATTGCTTTGTCTCCATCGACTCTCATTTTTACGATATCCTAAAAACAGCGGCACACCACAAGCTGCAAATGGTTTGTGTCGTTGACGACAAAGGAAAATATGTGGGGGTTATTACCGTGCAAGACATCATGTCGTCGTTTGCGCAAACGGCAGCTGTGCAGATGCCCGGCGGTGTTTTGGTCCTTTCCATGGATTTGATCGATTATTCGCTGGCGGAGATTTGCCGATACGTGGAAGAGAACAACGCGAAGGTGATCAGCAGCATAATGATCGAGGATCCTCTCGACAAGGGCAAGATCAAAATCACACTGAAAATAAATCAACTTGACCTTTCTCGAATTGTCGCCACCTTAGAGCGTTTTGGATATCGGGTGATCGGTCGATACCAGGAAACGGCGATTTCGTCGTCGGGCGAACAAGAGCGACTTGATATGCTGTTGAAATACCTGGACATGTAACCTAAGCTGCACATGCGAATAGGTATACATGGTAAAGACTTTCAAAATAAATCTCCGCGGTTTATACTAAAAATCTTGAGTGCCCTCCAAGAACACAATATTGAAACGTGGGTTTCAGATAAGTTCTTGAAGCAAGTGAAGACTCCGCACATCAACGACTTCAAACTCAAAATTTTTGACCACAGCGTAAGCCTCCGCAACCTCGATTTTTTTCTCTCCCTGGGCGGAGATGGCACGCTGCTGGAATCAGTTACCTACATCGGAAAAGCCGAGGTCCCCATTCTTGGTATCAATACAGGCCGGCTTGGTTTTTTAGCTACCAATAGCCGTGAGGATTCAGAAGCCGCCATTGAATCTTTGGTGAAGGGGAACTACACCATTGACTCTCGATCTGTGCTGAAGCTCATCTCGTCTCCCTCGGTTTTCGGAAAATTGAATTACGCGTTGAACGATTTCACCATTATCAAGAAAGACACTTCTGCGATGATAACCGTCCATGTCTTTGTTGACGGACAACTGTTGAACTCTTATTGGGCGGACGGCGTGATTATTTCAACTCCCACCGGGTCTACGGGCTATTCACTGAGTTGTGGCGGGCCATTGGTCTATCCCGAATCAGAAAGTTTCATTATTACACCCGTCAGTCCGCACAACCTCGGTACACGCCCCATCGTTCTGTCTGATAAATCTGAAATCACCTTTCAAATAGAAGGCAGAAGCAAAAAGTACATTGTTTCACTCGACGCTCGTTTCGAGACAATCGATGAGTCCGTGAAGCTAAAAGTGAAGAAGGAAAGATTTCACGTGAAGCTCGTACAGCTCCATGGGCAGCATTATTTTAAAACACTTAGGCAGAAACTGAACTGGGGTCTGGATATCCGCAATTGAAAGCCCGGTTACGAGTTCCGGGTCAGTGGTATTTTATTTAAAAATCCCGTATACTTTAGTACCTTTGCCAATCTGTCTATATCTGAATCTATGAATAAGTTGACGTTTGGCTTACTTGCTTGGATTATTCTGTCTTTGGGGGTAGCTGACGTAAATGGTCAGTTCAACCGCAAGCAGATTAAGAAAAACAACAAGCGTATTGCCACATTTACGGGGAAGAAGCGATTCAGCCGAGAGCATGTTTACTCTGGTGTAGGTTTTTCCATCAACGCCTTAAATTACTACGGCGACCTTGCTCCCCTTCCAAGTAAATTCAGTACTGATATTTCATTCACAAAACCAGGAATTGGTATTTCGTTCTTTCACCGATTTGGGCCTCGCTATACCTTGGTTGGACAGTTCATGTACGGCACATTGAAGGGCGCTGACGGTGAATCTGCCAAAGGTGGTTTTGATGGCGACGCGCGCAAACTAAGAAACCTCTCCTTCCGCAACCGAATTCAAGAGGTGTCATTAACTGCCTACTTCGATTTGTTTGAAAACGAAGGGACCTACATCAGCCGAGTGAAATGGACGCCCTATGCGTTTGTGGGCATCGCTGTTTTCCATCACAATCCTCAAGCGATTGCTCCAAAGAATTACTTGGATGGGACGCCCGACCCTAAAGCAGGTCAGTGGGTTGACCTGCAGCCACTGGGAACAGAAGGCCAATATTCTACATTGCAGTCGGGTGACGTGAATTATGGCATAAAACCCTACAGTTTAATTCAAGCCGCTATACCATTTGGGGTTGGAGGTCGTTTCAGATTAAATGAAGTATTGGACTTGTGGGCAGATATAGGGTTTCGATATACATTCACCGATTACTTGGATGACGTTAGTCAAAACTATGTCGACCTCGGGGTTTTTAAAGATCCTTTGGCACAAGCCATGTCTTATCGGACCAACGAAGTGGCGGCGCCAACGGCGTCTTATGTTGGCCGTGACGGGAAGACGTATAACGTGATAAATGGATATGGAAGTGAATTCAGGGATAACTGGAGGGGCCATAAAAGTGCGAAAGACATTTACATGGTTACTTCCATTAGGATTACCTACATCCTTGGAGCTACATTCCATCGCGCTAAATTCAGATAATCCATCATGGCCCGTCTAAGAATATTACTACTGGCGGGTATCTTTTCAAATGCCTTGGTCACCGTCGAGGCTCAAATTTCTCAGCGCTCAGAAATCGGTTTTGGTCTTGGCGTTTTTAATTACACGGGAGACCTCGTTCGCACCTATGATTTGACGACCTCCAGACCCGCCGCCACCGTTTTTTACCGATCCAATATCAGCCGCGTGATCAGTTTTCGGACGGCCCTCACTGCGGGTCAAGTGGCTGCCAGTGACCGGCACAACCCCATCGATTCGTTTTCTTACAAAAGGAACGCTTCATTCAGTGTTTTCTTGATGGAGGTTTCGGGTACGTTTGAATATCACTTTCTGGATTGGCGCAATGACGCGCGTAAACTTCGCTTCACCCCCTACCTCTTTGCGGGGGTTGGGCTGTTCGGTATTTCCGGGAACGCAAAGAAAACCGCTGAATACAGCAACGTACAGATGTGCATTCCTTTCGGGGCCGGGGTGAAATACGTGCTTAACCCCAAATACTACATTTCATTTGAAATAGGAATGCGCAAGACCTTCTTCGATTACCTCGATAACGTTTCCAGTGGAAGTGTCTCCAACAAAAGCTACCAATACGGCAACCCCAACGACTACGACAATTACTTTTTCACAGGGATATCACTGACCTATACGTTTTACGATATTCCTTGTCCTACCAACCCTTATAAAAAACTTTTTTAGGCCAGAAAACATCTTCAATCGCAGGCCGTAACCCCCTGATCGAATGAATAAAAATGGCTACTTTTGCACCCTTGTGGCCAGTTTAAAGGAAAATATTGACGTCAACAACCTCCCTCAGCACATCGCTGTGATTATGGATGGCAACGGTCGATGGGCCAAACAAAAAGGCGCGGCACGGATTTTTGGCCATAGAAACGCCGTGCAATCAGTACGCGAGATCACTGAAGGATGTGCAGAATTGGGTGTCAAATTCTTGACGCTCTACGCTTTCAGCACAGAAAACTGGGGAAGGCCAAAGGACGAAGTTGATGGCTTAATGGAGTTGCTGGTAAATACCTTGCAAAAAGAAATAAAAACATTGCTCGAAAACCAAGTGAAGTTGAAGATCATTGGCGACATGAACAGTCTTCCGAAGGTTTGTCAAACCAACTTGATGCAAGCGATGGACGCCGCCAAAAACAACACCGGCCTAACCTTGCAGCTCGCCCTCAGTTATAGCGGAAGATCTGAGATCACTAATGCCATGAAGAAAATTGCTACCGAAGTGAGTCAAGGATCGCTTCGGCCAAGTGATGTGAATGAAAAATTGATCGAGAATTATCTCGAAACGAGTGGCGTCCCCGATCCAGAATTGTTGATTCGCACAAGTGGTGAAATGCGGATCAGTAATTTTTTGCTGTGGCAAGTCGCTTATACGGAATTGTATATTACTCCCAAGCTCTGGCCGGATTTTCGCAAGGAAGACTTGTACGAAGCTATTTGCGCCTACCAAAAAAGAGAGCGAAGATTTGGAAAAGTGTTGACCCCTATTGCCTGACATTTCATGAAGAGGATTTTATTGATTTCGTTTCTTGTTTCGTTGTTTTTTTCAACGAGTCAGGCCCAGTTTAGAAGCAGAACAAGACCTGCTCCTCAAGGCCCCCAACAACCATCGGGATTGGATTTTTCAAAACCCGTAGAGTATACAATTGCAGGAATAGATGTCGTGGGGCTGAATGTCCTCGACAAGAACGCCGTCATTTCCCTTACTACGCTCAAGATTGGTGATAAAATAAAAATCCCCGGCACAGTTACTTCAACGGCCGTACGCAAACTTTGGAAGCATGGCTTGGTAGGAGACGTGACAATTACCGCAGACCGAATTGAAGACGGCAAGGTCTACTTGACAATCAGGCTTACTGAGCGCCCGCGACTTACCGATTTTTACTTCCGTGGCATTTCGCCTTCCAAGCAATCAGCATTGAAAGAAGACATGCGCCTGATACGCGGTAAAATCGTAACCGAAGCAATGATTCGTAATGCGGAAAGTTCAGTGAAGAAGCATTTTGTGAAAAAAGGGTTCCTCAATACCCAAGTGAAAATAGTTCGCGAAAGGGATACGCTCAATCGAGGTGGCGTGCGTTTGCGAATTGACGTTGACCCCCAGTCGAAAGTAAAAATCAACAAGATTTACTTTGAGGGGAACAACAAGATCTCTGATGCCACATTGAAGAGCAAAATGAAAAAAACGCACGAGCGTGCGCGATTCTCGTTGCATCGGGTGGTGCTGAGAAGTCTCTTCGGATTCAAACCGCGCTATGTCAAAGAATATCTTGATTCAAGTAAGGCAACCAGTTGGCGCGAGGTAAAGGGATTTTTGAACGACAATGTAAAGTTGAATTTCCTCCGTGGATCAAAATACATCGCTACCGAATACGAGGAAGACAAAAGGAAACTGGTAGACTACATGAGCTCACAAGGATTCCGCGACGCCGACGTGATCTCAGATTCTATTTCCAGACATGGATATTCAACGATCGATATCAAACTGAAATTGAATGAGGGGCGCAAATACTATTTCAGAAACATCTCGTGGACTGGAAATTTCCTTTACACTTCAGCCACACTCAACAAAGTGCTTGACATTAAAAAGGGAGACGTTTATAGCGTAGAGGAGCTCGACAAAAAGACCACGTTCAATCCCAAAGGAGGTGCTGACATCAGTGGCCTTTACATGGATGACGGCTATCTTTTTTTCAGGGTAAACCATTACGAAGTTGCCGTGGAAGGTGACTCTATCGACGTTGAGATGCGAATCTTCGAGGGTGAACAAGCGATCATTGACCAAGTAACGATCACTGGCAATGAGAGGACCAGCGAGCACGTAGTTCGCCGCGAGCTCACAACGATACCTGGTCAGAAATTCAGAAGGGCAGATATCATCCGCACGCAGCAACAGCTCTCGCAAATGGGCTATTTCAGTCCTCAAAAAATTGAGCCCGACATCAAACCCAATCCCGCCAATGGAACCGTAAATGTTGGCTGGAAACTGGAAGAGCAATCAAACGACCAAGTACAACTTTCCGGAGGCTGGGGTGGTTACTATGGTTTCGTGGGAACCGTGGGCCTTACCTTCAATAATTTCTCGCTGCGAAATGTACCTCACTTCAAAAAGTGGAGACCACTTCCCGTGGGGGATGGACAAAAATTGTCATTGAGTGTGCAGGCCAACGGGAAGTCATTCCAAAGCTATAACATGTCGTTTACCGAGCCGTGGCTTGGTGGCCGCAAACCCAACTCGTTAACCGTGAGCTTGAACCGATCGATCTCCAGAATTCCGAGCGGTCGCAGTGGGTTTTCTTTTAGTTACGATGCCAATAGTGCCTATCTAAAACAAAGCGGAATCACACTCGGATTTGGACGACGCCTTGAGTGGCCTGACAACTACTTTACGCTCACCAACTCATTGTCGTTCTTGATCTACGATTACAAAAACTACTTCGGTTCCACCACGACTGTATTGCCCGCTGTTGGAACAACGAACAGCATAAAGCTCAACACGACCTTGTCGAGGAACAGCATCGATAACCCGATGTTCCCTACGGCCGGCTCTACGATTTCTTTGAGTTTGGATTTGACTCCTCCGTACTCTCTGTTCCGATCTGAGAATTACTACAGCGACATCAACAATCGCTACCACTGGTTGGAGCTTCACAAGTGGATGTTTGACTCGAAGTTCTACATCAAAGTGCTCGGCAGCAAGAAACCTGACGGACGTAGTCTCGTGATAGAAACCAAGGCACACTTCGGTTACATTGGCACGTACAACAACAAGATTGGAGGAGTGGGACCTTTTGAAAGGTTCTTGATGGGGGGTGCGGGTTTGACGGGCGGTTTCAATTCGTTTGTGCTCGGCCAGGATATCATTGGTTTGCGCGGCTATCCCGACAATCAGGTGACACCTCCTTTGTACGCGCTCCGAGGTTCTACGGCAGCCAATGGAATTGAGGGTGGTATTGTGTACAACAAGTTTGGAATGGAGCTACGCTACCCCGTGGTAACCAGCCAGTCGGCTACGGTGTATTCATTCATTTTCACAGAAGCGGGCAATAACTGGAATAATTATCGGGACGTAAATCCGTTTAATCTCTATCGCTCCGCCGGCTTTGGGGCAAGGATATTCATGCCAGCTTTTGGCCTTATCGGTCTGAACTGGGCTTACGGATTTGACACCTTGCCTAACACCAACGCCAAGAGCGGATCGCAGTTCCACTTTACAATTGGACAGCAAATCCGATAGAGAAAATGAAGAAGACTTTGGTCACCTTTGCGTTGGTTATTTTCGGCCTGAATTTTGTCAATGCTCAGAAGTTCGGTTATATCGACTCTGAGTTCATTTTGGGCAAAATGCCCGAATACGCCAAAGCGCAGAATGAAATTGAGCAATATTCAGCTGCTTGGCAGAAGGAAATCGAAGAAATGCAGCAGAAGGTGAACGCCCTGTATGCCATGTATCAGGCTGAACAAGTGCTTTTAACCGAAGAAATGAGGCAGGAGAAGCAGGACGAAATAAAAAAGAAAGAAACCGAATTAAAGGAGTATCAGAAAAAAGTATTTGGATTTGGTGGCCTCTTTTTTTTGAAAAAACAAGAATTGATTAAACCTTTGATGGATAAAATATTCGATGCTGTAGGAAAGGTATCTAAGGCACATCGGCTGGCGATCGTATTTGACAAGGCCGCCGAGTTGGTGATGATCTATACCGACCCCAGGCACGACTATACCGACTTTGTACTTGAAGAACTAGGATTAGGAGATCCCAACGATAAAATAAAATAATAAAACAAAACTGAAAATGAGAACATTGCTTGTCGCGCTTTTGTGTGGATTGATCTTTACAGCGAATGCGCAAACCACTCAAAAAATTGGATACGCTGAGTCAGATTACATTTTGGCCCAGTTGCCTGAATTCAAAAAAATTGAGAGCGAGTTAAAAACACATGGCGACCAATTGAAAAACCAAATCGACGCTAAGATCGCAGACTATCAAGCAAAAGTAAAAGCGTATCAAAATATGCCTGCAACAACGCCAGAAGCCATCAAGGCCGACAAGGAGAGAGAACTGGCTTCGCTTCAGGAAAACATCCAGAAGTTTCAACAAGATGCACAGTCGTCATTCCAAAAGAAACAAGCCGACCTCATGGACCCTGTTTACAAAAAGATAGGAAAGGCCATTGAAGATGTCGCTAAAGAGAACGGCTATTCGTTCATCATCAACCCGGCCTTCCAGGGCGGCGGAGACATCTTGTTGTTCAGCGATGACAAATTCAATATCTCTGACCTCGTTTTGAAAAAATTGGGCGTGACCCCAACAGCTCAAACTGCGCCAGGGAAATAATTTACCTTGGTTTAAAAAGAAAGAGAAGCCCCGACAGATTCGGGGCTTTTTGTTTATGCGGGTTAGGGAGTTCTTTATTCTTGTTTCAATGACTTGGCGGGGTTCAACATGGCTGCCTTTATAGACTGGTAGCTCACCGTCAGCAGGGCTATACCCAAAGCCAAAACGCCTGCAATGACAAAAGACGCAGCGCCCAAATTGACACGATAGGCAAATCCCTTCAACCAGGAATCCATCATCCACCAGGACAATGGAACGGCCACCAAAAAGGCGATCACTACGAGCTTGGTGAAATCTTTGGAGAGCAAAATGACAACTTCGCGTACCGACGATCCCAGGACCTTGCGAATACCAATTTCTTTGGTGCGAAGACTGGCCATATACGCCGACAGCCCGAATAAACCCACGCATGCGATGACAATCGCTAACCCTGAAAACAATGCAAACATTTTTCCCGAGCGCTGTTCATCGGCATAGCCTTGATTCAAATTATCATCGAGGAATTCGTACTTAAAAGGTTGCTCAGGGATAAACGCTTTCCATTTTGTTTCGATCTTCTGAATCGCCTCCTTGACCTGGTTGGGTTTCAATCGCGCCGCTACATACTGGCTGCGTGCCCGTGGCCCAAACGACTCGCGATTGAAAATTACGAGGGGAGTGATTTCGTCCCGTAAGGATTGAAAATTGAAATCTTTCACGATACCAAGAATGGTAAACGGCCGGTTGGTGGTAGTACCATCGTTGTTGTTGACCACTTGCGATATTTTGGCTCCGATCGGATTAGACAAGCCCATGGTTCTTACACAGGTTTCGTTCACCAAGACATTCAACGAGTCATTTGTTTCTTTGGAGAACATACGGCCCTCTTTCAAATGAAAGCCGATCATTTCGGTGAATTCATCGTCGCCGATCATAGACTTCACGGTGAGAATTTCTGTTGCTCCTTCGGGTTTAAAAAACTGACCAAAGAAATCGAAACGGTTGCCCACGATTGAACTAGTAGCTGCTGCTGCCTTCACTTCGCTTATGCGCTTCAGCTCTTCTATGAAAGTCTCCGTTTTTTGATCCAGGGCAAATGCGCGCTTAATCATCAATACTTGCTCCTTGTCAAATCCAAGGTCTTTGTTCTGCATGTACCGCATTTGGTTGCCAATGACGATGGTGCCTACGATCAACACAATCGAAATCACAAACTGAAATACCACCAATCCATTTCGGAGCCATGAGCTTCTGCGGCTGCCCGAAAATTTTCCCTTCATCACCACCACTGGATTGAAACCACTCAGCACAAAAGCAGGATACACGCCCGCCAAGATCCCTACTAACAAAGCAAAAGAAATGAGGCCGCCGATCACGTCGATGGTGAAAAGAAATTGAAGCTGTTTCTCCACTAAATTGTTGAAGTAGGGTAATAACAAAAACACAAAGGCAATCGCGACAAGAGTGCTTCCAATGGAAAGGAAAATTGCCTCGGTAAGAAACTGAAAGACAAGTTGTGCTTTGAATGACCCCATCACCTTGCGCACACCTACTTCACGCGCACGCTCGGCTGACCGCGCCGTGGCAAGGTTCATAAAATTGATACACGCAATCACCACGATAAGTATAGCGATAAAGGAAAGTATGTAGACATATTTCAGATTTCCACTCGGCGTAAGTGTGAACTCCAAATTAGTGGGATCAAGGTGGATCGACGGTAATGGCTGCAGGAAATACCGATATCCGTTGCCTGCTTTTTTGTAGTCTTCCCATGACTTGCCGAGGTCATGTTCTATTCTTGCGGCTGCGTAGGTGTCAACCATTTTTGGAAATTTCGCCTCAAGGGCGGCAGCACTTGTCCCGGGTTTTAGCTTGATGTAAGTATGCGAGTCAAATCCCGTATAGTTTTCGCGATTGATAAACTGCTCAAACTGTGGACCGCCAACGGAGGCAACAAAATCAAATTTCAAATGTGAATTGTCGGGTAAGTCTTTGAAAACCGCCGTCACTTTTAGCTCTTGAAAATCTCCGCCCAAAATTTTTCCCAGTGGTTCATCCGCGCCAAAATATTTTGTGGCTGTTTTCTCAGAAATGATCACTTGATTCGGTGAACGCAATGCGGTTTTCTTATCGCCTTTGATTAATTCGATATCAAAGAATTCAAAGAATGAAGAATCGGCCTGTAAGAAATCGTCTTCTTCAAAAGATTTGATCTCGCCTTCTTTCACTTTGTAAGTGATCACCGAATTTCGATTGGGACCAAACAAATGCATGGCTCTCTCCACCTCAGGAAAGTCGGTTTGGCAAGCCTTCGCAAAGGAATGAGGAATGACAGAGTAGAACGTAGTGTGGTTCGGATACTTCCGCTCCAACACCATTTTGTAAATCCGGTTTGAGTTAGGGAAGAACTCGTCGTACGACAACTCATGCTTGACATACAGCACAATCAGAAGGCAAGCCGTGATGCTTACAGCCAGCCCAATCACATTGATGGCGGTGTAAATCTTTTGCTTGATTAGGCTGCGGATGGCGATTTTAAAATAATTGCGAAGCATAAGCGTCCATTTAATGTATAATGCCTAATCAATGCTGATGCCACGTTGCTATTTGCTTGATTTCGCATGATTCGGATGGGACGGCGGGCGGAATAGGACGATTGATATCCGATAACGGACAGTTTGCTCGACCGCAATTTGAAACTAAAGCAATACCTTTGCGTATCTGTTGGATCGTATGAAGCAGCTCATCATTCTCGCCCTGATCGTTTACATTATCTCAAAACTCAGCGGATTTTTCTTTCGCATTGGTGGCTCCGCGCAGAGAAGCACCCAAGAACCACGCCGCCCCGTGGGCAACATCAAAGTGGATTCGGCACCTAAGAAAGAAAAGCGCAGCGCTATCAACGGTGGAGATTACGTGGATTATGAAGAAGTGAAGTAGCCCCAGAAATAATCTAATTCCGTAACTTTCTCGCTACTAAACTAGGTTTTGTGAAAAGAATCATTGTTGGCTTGATAATTCTTTTTCCGGCCCTCGGAATAAGTCAGCCTAATCAGAAACGCCTTGCCCTCGTTATCGGCAACGCTCACTATCAAAATGTAGGGGAACTGAAAAATCCGGTGAACGACGCTCGGGCCATCGCCAGCTCGCTCCGTAGTTTGGGATTCGAGGTAATAGAAAGCGAAGACGTGACCCAGCCCCAAATGAAGCAAGCGATCAACACGTTCGGCCAGAAGTTGCGCGGCTACGATGTCGGGTTGTTTTACTACGCGGGTCATGGGGTTCAGGCGAAAGGGGTGAACTACATGGTTCCCGTCGAGGCCGATCTCAAAGCGGAAGAACAGATTGAATTTGATTGCGTCGCCGCAGATCGCGTGTTGGCGTTTATGGATGCGGCAGCAGCAAAAGTAAACCTGATCGTTCTGGACGCCTGCCGCAATAATCCATTTGCGCGCAGCTGGCAGCGAAGTGCCGGCGGTGGTGGCCTGGCAATGATGGACGCGCCCAAAGGCTCCCTAATCGCCTACGCAACGTCTCCTGGCCGCACAGCTTCCGATGGAGAGTCTTCCAATGGGATGTACACTAGCGCCCTTCTCAAGTTCATGCGCAACCCTTCACTCACCATTGAGCAGGTTTTCAAGCAAGTACGCAACGAAGTCAGCGAAAAGTCGGGAGGTGCGCAGATTCCTTGGGAGACGACCTCCCTCACGGGCGAAGATTTTTATCTCACGAAGGGGGTAAAAGTAGATGCAACGACGACCGCGTTAGCTTCCAACGAAAATTCCCAAAAGACGGGACCCGCTCGAGGCCACATCGATCTAAAGAATGTAAAAGTTTCAGAGGCCGACAAAACACAAGCGGAAATCTATTTTTCTCAGGGAAAAATTTCTTACGATGCAGGCAAGTATGAAAAAGCCATTCAGGATTATTCAAAGGCCATTCAACTGAATCCGCTTTATGCCGATGGATATTACTCGCGTGGTCTTTCGCTGTACAGCCTCGGCGAATATGACAAGTCAATTGAAGATTACGATATAGCCATTCAAATAAATTCTAAATCGGCCGATTATTTCTATTGGCGTGGCAACGCGTTTCGCATGGTGCGCCAAGATGACAAAGCATTAAGTGACCTGTCGAAAGCAATAGCACTGGACCCCAATTTTACCGATGCTTATTTCTGGAATGGGCGAACCCACTATGACCTTGGTCAATACGATAAGGCAATTACCAATTACACGAAAGCCCTACAGCTCAACCCTAAATACAACGAGGCCATTTACTGGCGCGGCCAAGCCTCTTACAACAGCCAAAAGTTTGAAGACGTCATTACCGATTACAATAAGTACCTGACCGAAAAACCGAACGAGGCGGAAGGCTACTATTGGCGAGCCAATGCGTACTTCTCGTTATCGAAATACAAAGAAGCCATCGATGACTTCAACAGTGCCATTGCGGCAAAGGCCGATTATCCTGATGCATTTTTCTATCGCGGAAAGGTCAAATACAATCTTACGCAGTACCAAGAAGCACTTGCGGATTTCACGAAGACAACGGAGCTCAAGGCAACCTACGCCGATGCTTTCTATTGGCAAGCCGTGGTCAATTATACGTTGAACAACATGGACGCCACTATCGCCCTTGCCTCTAAAGCCATCGAAATTGACGCGCGACATAGCAATGCCCTCTACTACAGGGCTCTTGGCAAGTATGGGCAGCAGAAATACGATGAGGCAATTCTAGACTTTGACAAGAGCCTCGAAATCACCCCCTACGCAGAGGCGTACTATTACCGAGGAAACTCAAAATATGCGACGGAAAACTACGCCGACGCCATCACCGATTTTTCATTGGCGATTCAGGTTGCACCTGATGACAAATACACCTCAGACTATTACTACTATCGGGCAAACTCCTATTATTCTTTGAAGATGTACACCCAAGCGGTAAAAGACTTTTCAAAAACCATCGAGTTAAAACCGAGTTTCGCGGATGGTTGGTATTATCGCGGTTGTTCTAATTTTTATCTCGCGCAAAAAGAGGCAGCGCTTGCTGATCTCAATAAAGCCATTGAGCTTGATCCGAAAAACACGAAATACACCGACTTCAAAGCAACTAACTTTAAATAAACCTTGTTGCTACCATCATGAAATTTCCCTTTCAAAAATACCAGGCGACGGGCAACGACTTTGTGATTGTTGACAACCGCGACGGGGAATATTCTTTTACTGCCCAGCAAGTACAAAACATCTGTGATCGCAAGTTTGGTGTTGGTGCGGACGGCATCATGCTGATCGAGAAGCATCCAACTCTTGATTTCAATTTGATCTACTACAATGCCGATGGCTCTGCAAGTCTTTGTGGCAACGGGAGTAGAGCTGCTGTAAAAATGGCTTCTGCCCTCGGGATGGTCAATGGCAAAGCCAAATTCAATGCCTATGATGGGCTTCATGAGGCGACTTTGTTACCCAACGGGAACGTGCGATTGAAAATGAACGACGTTGCAGAAGTGAAAAAGTGGAGTGCTGATTTCTTTATCAATACAGGTTCTCCCCACTTCATTCAGTTCATCAACAATGGGATGGACTTTCCCGTGTTTGATGCAGGACGAAAGATTCGCTACAGCGAAGACTTCAAACCCGGTGGCACCAACGCCAATTTTGTGGAATTGATGGATGACAATACCATCTTCGTGCGCACTTATGAGCGTGGGGTGGAAAATGAGACCCTTTCATGCGGCACCGGTGTCACAGCTGCAGCCTTGGCCGCCTCTTTTCGCCAATATTCGTCGCCTGTTTCTGTCAAAACTCTCGGGGGTGAGCTCTCGGTCGAATTCAATTTGCGACATGATGGCTCATTTACCGATATTTTCCTTGTAGGCCCCGCCAAAATGGTGTTCGTTGGCACACTGGAACTATAATTGCACCTCCGAAATCCTTAACTTTCGCCCCTTTTCAGGGGTTCATTATTTATTGATTTTTTATGCTGAAGCTGATCGCCAAGATTTTCGGATCGAAGTCGGAAAAAGACATCAAGCGGATGACTCCGCTGGTGGAACAAACCAAAAAGGAAGGGGAAGGTTTAGTCTCCATTTCCAATGATGAATTGCGGGGAAGAACCATCGCCATTCAGGATCACATCGACGCGAAATTGAAATTAATCGACGAGCAAATTGCAAGTTTTCATCAACGCATTGCCGATCATCCAGAGCTTGATATCAACGAAAAAGAATTCATCTTTTCGCAGATTGATAAAACCGAACTCGAGCGCAACAAAGAGCTAGAAAAAGCCCTGCTGGAAGTCCTGCCGTTGGCCTTTGCCGTTGTTCGTGAAACCGCAAGACGATTCAAAGAAAACGAATATCTCGATGTGACTGCCACCGACTACGATCGTGAGTTGGCAGCCCAGCATGACAACGTAAAAATCGTGGGCGACAAGGCGCAGTGGCACCGGCAATGGATGGCCGCCGGCAACTTGATCACGTGGGATATGTTGCACTATGACGTGCAGATCATCGGAGGTATCGCACTGCATGAAGGAAAAGTTGCCGAGATGGCAACGGGCGAAGGGAAAACACTGGTGGCAACGTTCCCCGCTTTCCTAAATGCGCTTTCAAAACGCGGTGTTCATTTGGTTACCGTAAACGATTATCTCGCCAAGCGCGATAGTGAATGGATGGCCCCTCTTTTTCAATTCCACGGGCTACGGGTTGACTGTATCGACAAGCATGAACCGGGTTCCGAGGATCGGAAGAAAGCTTACCAAGCAGATATCACCTATGGCACAAACAACGAATTTGGCTTCGATTATTTACGCGACAATGGCGCACGGTATCCAAATGAAATTGTGCAACGGACTCACCATTTTGCAATGGTTGATGAAGTTGACTCGATCTTAATTGACGAGGCGAGAACACCACTCATTATTGCAGGGCCAGTTCCTCGTGGGGATGAGCACGAGTTTTATGATTTGAAGCCGAGGATCAACAAGGTGGTAGAAGCTCAGAAAAAATTGATCAATCAATACCTGAACGACGCTAAAAGACTACTCGGCAACGACAATGAAAAGGAAGGAGGCCTTCCTTTGTTCCGAGCATTCCGCGGTATGCCTAAATACAAGCCGTTAATAAAAATGCTCAGCGAAACCGGCTACAAAGCGTTGCTTCAGAAGACCGAAAATTTTTACCTCCAGGACAACAAAAAGGAGATGCCAAAGGCCGATGAGCCTTTGTATTTCGTGATCGATGAAAAGGACAACAGCGTCGAGTTGACGGAGAAAGGAATTGACCTGATCACAGGGGAAGGAGAAGATCCTAAATTTTTTATTCTGCCCGAGATTGGAATCGAACTGACAAAAATTGAAAAAGACCCCACGCTTGATGATGCAACCAAGCTGCACAAAAAAGACGAGCTGATTCGCGACTACAACACGAAGTCGCAACGCATACATAGCATAAATCAATTGTTGAAGGCATATACTCTATTTGAAAAAGACACCGAGTACATCATCGTCGACGGAAAAGTGAAAATTGTTGATGAGCAAACGGGCCGCGTGCTGGATGGACGCCGGTATTCTGACGGGTTGCATCAGGCCATCGAAGCAAAGGAAAATGTAAAAGTGGAAGATGCCACGCAAACCTATGCCACGATTACACTTCAAAATTATTTTCGCATGTACCACAAGCTGGCGGGCATGACGGGTACCGCCGAAACGGAGGCGGGCGAATTGTGGGACATCTACAAACTCGATGTGGTCGTAATCCCAACGAATAAACCCGTTACCCGTAAAGACGGAGATGATTTGGTTTACAAAACCATCCGCGAAAAATTCACCGCCGTCATTGAAGAGATCGTTCGTTTGACGAAAGAGGGAAGGCCGGTGCTGGTGGGTACCACTTCGGTTGAGATATCCGAGTTGGTAAGCCGCATGCTTCAGATGAAAAAAATCAAGCACAACGTACTCAACGCCAAGCAGCACCAACGGGAAGCTGAAATTGTAGCAGAAGCAGGTAAGCCCGGCACTGTCACCATAGCCACCAACATGGCGGGTCGTGGTACGGATATCAAACTCACTCCCGAATCTCGTGCTGCCGGTGGCCTCGCGATCATTGGTACGGAGCGCCACGAGTCTCGACGGGTGGACCGACAGCTCCGCGGTAGAAGTGGTCGTCAGGGTGATCCCGGTACTTCCAGTTTTTTTGTATCCCTGGAAGACAACCTGATGCGCCTGTTCATGCCTGAACGAATCACTAGAATCATGGATAGGCTCGGATTGAAAGAAGGTGATGTGATTCAACATTCGATGGTGACCAACTCCATCGAGCGAGCTCAGAAAAAAGTAGAAGAAAACAACTTCGGAATCCGAAAACGCCTGCTCGAGTATGACAACGTCATGAACTCGCAGCGCGAAGTGATCTATAAGCGCCGAAAAAATGCGCTGTTTGGTGAACGTCTGCAGCTCGACATCCTTACCATGCTTTTCGACACTATTGACGACATCGTGGCGAATGCAAAGGCAGCTGAAAGCGTCGAAAATTTTAAATTGAGTGTACTTAGTACTCTTGGAATCGATTTCAATATCAATCCAGAGGAATTTGCAAAAGCAGAACAGGCCGTGTTGACAGAACGAGTGTATGAAGAAGCATTGAAGCACTATGACCAAAAGAACAAGGTCATAGCACAAAAGGCAATGCCGATTATCAACGACATATACAAAACACGCGGTGCAACGATACAGGAAATCCTGGTACCGTTTTCAGATGGCGGCAAGCCAATCGGCGTTGCGGCCGACCTGAAAAAATGTGTTGCCACCAATAATGCCGAGCTGATCAAGTCGATGGAGAAAATGATAACACTCTCGATCATTGATCAAAACTGGAAAGAGCATTTGCGTGACATGGATGATTTGAAGCAGTCAGTGCAAAATGCTGTGTACGAGCAAAAAGATCCATTGTTGATTTACAAGTTCGAAGGGTTTGAGGCGTTCAAAAGATTTATTGCGAAAGTAAACGAGGAAACGATTTCTTTCCTGATGAAAGCAGAAATACCTGTGCAAGAGGCCGATGAAGTTCATGAGGCTCATGCGCAAAAGCGACAAAAATTGCGTGAGCAAAAAGACGAGTCTCGTTCACTCCTTCAGGGCGGCCACACTCCAGAAGCGCAAGGTGAAGCACAGGTGCAAGAGAAGGTGATGCCGATGAGATCAGAAAAGATCGCCAACAGAAATGACAAGGTAAGCGTGCAGTACCCCGATGGGCGCGTGATGAAAGATGTAAAATACAAAAAAGTAGAAGAAGACATCAAGAACGGTCGATGCATTGTAATTGAAGGATGATGGTTGTAAAGTCTTTAGCATATAGAATAAAGAATTTGGAATGGTTAGTGTATCATTCTAAATTTTATTTTCTGAATGCTGTGTTTCTACTTCTAATGAGTTGCTCTTCAGTGGCTCAAAAGAGCAGTGGAAAGCCGTACCACGAAGACCTAAGCAAGCTTCGTCCGAAAGTAGAATTTTCCGAAGAAGTCAAACCAAAGGATACAATTAAAGAGGAGCCTTTGCGCGTTGCGCCCACCCGACACATCAATGCACAAGTGGATATTGTTCTCGACAGTATCGATCGTTTTAATCTGACCCGAAAATTCATCGATGGTTTTACCATCCAGATTTATTCGGGGCAAAAAAAGGACGATGCGATGAACGTGATCAAGAAAATGAAGGAGGAGGTAACTGAGCTGAGTGCCAATCCGATTCGCTATGAACAGCCAAAATTCAGGGTCACGGTAGGAAAATATTTCACGCGTCTGGAAGCGCAAAGCGACCTCCTCGTGCTCAGACGAAAGTTTTCCGCCGCGAGTTTAGTGCCCGAAAAAATTCCATTAAAATAGGTCAGCCTGCCGCGATGGAACGATTCCACTCGTAAACCTTGTCAGAAATCTCCGTCAGTAAATCCGGCGCCTTCTCCAGTGCATTTCCTATAACAATCAAATCCGCTCCGGCCTGCAAGGCATTCAAGGCCTTTTGTGGTGTGTTTATTCCTCCTCCCACGATCAGCGGAACGCTCACGGATTTTTTTACTGTGCTGATCATTTTTTGGTTCACCTCTCGTTCCGCCCCGCTTCCGGCGTCGAGGTAAATTAATTTCAAACCGAGCATTTCACCCGCTATCGCCGTACATGCCGCCAGCGAATATTTGTCTTCCGGTATGGGTGTCGTGTTGCTGATGTACGCTACGGAGGTGGTCTTCCCGGAGTTAATCAAAATGTATCCCGTAGGAAGTATTTCTAGCTTACTGTTCTTTAAGATGGGGGCTGCAACCACATGCTGGCCGATTAGAAGATCTGGATTGCGACCGGAGATCAACGATAAAAACAAAATGGCATCGGCCGATGGTTCTATTTGAAGAGCGCTGCCCGGGAATAAAACTACAGGCATCGATACATTCTCCTTAATTGTTCGAATTACCTCTGATGTATTGGAGGTGGTCATCAAGCTCCCTCCCACAAAAATATAATCCACGCAATCCTCAGCAGCCAAACGGAGAAGGGGTTCAAGCTTTGTCGGGTGGTCGATCTTATCCGGATCGATCAAAACCGCAATTGATTTTTTTCCTTGCTTACTTTTCGCCAACAGGGATTCAAGAATTTGCATCTTTTGTTTTCTTGGTTTGGAGGTAATCCGAAAGTTTTTCCTTCGCCAAGTCAAGGAGGAAAAGGGTCGCGGTATTAACAAATTTGTCGCCCATCTGTGAAAGAATTGATGGGCTTTCGTCCTCTTCGTCCTCCAATTCTACCTCCGCGCTCTTTGTTTTTTTTGGTTTTTTCTTTTTGATTTTAGTAGAGGAAAGCTGATTCACAACCACATAGGTCAAGGCTAGGGCGCCGCCAATGATCAATGCGTTCTTAAGCATTTTTTCTGATCGATCTGAAATTTCTTTCACTTCACGCTCCATCTCGTACTTGTGTCGCAGGGAGGATTCGATCAGCTTCTTTTTTTCCGGGTCGTGTGTTTCGAGCAGTTCCATACTACTTACCTTTTTGTGTCTGTTCCTTCAAATAACTTTCGATAAAGAGTCCAATATTTTTGCGAAAAAGAATAATGATCAGGCAGATCAAAGCGTAGGCACCAGCCACAAACCAATACCCTGTAAACGATGTGCCATACTGCTCGCTGATGTAATTGGCCAGTCCGACGCTAAGAAAAATCAAAAACAACAGCGTCAATAGAACGCAAACGGAAATCATCAGCCCGTGCGAAACCACTTTCACTACTTCCTCGCGTACTTCCACCTTCAACAGCTCTACGCGCGTTTCCACATAGCCCGTTAGGTTGCTCACGAGGTTATCAAGCCTGAGAAATTTGAAAATACTCGTTAGATCCATATGGCAATATAGCGATAAGAATAGCACATGAAAAGCTGGCTTTATTGGCTAAGGAAGATCAGTGAAAAGGGAATGAGAAAAAAGGTGAAAAGAAGATATAGAAATCCTACAATTCTATTCCGCAGCGTGAGCTTCCCCAAACCCGTGGCCAGTTTAAATGGAATCTCTTTAAGCAGTGGCGTGCGGAAGAAAAACAAGGCACCAATAAAATTGAAAAGGAAATGAGTGATCGCAATGCTCATGGCGGCATTCGAATTGAAAGTGCTGGCAAGAAATGCGGTGACGGTGGTACCGATATTTGCGCCAAGAATAAATGCGCCGGCTTGACGCAGCCGAATGATTTTTTTTGCCACCAGCGGCACCACCAGCGAAGTGGTAACCGTACTTGACCTGATCGATGCTGTGATTAAAAGTCCCCAGCTAAATGACTTGAACGGGTTTCTAAAAAAGAATTTTCTGAATTTTGTTTGAGAGCCAAGCCCGAGAAGATTGGTGAGTACTTTCCTGAAAAACAGAATCGATCCAAAAAGCATCACCAGAGAAAGCACGCCCAATACATATCCATTGCTCACGTTTTCGGTAAGAAATTGTACGGGCCAGCTTAATCCAGGGCCAAGCATTTTGAAATTGCTTGTGGCTTTGGCGGGCTCATTAAAAAAATCGGTGGCGATATACTGCGCCAAGTTGGACAAAAAATGGAAATTAAGTTCCAATGGAAATAGAATGACGGCGGTGAGGATGTTAAAGAAATCGTGGTAAGTGCCTGCGGCCACCGCTCTTTTGAATTCCTTTTTCCGATTGATAAAGCTCAGCGACACAATCGTACTGGTGATCGTCGTTCCAATGTTGGCGCCCATCACGATCGGCACGGCAGCCTGCAACGATAGTGACCCCGATGCCACAAGCGCGACAGTGATCGACGTGGTTGCAGAACTACTTTGAATAATTGCAGTAGTGAGCAATCCGATAAAAAGCCCAGTGAACGGATTTGAGGTGGCCAGGAGTATCGCATCGGAAAGCGTAGATCCAAGTTGATGCAACGATGAGATCATCAGATCCAATGAAAACAGAAACACGAGAAGGCCAACCAAAAAATAAATTCCATTCCGAAAAAAAATCCTCCATTGAAAGTTGGGTTCGGGGATGGTCTGAAGGTCGGGAGTGGCTTCCATGCTTATCGTAAATATAAGCAGTGGCGCGCGTCCTCATCCAAAATAAATTCCTTCGAGAATTATTTTTCCATTAATTCTCTGACCGTCATCCAGGCCATGAGGCCGGTGCTTATTCGGAGTGCATCTTCGTCGATGTCGAAAGTAGGCGTGTGCACATAAGAGGTGATGCCCTTCGACTCATTGCGTGTGCCAAGTCGATAGAATGAAGCGGGAACTTGATGAGAGTAGTAGGCAAAATCCTCCGAGCCCAACGTCAGTTCAATATCAACTACGTTTTCTTTGCCCAAATATTCCTCTGCCGCATTTCGAATTCTTCTGGTGAGCTCAGGGTTGTTTTCCAAATAAGGATAGCCGCGCGAGATTTTCACTTCGCATTTCGCTCCCATGCTTTCGGCAATACCCTCCGCCATTTTTTTGATTTTCTGTACGCCTTCTTCACGCCATTTTTCATTCAGCGCTCTGAATGTGCCTGAGATTTTCACTTCATCAGGGATGATGTTTGTCGCTCCTTCGGCTATAATTTTTCCAAACGTAAGTACGGTGGGTTGTTTGGGACTAGCGTTTCTGCTGATGATCTGCTGCAGTCCGATGATGATGTGTGACGCAATGACAACAGGATCGATCGTCAGCTCGGGTGCCGCCCCGTGACCTCCCTTGCCCATCACGCGCAGATAGATTTCATCGCTGCTTGCCATGTACATTCCTTCGCGAAACCCCACCTTGCCTGCGGGCACCAACGGCATTACGTGCTGGCCGATGATCGCCGAGGGCTTCGGGTTTTCCAGAACGCCTTCGGCAATCATCATAGAAGCTCCTCCGGGATTTTTTTCTTCGCCCGGTTGGAAAATCAACTTGACAGTGCCTTCAAAATCGTTTTTTACTTCATTTAGAATCTTGGCCGTTCCGAGAAGAGACGACGTGTGCACGTCATGGCCACAGGCATGCATCACACCCGTGTTCTTTGACTTATATTCTACATCATTTAGTTCTTGAATGGGAAGCGCATCCATGTCCGCCCGAAGCGCTACGGTCTTTTTCTTTGGGTTTCTCCCTTCAATTAATACCACCACGCCTGTGCCTGCCACTCCTTCCGTGGGACGCAAGCCAAAATTCCTTAACTCTCCCACTACTAGTTTTGCGGTATTGAATTCTTTGTACGACAATTCAGGGTTGGCGTGAAGATGTCTCCGCCATCCAATAACGTCTTGTGCATACTGCTTGGAAAGTTCCTTGATCCGATTGAGCATTGACCACGAATATTTAGGTATCGACCTCTGGTTCGGCAACAAAATTATCTTTTTTCGTGCGAATGGTTATCTGACCACAAAATTAAAGGCTTCAAAAAAATGACCCGTTTGGGAATTTTAGAGGCTCAGGTAAATCAGTGAAATAAAAATGCTCGGCAAAACACTTTCTCAGTATATGAGTCGATTACGTCGCGGGATTGCCTTTAACCGGAATCAGCGGTCAATATTTGACTTGCTCGATCAGTTTTGAGACCAGTTTGTCGACCGACTCGCCTTCGGCCTCCGCTTTGAAATTTCTGACGATCCGGTGCCGCAGAACGGCCTTTGCCACCGCCTGAACATCTTCGACGTCCGGAGAGTACTTGCCTTGAATAAGGGCATTGCATTTCGCCCCCAACACGAGGTATTGAGAAGCACGGGGACCCGCACCCCACTCCAAAAAATTGTTTGCCAGCGCGGACGAGTTTCCAGGGCGCGTGGCAGAGGCCAGCTTCACCGCGTATTCGACTACATTGTCTGCAATTGGTACTCTACGCACTAAGTGCTGGAACCCCATGATGTCTTCTGCACTGAGCACTTTATTGACTTTAGCGGTTTCATCTGCCGTGGTGCCTTTCACTATTTTCAATTCTTGTTCGTAGGTAGGGTAGTCCAGGAAAATATTGAACATGAAACGATCGAGCTGTGCTTCAGGCAGAGGATAGGTTCCTTCCTGTTCGATCGGATTTTGGGTAGCCAACACAAAAAAAGGTTGAGGCAATGGGTATCGATTTCCGGCAATGGTCACGGCGTTTTCTTGCATGGCTTCAAGAAGTGCGGCCTGTGTTTTGGGTGGTGTCCGGTTGATTTCATCGGCCAACACGATATTGGCAAATACGGGGCCTTTCACAAACTGAAAGTTCCTTTCTTTGTCCAGTGTCTCTGCGCCTATGATGTCCGAGGGCATCAAATCGGGCGTGAACTGAATTCGCTTGAACTGCAGGTCCAGCGCTTGTGATATCGTCTGAACAAGCAACGTTTTTGCAAGGCCTGGAACTCCGATCAGCAAAGCGTGGCTGTGACAAAAGATGGCCGTCAGTGTCAATCGAACTACGTCGTCTTGCCCGACAATCACTTTGGCGATTTCGTTCTTTAAATCCTTGTATGCTTGTGCGAGAGCATTGGCAGCCTCCACATCATTCGCAAAATTCTTTGTCATGCTCCTTAAAATGTTTTGCTGTGAAAATAACTTTTTATCGAAGTCAGAGCAAGGCAATCTGTTTGTCTCGCAAAATCCCGTGTCTTACGCTAGTACAGGATTATCTCTACTCCAAGACTTTACAGCCGTTGTATACGGGATCCACGTTGATGAAGACGTCTTGGCGCGCCTTTAAAAACCATTTGTTGATGGCTTTGTCCTTTTTCTCGGCCAGGGCTGCCGACTGGATGCGGTGCCAGTCATCCTTAAGATTCGCGGCGTGCGGGGGTAGTTTTTCCTTGAAGTAGATAATCCTCACGGCTTCCTTTTGCTCTGCCGTGCGGTAGTGCAAGGGGTGAGAATAGTGCCCCACTTTCATTGTGTCGATCACAAAATAGACGGCGGGGTCGAGGGTTTTGTCGATGGCTACCTTCATGCCGCCTTCGGGGTCGGTGAAATATCCATTCGTTCCTTTGGTGGTCTTGTCGTCCGAAAACTGCTTGGCCGCCACTTCAAATTTGATACTGTCTTGAATCAATTTCGTTCGCAAGCTATCAAGAAAGCGAGTGGCGCGATTGACGTCCGCGGTACTTGGAGTTGCTGCAATGAGGATATGACGGGAGTTGTACTCATTCCCTCTCCGATCGATCAGCTGCATGATGTGAAAGCCATAGGGTGATTCAAATGGGTGTGATATCTCTCCTTTGCGCAGCTTGAAGGCCATGGCTTCATATTCAGACACCATTGCCCCTCTTCCGAAGTAACCCATTTCACCTCCGTTGGCTTGAGCCGAAGGGTCTTCCGAATATTTCTTCGCTAGCTGGTTAAAGTTCTCTCCCTTTAGTAATTGATCGCGCAAGTCTTCCAGGCGCGCTTTCACCTCTTCTTTTTGGCGCGGGCTTACTTCGGCCGCTTTGACGATCTGCCCGATGATTGCATCCGCAGAGTAATAAAATAAACTGTCTTTGGGTATCTTGTTATAGAAACGTTTCACTTCCGCCGGCGTAATGTCGATCTTTTTAGTGATCCGTTGTGTCATTTCTGCTGCGAGCATCTGTTCTCTCACCTGGTCCCTGAGTTCCACTTTTATTTGATCCAGTGATTTACCAAACTGTGCTTCCAATTCTTCTTGAGAGTTGCCATAATTCTGCATGATGATGTTCATGCGGTTCGACGTGTTTTGGTCCACTTCCAGGTCAGTCACGGTAACAGAGTCAATTTCTGCTTTGGCCACCATGAGTTTGCTCATGATCAAACGGTTCAACATACCGCACCTGGCCTCTTCAGACGCGACGTTTCCTTCCGTGAGGTAATTCTGATAAGCTGCTTCGAGTTCAGACTTTAGGACGATGTAGTTGTCGACTTTGACAATAATCTTGTCGAGCACAAAACTGTTGTCTTCTTTTTCCTTTGTTCCCTGGGCAAAGGATTGAATCGCGAATGCACAGACCGCAATCAGGCTACTTCCCAAAAACCTCGAAATCCTTCCGTTTCGCTGCATTTTCATATACCTCGTCTTCCAATTTTTTCGCAAGTTCTACTTTTCTTTTGTTTAAAATAATGTTTTTAATGTCCTGCCTGACGAACTCCAGGGGCGACACGTTGTCACTGATTTTGTATCCATCTACCTTCAGAAAATAAAGGAACGTTTGATCTGACGTTTCATAATAAGGATAGGTTTTCAAAAACTGAATTTTGTTCGGGATCTCCGCCAACGGTGAATTGACCGTAAGCTTATCAAATTCAATCCAAGAGGAGTCGGCGATGTGATAGGCTGCCGAAAAACTGAGGCAGTAGGATTTCAATTCGTGTTTCTCTTTTTCTTTCGCAGAAAACATCAGGTCTTTGATTCGTTTTGTTCGCGGGGCGTCTTTTGCCACTTTGATGTACGTACCCCTGATGATGTTTTGTTTGAGAATAAAGTTGTCGAGATGGGCTTTATAGTATCCGTCAATCTCAGCATCGTTTACGCTGTCGTTTAAATGCTGTTGGATGTAATAGTTTTGAAATTCGTACCCAATCAAGCTGTAGCGATAGTCCAGTACTTTTCTTTCCACTTCTGCCTCATCGATGCTGATGGTTTTCAGCGCCTCTTGCATCAAGAGTTGTTTCCTCACCCAACTGCTGACATAGGCGTTGACGCGTGCGGCACTGTCATCTTTTGTGGTTTTTTCCGGTACAATGCCTTTCAGTTCATCTTCATAAAGCACGGTATTGGTTACGCGGGCGATGGCTTTGCGAGAAGAGGTGCCTGACGTATTATCATTTTTTCGCTTGATCAAGTCACAGCCCGACATCAACGCGGTGATAGCCAAACAAGAAAATAAAAACCGGTATTGTATCATTGAACTCATTTCTTTATCAATTCCTGAACAATGGCGTTCTTGTTTTTGGTGTTCACTTTTACAGGATATTTTTTTCTCAACGACTCCACCCAGTTTTTTTCGAGCGTGTCCTGATATCCGGAGATCACTTGCGCTCTCGCATCGCCGAATTTTTTGGTGCCCGCCTCCACTAAACGCACAACCTCTACCAAATAATACACGCCGTCAAGCTCTGTCTCTTGCACGCCAGGTACCCAATTTATTTTGTCGATGACTTTGCTCTCGCCTCTCTCATAATTACGAAAATGCTGGACGGACTTAAACTTCTTCAGGTCTGCCGACGTGAGCGTATCCGCCTGGGCAATTTTCTTTTTTGTGTCGTCCAAAATTGCTTTGTCCGTAGCGGAGAAAATCCTGGCTTCTACTCGAGGTCCGGCTTTATATTTATCTAAGTGCTCTGTATAAAATTTTTTCTGGCCGACGGTATCATCTGAAGCTTTGTTCCAGATCTCTTTCTCCATGATCTCGAACAGTAAGATACCTTCTCGATATTCCGACAACAAATAAGAGAAGTCCGGATTTTCCTTTACGATTTTTTCCTCCTCCGCGATATCGATTTTCTCGTTCACAAATTGATTGTAGAGTTGATTCATGTAATCCTTTGGAGATTGGGTGCTGGAAGTCTTTTTCTTTCCGAGCCAAATAACAAAATCCCCAATGGTAAAAGTCTTGCCCCCTGCCTCAAAAAGTACGCCCTTTCGCGTTTCGTCCGTGCCTCCAAATTTCCATTTGTTTTTCAGAAGGTTAGAGTCTGCCAAGGATAAGAGTTTACCTCTCACTACCGCGTCTTCTTTGAACCCCAAGTCCGTTCTGCGCTTGGAAGAAGCGGCTTGTTCGGAGATTTTCAACCGTTCATCGCGTGCCACTCTTTTTTTCAAGGAAGCCTCTATCTGCGGAAAAGCGGGCATGGGGATTTTTTTCTCCAGACGTATGATATGCCAACCGATGTTCGACCGAAAGGGATCAGATACGTCGCCCGGTTTGTCAAGAGCAAAAGCCGCTGCTTCAAACTCTGGCACCGCAGGCAGTGCGCCGACGCCAAAAGGACGGAGTTTGCCCCCGGTGTTTTTTGTATTCGTGTCTTCGGAAAACTCTTTGCACAACTCCTCCCAACTGCGGCCTGACTTCAGTTGGTCATAAATTTCAAAAATCTGGTTCTTGGCTTTCGCCTCATCCGGTTTTGTCATCCGCAACAAGATGTGTGAAACTTCTACTTCGCCTCGCGAGCTCCTTTTATCCATCACTTTAATTACGTGATAGCCAAATCGCGTGCGTACGATAGGCGAAATCTCTCCAACATTGGCCTCATAAGCGGCTTCCTCAAAGGGATAAACCATCTGCATCGCAGTGAAGTACCCAAGGCTTCCGCCATTTGATTTCGCAGAGGGATCTTCGCTCACTTCGGCGGCAACTTTCTCAAAGTCCTCACCGCTGAGCACCCGTTTCCTGATCTCTGAAATCTTGGCGAAGGCTTTGATGGTGTCTTCAGGCGTAGCGTTGGCTTTGATCTCCACCAAAATGTGAGACGCCTTTATTTCTTGCGTAAGGTGCTCGTACGTTTCCTTGGTGAGCTTGTCCAGCAGGTCTTTTTCTGCCCGGTAGGGTTTCTTAAGCTCATCTCCGTACGTCTTGAGTTCTTTGATAAATTTCGCGGTGGTGTCATAGCCGCGTTGATGGGCCTCTCTGATTTTCAATTTGAAATTGACGAACAAGTCCAGGTATTCATTCACCTTTGTTTCGGTGAAGTCTTGTTTGTTTGTGTGATTTTTTTTGAAGAGATACAAGAACTCGTTCGTCGTCGTTGGGCTCTTGTCGATAGTGAAAAGCACTTGAGGTTTGGGTTGGCCAAAGACCAAACCGAAGCTCAACCTGACACACAGCGCCAACAAAAGGTATTTCTTCATCAGAACGTAGAATTTTTTTCGGGTGCAAAGATAAACCAGGATTGCGCATCAACAATGTGACTGACTGCTCATACGCTTATACCTTGATCAAGTGAATGATTTGGCTGATTCCAAAGATTCAGGGCAAAAAACCTCACCCTCACCAGGCACAGCAAGAGGTTTGAATTCAGGCTGAAATCAGATTTTCTTCGTTAGGCGGCAGATGTTTTTGCCTTCTTCGTTGACATATTCCACTTTGTCCATGATGGATTTAACCAACCGAATGCCCAGCCCACCCTTACGTTTATCATGTACCAAACTGTCCATCGATGGCTCGTCGAATTTGTTGATGTCGAAAATGGAGCCGTCGTCGATGATTTCAAAAATAAACATGTGTGCCTGAGGATGATCGATGTTCAGTTCGATTGAATCTTCTGGATTGCAGTGGTGCGCGTGGATCATCACGTTGGAGCACATCTCGTCCAGCGCCAGAACAATCGAGCTCACCTGGATTTCGGGCACGTTGTTTTCGATCAACGTCTTTCGAACGAAATCGCGAATGCCTTTGAGGTTCGCCAGGCTACAACCTATGTTATACCGATAGCTCATTTGCCAATTTCAAAGCCTCACTTTTATTTTCGCGAATGTGCAGCAAGTCTGCCAAGCCCAGGATATCAAAAGTGTTAGCCACTTTTTCCTTTAGTCCAAACAGCACCATCTGAATTCTCTTTTCCCGCAGTTCTTCTATATACGACATAAAGACACCGAGGCCGGCCGAAGAGATGTATTCTAGCGCATGGCAGTCGACCAAAATCTTTTTGAAACCCTCGCCCACGCTTTTTGCAATAGCCAAGTCCAGTTCAATGGAAGAGCTGGCATCGATCTCGCCAATTACCGCGATAATGTCGGCCCCCGCCTCTTGCAATCTTTTGATGCTAACCATATTTTTCTAACGGTTTATTTACGAATTAAGTTATCCTCTAAATTTTACGGTCATTAAGGTATAATCGTCATTAAGGCTAGTAGAACCTGAAAAATCGTATAACCTCTTGATAATATTGTCTTCTATTTCCTTGGCGCTCGATCCGATTTTTTCGTTTAACGCATCGGCTAGTCGCTCATTTCCAAACTCCTCGCCTTTGCTGCTTTTGGCTTCCGTGATGCCGTCGGTGTACAACACCATTGTGTCACCTGCGGCATATTTGATTTCATTCTTTTCGATGAAGTTGCAGTAGTCTTTGCTGCGAATCATACCGAGGGCCGCGCCTTTGTCTTTTAGGTAAATTGCCTGTGGGTCCCCGTTTTTGTGATAGAGCACGGGGCAATGGCCCGCCCGTGCATAGGCAATCTTTTTTTCCTTAGTATCGATGATAAAATACGACGCAGAGATAAACGACCCGCGCTCTAAACAGTATACCAATGCCTGGTTGGCGCGCTGCATGAATTCCTTGGGATCTAAATGCGATTGTGCCAAGCTGTGGAAGATCCCTTTCATTTGGCTCATGTGGAAGGCAGCCGTAGTTCCTTTGCCCGAGACGTCAGCTATGATTAGCGCCACAGTGTGCGCGTTGATCCTGGACGTGTCATAGTAATCGCCTCCCACTTCATCGGCGGAAGCGGAGAACGCAGCGACTTCAAACGAATCATCTTGTTCAAGCTTACTGGGCAAAAGACTTTGTTGCACCGTCTTTGCGATTTTTAACTCCTCTTTGTAGCGTTCGTTTTGGAAAGCCTCTTCCATCAATCGGAAGTTCTCGATGGATATCCCCGCCTGGTTGGCGAACGTAGAGACAATGCGTGTCATCTCTTTGTTGAACCCATCGGGCAGTTCTTTGAGCAACGCCAAGGTCCCGATATTCTGCTCCTTCACCACGATCGGAAATGCCAACAGCGAACGGAAGCGAGAGCCTTTCATGGAGGCCAAATGTTTTGAAAGGTTTTTGGTTTTCTCACTTCCTGAATCGAGGATTCCTTTCACGTGATGATTCTCCAGGTGCTCACAGATAGAGCGGCTCTCTCCCTCGGTCACGCGATACGTGTACATCTTTCGCACGTTGTTGGCTCCCGTGATGTCTAGCCAGGCGGCATCGGCAAATACCGAGCTCACCGTACTTTCCAGCAAAATATTGTAAACACTTTCTTCGTCTTGTTCGGTCTGGATCGATTGACTGATTCGTTGATAGTTGACTACTTCCTCGAGCTTCTGTTCGAACACCGACGATGTTGGTAGGTTGAACAGGATTACCAGGAATGAAAAAATTCCGTACGTCACAATGAAAGACATGAGCACGATCACCACAAGTTGGTTGTGGTAGTTGAGGTAGACCATCGCCCCCTCATCCAATGATTTAGTCAAGTCCTCAATGGTGATAAAGAAATAAGTGAGGTAGAAAAAAGTGAGCAACAAGAGCAAGAGGCTCGTCCACTTTTGCTTGAAGTTCAGATAAGCCACCCAACGCATGTTTGCGGATAGCGCCAGCACCAGTATAGCAATGAGAATGTTAAATGTGTTGCTTACCGTCTCCGAAAGCACAATCCCACCGCTGCTGTAGATTAGGATGGCAAAAAGCGAAACCTCAAACACGGCCCACGTGCGGATAAGCCACTTCGATTTTTGGTATAGGATCAGGCGCTTCCACGATGCCAGTGCGGCAAGTAGGAAGTTAATCAGCAGTGCCAAGTTGATCTGATACACAAAGTCAATGAAGACCAGATTTGTTGCCAGTGCCTTTGAGCCCAAATAAAGCGTCAGACGAAACACCAACGACACCACCGTGGTGATGAGACCCGAAGCAAACACTTTCCAAAGAAGATCGGTGAAGTTCAGTGAGTCATCTAATTCAATGCGGAACTTGTAGTAATAAAAAAGTGAGATGATGTAGGCGCAAAGCATCACGCGGGGCAGCCACAGCGGCACATCGGGCTGAACCCCCTGCATGCTGCTCAGCAAAATCGTGACGTCAGAGAAAAGCAATACCAGCCAGGCGATGAGTGCGCCTAGAAATGTAAGTCTGGTGAGTGCTTTGTTTTTTAACATCGGATATTCACTCGATCAATTTATCCAGTCAAATCCTGTGTACTTCTTCAGCACCTCAGGGATTTTGATTCCTGTTTCCGTTTGATTGTTTTCCAAAATCGCCGCTACAATCCTGGGCAGTGCCAAGGCGCTTCCGTTCAGGGTGTGCAGCAATTGCGTTTTCCCTTCTTTGTTTTTGTAGCGCAGTTTTAGGCGGTTGGCCTGAAAGGTTTCGAAATTACTTACCGAGCTTACTTCAAGCCATCGTTGCTGTGCCGCAGAAAAAACTTCGAAGTCGTAGGTCATGGCGCTGTTGAAGCCCATATCTCCTGCGCAGAGCAAAAGTTTTCGATAAGGCAATTCCAGTTTTTCCAATAGCCCTTGGACGTGGTTGCACATGTCATCGAGCACCTGGTATGAATTTTCCGGGAAAGTGATTTGCACAATCTCCACTTTGTCGAATTGGTGGAGTCGATTGAGTCCACGAACATGTGCTCCCCAGCTCCCCGCTTCGCGCCTAAAGCAAGGCGTATACCCCGCATTTTTTACGGGAAGGTTTTCCTCACTCAACAACACGTCTCTGTATAAATTCGTGATGGGTACCTCTGCCGTGGGAATCAAATACAGGCCATCTTCATTCACAAAATACATTTGGCCCTCCTTGTCGGGCAGCTGCCCGGTGCCATAACCGCTGGCTTCGTTCACCACAATTGGTGGCTGCATTTCGATGTAACCCGCTTTCTCCGCTTCCGCCAAGAAGAAGTTAATCATCGCCCGTTGCAGTTTGGCTCCTTTTCCCTTATAAACTGGAAACCCTGCTCCTGCTATTTTCACGCCCAGGTCAAAATCAATGATGTCGTATTTCTTGATCAACTCCCAGTGTGGCACAGCTCCTGCAGGCAGGGTTGGTGGCGTTCCGTGTTGATGCACATTCAAGTTGTCTTCAGGGTTTTTTCCAGCCGGCACTTTTGCATGAGGCACATTGGGTATTCTGTAGAGAATGTCCTGTAGCCCTTTCTCGCTCGACAGTAGGCTTTCCTCCCAGGCTTTGATTTGGTCCTTTGCTTGGGCCACCTCGTTCTTCAATGCGTTCGCTTCATCCGTTTTTTTGTCCCTGATCAGTTCACCGATCTTTTTCGAGTTTGCATTTGATTTGGCCTTGAGGTCGTCCAAATCAAGCTGGGTTTTCCTTCGCCGTTTGTCAAATTCAATCGCCTGATTTACCAATGCCTCCGCGTCTTTGAAATTTCGTTTGGCAAGCCCTTCCAACACTCGACTTGTTTCTTCACGCAAAACCTGTACTTGCAGCATTTCAGTAAAAAATTAAGCCGCCAAATTAGCCAATAATTTTTTGACTGGTTTGGATAATATTTCAAATTGGCCTATCATTGCAGTATCAACCGAGGCCAATCTGGCCATCATCGATATAAAGCCCAGATTTTAGGATTGTTTTGAAGAGAAGTCGCTTTCGTGTTTGAATGTTTTTTTGATGTCCGTTCTTAAGTTTTAAAAATCTATCCATTTTATTTTTTCCAATGCTAACCATTGATGATCTCAATCTAAAGCTCTTGTCTGAGCTCAAGGAAATGGCTGAAGCCATGGGTGTGAAAAACGCCAAAAAATTGACCAAAGAAGAACTCGTTTATAAGATCCTTGACCAACAGGCGGTGGCGGGAGAAGGCACGGCTGCCCCCAAAGCGGAAGCGCAACCGGAAAGAAGGATGCGCCCTCGCCGACGTGAAAACGTAGCGCCCGTTGCTGCGGCTGTATCATCGGCTGCCAAGGAACTCTCCAGTGAAGAAATGCTGCACAACATCGAAGAAGAAACTACGCCAAGTGTTCCCAGTTTTGATGAACCGACGGAAACTCCCGTGGTGGTAAACGAGCAAGTTCCACAAACAGAGCAACGCGAGGAAAGGCCATTTCAAAACCAAAACCAGAACCAAAATCAAAACCAGAATCAAAACCAGAATCCACAGCGCAACAACAATGTGCGCGATTTCGATGGGGTAGTGAGTAACGAAGGTGTTTTGGAAATCATGCAAGACGGCTACGGTTTTTTGCGTTCTTCTGATTACAACTACCTGGCCAGCCCCGACGATATTTATGTATCTCCTTCTCAGATAAAACTGTTTGGCTTAAAAATAGGCGATACGGTAAAAGGACAAATCCGTCCGCCAAAAGAGGGTGAAAAATATTTTGCCTTACTGAAAGTGGATAGTATCAACGGAAAAACCACAGAAGAAATTCGTGACCGTGTTGCGTTTGAATACTTGACGCCTCTTTTCCCTGAACAGAAATTGCGATTGAGCACCACGCACGATAACTTCTCCACCCGTATCCTCGATCTTTTCTCACCCATTGGGAAAGGCCAACGTGGTATGATTGTGGCGCAGCCAAAAACGGGTAAGACCGTGCTGTTGAAAAACATTGCCAATGCCATAGCTGAAAACCATCCCGAGGTATATCTGATCGTTTTGTTGATCGATGAACGTCCTGAAGAGGTGACGGACATGGCCCGAAGTGTAAAGGCAGAAGTGATCGCCTCCACTTTTGATGAGCAAGCAGAGCGCCACGTGAAAGTGGCCAGTATCGTATTGGAAAAAGCAAAGCGCATGACCGAGTGCGGCCATGATGTAGTTATCCTTCTTGATTCCATAACGCGTTTGGCGCGTGCGTACAATACGGTGGTTCCTTCATCTGGAAAAATCCTGTCGGGAGGTGTTGATGCCAACGCGCTACATAAGCCAAAGCGCTTCTTTGGTGCCGCTCGCAAAATCGAAAATGGCGGATCTCTTACCATCATTGCCACTGCGCTGATCGACACCGGCTCTAAGATGGACGAGGTGATCTTCGAAGAATTCAAAGGAACAGGAAACATGGAATTGCAGCTCGACCGCAAGCTTTCCAACCGCAGGGTATATCCTGCGATCGATGTACCTGCATCTGGGACACGCAGAGAAGACCTTTTGATGAAAGAGGAAGAGCTGCAGCGGGTATGGATCTTGCGCAAGTTCATGGCCGACATGAATTCAATAGAAGCGATGGAATTCCTTCTTTCCAAAATGAAAGGCACGCGCAACAATGAAGAGTTTTTGATTTCGATGAACGGATAGCAATTATCAATTCTCGTTTAGTCGATTAGCCAATGATCTCTCATTGGCTAATTTTTTGGGGTGTTCTTTCGGAGCCTATCTTTTCTTGTTGGAATTTCAAAATTTGCACAAAGCCCCATGGAACAATTGCCCATTAGTTTGAGTAATTTGCACAACGACTAATTCCTTTATTATGTCCATAAAATCGCGATTCGGCACGGCAGAACTAGAGCGCATCAAATCGGCGGTGCATACCGCTGAAGATAAAATCTCGGGAGAAATTGTTCCGGTGTTTGTTGAAAAAAGCGGCTACTACTCCATCGCCAACTATCGGGCCGCAATAGTTAGTGGTGCACTCGGCTTTTTATGGATCATGTATTCGGACCGTTATTTGCCTTCAATGGCGATTTACGATCCGCAGTTGATTTTCTTAATGGTCGTTATTTTGGGCGTGGTGGGAGCGCTTGCGTGCCATTTCATCCCATTTATCAAGAAATTCTTTGTTGGCCAGCAACATCTCGACCGCTCGACAAAACAGCGGGCTGAGACCTTGTTTCTTCAAGAAGAGGTTTTCAATACTCGTCATCGCACAGGCATCATGATTTTCATTTCATTTTTCGAGCGCGAGGTGATCGTGATGGCCGACCGTGGCATCAGCAAAGTAGTGGAGCAAAAAGAGTGGGACAAAATTGTGCAAGGCATTATTCAAAACATCAAAAAAGGAAAGGTGATCGATGGAATAGAGTCAGCTGTCCTTCGCTGCGGAGATATCCTTTTGGAAAAAGGGTTCGTAAAAACAGCCGATGATGTGAACGAACTTCGCGATGACCTTAGGATTGAATAATGTATTAATTCATGTTGGCTACTAAAATCAAATCTGTGTTTCGTTTCACGTGTACTTCTTTTTTCCTGGTGCTCTCCATTGTTTCGCTTGCCCAGCGACCAGTGCCTGACCATGGCGGGGTGTGGGTGCATGACGAAGCCCATATTTTGTCGGCCGCCACAGTTGCTCAGCTGGAATCGATCCTGAAAGCAGAGCGCGATTCCACCTCCAATCAAATCGCTGTGTTGATTGTTCCTTCCTTGGAGGGCGACGATATTGACAGTTATGGAATTCGTGTAGCAGAAGCCTGGAAAATCGGGCAGAAAGATAAAGACAATGGCGCCATTCTTTTGATTGCTGTTCAAGACAGAAAGATGAGGATTGAAGTGGGTCAGGGGTTGGAAGGTGTTTTGACCGACGCCATGTCAAGCCGAATCAACCGCAACGAAATTGCGCCCCATTTTCGCCAAGGCGATTATGATGGAGGTGTGACGGCCGGAGTTTTGGCCATCATGCAAACCATCAAAGGCCAATATGTAAATACTGATCCGCCGCACAGAAAGCGCACGGGTCGATCTCCGTGGCTTACCGTGTTGTTTGTCGTTGTACTCTTGATCGTGATGTCTCGGCGCAGAGGGGGTGGCATTGGAGGCTATTGGGCCGCTGGAACCTTGCTAGGTGGGGGATTCAGAGGCGGAAATGACTCGGGCTCCGATTATGGAGGGGGTGGCAGTTTTGGCGGAGGTGGGTCGAGTGACTCTTGGTAAAAGGAATTTCGCATTTAGTTGATCGTATTTAGAATGAAAAGGTTTTTACAGCTTGCCTCCGTTGGTCTTCTCTTCCTTGGTATGTTGCCGGCTGCGCGCGCGCAAAAAGCGGTGCCCGAACTTTGGGGTCAGCGCGTGCATGACGAAGCCCATATCCTTCAACAGGCAACAATTGATCAGCTGGAGAAAAATTTAAAGGCCTATGAAGATTCTACCTCCAATCAAATCGCGATCCTGATCGTTCAATCATTGGATGGTGACGTGCTTGAGAATTATTCCATACGAGTGGTTGAAAAATGGAAGCTTGGTCAAAAGGGAAAAGACAATGGCGTGCTGCTTCTCATCGCTGTAGATGACCACAAAATGCGAATCGAAGTAGGCCAGGGCCTTGAGGGTGTGCTTACCGACGCACAAAGCAGCCGCATCATCCGAAATGAAATCGCGCCGGCATTTAGAAGAAGTGAGTTTGATGAAGGCGTAGCTGCAGGGATAAGCAGTATCATCAAAGCGATCGGCGGCGAATACACGGCAGAAGATATCAGCGAGTCCGCAGATATGTCCGTGACTGATCGAATCATCTTTGGTGCATTTATTTTTGGAATCCTCGGTTTGTTTACATTAATCTCGGTGTTTGTTAGGGGTGGAGCGGGCTGGGGGATTTACGCCTTTCTCATTCCGTTTTATCTCGTGTTTGGATGGATTCCATTTGGTGCGTTTGCCGCGGGGCTATGGGTAACGGTGGTTTATGTGGTGGTGATGGGTGCGCTGAGAATTGCGATGAACTATACTCCTTGGGGTAGATCAGTGCAGAAGAAGTGGGATGAGCGAAGCAAAAAATGGTCGTCAAGTTCGGGTGGATCGAGCTGGTCGGGTAGCCGTTGGAGCAGTGGTAGTTCTAGTTGGAGCAGCAGCGATAGTGGCAGCAGTTTTTCCGGAGGTGGCGGAAGCTTTGGAGGTGGAGGCAGTAGTGGAGGGTGGTAATTTTGAGGCACCATGAAAAAGTGGCTCATCATTATCGGCTCATTTATGCTCCTAGTATTTTTAGGCATCCGCGGCATCTATCTGGCGACACATCGCATCGATGATGAAAAACATTGGTACGTCGATAATCTAAACCTCCATTGCACATTGCAAGTTGACAGTGTAGAGGTCGTTTCAGGGGAAAACGGATTTATTGTTTGTCATCTCATTTCAGGTCGGCTTGATCGTCAAGTAGAAGACAGTTTAAACAAGGAACTGTCTCACTTCAAACGCCTAAGGTTTATCAGAAGTAGATTAAATGACCAATACGACCTTTACACGCGAAGAGCCTCCAACTATCTCCCCGGCGACAGCCTTCGGATAGACTCCAAACAAGATTCTGTAGTATTCTTCCGAAAGGGCGAAACAACCGTTAAAGTAAGGGTCAGCAATTTTTTACGAGAAAAGCTTTTCTGAAAAAATACCTGTAGCAAAATCTTTCGACGCTACCTATTTTTGGCCTTCAAATTTTTTTGGAACCAATCCTGTAAATCCACATGAAACGCGACAAGGTTGTATTCGATCTCATCGAAAAAGAAAAGCAACGTCAAGAGCATGGCATTGAGCTGATCGCCTCTGAAAACTTTACGTCACCGCAAGTGATGAAGGCGCAAGGATCCGTGCTCACCAACAAATATGCCGAAGGGCTGCCAGGCAAAAGGTATTATGGCGGTTGCGAGATCGTAGATGAGGTTGAGCAACTCGCCATTGATAGAATAAAAGAATTGTTCGGGGCAGAATGGGCCAACGTACAGCCTCACTCCGGGGCGCAGGCCAATGCCGCGGTCATGCTAGCCTGCTTAAAACCCGGTGACAAAATCTTGGGGTTCGATCTTTCGCATGGCGGTCATTTGACCCACGGCTCTTCCGTAAATTTTTCGGGTAAACTTTATCAACCTTCGTTCTACGGAGTAGAGCAGGAGACGGGCTTGATCGATTTCGACAAAGTTCTTGAAACCGCCCAGCGCGAAAAACCAAAGATGATCATTTGTGGTGCCTCCGCTTATAGCCGTGACTGGGATTATGCAAAGCTGCGTGCAGCTGCCGATAGTGTTGGTGCATTGTTGCTCGCCGATGTCTCTCACCCCGCAGGATTGATTGCCCGCGGCCTCCTCAACGACCCCATGGAACATTGCCACATCGTAACGACCACGACACACAAAACGCTACGTGGCCCACGTGGAGGTTTGATCATGATCGGCAAAAACTTTGACAACCCATTCGGGTTGAAAACACCGAAAGGCGAATTGAGAAAAATCTCTTCCGTGTTGGATTCCGGCGTTTTCCCTGGCACACAAGGCGGCCCTTTGGAGCATGTGATTGCCGCTAAGGCTGTCGCGTTTGGCGAAGCGTTGTCTGATGAATACTTGGAATACATCGTTCAAGTGGCGAAGAATGCAAAAGTCATGGCTCAAGCTTTTGTAGATCATGGGTATAAAATTATTTCAGGAGGTACTGACAACCACTTGATGTTGATCGACCTTCGTTCAAAAAATCTAACCGGAAAAATCGCCGAAGAAGCTTTGATAAAGGCCGACATCACGATCAATAAAAATATGGTGCCGTTTGACACCCAATCGCCGATGGTAACGTCGGGCATGCGCATCGGAACTCCAGCGGTCACCACGCGTGGCATGAAAGAGAAAGATGTGGTACGTGTCGTTGAGCTTATCGATGAGTCGTTGCAAAAACCTGAGGATGAAAAACATTTGAAGGGCGTGAAGAAGAAAGTGAATACGTTGATGAAGAAATTTCCATTGTTTAGTTAATGGCTGAAGAAAAAGAAATGTCTTTCCTCGAGCACCTCGAGGAGTTGCGCTGGCATGTGGTACGTGCGGTGGCCGCGATTTTTATTTGCATGATTGTTGCATTCATCTTTCAACGATGGATTTTTGACAATATCGTTTTTGCACCTGCCAATGTGAACTTTCCAACATTCAAATGGATGTGCAAACTTGGCGAACTCGTGGGCGCTGAGGAATCCCTTTGCGCCAAGCCTTTCCATTTTAAAATTCAAAGTCGGAACATGACAGGCCAGTTCATGATGTCGATCACAGCGTCCTTTGTGATGGGCCTTGTGATTGCTTTTCCCTACGTGTTTTGGGAAATCTGGCGTTTCGTGAAACCTGGCTTGTTGAGAAAAGAAAGGAGCTCTTCCCAGGGTGCGGTACTTGCTGTGTCATTTCTGTTCTTGCTGGGCATCGCGTTTGGCTATTACATTTTGTCGCCGATGACGATTTGGTTTTTGTCCACCTACACGATCAGTGATGTGATTGTAAATGAATTTGACATCACGTCCTACGTTTCTACAGTAGTGGGTATGGTTCTTGGTTGTGGGTTGCTGTTTCAATTTCCCGTCGCCGTTTATTTCCTCACGAAAATTGGTTTTCTCACGCCACAGTTCATGCGCAAATTCCGCAAGCATGCAGTTATTGTCATTTTGGTGGCGGGTGCAATCATTACACCTTCGCCGGATCCGTTCAGCATGCTGGTGATCTCGCTGCCCATCTACATGTTGTTCGAAATAAGTATCTTCATCTCCGCGATGGTAATTAAACAGAAGAAAAAGGAAGAGGAAGCTGAACTACGAGCCGATCAACAACACGTGTAATGAATACAATTGCAATTGGTGCCGACCACGCAGGTTATGAAATGAAAGAGCATTTGAAAAAAATGCTTGAGAAAGAAGGATATAAGCTTAAAGATTTTGGCACCTATAGCGCCGAGCCCGCCGATTACGCAGATTTTGCTCATCCTGTGTCTTATGCGGTAGAGAGAAAGGAATGGGATCTCGGTTTGCTCGTCTGCGGAAGTGCAAACGGGGTAGCAATGACCGCCAATAAACATCAAGGCATTCGTGCTGCCATATGCTGGACGGAAGAGCTAGCGGCCCTCGCCCGCCAACACAATGATGCCAATGTGCTTTGTGTTCCCGCTCGGTTTGTCAGCACTGAACTGGCCGAAAAAATGGTTCACAAGTTTCTGCAATCCACTTTTGAGGGAGGGCGACATGCGCGCAGGGTAGGAAAAATCAGCTGTTGATTCCCGTCACCGATGAATTCCAATCTCGATTATTTCAATCAACTTGTTCGTTCACGCAGATCCGTTTTCACAAAAGATTTTTCAGGAGAAAAAGTGGACGACGCCATCATCCAACAAATGTTGGAAAATGCCAACTGGGCTCCCACCCACAAGCTCACCGAGCCTTGGCGCTTTATCGTCTTTACTGGCAACGGACTGAGAAAATTGGCTGACTTTCAAAGTGTATGCTACAAACAAGTAACTCAGCGCAATGGCACCTTCGATGAAAAGAAGTTTGAAGGACTGAAAGCCAAGCCACTAGAATGTTCGCATGTCATTGCCATTGGGATGAAACGCGATGAAAAGAAAAGTTTACCTGAATGGGAGGAAATGGGTGCGGTCTTTTGCGCTGTTGAAAACCTCTACCTCACGGCTACTGCCTACGGGATCGGCTGCTATTTGAGCACCGGTGGAATAACTAATTTCGAAGAAGCCAAGGAATTTTTCGGGCTGGGCAAAGAAGACAAACTTTTGGGCTTTTTGAACGTTGGTATGCCGAAGAGTTTGCCAGTGAGTGGCAGACGCAAGCCAATCGAAGAAAAAGTAAAATGGGTTTCATGATTACCAAACAAGCCATCGAAGAGGCGCACGAGCGCATCAAAAAATACGTCCATCGCACACCGGTGATGACCAGCAAAAGCATTGATGAAAAGGCAGGCTGTTCCATTTTTTTCAAGTGCGAAAACTTGCAGAACGTAGGCGCTTTCAAGGCTCGCGGTGCCATGAATGCCGCGCTCCAACTCACCGACGATCAAAAGAAAAAGGGTATTGCTACCCATTCCTCCGGCAATCATGCGCAGGCCATCGCGCGTGCGGCGCAAATTCTGGGTATTAAATCTTATATCGTGATGCCTCGCACCACTCCTCAAATAAAAAAAAATGGAGTGATTGCTTATGGTGGAGAAATTTTTGAGTGCGAACCAAACATCGCCGCGCGTGAAACCATGCTCGCCGAAGTGATTAAAAAAACGGGTGCCGTTGAAATCCATCCCTTCAACAATTACGAAGTGATGATTGGCCAGGCTACCGCAGCAAAAGAACTTTTTGAAGAAGCACCGAAACTCGATTATCTCCTCGCTCCAGTGGGGGGTGGCGGTCTGCTCAGCGGAACTGCTTACGCCGCCAAGCATTTCTCTCCGGCCACGACGGTCATTGCGGGAGAGCCCGCAGGCTCCGACGACACTTTCCGTTCCTTGAAGAGCGGAAAAATTGAACCGGCCCAATCTCAAACCATCGCCGATGGATTGCTTACTACGGTAGGAGATAAAACTTTCCCCATCATTCACGAACTGGTAAAGGAAGTGATCACCGTGAGCGAAGAAGAAATCGTAGCCGCCATGCGCTTGGTTTGGGAGCGGCTCAAAATCGTGATCGAGCCTTCCGCCGCAGTGCCTTTTGCTTCCGTGTTAAAATCGAAAGAGAAATTCAAGGGCAAGCGTGTGGGAATCATCCTATCCGGCGGCAACGTTGATCTAGAAAGAGCGGCGAAACTATTCGCTTAGTTGCTTGGCTTTTTTTCAGTGATTTCCATGGGCAGCTCCTTTATTCTGCTCCACTCTTGCATCGATCCATCATAGAGTGCCATCGGATACCCAAGTATTCTGCCGGCCATGTATACCACGCTTGCGGTCTGGCCAATGAAGCAATAAACCACCATCGGTTTTTTAGTGCCGCTCACAGCATTGAAATAGGTCTGCAACTGATCGTCGGGTTTGAAAACATTGCTTGCATCTACCATTTCCTGATAAGGAATATTTTTTGCACCTGCAATGTGCCCATCGCGAGGGTTGCCGGTGGTCTGTCCATCATAAAAATTTTTTGCGCGTGCATCAACGATGGTCACAGAATCTGAATGCAGATGTTTGAGTACATAATTCTTGTCTACGATCAGCGATCCTTTGTTCACTTTGAATTTCCCTTTTTTCACTATGGGAACTTCCTTTGTTACTGGATATCCTGCTTTTTTCCAAGCATCGACCCCTCCGTTGAGAAAGGAAACATGGCCTTTCATTCCAAAATTTTCCAATGTCAAAAACATTCGCGCTGTGGGCGATACCTCTCCCCTCACGTGACAAAGCACGACATGAGAATCGTTTGAAATCCCAAGGGATTCCAAAACTTCTTTAGCCTTCACGGGATCGGGATCATTCATCGCACCTACGGGAGAGTCAGGTGCAAGCCAACCTGGCCACAAATAACGTGCGCCAACAATGTGCTCATCATCATAATCGATCTTCAAAAAATTGACCTGCACGATAACCAGGTTTTTGTCCGATTGATGGTCGTGCAACCACTGTGGGCTTACGAGTACGGGATTGTCCTGCGCTAGTAACGCAATTCGAAAAAGAACGAAAGGGATAACCAACAGCTTTTTCATAGACTGGAATTTTTTATGGGTTTGGAGTTAAGGCCTGACAATGAACGATCTAGATTTAAACGGATCGAAATTGAAAAAGGCTAGCCCCAGTTGTTGATTAATAAAAAAATAACTGAGCGACTCACTTAGGATGCGGGAGGCTAAACCAGAATGTTGTTCCGTGGATGCCGCTGTCTGCCCAAAGATGGCCGCCGTTTTTATTAACAAAATCAATGCACAACTGCAGACCTAGTCCGGTGCCTTCTTCACTCGCCGTGCCTTTCGTGGTTTTCATTTCTCCCGCAAGGAGTTTGTCGAGGAAAATCCTTGGTATGCCTTGCCCTTCATCCTTTACGAAACACCTGACCTCGTGATTTTCCAAAGATGTGCCAATAGTGATCGCGCCCCCAGGGAAGGAGAACTTGATGGCGTTGGAAAGCATGTTTCTAAAAACCACACTGACCATGTCAGGATCACCCCACGCATGTGCATCGGCCACTTGATTGCTGATCTTTACGTTCTTTTCAACAGCTGGTATTTCGTACAACTGGATGGCTGCCGTTGCCACTTTCTTCAGGTTGAATTTGACAGGCCGCGACTTATCAATTTGCAATTGAGTCGTGCTCCAGTGCAATAAATTATTCAGCAGCTCCTTTGTTCTAAATGTATTCTTCGAAATCTCATTGATGTTTTTTCTAAACTCCTCCTCGTTGATATACCCCTGCTCGTTCAATTGGAGTAACCCCGTTAAAGAGTTGAAAGGGCCGCGCAAGTCATGCGAGATGATCGAGAAAAGCTTGTCTTTGGTGAGGTTCAGTCGGGTAAGTTCCTCATCGTGCGCAAGTATCTCTTCGTTCTTTTGCTGCAGCTGCGCATTCACTTTTTTGAATTTTCGGTTCCCTCGGTAGAGCACCGTGGCCAATGTGATGAAGAGAATCAGTACAATAACTGAAGCTGCGGTGGTTAGCCGTTGCGTATTGAGTTCTTTATCCTTTAACTGACTCTCCGTCGTCAACAACTCAATTTTGGATTGCTGTATTTGCGATTTGTATTTGTCTTCTTGAATAGCTAGCTGCTTTGCCGTGGTTTCATTGTAGAGCGAATCATTCAGCGAAATGAATTTTTCATAATAACTGTTGGCCAGTGAATAATCCGACTTGTCCTTGTAAAGCTGTGCCAGCAGCTTGTAGGTGTTTACCAATTCATTCCTGAAATGAAATTGACTACAGAGCTGTTCGTTTGCCTGTAGCACGCGTTCTGCTTTTGTTGATTGTCCGTGCTTGAGATACATCTTGCCGAGACGATGAGCCGTTGAAACGCGAAGCGTGTAATTTTTATTAGAGTCTGCAACGGCTATTGATTTGGAATAGCTTTCTTCGGCGAGCGCTACTTTGTTTTGCTTTTCGTAAATGTCGCCCAACGTGCGCCAAGCAAAACCAGAGGAGTAACCTTTCGTGGCTACTACCCCGACCTCTGCATAATGTTTTGCCGAATCGAGTTGATCGGTAAGGAAAAAGACATAGGCAATATTGTTGTAGCTCCTTCCAATAGTAAAATTGTTTTTGACTCTCCGAGCCCAAACCAACGCTTGCTTAAATGCCGCGAGTGCTTTCTCATATTCCTTTTGTTCTACATAAATCGAGGCCAGATTATTGAGGCCACGGCCGAGCTCATCATAATCTTTTAGAGATTCAGAGATGGCGAGCGACTGTGTTGAGTGATCAAGGGCGGAAGGAAACTCGCCACGGCGGTAATAGATCCATCCGATGTTGCCCAGCGCGCCGGCCAGCCCCCTTTTGTAATTCAATTTTTTGGCAAGGTCTCGTGCTTGAAAAGAGTACTCCATCGCTTCAACATTGTTGCCTTCCCGCAAATGGATAACCAGCTCGTTGAGGAGATCTACTTTTACAGAATCGTCAGCGCGGTTGAGAACGGCTTTTAAACTGTCGGCCCTTTCAATCGTTTGGGCAAACGCGATGAGGCTGGTCAAGAAAAACAACACCGCTAGTCCCTTTTTTGCCATCGCGCAAAATACTAAATCCGACGCCGGAATTCTTCTGCTCCCCCGACTTTGTTCTTCCAATCAATGATCATGGGCGATATAGTATCCCTTTAGACAATCATTGCCCTGAGGGCTAATCGAGGAAGCACCACCGAGCATATTCTTGACGTTTTTAAAGCCATGCGTACTCAAAAAATAACTTGCTACTGCGCTCCGATGGGCGTGGCTGCAGTAAACCAGCACTTCCTTCCCTTTGTAATTCTCCAGTTCACCTGCCCGGTTCTCCAACTCAGTAACATTGATGTTGATCGCTTTCTTAAAATGCCCGAATGTAGCAACGTCGTTTGATGTCCCTTTAAATTCTCCCGGCGAACGTACATCTAAAATGATGGCATCCGGATTTGATGTTATTCGATTGCACAGCTCCTCCACCGAAATATTTTTGAAAGCTACGGTTGATTTGTCCACCAGCTTCATTCCGCAAGCCGAGCAGGTGCCGTCTTGGCCATACACTTTGTTGTCGCATTCTCGGCCGCAGGGAAGGCAAATAAATTCTTTAGAACCAAACCAGAATGCACTCAGTAAAACACAGGCTGGTAGGATTAGGATAATTTTCATTGGAATTGAGGATTTGAAGTATGAATTTAGGAAATCATCTCCTTTCCGCCCGTTTCCGCTGTACCAGAAATTTTTTTACAAAATAGTATGCGTGCATAACAAATTTTTATACCTTCGTCAGGCTTGAATCAAATGAAGAGGGAAGAAACCATCGATCATCACGTGCGGATTGCCTGGCACGGCATTTCCAGATTTTACAATCAGCAAGCGGCCAAATTCGGCGGCACTATGTCCATTGGGTTCGCACTTCTGACCATTCATGGAGATGACGGTACTCCTGCCACTAAGATAGCACCTCAGATGGGCCTGGAGCCAAGAAGTTTAACCAGGCTGCTGAAGTCAATGGAAGAAAAGAAACTGATTTTTCGTAAGGCCGATAAGAACGACAAACGTTCCGTGCGTGTTTTTCTAACCAAAGAAGGAAAACGGCAGCGCGAAAATGCCAAGGAGATTGTCATCCGTTTCAATGAATCCGTTCGGGAGGAAGTTTCGGCCCAAAAACTGAATATCTTCTTTGAGGTTTTACAAAAGCTGAACCGAATTGTAGAAAAAAATAAAGTATATGACTCGCAACTTGAAGTGAATTGAGCGGCTAGATTTTCTGGTTTCAAAAAATTAACTTCCAAGTTCAACCTCGCACAAACTATGAATAGAACTATCAAGAAAGTAGCCATCCTGGGCTCAGGCATCATGGGCTCACGCATCGCCTGTCATTTTGCAAACATCGGCTGTGAAGTTTTGTTGCTCGATATCGCTCCAAAGGAACTGACTGAGGATGAGAAGAAGAAGAATTTGACACTCGACCATCCTGCCGTAAAAAACCGCGTCGTTCAGAGTTCATTCGATGCCACCATGAAGGCAAATCCGGCTTCTCTTTTCAGCAAAAAATTCGCGTCGCGAGTGAAGCTCGGAAACTTCACCGATGACATGCCTAGAATCAAAAATGTCGACTGGATCATCGAGGTAGTGGTTGAAAATCTGGACATCAAGAAAAAGGTTTATGAAGAGGTAGAAAGATATCGCACGCCGGGAACTTTGATCACCTCCAATACTTCTGGGATTCCGATTCATTTAATGGCTGAGGGTCGGAGCGAAGATTTTCAAAAGAATTTTGCGGGCAGTCACTTCTTCAATCCGCCCCGCTATCTAAAACTTCTCGAAATCATTCCCACGCCCAAAACGGATCCCGAAGTCACTCAATTTTTGTTGCACTACGGCGATCTCTTCTTGGGAAAAACTACCGTGTTGTGCAAAGACACACCGGCCTTTATTGGCAATCGGGTGGGGGTGTGGGGCCTTCTCAAAGTGATCGACTCAATGAAGAAATTCGATCTCAATGTAGACGAGATCGACAAACTTACCGGACCCGTAATAGGAAGACCAAAGTCTGCAACCTTCAGAACTTCTGACGTCGTTGGCCTCGACACTTTGGTGAAAGTGGCCAACAATCTGTATGCAGGTTTGCCCAATGACGAAGGCCGCGACATGTTCAAATTGCCTGAAGTAGTTGGGAAACTAGATCAAAACAAATGGCTTGGTGACAAAACGGGTCAAGGATTTTATAAGAAATCAAAAGATGCAAAGGGTCAAACCGAGATCCTCACACTTGATTTGAAAACATTAGAGTACAAACCCAAGGCAAAAGCCAAATTTGCTACCCTCGAGACAACTAAGACAATCGACAACCTGAAAGACCGTTTCAAAGTGCTGCTTGGCGGAAAAGACAAAGCGGGTGACTTTTATCGTGACTGCTTCTTCGGGTTGTTTCAGTATGTGAGCAACCGGATTCCTGAAATCAGTGACGAGCTTTTCAGAATCGACGACGCCGTTTGTGGAGGCTTCGGTTGGGATCTTGGGCCCTATGAAACCTGGGATGCCGTGGGTGTTGAGAAAAGCATCCCTCAAATGGAAGCGGCCGGATACAAGCCCGCACAGTGGGTTTATGACATGCTTGCTTCCGGAAACAAATCGTTTTACAAGAGCGAAGGCGGTCAGAAAAAATACTACGATATACCGAGCAAGAGCTATAAAGCCATTCCAGGAAAAGAGAGTTTCATCATTCTCGAAAACAAAAGCGAGAACATCGTTTGGAAAAACGCCGACTCGAGAATTTACGACATCGGAGACGGCGTTCTCAATTTCGCTTGGCACAGCAAGAGCTATACCTTAGGCAGCGCCGTAATCGAAGGAATGAACAAGGCGATTGATCTCGCTGAGAAAGATTACCGCGGGTTGGTCATCGGCCATCAAGGTGCTGACTTTTCCCTTGGCGCAAACCTCGGTCTCGTGTTCATGTATGCCATCGAGCAGGAATATGACGAGATCGATTTTATGATCAAGGCATTCCAGCAGTCGGTGATGCGTATTCGTTATTCATCTATTCCCGTCGTGGTTTGCCCTCAGGGACGCACTCTTGGTGGGGGATGTGAAATGACTCTGCATGCCGACATCGCTCAGGCTGCGGCAGAAACCTACATCGGCCTTGTTGAAGTCGGTGTTGGTTTGATTCCGGGTGGCGGTGGTACCAAAGAATTTACTAAACGCGTGAGCGATGCGATGGAAGAAGGCGATGTTGAATTAAATGCATTGCAAAACGCATTTATGACGATAGCGACGGCGAAAGTTGCGACCTCATGCGAAGAGGCGCGCGAAATCGGAATCTTGAAAAAGCTGGATCGCATCTCTATGAACAAAGACCGCCAGATCGCCGATGGAAAAGAGGCGGTCATCGAGTTAGCTGACGCCGGCTACACGATGATGCCCCAAGCTAAAAACATCAAAGTGCAAGGCCGTACAGGTCAAGCTCTCTTTTTGGCGGGTCTGCAAGGCATGCGTATGGGAAATTATATTTCCGACCACGATGCCAAAGTAGCAAAGTGGATTGCCAACGTAATGTGCGGCGGGGATTTGACTTCACCTCAAGAAGTGAGCGAACAGTATTTGCTGGATTTGGAACGTGAGGCGTTCTTGTCGCTAACAGGTGAGAAGAAGACACTGGAGAGAATCCAGACGATACTCACGGGAGGTAAACCGCTAAGAAATTAATTATCGTTGTTCGTTGATGGTTGTTCGTTATTCGAATAACCGCCGAACAACCAGTAACGAATAACTAACAACGAATTTATGGATGCATATATCGTAGCTGGATTTAGAACAGGAGTAGGTAAAGCTAAAAAAGGCGGCTTTCGCTTCGTTCGCCCAGATGATCTCGCCGCTGATGTGATCAAGCATTTGGTGAAATCAATTCCTGGTTTGGAAAACAAAATGGTGGACGACCTCATCGTTGGCAATGCCGTGCCCGAAGCCGAACAAGGAATGCAGATGGGAAGGATGATATCGCTGCTCGCTCTAGGCACCGACATTCCGGGAATGGTCGTTAATCGTTACTGCGGTTCTGGCATTGAAACCATTGCGATAGCTAGTCAAAGAATTCAGGCGGGTCAAGCGGACGTAATCATTGCGGGAGGAACAGAATCAATGTCGCTAGTGCCGGTAATGGGTTTCAAGACAGCGTTGAATTACAACATCGCCAAAGATACACCCACCTATTACACCAGCATGGGCCTAACTGCTGAAGAGGTTTCGAAGCAGTTCAAAATTTCTCGTGAAGAGCAAGATCAATTTTCTTACGAATCACATGTGAAAGCGGCGGCCGCGTGGAAGGAGGGGAAATTCAAAGATGAAGTTGTTCCGATCACGGTAAAAGAAGTTTACGTCGACGAGAACATGAAGAAAAAAACACGGGAGTTTGTGGTCGCATCTGATGAAGGTATTCGTGCCGACACAACCGTGGAAGGCTTGGGAAAATTGAAGCCTGTATTTGCCGTTGGAGGAACTGTCACCGCGGGAAACTCCTCTCAAACTTCGGACGGAGCCGCCTTTGTAGCCGTGATGAGTGAAAAAATGGTGAAACAATTAAACCTAAAACCAATTGCTCGGCTGCTGAGCTACGCGACCGCTGGCGTTGACCCACGCATTATGGGTATTGGACCTGTCGCCGCAATACCTAAGGCACTCAAAATTGCAGGGAAGAAACTAGACGACATCGACCTGATCGAATTGAACGAAGCTTTTGCGGCTCAATCGTTGGCCGTGGTGAAAGAGCTTGGCATAGATCGCAAAAAACTGAACGTGAATGGAGGAGCAATTGCCGTAGGCCATCCGTTGGGCTCATCTGGCGCACGATTGTCCGTTCAATTATTCAATGAAATGAGAAGGCAAAAGAAAAAATACGGAATGGTGACGGCATGTGTGGGCGGTGGCCAGGGGGTGGCTGGGATTTATGAATTGCTTAATTAGTTGTTCGTTGACCGTTACTTGTTGTTCGTAGTGAATGATATCCAGTCATACAAGGAGTTAGATGTTTGGCAACAAGCTCGGTTGTTGGTTAAAAACATTTATCAGCTAACAAAGAAATTTCCAAAGGAAGAACAATTTGGCTTAGTCGGTCAAATGAGGAGGTCTGTCGTCTCGATTCCGTCAAATATTGCTGAAGGGTGCGGCCGCAACCATTTTAAAGATTCGGTACAATTCTTTTTTGTAGCGCGAGGTTCAATATACGAGTTAGAGACACCACCTCAGTTGTCTGCTGACCTTGAGTTCACCGCCCCCGAAGAATTAGCGGTCTGCCTGATGCAAGTCATCCGCTGTAAGAAGTTAGGTAACGGATTCATAAACTATTTTCAAAAACAAGCGAACAACCAACAACCAACAACGATCAACGAAACACAGGAAGAGTATGGAAACTACCACGAAAAATAAAGCAATCAAAGGAGGAGAATTCCTCATCAAAGAAACAAAAGCACAAGACATCTTCATTCCCGAAGAGTTCAATGAAGAGCAAAAGATGATCATGCAGCAGTGCAAGGATTTTCTTGTTAAGGAGGTATATCCGAAGCTGGATGAAATCGACTCAATGAAAGATCCGAAGTTGATGCCACACATATTGGACAAAGCGGGCGAGCTTGGTTTGCTCGGCACGTCGGTACCGCAAGAGCTCGGCGGCTTTGGGATGGATTTCAACACCACGATGCTCGTAGCTGAAGTGATTGGTGGCGGTCATTCCGTGGCGGTGGGTTTGTCGGCGCACACGGGCATCGGCACCCTTCCCATTCTGTATTACGGCAACGACGCGCAAAAGAAAAAGTACATTCCGAAGCTCGCCACCGGAGAATGGAAAGCCGCCTACTGCTTGACTGAACCCGACTCTGGCTCCGATGCCAACTCGGGAAAAACAAAGGCCGTGCTCACCCCCGACGGCAAGCATTATACCATCAACGGACAAAAGATGTGGATCACCAACGGCGGCTTTGCCGACATCTATGTAGTCTTCGCAAAAATTGATAACGATAAAAACTTAAGCGCATTCATCGTGGAGCGTGCATTCGGCGGCATTACCATGAATGAAGAAGAAAAGAAGATGGGTATCAAAGGTTCATCTACTCGCCAGATCTTCTTCAACGACTGCAAAGTGCCTGTTGAGAATTTGCTGAGCGAGCGCGAGAATGGATTTAAGATTGCCGTGAACATTTTGAACATCGGTCGTATCAAGTTAGGGGTAGCTGCGGTGGGTGGAAGCAAAATGGCGATTTCAAAAGCGATCAAATATTCTACTGAACGAAAACAATTTGGAACGCCTATCTCCACTTTTGGCGCTATCAAACACAAGATCGCAGAGTCGGTCACGCGAATTTTTGCTAGTGAATCTGCTCATTATCGCGCATCGCAAAATATTGACGATGCCTATAACGCTTTTGTTGCGGGTGGCATGGATTCAGCGAAGGCGAGGTTGAAAGCGTTGGAAGAATTCGCCATCGAGTGCGCCATATTAAAAGTGCACGGATCTGAAGTACTTGATTACACTGTAGACGAAGGCGTACAAATCTATGGCGGAATGGGATTCTCCGCAGAAGGCCCGATGGACAGGGCGTATCGCGACGCCCGTATCAACCGCATCTTCGAAGGCACGAATGAAATAAACCGACTGCTCACCATAGACATGCTGATGAAGCGCGCCATGAAAGGTTCTATTGATCTGATGAGCCCTGCCATGGCGGTTCAAAAAGAACTGATGTCGATTCCTGATTTCGGGGCGAGCGAAGAGGAGGGGACGTTTGTGAAAGAGAAAAAAGTATTGAACAACCTAAAAAAGGCGGGACTGGTTGTGGCTGGCGCCGCTGTTCAAAAATTCATGATGAAACTCTCGGACGAACAAGAAGTGCTCATGAGCCTTGCTGACGTGCTGATCGAAATTTACGTAGCCGAGTCTGTTCTGCTTCGCGTGGAAAAATTGATTGGCCAACGGGGCGAGAAAGCCTGCGAAATACAAAAAGAAATGGCGATGATTTATTTGCATTCGGCGGTCGAAAAAGCAGCTTCGGCCGGGAAGCAGGCGGTTTATGCTTTCGCCGACGGTGATGAGTTGCGCTTGATGATGCTCGGCTTAAAACGCTTCACCAAGATCGATCCTTACAATCTGAAGAACGCCAGACGCAAGGTGGCCGACTTCGCGATCAGCAAAGGAGAATATCCTTTCTAGACGAATAGACGTAAGACGTAAGTAGTAAGATAAACCCAGAGGAAGCTCTGGGTTTTTTTGTTGGTCTGTATTTCTCAGCAGACCATCGTTTTGTTTCCGATCCAAAAAAGTAAAATCAATATATTTGCCAAGTATGCCCGTCAAGAAGCAACCCTCCCATCGGTCAAAAGACATTGTAATTAGTTCGCTTATCTCTATTGCGATCACGATCGTGTTCGGGTATTATTTTTTGTACATCGGCATCAAAGAAAGGAAACCCACGTTTTATGTCGATCCAGTGCGTACCACCATTTTGGATCGGACGCACGCTGCCTCTGCTCCGTTAAGATTATTAAAGGCCAATGGCGACATTATAAAAGATGACGTTACATCGGTCTATTTTTATTTCTTCAATCAGGGCAAGGAGACCATCAAGCGAGAAAATATTTACTCCCCACTTAAAATCACGCTCAGTGACAGTGCGGAAATCCTAGACTTTAAGGTTTTAAAGTTGGCAAGGCATGTCTCGGGTGCGGAGTTGAAATACGATTCGGCCACAAAATCTCTTATCGTTGACTTCAAAGCACTGGAACAAGACGATGGCCTCGCCGCTCAATTGATCATCGAAGGCAATAGAAATGCGTCATTGAATATCACTGGAGGCATCGATGGTGTGAAGCAATTTGAGACAAGGCTTATCACCATCAATCCGCTTTATTTTGTTGTGGCGTTGGCCATCTTTTTGATAGCGGCTTACATTTATCTAGTGCTGAGCAAACGCTATCCCAATAATTCGCTTACGTTGTTGTTTTTGTTTTCTGCTATCCCCATTCTGTATTTGCTGTTGGTGTTTTACAAGACCGAATGGTTTGTGACCCACCTTGTACCCGATTCTTTATCGCTGCAGCAGCATTATGATCTGTTCACCATGCCGGGTTGGTTGAAGTGAGACCGGTGATTTTTATTTGAGCATCGCTTTCAACTCTTGGTCGCTTAAGTTGCTTGGTGGTTTCATGCTTACATAGTCACCGTTTCTCAATATGAACCTGAACGTCGGTGCTTGCGTGACATTCACTTGCTTCGCCACATCACTGTTTCCTCCAATCCGATAATTGATGATTCCCTCAGAAAACAGGGAATACTTCGAAATTGTTTGTTGCCATAGCGTTTCGTCGTCGTCTACCGAAAGAAACACAAACAATATCTTGTTGCGATATTTTTTTTGGAGTTCCTTGGCTGCGTCAAGTTCTCTTACGTATAAAGCACAATCACTCGACCAAAAGAAAAGATAAAGAGGCTGTTTTTCTTTGCTGAAATTTCTCAGCCATTTGAATTTTTCTTCTCCATTCGATCCACCGTCGTGTGTATTCAGTTCATACTGTCGATATAAATCGAACTGTTTATCCAACGAAAAACCTCCTCCTAAATCACGAATGATTTCATCTTCCAATGGGGTTGTTTTCAGAATCGAGTTATTATTCCAAAAGGCAGAATCGTAGGGGATCGACAACAACTGTTCGCGGGTTGGTTTTTGGCCTGCAAATTTTTCTTTCGCTCCCCTCTCAATTTCAACGGAAGTCAAATCGATACGGAAAGAATGCGTGTTGTCGTCAGCTAGATAATTTTGTCCTTCCCTGATGAGATGATAGGGGTAGTATCGGTTGTTGAATTTTCTATAGTAGGCCAACGTCCGAATCGAGCTTTCACCAAAACGCTTTGTTTCTTCCGCCTTCACAAAAGCATATGAGTCCATCGCGATAAACAATGTGCCTTCTACGCTTGCAAGTCTTTGATACTTGCCGGAAGTAAGCAGCACCGAATCCTTTTTGTAGGTATAGTCAATTTGGTAAACGTCCTGTCCATCGTACGTAGTCACACGATCGAACATAAAATCAAAATCGCTAAAGTCACTTTGTAGGTGGCTGATATCGGAGTAGAAGGACAAGTGTTCACTCTTACCACGGGCTTGGTGCCCAACCAAATCCGCACGCAAAATATTGCTCAACGACATCGGTTCGTGCCCTTGGGCCATCGTCGTCTTATCCAAGCTCCTTCTCAGCTGGGTTACTCGGACTTCTTCATCATTTTGTGATAACTGATAGCCATTGCCTTTCCAAACCTCGACAAATGCTTCAATCAGTCTTCCGTAGGCCTCGTTGTCTTTGCAGTAATGCCGGTAGAAAAATTTTTCAAGGAAGGGATGAGTATCATAGTTGTCTCTAATAGCGGCAAATGCCATGCGCACTATTTTTCGCGGGTTGACTTTTTTGTTGAAAACAACCACAGCCCCCAATTGAACGGCCGTCGGCTTCAACGCGATAGCCTGCAAATTCGCACTGCTTTTGATCTCGGCCGATTCATAGCCAACACTGGTTATCTTCAAAGAGACTTCTTCGGTGATGGCCAGCGTAAATTGACCATCAAGGTTCGAGCTGGTGCCCTTGGAAGTACCCAAGACAATTATGGACGCAAAGGAGACCGGTTTCTTTGTTTCCGCGTCAATTATTTTCCCTTCAATAATGTGCTGGGCATGTGCAACCGAAACGAAAAAGATGAAGACGATTAACCACCTCATTCCACACCGCGCTAGTTTTCTGGCGGTAAGTAAATATCTTGGTTTTTGCTACTTCTTCCCAAACGATTCCATCAACTTGACACCATTGGCGCCAAGATTGGAATAGAGGATTTTTTTGTAGTCGGCAGACTTCAAAAATTCAGCGGAAAGGAACTTGGCCATCAAAGGCGACCAGTCGTTGCTTTTGGGCATAATGATGCCAAACTCCTCACTCGATTCATCGCCCGCCGGATGACGCTTGATCGGAACTCCCTGGCGCTGCGCATTCAAATAAAACGTAAAATCGGTGTTGGTAAAAGCTTGTTTGTCTTTGACGATCGCATCCACGGCCTCCTGGTTGCTCTCTACCTTCTGAATGACGGCGGTCGGAATGTACTTGGCCTTTAAATTCAACACTGCTTTCTCATTCGTCGATCCAGCCACAGCAATCCCTTTGAAGTTTGCGAAAGCAGTTGCTGCTTTATCCAAGCTCTCGAGCGTTGGCACGTCTTTGTGCGTGCACAGCAAAGAAATGTTTTTAATAAACGCGGGGCTAAAGTTGTAGTCCTTCTTCCTTGCCTCTGTAATCGTGATGTTGCCCAGGCCAAATACTCCGCCTTTTCCTGCTTTCACTTCTTCGAGAAAACCTTTGAAGTCGGAGGGGTCCTTGCCTTTAAATTCGTAAGTGACTTTTATCCCTTCCGTTCGCTGAATATATTCCGCAAATTTTTTCATGATCTCAACTGCAAGTCCTTGAACAGACCCGTCCGATTGTTTGCTTGCAAAACTTGGTGTTTCTGTGTAGCTGAATGTCCAGGCCGCCGTTTTGGATTTTTGGGCTTCGGAATACGTGGTGCCCGTTAATTGAGCGGACGCTACGTGAGTCACAAAGACACACAGCGCAAAAAGAATTTTTTTCGTCGACATAGGAGATAAAGGTTGGTTCATTTCAAAGGTTAGCAAAAAATTTATCAAAAACTCGACTAAAAAGAAGGAAATCATACTTTAACTTGGATGCGCTTTAACCTCACCTTATGTCTCAAGCCATCAAGCCGCTCGTTCCGAAAACCGATGTTGTGTTAATGGGCGCCGGTATCATGAGCGCCACCCTTGGAATCATTCTAAAAGAGCTCAATCCCGACATTACAATTCAAATTATCGAGCGCTTGGACGTGGCGGGCACCGAAAGTTCAGATGCTTGGAATAATGCAGGAACGGGTCACTCTGCTTTTTGCGAATTAAACTATACACCGCAGAAAGCCGATGGATCAATCGATATTTCCAAGGCACTAAAAATCGCTGAGCAATTCGAAGTATCTCGTGAGTTTTGGTCTTATCTCGTCGAAAAAAAATACGTAGGCAATCCCGCCGATTTCATTTCCGCGGTTCCTCACCTGAGCTTCGTTTGGGGAAACAACAACGTGGGTTTTTTACGCAAAAGATATGATCTGTTGAGGACAAGCCCACTCTTCAGCGACATGAGTTACAGTGAAGACAAAACTCAAATCTCAACGTGGGCGCCTCTCGTGATGCATGGTCGAGACGAAAGTCAACCCGTTGCCGCAACGAAAATGGATGCAGGCACCGATGTCAACTTCGGTGCGTTGACGCGTAGCATGATCCGCTGCCTGGAGAAAATGAAAGGGGTGACAGTACATTATAACGTAGAGGCACTTGACCTCGATCCAGATGGAAAAGGGGGTTGGGATGTGTTCACTAGAAACTTGCTGAATGAGGAGAAAGACAAATGCAACACCAAGTTCGTTTTCATCGGAGCCGGCGGTGCAACTCTTCACTTACTGAAACGCGCCGAAATAAAAGAGCGCAAAGGATACGGTGGATTTCCCGTAAGTGGGCTGTGGCTTAAATGCCTGAACGAAAAAATCATTCAGCAGCACGACGCAAAAGTGTATGGCAAAGCAACCGTCGGCGCGCCGCCCATGTCGGTTCCTCATATAGACACCCGAATGATCGATGGTAAAAAGGAATTATTGTTCGGGCCTTTCGCCGGTTTCTCCACAAAATTTTTGAAAAACGGATCGCTAATGGATCTGCCAAAGTCAATCAAGTTTGACAACCTTCTTCCGATGGTTTTTGCCGGGATCAAAAACGTGCCGCTCACAAAGTATTTGATTTCTCAACTCAAGCTCACGCATGAAGATCGAGTGGCGGCGCTCCGCGAATATGTTCCCAATGCACAGTCAAAAGATTGGCAGTTGCTTGAGGCCGGTCAACGCGTTCAGGTGATCAAAAAAGACAAAAAGGAAGGCGGCATTCTGGAGTTCGGCACGGAAGTGGTTGTGTCAGAAGACGGAACAGTAGCCGCTCTTCTCGGTGCTTCTCCCGGCGCCTCCACAGCGGTGGCTGCGATGCTTGGAATTCTACCAAAATGTTTCGTTAAGCAAAGCAAGTCTGAAGTTTGGCAGCAAAAATTGAAAGAGATGACTCCATCGTTCGGGGTAGCGTTGTCGAAGGATGAACATCTTTTGAAGGAAACCCGTCAAAGAACCGCAAAAATTTTGGGCCTGGGCAAAAATTGAAAAGCGGCCTCCGGGCATCGACGGGCTCGCCATTAAACCTTCAGGCAAATTAGGATTCTAAATGTTTCAATCGTTTGCGGTCATTCCACTATCTTTCGCGCACAAATTGAAACCCTTATGGCACACGAAGAAATCCTTTCGCTCGTAAAAAAGCGCAATCCCAACGAACCCGAATTTATCCAAGCTGTAGACGAAGTGTTGATGTCAGTCATGCCCGTACTCGATCGACATGCTGAGTTTCGAAACCTGAAATTGTTTGAGCGAATGACCGAGCCCGAGCGCTTAATCTATTTTCGGGTGAGTTGGCTGGATGACAAAGGGCAAGTGCAATACAACCGCGGATACCGCGTGCAAATGAGCAGTGCCATCGGTCCCTACAAGGGTGGGCTTCGTTTCCATCCTTCTGTAACTGCTAGCGTGTTGAAGTTCCTGGCGTTCGAACAGATTTTCAAAAATGCATTGACGGGCCTCCCCATGGGTGGCGGAAAAGGCGGCAGTGACTTTGACCCTAAAGGAAAGAGTGAAAATGAAGTGATGAAATTCTGCCAAGCCTTCATGGGCGAACTGGCACGTCACATTGACGATCGCACCGACGTGCCCGCAGGTGATATTGGCGTTGGTGGAAGAGAAATTGGCTACCTATTTGGGGCCTATAAAAAAATCAAGAATGAATTCTCGGGTGTGCTCACGGGCAAAGGCATAGGTTGGGGCGGAAGCTTGATTCGCACCGAGGCCACCGGCTATGGCTTGATTTATTTTGCGGAGAACATGATGCAAGCCAATAAAGATTCATTGAAAGGAAAAACTTGTTTGGTCTCCGGCTCGGGCAATGTTGCTCAATATGCGATTGAAAAAATAATTCACTTGGGCGGCAAAGTGGTGACGGCGTCCGATTCAAATGGATTTATTTATGACGACGCTGGATTCACTCACGAAAAGCTTGCGTTCCTAAAAGAGTTGAAAGATGTTCGTCGCGGTCGCATCAAAGAATATGCAGACAAATACAACTGCAAATATGTGGCTGTAAATCCAAGCGATTCTTCAAATCCGCTGTGGGCTATCAAGGCTGATTGCGCCTTTCCTTGCGCAACACAAAATGAATTGAACGATAAAGACGCAAACAACCTAGTGAAGAATAAAGTGAAGCTCGTAGCAGAAGGCGCCAATATGCCAACAACGCCCGATGCCATCAATATCTTGATTGACAACGGAATTATGTACGCTCCAGGAAAAGCGTCGAATGCCGGTGGGGTCGCCACCTCGGGTTTGGAGATGACACAAAACTACATGGGCCAAAACTGGACTCGTGAAGAAGTGGATTCCAAACTTTTGAACATTATGAAAAACATCCACGACGCATCTCTCGCTGCGGCAAAAGAATATGGCAAGCCAGGCAACTACATGGTCGGCGCTAACATCGCCGGCTTTTTGAAAGTCGCTAAAGCAATGCAAGCGCAGGGTGTGATTTAGAATAATTTCGTTCTACCTCAAAAGGCGTCAGGTTTTTATATCTGACGCCTTTTTATTTTTTTAATCGCCATTCAAATAATAATCTATTCATTGAAAGGATTTTTCAAACGCTGTGGCTTCTTTTCAGTAAATTTCTTTTCTGAATTTTTAATACATGAAGCGAAGAGAATTTATTGGCCTGTCAGGTTTAGGTTTGGTGGGGATGTCGGTCCCTTTGATGGGAAATCCGGTTTCCCTTGAGCAATTACTGACTCCTTCACTGCCAGTCTCCGCTAAAAAACAATTGGCAGAGGTCGCTCTGAATACGGCGAAATCGTTAGGTGCCACCTATACCGATGTCCGCATCGGTCGCTATCTGAATCAGTTCATCAACACGCGCGAAAACAAAGTCCAAAACATCGTCAACACCGAGTCCTTTGGAGTAGGCGTGCGCGTAATCGCCAATGGCACCTGGGGTTTTGCCGCCACCAACAATGTAACACCCGATGGAATAAAAAAAATCACCGAGCGTGCCGTGGCTATCGCAAAGGCGAATTCCAAATTTCAAAAAGAACCTGTTCGACTGGCCCCCAACAAGGGACACGGTGAAGTAAGCTGGAACACTCCTATTCAAAAAAATTCATTTGAAGTCCCTGTCTCGGAAAAAGTCGATTTGCTCCTCCGCGCCAACGCCGCTGCACTGAAAAATGGCGCCAGCTTTGCCAACTCGAATCTTTTTCAAGTGAACGAGCAAAAATATTTTGCTTCATCCGAAGACTCGTACATCGATCAGGATATTCATCGCATCTGGCCGACCTTCACTGTTTCGGTGACCGACCGTGCTTCCGGCAAATTCAAATCACGCGATGCCATGAGTGCACCGATGGGTATGGGCTACGAATACATGATTCCAAAAAATGAAGACAAACTTAGTGGTCCCGCTGGAATGTCCTTGTATCGAAATAGCTATGATATCGTGGAAGACGCCTCGATAGCAGCCAAGCAGGCGAGGGAAATGTTGACGGCAAAATCTGTAGAGCCTGGAAAATACGATCTCGTCCTTGAACCGAATCACTTAGGGCTTACCATCCACGAATCCATCGGTCACCCGCTTGAGCTCGATCGCATTTTAGGATATGAAGCCAACTATGCCGGCACCAGCTTCGCCACACTCGACAAACTCAAGTCGGGCACGTTTAACTACGGAAGTAAACAGGTAAATATCATCGCTGATAAAACGCAAGTTGGTTCACTCGGCGCTGTTGGATATGATGATGAAGGGGTGAAAAGTAAGAAATGGGATTTGATCAAAGATGGAATCTTCGTGAACGTGGAAGCGATTCGAGATCAAGTGCATATTGTTGGTCAAAACGAATCCCACGGCTGCTGTTACGCACAGAGTTGGAGTGATGTGCAGTTTCAACGCATGCCCAACGTCTCCTTGCAACCCGGCAAAGATCCTTATACCAGTGCACAAATGATCAAAGACGTTGAGAAGGGAATTTACATTGCTGGCCGTGGCTCTTATTCGATCGATCAACAGCGCTACAATTTCCAGTTCGGCGGAACTGTGTTTTATGAAATCAAAAACGGTGAGATCGTCGGCGTACTCAACGATGTCGCCTATCAATCAAACACCCAGGAATTTTGGAACAGCTGTGCAAAAATCTGCGATGAAAAAGACTATCGTATGTTTGGTTCTTTCTTTGATGGCAAAGGACAACCCTCGCAAGTGAGCGCTGTGTCTCACGGAAGTTCTACATCGAGATTCAACGGAATCAACGTGATCAATACCGGACGAACCATTTAAAAACTAAACTATACAACCCGAATGAAAAGACGAGACTTTATTCAACTCACGGGCTTGAGCGCGGGAGCCATGATGATGCCTTTTGCATCTTTTGGTGATTCCGTAGATGTGTCAAGGCTGCTTGATCCATTGCTCGACACCGCCCAGAAAAAACAACTCGCTGATGTTGCACTGAACACCACCAAAGGGTTAGGCGCAACATACACCGATGTGCGCATCGGCCGCTATCTCAATCAATTTGTCGCCAGCCGCGAGAAAAAAGTTCAAAACATCGTTAACACCGAATCGTTTGGCGTGGGCATTCGCGTCATCGCCAACGGCACCTGGGGTTTTGCCGCAAGCAACAACGTTACGCCGGATGGAATTAAAAAAACAGCCGAACGAGCAGTGGCCATCGCAAAAGCAAACTCAAAATTTCAAAAAGAGCCAGTAAGGCTCGCAGCAACGCCATCCTACGGAGAAGTCAGCTGGAAAACCCCTATCGTAAAAAATGGTTTCCAAGTTCCGATCAAAGACAAAGTTGATCTTTTGCTCGCGGCAAATGCAAAAGCACTCGAAAAAGGAGCAAGTTTCATCAACAGCCAGATCTTCTTGGTGAACGAACAAAAATATTTTGCTTCCTCAGAAGGATCATACATTGACCAAGACGTTCATCGTATCTTCCCCAATTTTGGCGTCAATGCTGTTGATCGCGCGTCCGGCAGCTTCAAGAACAGACCTGCCTTCAGCTCTCCGGTAGGAATGGGTTATGAATACCTCGATGGAAAGCCAGAAGACAAAATCAAGGGCCCAGGCGGAATCACATTGTACAACAAGTCATATGACATCATCGAGGATGCCGGCATGGCGGCGGAGCAAGTCAAACAAATGATCGCCGCGAAATCGGTCGAACCAGGCAAATACGATCTCGTATTGGAACCTTCTCATTTGTGGCTCACCATTCACGAATCTGTAGGCCACCCCACAGAACTTGACCGTGTATTAGGCTATGAAGCCAACTACGCTGGAACAAGCTTCTTGACTCTTGATAAGTGGCAGTCAAAGAACTTCAACTTCGGAAGCAAGCAAGTCAATATTGTCGCCGACAAATTACAACCCGGCTCCTTGGGTGCGGTTGGATACGATGACGAGGGAGTAAAATGCAAGCGGTGGGATCTGATCAAAGACGGAGTGCTTGTGAACTATCAAGCCATTCGCGACCAAGTGGGCATCCTTGGCCAAAAAGAGTCGCATGGCTGCTGCTATTCACAGAGCTGGTCTGATGTTCAGTTCCAACGCATGCCCAATGTATCTCTTCAACCCGGCAAAGATCAAACGACGCCCGAGCAAATGATCGCTGGAGTTGAAAAGGGAATCTACATTGTGAAAGACGGATCTTTCTCGATCGACCAGCAGCGCTACAATTTCCAATTTGGCGGCGTGCTCTTTTTCGAAATCAAAAACGGAAAAATCGAAGGCATGTTGAAGGATGTTGCCTATCAAGCCAACACACAAGAGTTTTGGAATTCATGCGCGCAAGTATGCGACGAGCGTGATTACAGACTGGGGGGCGCATTCAATGATGGCAAAGGACAACCGGGCCAGTCAAATGCGGTTTCCCACGGATCAGCTACCGCGCGTTTTAATGGCATCAACGTGATCAACACCGGCAGGACCATATAATTGTAATTCTAAAATCGTAAATCGCAAATCAACATGGCAATACTTTCAAAAGACGAAGCCGAACAAATCCTCAAGAAGGTCATCGGCTTCTCTAAAGCAGATGGAATTTCTGCCAACCTCAACGGCAACGATGGCGGCAACATTCGCTTCGCGCGAAATAGTGTTTCCACTTCAGGAGAAGATAGCAACGTGAGCTTGGGCGTGAATTCCTATTTCGGAAAAAAATCAGGAACAGCTACGATCAACGAATTTGACGATGCTTCACTTGAAAAATGCGTGAGGCGTGCCGAAGAACTTGCTCAGCTAGCTCCCGAGAATCCAGAATTCATGGAGCCTCTAGGTCAACAAACCTATGGGGGTGAATCAAAAACATGGTCAGAGACGACGGCGAAAATCACTCCTGAATTTCGCGCACAAGTAGCCGCCGATAGCATTGATCCCGCCACTAAAAAAGACGTCACCTCCGCAGGGTTTTTGGAAGACAGTCGCGGATTCAACGCGATCGCTAACAGCAAAGGATTGTTCGCCTACAACAAAGCTACCGGCGTAAATTTTACTGTGACCATGCGCACCAACGATGGCACTGGTTCCGGTTGGGCCGCGGGTACCAATAACGACGTGAGCAAAATAAAACCGGCGGAATCTTCAAAGATCGCTATCGAAAAAGCGATTATGTCAAGAAACGCAAAGGCGCTTGAGCCAGGCAAATATACCGTGATCTTGGAGGCCTCTGCTGCCGCTGACCTGGTTCGCTTGATGTTGAACATGAACGCTCGTCAAGCCGATGAAGGAAGAAGTTTCTATGCAAAAAAAGGAGGTGGCACCAAGCTCGGAGAAAAAATCGTAGATGAACGTGTGAACATTTACACCGACCCTTGGAATGATGCCGTACCTGCTTCACCTTGGGCCGGTGATGGACAAGCACGTAAAAAAATGGACTTGATAAAAGGCGGTGTGGTTTCAAATCTATTCTACGACCGCTACTGGGCCTCACAGAAAAATGTCCAACCCATTCCATTTTCCGGCAATTCAATCATGGAGGGTGGCACAGCTTCCGTGGAGGACATGATCAAGGATACGAAGAAGGGGGTGCTCGTTACTCGTTTCTGGTACATTCGCCCGGTTGATCCTCAAACATTATTGTTTACGGGCCTGACGCGCGATGGAACTTTCTATATCGAGAACGGAAAGATCAAAAATCCAATTAAGAATTTCCGCTTCAATGAGAGCCCGATTATCATGCTCAACAACTTGGAAACCCTTGGCAAGCCTGAACGCGTGGTGACAAGTGAAGGAAATCCCAATGGGTTTATTCCCGCAATGAAAATCCGAGACTTTACGTTTTCAAGCCTCTCTGATGCGGTTTAATCAAAACTTCGGCTTCACAGTAAAAGTCCCCAGGCCAACAACCTGGGGACTTTTATTTTCGGCTCACTTAAAAATGAACCCAATCATGGAATCACATTTCTATCAAGTAAACGTAACATGGAGTCGCGACCGTAAGGGAACGATGTGCTCCCCCGAGGTGTCTGCCGTATCCAATGGAGCTGGCTGTCTGGAAGTGGCGACACCCCCCGAATTTCCAAAGGGCATTCCTGGCATCTGGTCGCCCGAACACCTTTTCACCGCCGCAGTCAGTAGTTGTTTGATGACTACCTTTTTGGCAATCGCCGAAAACGCCAAGCTTGAGTTCCTCGCATTTGAGTGTAAATCCAAAGGAAAGCTAGAACTGGTGAACGGCAAGTTCCTAATGACGGAAATCTTGCTTGAACCCTTTGTGGCAATCAAACAGGAACACGACCGCGAACGCGCTGAGAAAATCTTGCATAAAGCAGAATCTGCTTGCCTAATTACCAATTCGGTCAAATCAAAAGTAACCATGTCGCCTACCATTATTCTCACCTCTCCTCTGTAGCAAAACAAGCCAACCAATAACTAAAATGGACACGTACTAATTAGTTCGATCTCGCAGGGTCACTTACTGATATATTGGCGACACTAATGCATGCACACTGATTACAGTGTGCATTTTTTTTGAACAAGTAAATATGAAACACATGAAATAAATCTGTCAACCCGAAATCAATTCTGAAATCACCCGTCTATTGGCAATCTCCCAAAGCTCACCGTTGACCACATCCCCTCTTGGCAAACGGAGAGTAAAAATGAGCAGTTGATTAAAGCTCAGCTGCCCAAGAACTAAATCAAAATAAAAATTATGCCTCCTAATAAATCGAGCCTTTCTCTCACAGTTCTCTTGCATTGCAGGCGAGCGAGAGAGTACCCATAGACCACGTGACCAGATGTAAATTCATTAAAACTCTCAAAGACAAAATTTATTAATCAAAATATGTTAAAAAAAAACAGACACAGGTGGGCGTTCTTGATTATTGTGACGTGGCTTTCTACGTTGTGTGTTTCCGCACAGATCTCGGTGGGCGCTAAGGCGAGCGTGTTGCAAAATCAGTTCACGCAACCCGGCTCGATCATCGGATTTTCCGCGGGAGCATATGCGTCTTATCAAGTGCTGCCTTTTGCCAAACTAAAGATTGAGCCCCAATACGCTCAGCTCGGAGGCGGACGACAAAGCTACTATGTAGACTACAGCTCAATCGATGCCAACGTTTCCGCCATTGGATTTTATAATCCTAGTGTGTTGATGCACACCGTGGAGGTTCCTCTTCTCGCGGAGTTGACCTTGCCGGAATTCGAAGATGAAACGATCGTCCCCAAGCTTATTGTCGGGGGGTCGTATTCTCTTATGATTAAGGCGACCGAGTCAAGTACCATGAGGTATTTTTTTAACGATGGAACACCCTCGGTAGATGTTGGGTACAGGCATCAAAATGTTACGGACAATTATGCGAGAAGCCAATTCGGTGTGGTTGTAGGATTTGGGGTACTGTTCAAAACAGACTCTCGTGATTTTCAATTCGATGTTAGGTACCGACAGGGCCTTACGCAAGTCAATCGAATAAAATATCCTGACGCCATACAGGTAGGGTCATCGTCGTCATCGTCTCCAACCTCACCGGGAATCCCGGCCAACGGCGTTGGCGGCAATCTCTACACGTCGTCATTGAGCATCAACTTCTCCATGACCATTTTCAATTTCTAAAATCAAATTAACAAACAATGAAAAAACTATTTTCAATTCTGTCCTTGATCGTTGTACTTACAGTTCTAATAATTGCCTGTAAGGACAATTTCAACGAAGGTGATTTTCTCAATTTGCAGGCAAAGCTGAAGCGAAAGAACGACTCGCTTGCTCGCGCCTCAACGGTCGCAGCACAAGTAGCGGCCATGAACACGGCAGGTAAACTGCTTGCCTTTACCGTACAAGTCGTTGAAGATGGAAAGCCACTTTCGGGGGTGGCCGTTCTTGTAACCAATGACGCGGGACAGTCCGGCGTTTCAAATACGGCAACTACAGATGCCAACGGAAATGCCATATTTAAGGGAATTCCGATAGGCGGCAACACTATTACAATAAGCAAGTCGGGTTACATGACAGCCGCTATGGTAGTTGACTTCGGCACGCCTCGCAATGGGCTGGATTATATTTTAGATCCGGCAACGCAAGCCATTATTCCGACGGGACGAAATGAAGCCATTACTGCCGAGATGTTTGCCAATGCAGCCAATGGCTCAACAGCTGTTATCAAAGGCAACGTAAGGATAGACGGAGACTTAACAAACGCGGTCAATGTTGCCGATGCGTTGCCTTCTGGCCTGCAAATTAAGGCAAACTTTAACGACGCCGTTTGGATACTCGGCTCTTCAGACAGGGTAAACGTTAACTCCTACACTTTTGCAAGCGGTGATGTCGGAGTAGGCACAATCACAAATGGGGCCTATTCCATAACTGTGCCTGCTTCGGCCAGTGGCAGGAGCATCAATCTTCTCATTCCAAACATCACTGGAACACAACACATGGCGCTCAACGGAATGAACAAAGTTGCATTTGCCAATGGCCCCGCCTATCAAGATGTTCCAACCGTCTGGGGACCAGATTTCACCTACGACGCCACTATTCCAGCAGTGGTTGGTGCTACTGCTGTTTTTCCCGCTCCACCTGCAGTTGGTGCAGGGCTGGCAAATGCATTCTCATTCCCTACCGCTGTGCCTCGATCTTTAAATTTTGTGCTGCAGTCCATATCAAATCAAACCGCCCAGTGGACAGCCGGTAACATTACCTATCAAATTGATGCAGGGACTGGAATTTTTGGATCATCCCCAATTGTTTCTTTGAGCGGCGGTGGCGCAATCACGCAAGCCACTTTACTCACTTGCTTGAGAGGGCTATTTACTGGCTTTACGGGAATCACTGCAGGTAGTGGATATACCGGAAACATGACCCTGACTTTCCAATACAAGGATGGAAATAATAACATCATTAAGATAGCCGACTTCATCGTGCCGAGCTCAGGCGGCGGTTTGCCCAGCTCAATAGATTTGACCACGTTTTCGGTGGGAGCAGGAAATCTTGCTGTGTATGGCGGCTCTACGGGAAATGTAGGAAACGCCGTTAAGTTTGATAGCTTCAATTACCCAGGTTCACCCAAAGATGTTTCTGCTTTCAGCGTCGTGGTGACCGGAACTGGCGGCACGGGCGCTTCTGCTAATCCAACATATACTTCCGCATTGTCTGGAATCTTTGCTTCCAACTCAGGAAGTGGATATACCTCGGCGCCAACTATCTCCGCGTTCACTGGTGGTACTGGAAACGGATACACCCCAGTAGCTCAACCAATTCTCAAAATCCTGGATTTCGGCCTCCAGTGGAATATTGCATTCGACAACACGAAAATAACCAGCCCCTACTCGGTAATACCAAGCAGCATTTATTTTAACACAGGTAATTCAAAAACTTACCCTATTAGTAATGAGCTGGTGCCGAATTCTACAAATACAACGAACGTGATTGATCAAAACGGTGTGTCGAGTGATCTAGTCAGCATTCTCGCCATCTCAGGAACAACCATATCGTATTCACAGGAGCCCGCAGGTGGAGCATTGGCTTTACACACTAATCTATTTTCAGCGACACCGCCTTCAGTAGTTGTCAAAGACATAACACCGGTTCAGGCCAAAGCGACGTTCGCCGCCACGGATATTTCTACAACGGGTAGTATATCGTCGATGTCGGTAGGTGACGGCGGAACCGGATACAACAATCTATTTGGCGTAACTATACAGCCAACAATAACGGGCGCTCCTGGTAGCGGTGCCGCCATGGCACTCTCCGGTTTCAGCCACTCCAGCACGGGTGCTCAAATATGGAACAAAACTTTTACCGTCTTGAATCAGGGCAGTGGGTACTTGCCGAATTTGAACCAAACCAGTACACCAAAGACGTTCGGTCCTTCCACGCTCTCCTTCACAGTTCAAACGGGTCAAACGTATACTGTAAATATCGACTATGGCACTGGTTTCCGTCAGGTCCCAGTACAGTAATTTGTTTAACCGGCTTATCAAAAAAGAGGCTCGACATCGAGCCTCTTTTTTTTGCCTTCCTTTGATATAATATCTTTTCGGAAAATTGGATGTATTCTTAGACTTTTGACGTTTGTGCATTCATGTCCCTCGGCAATAAATTCTTTTTTACGCGCCTGCTTTACGAGTCCGGAGACTGGGACGTGGACCAGCGCATGCCTTCCAACGTGTTGAACTCCCTCATCGAATATACCACCCTTGAGGTTGACTCCAGAGAGTACATTGTTGCCCTGAATAGCGACGAGATTTTCCGTTGCCCGTTTTGTTACCTCAGCGGCCACAAGCTGCTGGAATTCACGTCGAAGGAAGAGAAGAATTTTGAAACCTATGTGAAAAACGGCGGCTTCGTCTTTGTGGACGACTGCAATCACGACATCGATGGGTTGTTTGCCAAATCATTTGAGGCACAAATGGAAAGGACGTTCGGTGCGGGATCTCTTAAAAAAATTCCGAACAGTCATAAAATCTACTCCTCCTTTTTTCATTTCGACGGACCGCCCACCACCTCTCAAGAGCTCAACGGGTGGGGCGATGACATCGTGCACAACTATTTGAAAGCCGTTGAATTCAATGACAAAATCGGAGTTTTGTATAGCAATAAGGACTACGGATGTGAGTGGGACTACGATTTCAGAAACAAACGCTTTTATAAAATCGACAACACCAAGTTCAGTGTAAACGTAGTGATGTATGCATTAACCTGTTAACAAAAGAATGGAGAAACTAGCCGCCGTAGAAAAATCCGTACAAGAGATTATTTCGAGTTTAACCGATCTGAAGCGCGAAATCGGAAATGTCATCGTGGGTCAAGCCGAAGTGATTGATCAGCTTCTGATCACCTTTCTGGCGGGCGGTCACGCCTTACTGGAAGGTGTACCCGGCCTTGCAAAAACATTGATGGTTCGCAGTTTGGCTGAAGCCATCGATTTAAGATTCCGAAGAATTCAATTCACACCGGATTTAATGCCTTCGGATATCATTGGTACTGAAATTTTGGAGGAGGATCATACCACGGGCAAACGAATTTTCAAGTTCAACCACGGCCCCATTTTTGCCAACATCATCCTCGCCGACGAGATCAATCGCACTTCCCCCAAGACCCAATCCGCTTTGCTTGAGGCGATGCAGGAGTTTGAGGTCACTTACGCGGGGGTAACTTATCCTCTGGAACGACCTTTTTTCATATTGGCTACCCAAAACCCGATCGAACAATCCGGGACATTTCCTCTGCCCGAGGCGCAGCTCGATCGATTTCTACTTTATATCAAAGTAGATTATCCCAATGCGGCAGAAGAACACGCCATACTCGCAAACACTACGGGGAAAAAAACCGGGGTGATCAAAAAAGTAATCGATGGTTCCAAAATTTTGGAGGCACAAAAACTCGTGCGCGAAGTCCATATCAATGATGATCTCATAGATTTGGTGAAAAGGTTAGTTCGCTCAACTCGCCCCAATCAAAACGAAAATAAATTTGTCGATGAATGGGTACGTTGGGGCGCTGGACCCAGAGCAGGGCAGGCGATGATCCTTACCGCTAAAGCTCGCGCACTCCTCCACGGTCGCTTTTCGGTCATTCAGGAAGACTTAAACCATATTGCTTACCCCGTTTTGCGCCATCGCATCTTAATGAACTTTAAAGCCGAAGCGGAGGGAGTGACCCCGCTCGATGTGACCAAACAACTTCTCTCGACGGTTACTCTTCGTAAAAATCTGTAGCCGTGGATGCGCGCATCAAAGAATTGTTGAAACCCGAAATTCTCAACACGGTCAACGGACTAGAGTTGATTGCGCGCACCATTGTGGAGGGCTTTATGAGCGGAAGTAACCAAAGTCAGTCGATTGGCGCTGGCCAAGAATTTTCGCAATACAAAAACTACCAAGCAGGCGACGATTTACGCCAGCTGGATTGGAAAATGTTTGCCAGGTCAGAACGCTACTATATCAAAGAGGCTGACATCGAAACAAACATCACTGTTAAGTTTATCCTGGACGCAAGTCATTCGATGGCATACGTTGAGGGCTTAAGCAAAATACAATACGCTAAGGTGATGACAGCCGCGTTGGCCTACTTGGCACGCAAACAAAGCGACACGTTTGGTTTATTTACTGTCAACGACAAAAACGTGAGCGTTCTCCTTCCGCGGTTCGAACAACAACAGTTCATCCGATTCTTAAATGAACTGGTTCACTTGGAAAGCCTGGGACGATGGGACCAACGCGAAGAAACAAAACGTCTGTTCGACCGGCAGGGTAAGGAAATGATCGTATTCATCTCCGACCTCTATGATAACGGTGGAGACCTTTTCAATTTCCTGTCTAGGCTTAAGAAGCCGCACAATGAGGTGATTGTGTTTCATCTCATGGGCAGCAAAGAAACCGATTTTGACTTTGGCGGATCGTACACTTTTGAAGACCTTGAAACCGGCGTCCGTACAAAAGCAAATACACTCCTGCAGCAAAAGGAATATTCGATTCGGATAAAGAATTGGCTAACTACCACTCGCGCCTGGATGTTGGAGAAGCAAATCAACTATCAATTGATTTCAATTAACGAGCCAGTGGAGAGAGTGCTTCGCGACTTTCTGACGGCACGAAAAAAGCTGACGCGATGAGTCTGGCAAATCCAATATTACTTTGGTCCTTGTTGGGGTTATCTGTTCCGATCGCTATCCATTTACTAAGCCGAAAAGACGGGCAAGTCATTAGGTTAGGAAGTATTAGGCACGTGCAAGAAACGAGCACGCAACAATTCAAAGGGATCAAGTGGAACGAGCTCCTTTTGCTGGCAATCCGATGCACGTTGATCTTCATTTTTTGTCTCTTTTTGAGCGGGTTGACGTGCACGGGCGTCTCCAAGCAAAAATGGGTTGTGGTGGAGGCGGGTTTTGAAAATGACTCTTTTGTAAAACCAATTCTCGACAGTCTTGTCAAGGAGGGTTATGAACAACATCAATTAGCGGAAGGGTTTCCCACGGCAAGACATGACAGCGTGTTCGGAGGAAATTATTGGGCATTGTTAAACCAACTCGGGGAAAAAAAACCTGCGAATGCTGTAGTCCTTTCGTCCAGCAGGTTTGAAAATTTTAGAGGCAAACGAACCCCTCTTCCTGTCAACATCAATTGGATTGCTGTGCCCGTGAATAAAATTGATTTCCCGGTTGAGGCCATCAAACTTGATGACGATAGTCTCTTCGTTCGCACGGGCCATTCGAGCTTTGATCAAACTTCGTTTACGGCCGCGAAGGTAAAATCTTTGGGAGCAAATTCCATTTCTTCGCCCGATCCCGTTCGCGTGATGGTCATCTCGGAAGCCAAGTACGCCTATGATCGAAAAATATTGATGGCTTGTTTGAAGGTCATTCAAAAAACATTTCCGTTCTCTCTTACCGTCTTAGAATCAAATTCGGCGACGCCTCCAGAAAAGAGTGATTGGATTATCCGTCTCTCTGATTTTAATGCTTCCGAGAAAATATCGGGATCATCAATAACCATGCGCCCAGGATCTTCGGCAAATGTTATTGACCAGGTCGGCTCAACAGAATGGGTTTTCACGAAGCGTCTCAATGAAGAGGTGGCGATCGACCAAAATCTTACCATCGAATTAGCACACTTGATCGTCCCCTCGCGAAAACAACACGAGATTGCCCGTCTCAACGATCGAAGAGCGATGCCGGATGCCTTGATACGCCCCGCCCTTATTCAATCGAAGGCCGCGAATGTGATCACGTCAAGTGCGAGTTCGCCGTTGATCATCTGCTTGGTCTTGTTACTGTTGGTTGAACGAATCATTGCCTATCGCCGAAACCAATGAACGCGCAGCAAGCACGATCTTCCCTACAAAAATTGAAACAGCGCTATATCCTACTGCGGCTGGTTGAAATCACCTTCCTTTCAGGTTCTGCCTCATTACTTGCCTTCGCCTTTTTGAATCTCCTATCGATCGGCTTTGTCTTGAAAATCTCGTTGGTGTTATTCTGCGGGATCGCGGCGGTAGTCCTGGCGAGTTTTCATTACAGGCTTCCTAGACTAGGCAGCGGTTTCTTCACTGGTTTTTTGAATCAACAGTTTCCACAATTGCATGAAAGCGCTGATTTGTTGTTGAGGGCTGACGATAGCCTGTCGACGTTGCAACAAATGCAAAAGGTGAAAACTCTTTCGCTTTTGAATCAAATCCTTCCCGAGGTGAAACTTCCTCACCGAATTCTACAATCGATGTTGGTTTTCTTGATCTCTGTTGGTTTGCATTTGGGGCTATCCTCTTTGGCGCCAATGAGTCATGGGAGAACGAAGCCCACGGGGAAGGAAGGAAGATCTCACGACAAGGTCTCACCGATTTACATCAAGTCGTTCACTTTATTGATTTCCCCTCCACCGTATACTCATGTCAGGCCATACGCGTCTAGTGATTTGAACTTGACGGTTCCAGAAGGCACCTCGGTCAAGTGGCGCGTAGAGTTTTCCGGTCGCCCCAGCAACGCAAGAATATTTTTCTCGGGAAAGGATTCGGTAGATTTCTCCAATGACAATTCACTCACCTATTTTTATGAGAGAACTCTTCAAGGGTCAGGATTTTATCAAATGCAGTGGCAAGACGATAAAAAGGTATATCGCTCAGACTTTTACAAAATTGAGATCATCAAAGATTTACCACCTAAGATTGCCGTCAAGGACCTAAATCAATTCACAAAATTAAAATTCACCGACAAGCTGGATGTCATCTTAAAATCCGAGCTCACAGACGATTATGGCGTTAGTGATGCGCAAATCGTAGCCACCGTGAGCAAGGGTAGCGGCGAAGGTGTGAAGTTCAGGGAAGAGAAGTTGAGGTTTTTGTCACCGGCGTCTTTTGTCGGGAAAAAACTGGACGCTACTCGCGTTCTGGATCTCAAGAAATTGGGTCTCGAGCCTGCGGATGAGCTGTATTTTTATGTTGAAGCGTGGGACAGCAAATCTCCTTCACCCAACCGCAGCCGAACAGAAACGTTTTTCATCGCCATCCAAGACACCGCCCAAGAAATAACTTCAGTGGATGCTGGCCTTGGTGTGGATTTGATGCCCGAATATTTCCGCAGTCAACGCCAAATCATCATCGACACCGAAAAACTTCTCCGCGACAAAAAAAATATTTCTGCTCAGCAGTTCAACTTCACCAGCAACGAACTGGGCTATGATCAAAAAGCCCTGCGACTGCGCTACGGACAGTTCCTCGGAGAAGAAGACGAAGCCGGTATTGGTCAACCCTCCGAAGAGCAGGAAGCGGAGGAGAGCGATCCGTTAAAAAAAGTTACTCATCAACATGATACGAAGAACGAGCATAATTTGGTCGACCAAAAGAGCAAGCAACACCAACACGCCGCTGAAGAAAATGGGGAAGAAGCTAAAAACCCATTAAAACAATTTGTACACGAGCACGACAACACCGAAGAGGCAACGTTCTTTATTCAGTCATTGAAAACAAAATTGAAGGCCGCAATCACTCAGATGTGGGATGCGGAACTTTACTTGAGGCTTTATACGCCTGAGAAATCTCTCCCTTATCAATATAGGGCATTGAACTTGCTCAAAGAGATCAGCAGTGATTCTAGAATTTTTGTACATCGATCGGGATTTGATCCTCCTCCGCTGAAAGAGGAAAAAAGACTGGCCGCTGATTTGTCCGAAGTAAAGAGCCAAAGCAACATTCTTAAATCCAGGGCAGAAGAGAAGTGGGTTGGGGTAAGGGCCGCCCTCAGTGTTGTTGAAAGAATGATTGATGAAGATTCCGTGACTGTCTCTACAGAAAATCAAAAGACGTTTCACCAAGCGGGACAAGAATTGGCTGAACTTGCGAGCGCACAGCCGCTCACTTTTTTGAAAGGTCTTTCTCTTCTGAAATCACTTTCAGAAGAGAAATCACGCACCACAAAAACCGAACTTGCTCAGCTTCGCGCGATTCTTTGGAAAGCGCTCCCCGTCCGTATGTCGTCACCGAGTCAACGGCAATCGAATGGCCACGTCCTGAACAAACAATTCCTAATTCACCTCGATCAGCGTAAGTATGAATGAGTTTGGGTTGAGCTTTGAGCCACTGTTTCCCATGCCTTTGGTTTTCGGATTAGGCCTGACCTTGTTTGTTCTCTTTGCTTGGTTGGAAGTGAAAAAAAAGCAAAAATTAATCGGCTATCGTATTGCGGCGTTGTTTTGCTTAATGATTTCAGTGATCGGGCTCGTTTTGCAGCCGCGTGTTTTAGGTAAGGAGCATCAACAGGTATTGCTCCTTACTCCTGGATATGCAAAGTCACAAGCGGATAGTGTTTTAAAACTCAACCCCGATCTAAAAATTCTGAGGACACAGTCCGCCGATCTTTTTCCAGCATCCGAGGAGCTAGCCTCCGGCCATTTAAATGCGGTGGACGTGAAGTACATCTTAGGTGCGGGCCTTCCAAAATATGCTTTGGATGAACTTCGTCCGTCAAATTATGTTTTTATTCCGCCACAGCGAACAAACGGAGTAATTGCGCTCAACCTTCCGGAAGTATTTTCTGGCCGCCCAAATATTGTATCCGGTGTTTTCAATGCCAGTCAAACCACAAAATTAAAATTGGTTGGCCCAGCCGGCGTTGAGGACTCCACTGTGGTGGATCAAGCAACGAAATCTTTCGCGTTTTCATTTACCCCAAAGCTTCCTGGCCTTTTTATTTATCACTTGATTTCGGAGGATAAGGCAGGGTCAAAAAAATCCGAAAGGTTGCCTATCGATGTAAAGTCGCCAGCCAAACTGCATATTCTCTTTTTACAAGACTTTCCAACTGTCGAGTTTCGGAATCTGAAAAATTTTCTGGCTGATGATGGCCATTCCGTCGTCATTCAGACAAGAACTTCAAAAAGCAATTTCACAGAAGAGTTCATTAACGCGCCGAAGGTTTCAATAAACAACCTCTCTAGTAGGCTCCTTACTTCCTTTGATTTGTTATTGGCGGATTCAAAGACGATCAACAGGTTAACATCGTCTGAAAAATCGGATTTGGAACATGCGGTGCAAAATGGGCTTGGTCTCGTTCTCATTGGCGACTTGCCTGCGAAAAAAAATGAATTCTATTCTATTGAAGGGCGGAGCACCTCAACTGACACCGCACACTTTCAAATCAACAACAAAGGTTACGTATTACCCGCTCAGCCGACGGAGGTAACTCCTATCGATGGGCTAACATCAATCTTAAAAAATAAAAAAAGGACTTTAACCGGGTATCGTTTTCTGGGAGCGGGTAAAATTGGGTTCCAGTTACTTCAGGAAACTTATCGAATCAAGCTGGAGGGAAATGGCGCCGATTATGCCGCTATTTGGTCTACTTTGCTTGAAAAGGTTTCACGTAAAAAGGCCAAAAATTTCGATCTAAAGATGAATACGTTTTTTCCGTATTATGCGGACGAACCCGTAACATTCTCGGTTGTTTCTGCAGGTGGAATAGCAGATGCTTTTTCAGATGACATCAAAATTCCGTTGATTGAAAACGTTATTATAAATGACTATTGGCATGGCAAGACCTGGCCGAAAAGTACAGGTTGGCATCAACTTCGCGTCGGCGATTCAACCCTAGTAAATTATTTCGTGCACGATGTTTCTGAGTGGACAGCTCTTTCTACAGTGCGTATGTCAAACGAAACACGAATAGCTCAATTTAAAACGCTCCAAAATCACTCACCATTGCCGACGAGCAACCCTGTTTCTCCTTTTATTTTCTATCTTATCTTTCTTTTCTCTGCGGCGTTTTTATGGCTAGCGCCTAAGATTTAATCGACGAAAAGGTATTTTTGTCCCTATGAAATTTGTAATGGTATTTTTTGTCGTTGCCGTCATTTCGTGCGGAGGCTCGTTATCCAAGGAACAGCGAAAAAAAATGAGAGAGAATATGGAAGCCAAGTCATTGAAAAAGGTGAGCGATGCCGATCTTACCGAAGCTGCCATGGCCTATGGACGAAAGGTGGCCAGGATAGCAGAGAATCGGGCAAATGACCGAAGGTTTTTAGATTCCTTGGAAAAGGTATACGATGTAGAAATCCTTTTCATGCAACCGGGCAATGGCTCTTTGAGAACCGTGGAAAGACAAATCATTGACGCCTACGCGTCGGGCAGCGGCACGAACCTAAGTGACAACATTCAGAAAATGGGAAGCGATTCATTGCTCTACACCAAACCAATGGGCAAAGAACGCCCGGATGGGTCAATCGATTTTACGAAAGCACTCGCCTTGAGGCTTCACAAAAAGGCGATCGTTTTGTCAATAAAAGAATAAGAAAGATGACGCTCTGTTTTGTTGAAAATAACTGCTTCTTTCGGTTTCTATTTTGTACATTATGTATTAAGTATCGGGAGGTTTTGCGATTGAATAATATTTGTAGCTTTAGCGTTTATTTGTGTCTTTAATCTGCTTCATGGGCGTATTGCTATTCTCTCTCTTTCGAAACAACAGCCAGATCGAAACGATCTTATTTGGGGTTTTTGCGACCGTGATAGCAGTTTTCTTGGTGATCGATTTGGGGGTGTTTAACCGAAAGGCTCACAAGATCTCCACCAAGTCCGCCCTCTATCAGTCCATCTTCTGGGTCATCATCAGTTCCATTTTCGGCTACCTCGTCTACCATTTTGATGAAGGTGGTTTCACCTCTTCCATAGAATTTTTCTCAGCTTACCTCACCGAATACGCTCTCTCCGTCGACAACATATTCGTCATTTTGTTGATCTTAAAATATTTCACGGTCAAGGAAGAGTATTACCACACGATTTTATTTTGGGGGATTCTTGGAGCCGTTGTGTTCAGAGGGGTCTTCATCTTTGTTGGAGCACTTCTGATTGCCGAATTTCATTTCATCCTCTACATTTTCGGTGTCTTCTTGATTTACTCTGGGATTAAGATATATTTTGAAGACAGCGACGAGAAAATCGACCCTGAAAAGAATCCGATCCTGCGCCTGTGCCGCAAGTATTTGCCAATGACCGACGATGAAATGGGTGGAAAATTCATGGGCGTTGTCAATGGGAAATGGATGTTCACACCTTTGTTCCTGGTGGTCGCTCTTGTTGAAACAACCGACTTGATTTTCGCTGTAGACTCTATCCCCGCTGCCTTTGCCATTACTCAAAACGAATTTCTGATTTATACCTCAAACATCTTCGCCGTGATGGGGCTTCGTGCCATGTTCTTCCTGCTGGCCGGAATCATTGATAAGTTTTACCTCCTTCAGAAAGGGCTTTCCATTATTTTGTTTTTCATTGGATCAAAAATGTTGTTGGAGATCATCCAATATGAAATCAGTCCCACCTTGTCTTTCACCGTGATTATCGTCACGCTGACTTTCTCCATCATCCTCTCAGTGGTGGTGCCCCAAAAGAATGAAGACGGGGCCTCTAAAGAACAAAGCTAAAATTATCGATTGCCTGCTTCGGCAAAAAAATTGGCGGGTAATATTTTCAGAAGCATCGGCAGCGTAAGGAATCGCTGCGGCAACGAAATAATCACAAATGTGGGGATGGTCCTAAGCACTACGATCAAGTGTTTTTGCATCTCCAGTTTTTCCTCCTCCGTCAACGCTCCTGATTTCGATTTTTTGAGCAGATGCATCAACTCTTCACTTTCTTGAACCTGTTTCAGTAATCTGTTTTTATTGCTGTCTGTTATTTTGGACAACCGCTTAAGAAACTGCTCGCTTACCTGTTGGTATTCTTGCTTGCCTTGCAGGTAGTCGAGCTCATGCCAGTGTTCCAATACAAATCCTTCAATGGCCATCAGGCTATTTTCCAGATCGTCGTCACTAAAACCCATATAGGAGCAAAGCTTTTTCAAGAAGTCTTGCTCGCTACCGTCAACCTTCTTGTCCGACCAAATGGTGAGTATGGCTATTTCCAGAAAATACTTCTTCAATATCCAGGAGTTGTTCGTTGGTAAGTTGATCTCTTCAATGTCGATGCCATCCTCAAAAATTTTGACCGCCTCTCTTTTTCTTTCGGGAGAAAGGTCTGCACTCTGCAGAAAATAATCGAGCAATTTGCGCTCCTCTGGTTCGATGGTGGTGTTGGCGTGAGCGGCGGCGGCCATCACTTTTACCACCGAAAAACGGAGCTCTTCTCTTTCGTATTTAAAAAAGTCGGCAACGATACGGTCTGCGTTCGTGTGAATCCACTGTCCAAAAATGAAAATATCGAGGAAGAGCAGACTGTTGTGAAAAAACTGTACCCAGAAGTTTTGGCTCTGCTCATGAGAATGTTCTATTCTTTTATCTAAAATTCTCTCCGCGAGCTCCAGTGGAGTTTTCTTTCGGCCGAAGAGGGTTTTCGTAGGTGTTGCAAGTTCAGGAAATACGTGGTTGTAAAAATTGCCAATGTTCTCTAGGGTTTTCATGATGACACCCGAAAGCTCATCTACATTCTTGATTGGCCGATCGTGAAATAAAAGCGAGCTGCTGATCAAACTTTCCGCCAGCAGTATTTTCATACGATCTTTTTGGGCCCAGGGAGGAGATGATTTCAATCCGCCGTGATCGACACCGATCGATTGGCCATACATCAACCCCGTTGGCTGGATCACCCGATAAAGTGACTGCTCGGGATGCGCGCCATTTCTCATTTCTGACGTCAGATCCTTCAGGAGCTCCTTTCGATACTCCAGATAGTTCATCAGCCAGCCTTTCTGATCGACGTTCATAGACTTTCCAAAATGACCGAGAAGTTACGCTTTTTTGTAGAAATCCTATACCTTTTTCGTTGAACGGATATTTAAGCGCTTGCTTTGCGCCAACCCTTTTTTTCGATCTCTTTGAAGGATTCCTCCACTTTTTTTTGCAGTTCCGCCTTGAATTGATCTAGTCTTTTGGCCACCGACTTTTCATTTGTGCCGATCATCTGTGCGGCCAATATTCCTGCATTTTTTGCACCGTTTAGTGCCACGGTGGCTACCGGCACTCCCGAGGGCATTTGTAAAATGGACAGCACTGAGTCCCATCCATCAATGGAATTGGACGACTTGATGGGCACACCGATGACGGGCAAAGAAGTGAGAGAAGCGACCATTCCCGGTAGATGAGCAGCACCGCCGGCACCGGCAATTATTACTTTTAGCCCGCGGCCGCGCGCCGATGAAGCGTAATCGACCATGCGTTTTGGGGTGCGGTGCGCTGACACCACAGTTAGCTCAAAAGGGATTTTCATTTCTTCCAGAAACTCGGCAGCCTCCTTCATGATTTTCAGATCGGATTGGCTACCCATAATAATACCGACAATGGGATTGCTCATGCGGTTACTTTCAATGTTTGCTTCACAAAGTTGGCTTTCTTTTTCAATCTTTCGATGTCCGTGTCCACTACGGTCACGTGTCCCATCTTTCGAAAAGGTTTCGTTGTTTTTTTTCCGTACAAGTGTACATACACCCCTGGCTGATTGAGCACTTCTTCGAGACCATCGTATTTAGCCAACCCCGAAAAACCTTCTTCGCCTAAAACATTCACCATGGCACTTGGATGAACAATCGACGTATCTCCCAATGGAAGATCCAAAATCGCACGAAGGTGCTGTTGATATTGTGACGTGACGTTGGCTTCAATAGTTTGGTGCCCACTGTTGTGTGGGCGAGGGGCGATCTCGTTCACTAGCACTCGCTGATCTTTAGTAACAAACATTTCCACAGCAAGAAGTCCCACCATGCTCAATTCGGAAATTATTTTTTTTGCAATGCCTTCCGCCTGATCGGCGACCGAATTAGAAATATCTGCCGGTGAAAATAGATACTCGACCAAGTTGGCTTCCGGATGAAACACCATTTCCACCGCGGGAAATGTTTTTATCTGGCCGCTCTCATTTCTCGCCACGATCACTGAGATCTCTTTTTCAAAGTCGATCAGTTTCTCAAGTAGACTCGGGGCTTCAAATGCCTTCTCGAAATCTTTTTCCGTGCGAAGGATTTGTACGCCCCTGCCATCATAACCTTCTCTGGCAAGTTTGTTTACCGCGGGCAAAAATGATTGCTGTGCTATTACTTCGTTCTTGTTTTCCGTAAGGACAAAATCGGCAGTTGGAATTTGGTGATCTTTGTAGAATTGTTTTTGTTTTCGTTTGTCTTGAATGAGCTCGATCACCTCCGGCTGTGGAAAGACTTTTTTTCCATCCTTTGCCAATTCTTTCAGCGCCGAGATGTTTACGTTTTCAATCTCGATGGTGATTAGATCACAGGTTCGACCAAAGTCCAGCACCGTTTGTCGATCGGTGAGTTTTCCTGTGGTGAACTCAGCCACGGTGCTGCAAGGCGCCGATGGATCGGGATCAAGCACTGAAAAAAAAATATTCCAGTCAAGGCCAGCCTGAATGAGCATGCGCCCCAGTTGTCCTCCGCCTAAAATACCGAGTTTAAATTCTTGATAAAATTTTTGGTGCATGAGCCTACTTGGGCAACGCAATCGCTGCTTCCACCATGATTTCGTTCAAATCAGCGTCTGTAAGTTTAGACGAATACAAAAGCAGTTTCACCTCCTTCACGTGGATGCTCCCGTCCACCGCACATAATTTAAATAAACGAACGAACGCTTTCTTCTTTTCTGCCTGTGAGCATTTGTTCATCAGATCTATCCCCTTCTGATAAATGGCACTCAGTTTCTTGCTTTGTACTTCTCTTTGGAATTCGTCATAGATAGCGGGTGGCATTTTCTCTTCATCGCGAAACTGTAGCAATGCTTTTTGCTCAGCCTCATGGATGATACCGTCTGCACTAATAAGGATATGGGAAAGATATAATAATCCCAATTGGTAATTCTGGTTTCCTGGCGCCATCTCCTAATAATTTTTTTAAAGATAAATGAATTGCCTCTCAATGAGAAGCTGAACCCTTGAATTGTTAATTGAGCAGTTGGTAGACAGCAAACGCCGACAAATAGGCGAGAGCCGTCATATAACCCAGTTGGATCAGAGGCCATTTCCACCCTTTTGTTTCCCGCTTCACGATAGCCAGGGTGCTCATGCATTGCATGGCAAACGTATAAAAGACAAGCAATGACAATCCGACCGGAAGAGTGTAGCGCGGACCTCCGGTTTCAGGGTTAATCTCGGTCTTGAGTTTTTGTTTTATGGTAGATTCGTCGTCTGCGCTGCCAATGCTGTAGATCGTGGCAATGGTCCCCACAAATACCTCGCGCGCCGCGAAGGAAGTGACCAACGCTATACCGATCTTCCAGTCATATCCCAAAGGCTTTATCACGGGTTCTAAGATTTTCCCGAGTTCGCCTGCGTAAGAATGTTCAAGTTTATAGGAGGCTACCTTGCCTTGAATTTCTGACTCCGGCAATTTTAATCCTTCTGTTTTGCTTCGAACCGTTTGGTCGGCGCCACTCATCACATCGGCGGGCCCATAGCTTGCCAACACATATAAAATGATTGAGATAGCGAGAATCGTTTTGCCCGCTTCAAAGACAAATGCCTTTGTTTTTTCGATGATCTGCAAACCTACGTTGCTCCATTTGGGCATCTTGTAGGTTGGGAGCTCCATGATCAAGTAGCTCCGCTCTTTTACCTTGATCAAAAACTTCATCGCCAGCGCCGACAAAATAGCCGCAACGAAACCGAGCAAGTAAAGTCCCATCAAAACAAGGCCTTGATAGCTAAAGAACCCTAGCACTTTGTAATCGGGGATGATGAGGGCCACAAGAATTGTATACACGGGAAGGCGAGCAGAGCAACTCATCAATGGGGTTACAAAAATGGTGATAAGTCGATCCTTCCAGTTGTCGATGGTTCGAGTGGCCATGATGGCGGGGATCGCACAAGCCCACCCCGACATCAGCGGAACAACGCTCTTTCCGTTCAGGCCAAACTTCCGCATGATTTTGTCCATCAGAAACACCACACGCGCCATGTACCCTGTCTCTTCGAGAATGGAAATAAATGCAAACAGAATCGCGATCTGTGGGATGAAGATCACGATACCTCCAATGCCCGGAATGATGCCATGGGAAATGAGTTCAAAGAAAGGTCCCTTCGGAAAAACTTGATCAAGTCGTGTGGTCAAATGCGCAAAGGTACTGTCGATGAAATCCATTGGGATTTGCGCCCACGCGAAAATGGATTGAAAAATCAAAAACAAAATGACAAAGAAAATGATATAGCCGCCTACTTTGTGTGTTAGCACACGATCTATTGAATGCGAGACTTTCTTCCAGCCTTCATCAGAAGAACGCATGATCACCTCATTCAATAGATCCTGGATGAAACCATAACGCATGATGGTCTCTGCCCCCTGATATTTATGCGCAAAGAAATTATTGTCCTTCGCCGATTGGCGGATGAATTCGCGATCGTGTTTCGGTAGAAATACGAGATTGTCAGACTGCTGTAGAAACTGATACGCCTCGTAGTCGGACGTCAAATTGAATTTGGTTCGAATCTTCCCGATTAATACTCTGCTTTCTTCATCCGATTGATAGACGACTCTACTGCTTGGCTTCACTGGCCCCGCCAAAATGCTTTTCAGGTTTTCGATTCCCGTACCGTTGCGCGCATTGATCATCACCACCGGCATATCCAATTTCTTTTCCAGTTTTTTGAGATCAATGCTCTGTCCGGATCTCGCAGCGAGATCAACCATATTCAACGCCAACACCGTTGGCAACCGGAGATCAATGAGCTGAGTAAGCAGCAGCAGGCAATTTTTCAAATTGGTGGCGTCGGCAACCAAGACCACCTTGTCTGGATAGAATTTTCCGCGTTGGTCAGTAAAGACTTCGGCAACCACTTTTTCATCGAGCGTGCGAGGGTACAAGCTGTAGGTGCCCGGTAGGTCGATTATTTCGGCGATTGTCTTGTCATCGAGTTGACACGAGCCCGTTCTTTTGTCCACCGTAACTCCAGGGAAGTTTCCAATCTTCTGGTTGAGGCCCGTCAGTTGGTTGAACAGAGAGGATTTGCCAGAGTTGGGTTTACCCGCGAGGGCGATCTTTAGTTTCGCTGCTGCCATTTAGTTTAGAATGGAAATGGTGGACGCCTCCTCAAGCCTCAGGGAGAGGTCGTAACCTGAAACACTCACACAAATCGGGTCCCCAAAGGGCGCGGCAAAATTAAATCTCACCGCAGTACCAGGCAAAAAGCCCATTTCAAGGAGTTTTACCGAGATTTCTTCGTCAGTAAAGCCTGAAATGATGGCCGTTTCGCCTTTTGTCATGTCGGCCACTGACTTCATTTTGGGAGTGGGTTTATTTAGATTAATTTTAAACAACCGCAAGATATGAGGCGGTTCCTTATCAAGCAAAGAATCTGATCAATGTCATGGGAAAGAGAAATTCAACGCCCGTTAAATCAAAGAAACATACCATCAGATCAAAGGGGGTTACTTCCAAACCTCAGGAGCAAGTCCCTCACGAAAGGGAAGAAAATCGCTCCAACTTTGGTGGAATTTCCGATAGAGATCTGAAGAAAAATCTAGGTTGTGGTTAGCGGACGACGCGGAATTAAAAGTTAGAAAATATTTCTTTACTTTTACTTAATTAAACCACATTATGCAATGATGAAAACTAAAGTTACTATCGTCTGCCTGGCTTTAATTTTTTCCGGCATGCAAGTTTTCGCTCAGCTTTCCAAGGCTGAAAAAAAGGAATGGAAAAAGAAAGCCAAAGAATATTC
>DATJJP010000111.1:0-9541 GCA_035492075.1 Cyclobacteriaceae bacterium | reverse complement strand
ATTTAGAAAAAAATCCGACTAAACTTAATCCCAACAAACCATGGCAAAGAAAAAAGGCGGTTTTGGAGCCCTACTCTATGAAACAATCATGCCAAAGATTTATGGCATTGGCGCATCTGTTGTAATCGTTGGTGCCCTCTTTAAAATTGAACACTGGACTGGTGCCGATCAAATGTTGATCATCGGTCTTACCACAGAAGCAGTCATATTCTTCCTAAGTGCATTTGAACCTAAACACCCTGAAACAGATTGGAGTAAGGTGTATCCAGAATTGGCCGAAGACTATGAAATGCCAGCGCAACAAACGGCGACAAGAATCAGCAACCGCCCAGGAGCAGGTGAGTCACCGCTATTGAAAATTGACGAGATGCTTAAGACAGCAAAAGTTGACCAGAATTTGTTGGATAACTTGGGAAAAGGATTGACCAATCTCGCTACGTCTGCTTCGCAGATGAACAACCTTTCTAATGCCGCTGTAGCTACCAATGAATATGCAAAGAACGTGCAAGCAGCTTCGGTTTCGTTGAATGAAATGAACAAGTCTTACGGTGTTGCAATGACCGCTGTAAAAGCCATGTCAGACGCGTCTAAGGACACCAGCGAATATCATAAGCAAGTGCAGGCAGTAACCAAAAACCTCGCTGCATTGAATACCGTGTACGAAATGGAATTGAAAGACGCCGATTCGCATGTGAAGAACATGAACAAGTTCTATGAGAGCTTGACGGGAGCAATGCAAGGATTGGCCAAGGTAGGAGACAATACAGCTAAGTTTACGTCAGAATTAAGTTCATTGACGAACAACTTGACTGCGTTGAACAAAGTATATGGCAGCATGTTGACTGCAATGAAAGGATCGTAATTGCAGATTTATAGTGATTTGATTAATAATTTATTCACACGATAAATTTATAAAACATGGCAGGCGGTAATGAAACCCCCAGGCAAAAGATGATAGGTATGATGTACCTCGTGCTCACCGCCCTCTTGGCGTTGAACGTGAGTAGTGCCATCCTTCAGAAATTTGCGATTGTAAATACGACTCTTGAGGACCTTGTCGTAGAAGACAAAGACAAGGCCGAAAGAAAACTAGAAGCTATAGAAAAATCTACTAGCTCCGATCCAAAAGTGCTTGATGCAATCGAGCGCGCAAAGAAAGTTCGGGCGCTCACCAAGGACATGGTGACGTATTTGGACGGTGTTAAGGTTAAGATTAAGGTTGGTTCTGGCAACAAGGCCCTTGAAGGAGAAGAATTGGTACTTAACCTCAATAATCCAGAAGAGGTGATGCTCAACAACAACAAACCTGAAGTTGGACTGGAGTATCAGAAGAGGCTCAAGGGCTATGTAAAGGATCTTAACGACCTCATGAAACTAAAGGTGCCTTTTCCAAAACTCGACAAGAAGGCAGAGGATTTCGCTGAGTTCAAGAATGATCCGCATCAAAATAAAAAGAACTTTTTGGAGTTCTCGTTTGAAGGTACACCTGGAATGGCGGGGATAGCGATGTTGAGCCAGATGCAAACAGAGGTTTTGGAATACGAAGCTGCTGCTTTGGACTCGCTTAATGTCATAACAAAAGGCGTTGTATTCGAGGTGGATCAAATGGTTCCGATGGTACAAGCAGAATCGAATTCGATTGTAGCTGGAAACTCTTATGAAGGAAGCCTTTTCCTCGCGGGATCAGCGTCCGGTATAACCCCCGAGATGTTCAAGGATGGTCAAAAACTTCAAGTTGAAGATAAAGACGTTGGATTGTCCTCGAAGGTAAAAATGGGTAAAATCAAATTTACCGCAAGTGCGTCTAACTACAACGCTAATGGAATAGCAGAGTCGCAGTTTAAGGTGAAGATTAACCTGAACGTGCCTGGAAAACAACCTTACGAAAACATCGTTAAGTACAAGGTTATCAAACCCACCGCAGTTTTTGCATCAGCAGCGGCCGCTACTCTTTACCGTGATGCTGGAACAGAGGTCAACGTAACTGTGCCAAGCTTATCAGACTTGTCTTCATTAGACTTAACTGTGCCTGCAGATCAAGGCAAGGTCTATAAAATAGCACCTGGAAAATTTGCCATCCTGCCAACACGCGCGCAGTGTAACGTGAACGTGCTCATTAATGGTGCTGTTATTCAGACACAGAAGTTTGAGACACGTGATGTTCCGATGCCGATATATAAGGTAATGATGGGTTCTACCACGCTGGACGTTGCTAAAGGTATCCCAGCGGGCACACAGACAGTCCGCGTGGAGCCTGAGATCATTGATGATATTTTTGCAAAGAATAACAACAAGGACAATAAGTATTACATCACGAGCATGGTACTACAGATTGATGGCGGTTCACCGATCGCACTAAAGTCAGGTACTATTTCGTTAGGTCAATATAATCTAAGGAAGGGACAGAGCATATCTGTATCGCAAGTACAGGTAAACCGCCCAACCTATGATGGCTCTACTAAAACCGTAAATGGTTCCAAGATGAGTTTTGCTTGCAGGATCAATTAAATGAAGAATGGCATGAAGATGAAAACCCTATTTTTTTGTTTGTGGATATCCGTTGCAACGAGTGTGTTTGCGCAGGAATATTCAGATACAATTAGAAACCCAAACTCTATCGAGAAAATACCGTACTACGAGCAATTGTGGCGGTTTAGAGTGAATAGGGTAATCGATTTGAACGAAAAGCAAAATGCCGGTTTCAATTCGAAAAAATCTTCAATCGCTACATTGATTCTGGCGTTATTACAGGAAGGGAAACTGCACACTTACGGTGACACCAAAGGTGATCCTGCAGATTTCAAGGAAACAATGCCTGATTCTTTAGCGCTCACATTGGACGCGAATTTTGACCGCTCACAGACGCAAGGAAACTGGGATGGGTTTCGCGGCTATCAAGCTGGTGAACAAGTTATATTCCCCAACGATAAAGGAAAAGCCACCGTTTATCGAAGCCGAAACGAAATTACAGTTCCAGTTGCTGCAAAAAAGGGTGAAAAACCTGCTGCAAATCCAAGTCCTTTGCAAAATGCAACTAACTGGGAGGAGATGGGGCAATTGAATAATGAAGTAAGCGGCGCATCTATTGTAGGTCTGGAGCTAATAGAGGATGTGATCTTCGATAAGAGAAGATCTAGACTGTATTATGATATGCTTGCCTTTGGCATTGTGTTGGAAAAACCGGATAACATAGATAAGCTTTCGACTCGTTTCTATATTTCATATAAGGAGCTGGCGAAGGAAGTAGCGCGATTGGCACACAGCAAGGATCCAAATGAAAGACAGCGGGTGCAATGGCAGAACCGCTACAACCCTTCTGAGGGTAAGACTTTCCTTGAAGCATTTAAGTTGAGATTATTTCATGGAGTCATCAAGAAAGTTGAAAATCCAGATGACTACACGATCCAGAAAATGTATGAGGAGAATGGACGTTCCTATACTGAATCTGTGTTTGCTCGTTGGGAGCAGGAGATGATTTTGATGGAGAAAGAACACAATCTCTGGGAATATTAAGATTAGTGCAAAGCATTTAAAGGCTCCTTAATTGGGGCCTTTTTTATTTTACCTTGTTGGCATTGTATGAATATCAGAAAAGGGAAAAAAGCAGATCTGCCCCAGGTTCTTGAATTGATAAAAGAACTTGCTTTGTATGAGAAGGCGCTTGACCAGGTCACGAATACGGTGGAGTTGATGGAGAAGGATGGGTTTGGGCCGAATCCGCTCTTTGGGTTCTTTGTGGCGGAACTGAATAACCAAATCGTCGGTATATCATTGTATTATTTTAGGTACTCTACGTGGAAAGGGAAACGCCTCTATTTGGAAGACATCATTGTTACCGAGAAGGAGCGAGGTACCGGCTGCGGGCGTAAGCTTTTGGAGGAAACCATGCGGTTTTCACTAGAGGAGGATTGTTCTGGAATGATGTGGCAGGTACTGGATTGGAACGAGCCAGCGATAAAATTTTACAAGAAATACGGTGCGAGGATCGATGACGAGTGGCTGAATTGCCACCTTGAGAGCAGCCAGATTGAGAATTATCTTAGGTTAAATAATTTACTTTAGTTCAAAATGGTAGAATATGACATAGTTTGTCATAACTCTTGGAGTAACGTGTTGAAGACAACATGGCGGTCCTTAAATCGTAGCCTCAGTTCTTCCACTAAGACCTTTCCGTCGTTATTGAGGTAGAAGACAATTTTTTCGATCGCATCTGAGAAGTATTGTATGCTATACGAAACGGACCCTTCGTCTTCGTGCGTAAGCACTTTGTATATTTTATGGTCGATAAAGGCTCCAGAGCCCATGGCCTTGGGGAGGTAATAGTCTTTCATCCAACTGAGCCAGTCAAGTTCTATTTCTTTGTCAACTCCTATAGTCACGTTGTACAAAAATGTCATGTTCCTGCGTTTACGTAGTCGTTCAAGTAGGAAAAATGTTTGGTCAAGTAGCCCGCTTGAGCAATCGTGGCTCGATCGATCACTCCTTCTTTGTCTTCGCCCAAAAGAGGCTTTAAAATTCGATCGATCAGGTCACGGCCAAATTCTTCAGAAGCACTTCTTGGCAACTCGCACGGCAGATTGTCCACGGCCATGACGGTGATTAGTCTTTCGTCGCTTAACGGCGAGGTGGTCGAATCAGTTGCGGGGTCGTAATCGTACAAGGGGTCGACAATGGAGCTCGGTTTTTTTGTGGTGGGTACGGATCCATTAATGTCGCAGGTGATGTCGGCAACAATTTTTACTTTGAATTTGGCATCAAGCATATCCTCGCGCGTGAAGAGTTTCGGCGCTTTAGGGTTCCAGAACGCACCGGCCATTAGAATGTCGGATACCTTGGTGAATTTTGCGAAATCTGAATTGTAAAGTTCGGGGCGTTGATGAAACTCTTCTCGGTTGAAATTACCTCCGTCTTTTCGAACGTGATAATCTGCGCTACTCAACTGAACATAGACCGGCACATCGAAACTCTGCGTGAGGAATTCATTAGCGCCAACTTTGCGAATGCCAGCCGTATCTAAGGTTTCCATTGCGCCTTTGGCTACACGCCCCGCTCCTGTGAGCACAATCTTTATCGGTGACAATTTGACTTTGCGCAACTCCAGTTTTAAATCGTTTATGTCAAAGCATTCAAAGGCTCTTCGCAGGGAGTATTTTTTATAGCGATTGCCATATACCCAAAGGCCATTGTACGCGCCCACGATCCCGGCAAATCTACCGAATGCTACCAACCTATTGCCCTGCGTATCTTTCAGCGCCTCATAATCTATTAAGCGAATTTTTTTTCGCAACGCTTCTTGGAGGAGCCCTCTGTTGTAAGGCTGCATTTTCATTGTATGGGAGAAAAAAAGATACGTTTTTCCTGCGATGAGATTCGTTATGGGGACCTCTTTGATTCCCATAAGTATGTCGCAGTCATTCACCTCACCGATGGCGATGCCAAGTTCTTTGTATTCAGATTCTCTGTATGCTCTTACGTCGCTGGGCTCACACACAACTTTTACATTCGGGAAGCGCTGTTGTATTTCTTCCGCTTGAAGCGGAGTAAATGGCACACGTTTGTCGGGCGGAACCTTGCCTTCGCGGATGAGTCCAATCTTGATAGGTTGCATCTGTCGCCGTCAGAGATTAACCTTCGAATAGGCTGCCCAAAAGTGAACTTGATTCTTTTCTACTGTTGCTTCCGTACGGTGCCAGTGCCTGCACCAATTTTCTAATCGGCATGGACTGAAGCCAAACACGTCCGGTGCCACGAAGGGTGGCCAGGAAGATTCCCTCGCCGCCAAATACCATTGATTTCAAACTGCCAGTCGTTTCAACATCAAAGTCGATTTGTGATTCAAAGGCTACTACACATCCAGTGTCAACGCGCAGCGTTTCGTTGTTCAGAGTTCGTTCAATCACAGTTCCTCCCGCGTGGATGAACGCTTTGCCATCTCCCTGCAGTTTTTCGAGAATAAAGCCTTCGCCACCCACCAGACCGGCACCGATTTTCCTGTTGAAAAAAATGGACAGCTTTGTGCCGTAGGCAGCACACAAAAATCCGTCCTTCTGAACGATCAATTCGTTCCCGGGGCTTTGGGAAAGATCTACCGGGATAACGGTGCCTGGATAGGGCGCAGAAAATCCCACCTTCGCTTTCCGATTGCCACGATTTGTGAAGTGAGTCATGAACAATGATTCACCCGTAAGTAATCGACTTCCCGCAGAGAGCAATTTGTCGAACAATCCTTGATTGGGGTTAGATCCGTCTCCCATTTTTGTTTCAAACAAAATACCTTCTTCCATAAAAAGCATAGCCCCCGCTTCTGCGATCACAGTTTCCATGGGATCGAGCTCCACTTCAACAATTTGAATGCTCTCACCTTTGATTTGATAGTCGATGACGTGCGATGTTGCCATAGTTATTTTTTCTTTTTGGGTTTTTTTAATTCGTTGTAATCATCCCGCTCGGCCAGCTTCTTGTCGTCGACATTTTCGTTTAAGAATTTGTTGAGTTTTTCGATGGGGAGGTTAGATTTCAATTCACCAAAAGGATCAATAGAAACTTCGAATCCCCGCAGTTCGTCATGGACGCGAGGTTTTCCTTGTTTCGTTGATTTGCCCGACTTGGATGATTTTTCTTTTGCCATAAGAATTATGTTTACGAAACTTTCACTTTGAAGTTTTGAAGAGCGTACGAAATCCTGCTTATCGTTTCGTCCTTTCCAATGATTTCCATGGTCACCATCAGGTCGGGCCCCGACGCCCCTCCGGTCAAAGCAACCCGAAGCATTTGCATTATTTTGCCCGAAGGAATGTTGACGGCTTGAGAAGCTTGCTCAACCGCCGTCTTTGCCGCATTGAAATCGACCGCGGCCGTTTTTCTTAATTCTTCAACAAAAGCTGACAAAAACTTGACGACATCATCGTTCCATTTTTTCGAGATTAATTGTTCGTCAAAATCTACGGGCGGGACAAAGAAAAATTTGCCGTGTTCCCAGAAATCCTGAGGAAACGTGGCCCTTTCTCTCATGGCGGCGCAAATTTTTAAGGCCTTTTCATGAGTGCAGGTAATAGTTTCGTGATCCAACGACTTTAGGAGGAATGGAACGAGTTCTTCGTCAGATTTTGCCCGAAGGTATTGCTGGTTGAACCACTGCGCCTTGTGTATGTCGAATTTTGCACCCGCTTTTCCGATACGCTCGATAGTGAAAGCATCTATTAAGTCAAGCTGAGAAAATAATTCCTGTTCAGTGCCTGGATTCCAACCAAGGAAAGCCAAGAAATTTAACAATGCCTCGGGTAGGTATCCGTTTTCTCTGAATCCTTTCGAAAATTCTTTGGTCTTGGGATCGGTCCAATTCAGAGGGAATATTGGGAACCCTGCTTTGTCGGCATCCCGCTTGCTCAGTTTACCATTTCCGTCAGCTTTGAGAAGGAGCGGCAGATGCGCGAATTGAGGCATCTCGTTTTCCCAACCAAAAAACCGGTACAGCAGCACATGCAGGGGCGCGCTTGGCAGCCATTCTTCGCCGCGAATCACGTGGGAGATTTTCATCAGATAGTCGTCCACCACATTAGCCAAATGATAGGTAGGCATTCCGTCGGATTTCATTAAAACCTTGTCGTCAATTTGCGAAGAGTGGACGTGGACCTCGCCACGAATTAAGTCAGTTAACCTTATTTCCTCATTGGCAGGAACCATTAGTCGGATAACGAATGGCTCACCCGCCGCGATTTTTTGTTTCACCTCGTTCGCCGGAAGTGTAAGAGAGTTCCGCATTTGCATACGGGTGACGCTACTGTATTGCTGATCTGATGACCCGTTGGCTTTCAAGCGTTCGCGCATGGCCTCTAATTCTTCTTCAGAATCGAAAGCGTAATAGGCTTTTCCTTCGGCCAATAGCTGCTGCGCATATTTTTCGTAAATGGACTTTCGTTCGCTCTGGCGGTAGGGCGCGTGCGGCCCACCTTTGCCGACGCCTTCATCTATTTCGATGCCTGCCCATGCGAGCGATTCCAAAATGTATTCTTCTGCCCCCGGCACGAAACGATTTTGGTCCGTGTCTTCAATGCGCAAGAGCATTTTACCATGGTGTTTTCGGGCCAATAGAAAATTGTAAAGCGCGGTACGAATTCCGCCAATGTGCAACGCACCGGTGGGACTGGGAGCAAAACGAACTCTAACCTCTCTCATGAATCTGAAATGAGGTCAAAGTTAACCTACGATATCTCAATATCCAGCTTAGCTGGCTTAAAAATCACACTGCGTTGGATAGAACAGATTTTAGGGATTTGCCAGCTACTTTACTGCGATGCAAGAAATTTCGACATTCACATCCTTGGGCAAACGACTTACTTCAACGGTTTCACGGGCGGGAGGCATTTCACCGAAATAAGAGGCGTACACTTCATTTACTTTGGGAAAGTTGTTCATGTCTTTTAAGAAAATAGTGCTTTTAGCGACATTCGAAAAATCCATGCCGGCGGCTTTTAATATTTCATTCAGGTTTTTCATTACTTGGTGTGTTTCATCAGTAATGTTTTCGGTTATCAAATTTCCAGAAGGTTTTTGAATGGCAACTTGACCGGAAATAAAAAGGAAATTTCCAGCTTTGATTGCCTGGCTGTAGGGGCCGATGGGTTCAGGTGCATTCGATGAGTAGACAACTTCTTTTGCCATAATCTTTTTTACTTTTGACCAAATATAACGACTGATACGCGAAGGTCAGCATGACTAGAATGATGAAAGGTTTAATAGGTGAGCTATGGACATATTGATTGTTGGCACGGACGAAAATGCCAGGGAATGTCAAGAGAAATTCGGACAAGGCCATGCTTACCAAATGATCGAGCCTATTGATGCGGGAAAGTATCCAAAGGAAGGGTCGGTGGTGTTTGACTTTAGCGCCAAAGAGGTAGCTGTTTATAAGCAAGAAGGACACATCGTGTTTTTGAATTCCTCTAAGACCACCTTGAAGAAGTTAACTTCCGGCAAGCCAATTGGTTCAACCGTTTTTGGCTTTTGTGGCTTGCCCACTTTTTTGAATCGCGAGATCTTGGAGGTAACGACGTTAAGCGAAAGGCCGGCAAAAATTCTTGAGAAAGTGTGCGGCGAACTGAACACGGAATATAAAATCGTTGAGGACAAAGTTGGGATGATAACACCGAGAATCATCGGCATGATTATCAATGAGGCTTACTTTGCGATTGAAGGTGAGGTCGCTTCAAGGAAGGACATTGACTTAGCCATGAAACTCGGCACTAATTATCCTTTTGGGCCATTTGAATGGTCTGAAAAGATCGGAGTGAAAAATGTGTACGAGCTGTTAAGAGCAGTTCGTGACGAAACAGGGGATGATCGGTATCAGATTTGTTCCTCGTTGGAAAAGGAAGCCCTTCATTAAGCAACCTTCATAGCCACAAGGCCTTTTGTCTTGTGGATCTTCACGTCGAACTGCCGCAGCATGAAGTTGTTCATTCTATTTTCTGCCAGGTCGGCGTGGCGATTTTCAGGAAGAAAAACAGTGAGGTCTAACACCGCCTGAACAAATAGTTCCTGC
>DATJJP010000110.1:0-70200 GCA_035492075.1 Cyclobacteriaceae bacterium | reverse complement strand
GATTACAGAAAGCATTCTTTTGTATTTGCCGCTTTGCAGACCTCGTCACTAGCCCGTAAACATCTGCCCCCTTTTAAATACATGTAGTTGTCTTTCTGATACTAGAAATATTTGCACGGATCACCTTTGTGATTCACCACTTTTTCACTCCAGAAATTATGACTGTAAAGTTATGTCCAAAAGCCTCTAATTGTCATTTGTGTTAAAGTTGTGTCAAGATAACCAAAGCAATACTGTCTATTAGCGGATAAAAAGCCTTGTAACTTACTGATTATCAATTGAGCGGGAAACGAGGCTCGAACTCGCGACCCTCAGCTTGGGAAGCTTAGGAAAACCTTATCAAAGAAATTAAACAGACCTCAATTTTCCTACAAATCGGAGCGCTTTCTTTGTTTCAAGCCTAAAAATAAACTCTAAATCTGGGTACATTTTGACAGTTAAAACGTACTTTTATTCCATTCTCTATGCAACACCTATGCAATGATTTATGGAACCACAGTTATCGATCATACAGGATTTAAGGCACCAACTGAAGAACGGTGAATACTCAGTGAAACTCCGCATCACGTTCAAAGTTTCCCGAGGAGGCAAAAACGTCTGGGTGCAGAAATACTACGGGGACGGATTCTCGTGTACCGAACGGGAATTCAAATCGCTCAGCTCTCCACGCTCCGACAATGTAAGAACGATAAAGAAGGCGATGCAGGGTTTGGAGTCAAAGGCCAGAAAAATAATAACAGATCATCCCGAGATATCGGTGGCGCTTTTCGAATCCCTATTTTTCGGCAAATCCCTTGACACGGTGAACGGGATGTACGAGAAAATAATAACCGAACTCAAATCGGACGGCCATGAGGGAACGGCCACGGTCCATAGAACAGCGCTCAATACATTCAAGGCATTCACAGTATATCCAGAAACCAAAAAGGAGGCAATTGAAGCCGCTGAGATACGCTTTTCTGAAGTGGGTGAAGATTGGCTCCGTAAATATGAGAAGCACGAATTGAAGCGGGAAAGGACCGTGAACTACATAAGCATCAATCTGCGTTCGTTGCGTGCTGTGTTCAATCGTGCGATCAAAGACAAGGTTGTGCCCAAGTCGATCTATCCATTCGATACCTACCGTGTGCGCGATGAGACCAAATTCAAAATCCCGTTGTCGGAAAAGGAGTTGGCAGCATTGAAGGATTATGAGCCGACAAACCCCGAGCAATTTGAGGCGCTTGATTATTGGAAGTTCAGCTACTACTGCAACGGCATGAACCCGAAAGACATCTGCCTGATCCGAAGGAATGCCTTGGATGTTGATTTCATCTTCTACGACCGCAGCAAGATCCGTAACACCGCCAAGAGCCTCAAAAAAATTGTCATCCCGTTTGATCCCGAGATTCAGGCGATCATCAACAGGCGAGGGGCAAAGACACTTGACCCCAACGCTTACATATTTCCAATACTTGAAGATGGGTTGTCATCCCTGACGATCAAGAACCGATGCAACAAATTCAGGAAGAGAATAAATAAGGTATTGGGGGAGCTATCCAATTCTGACAAACTGAAATTCAAACGCCCCCTCAAGCTAGGTATAGCCAGGCACACTTTTGCCAATCGGATGTTGAACGGCGGAGCTCAAGAACGAATGATAGGGGAGGCGCTCGGGCATAGGAACATGCAGACCACGGAGCACTACTTAGGATCGATGGATATCGAGAAGATCAAACAAGCGAGGAAGGCTTTATAAGTATTTTGAAGTAATTGCATTTCATCACGCACGCATCTCTACCGCATTTCGTTTCGCAGTAGGTAACTTCAATTGTTGGTTTTTCATTCACCTCGTTATTAACACATCCTTCCAATGTACAATCAGGCCAATCGCAACCAGTTGAGCAATTCCTTTTGTTTGGTCCCTTATGAAATGAATTGGAGCAAAACCCATGATCTTCTTTTGATCTTCCGCATCTGGGGCATTGTGCTGGCAATCCAACTAATTGATATATTTCATCTCTGTTTATCGTAGGATAAGGAAATGCTTTAAGTTCAAGATTTACAGGTTTAATACTCATAAAGTGAACAGTTTGATTATTTCTTCTATTGCTTCGTTATACCCCTTGTCTACCAAGTCCTCGGAATCTCCTTTGTGCAAGGACATGATAACACCGCGCAAGTGTTCATGATCGATGCCAGTGGCATTACAAAACGTGCATGTTATTGGCGAATCTCCGTAAGGCTGCACAAATTTTTCTTTTTCGCCTTGACCATCGCAATGCTCGCATTTAAGGTCTTCGAGTTTCATTTTACATTTTCGTTAATCAAACTCAATGATTACCGTACGATTTTAATTTCCTTGACCCAACTTTTTCCGTGCATGTACATATCCAGATTGAAGAAACAATTTCTCCTTTTGTCGATCACGATTTCGGTCCCATCCTGAACAGAGGTTTTTACTATTTGCGCCTTGACAGGTTCATTAAAATAAACGTCGCCAGTGATGATAAGGGTATCACCCTGTTTTATGTCTGTGTTCGTTTTTACTTCTATTAATTCCATATTTCACTTTGTTTGGGCGTTCACCTGATAAGATTCTTTCTTTATAGCTAGTCTAGCATCTATCAGTCCGAAAAGATCGAAGCCTTTGGAAAGGAGCCATTTGGTCACCTCATGTTGATTATAACGCCAGTGATGCAAATCGCAATCAGCCCAGATTGTTCCATCCATTTCAATTCCAAGTCTTTCTACACCTTGTTGCATCAACCAGCGCGGCCGTTCATAATAAGAAGTCTTATCGATGAACATGGTTTGGCCCCTGTAATTAAGAGCTAACTCATTGAATTCATTTCCGAATGAAAATATCAATCGCCAAAGTTCTTTTCTTTCCTCTTGGGTCATGTCTGAGATGTGGCGAAGGATGAGTTTTATGTCCTTTGAATCATTCCATTGAGGTTCCTCTTCTACGTTGATTCCATCTTCGATAATAAATTGGATTTCACATTCAGATCCTCCATTAGTTACCCCTGTTAGATAGCCCTTTGCTCCTCCATTGCCGGAATAAGTTCCGATCAATTCACACCCCAAGTACAAATGCAGATAGTCTTTGATGTCTTTCATTGAGTTTTAGTTTTTGGTGAGAGTAATTTCCTTGAACCACTTGTAATCACTTTCACTGAGAATTAGGACAGGGTTGCCGTCTCTTATTAAGGGACTTGCTATAACCTTTATCTCAGAGAATCCATTGGATTTTGATTCATCCAGAATTTTCTTCGCTTTCAAAATGGCATCGATTATTTGTGGGTTGTCAACTACTGATCTATTGGGATTTTTCATTGTCTGCTTTTAAAAAATTAGTTTTGGTTTATGAAAGAGGACTATGCCGAGGGAACGGTTGTAATTGGAATCTGGCCATTGCAACCGCGTGGGGTAATTCAGAAAAAGATTTGGAACAGCATGGGTACTATGTATGAAGTGCTGTTTGACGGATCCAAGTACACCATGAGTGTACCTGGCGATCAGATTTTGCCGGAAGGCCATCCGTGGCATGTTCAAATGAGCAAGTGGAAAGCCGAAGGTTTGGCGCGCGGCTTCAAAGCGATCTTCATTGCCAAGGACGAAGTCAATCGCAAGTACAAAGCTTTCTACGGCCATGAGACTGGTGATTATCAAACGCTGTTGAAGAAATATCCCGATCTCAAGTTTGTTCATTGGTGGGTGCTTTAAATCAATTGAATCAATGCGTACATAACTCCACCGACACCAACGACGAAACCTGCCATGATACCAAGCCAAAAAGGGCAAGAGGACAAAAACTCTGAGTCGTACTCGCTGTCATCATCATTTATGAAATTGCTTTCCATATAACAGGGGCGCCTATTTGTTTATCTCGACCAATTCTCCATTCACAATAGTCAACCCTTGATCTGCAAGCCATTCCTTTTCTTCTTTCCAGCTAGGTTTCTTTTCGTTAGTCAAAGGATCGTAGTTCTCATGGAGGTAATTCAAATGCCAGATGCGTTTTGCCGCCTCGTTTTGCTTTGCGTTCTCCTTTAATATTTCTTGATACTTGAGTTGTTCCGTCAGCTTTGATAACTGTCCTGTATTCATGATGATTGATGATTTGTTTTTCTATAGATAAACCTCCGTGTAAATCTCCTGAGCCTCGCTTCTGTTACGGGCCGTGATTACCTTGTCTTCAATTTGAAAATGTGAGAATGCACCGACCTCTCGTATTTTGTCGTAACCTAGACGTTTGTGGACTGCATCAAGTCTCTCTCGTTCCGCGTATATTTCTTCAGCTGGTCTGCCTTGGTAGGAAGATCCCTTTCGCCCTTTGATTCTTTGCTCGTCCTCCTGTTTAATTTTTTCGATTTCCAATTGCGACACAGTTGGCACAGATTTTATGTTGCCCTCGAGCAATGAGGCTAGGTATTTTTTGACCAACTCTTGAGTCTCGGGGCTTATTTTCTCACTGGCATTCGATTTTTTATCGATGATCTGCATCGTCTCCTGATGGGCTTGCTCTTTCCAGTATATGTGAGAGACGGAGTTTAGCCATTTGTAAATTATTCTGGCATTGAAACCGATGAAATCCGAATCGGACACCATCATCTTTTCGATGACTTTCTGTTTTTCAGAATCAGGGATGTAGCCGAACGAATTGCATACGCGGATTAATGCCATCAGGAGTTTGTCCAACTCGTCTTGCGCGAGTGACGCCGGTTGAATCGAAGCTATTTCCTCATATTGCCTAAGTTGGAATACTCTTTTCAATTCCTTCAGTTTTTCTAGGAAGAAGGATCGCATGTTACTTGAGGTCGTGGATTTGTCTGTGTTTCCCATTGGTTCCATTTTTTAAGAATTCGAAAGCGTTGTTGACAAGTTTTGTGCAGCCGTTTGAATCGATGATCTTGAGCCGATGAGAATCGGTCGTCAGGAAGGACCAGGCATTTTCAATGGCCGCGGCCAGTTTCAATTTTTTTTCCGATGGTAGTTGATCCACCCAAATTTCATTGATCTGTTTTTTGAACCATTCGAAATTTCTTTCAATCAAAATCGCGCGCGTACTCTCACTCTCTTCTCCTCTTACTATCTTCTCTTCTCTTCTCTTCTCTTCTTTATTGTATACGAGACGTGAATTGTCCGTACTACGAATTTCTACGGGCGTAGCTTCAATTGTTCGTTTTTGGTATCGTTTTGAGACATTATCAGAATTTTGTTTACTGATTATTTCACGTTCTGCCAATTGCTCATCAAGGAAACTGATGACAATTTTCTCTCCGACGATTTTTATTACTCGCTCTTCGATTAATTCCTTCCAAATTTTTTCTGGCGCCTTGAAATGTCTCTTGGCTTTTGAGAGAAAGAGGTCGCCTTGTTTGCTCCAATAAAATGAACAGAGGTTGGTAAAAAGTCCCTGTGCGCCCCAGCTGCACAACTGAATATCCCCCTCATTGTACTCGGAGACGTAGAACTTAAAATATGGGTAGTCTTTAGCCATGCTTTAGATGTGTGAGTAGCTATTGTTTGGGTTCTTTTTCCAATTCCTTTTCTTGTTGATCGCGAGCTTGGTTTCAAAGGCTTCGAATATTTTCTCTGGGGTGATACCTGCGCGATAGGCTGAGTCGAACAGGCACATCAATGCGTCTGCGTATTCTATAGGGTCAGGAGCATCAACCAGGCTTTTCTCGATCTCATCCGCTTCATCTCTGAGCTTTTCAAGCGAGCTCTGGGCCGTTGCCTCTGGGAATGCCCTCAATGACCATTCGATTCGTTCGCGTTCTAGTTTTAGAATATCAGGTTTAGCTTTCATCGTAAATCTGTTTGTTTGGTTTAATGATTGGAGGCAAAAATTTTATTCAGTGTTCGCGAACAATTTCAGTCCATCCCGGATGTTATCATGAATGCGCAAGGCTTGCGCCTCGAGATTTGACAATCCCTTTTTGAAATTTTCAAGTCCATCATTGTTCATGATAAACTTTACTGCTTCACCTATTTTCGAAGGCTTGTAGCCATTCCACCGTGTCGAATGGAGATCGATTCCTGAAGACTCCTTGAAGTCGTTAATTATTTTTGTCAGCTGCGCATTCTCTTCGCCTAAACGTTTTAACTCCCACTCCTTACTGATTTTCGTGGATTCATTTTGCTTTTCGATTTCGTCTTTTATGGAATCACGATGGATAAACCCAGTTTTATCTACTGCTCTCTTCAACATCGAGCACATGAAGTGTCTGCTAACTGGTCTTGGTTCTAATTTTGGTGCTTCTTTTTTAACAAACACTTTTTCGTTTTTGATTGTCATCCATCCCCATGAAATAGGGATTTCTTCAATCTTGGCCACATTGTCGTCTGAAGTGAGCAACCAGAAATAGTCGCAGTACTGAAAAATATTTTCAGCCTTTTGCGGTTTTTTTAGTTCCGACAGCCAGTCATTTCTAAAACTTTTCAGTTCGATTCCATTGATAGCGAGACCACGCGATGGCCAGAGATTCACCACAATGAAATCAGCGGATCGGGAACGATGATAGCCGGCTGCATCACTGACCTCTTCCATTAAGCAGTATTCGTTCTCTGGATATTTTCTTCTCAGTATTTCGTAAATCGACTTCATAAGTCTTTTGTTGTTAGGAGTGGGAAGCATTCTGGTTCAGTGGCGCCAGATAAAGAACCGTCACTTTTAAAGTATCTAAGTTCTTTTCCGTTTTGTTGCTTGGTTATGCCGCAATTCTCGCAAGTGTGGACAACCAGATAAACGAATCTCTTCGCTCTTCTCCATCTATGTTTTTGCTTTTTGATCGTCGTACTCATGAAATTTGTTTTTGATATCTAGCTCAAGTTGTGGATTGACCACCATAACCATATCCCTGAAAACACTTCCAGAGACGCGATGACCACAAGCGAAAATGTAAACGTCAGTGTCAAGTATCTCCACCAGTTTGAATACTCCGGCTGTGTTTCCCCTTTCAGGATATTTGTACAGAGATCCGATCATCTCTAAGCTGTTTTTTCTAATTCCTGTAATGAGTCAAATAGAGTGGGGGTCGATTTTTCCAACTCCGCAGCTTTGCAATAATGAACGCCATCGAGAAACGAAACTGGATTGAGTTCGAAGCCTATTCCATAGCGGTCCAATTCAATGGCCAGCTTCGGAACGGAGAATAAGCCAGCGAATGGATCCAGTATTTTGTCTCCCTTGTTGCTCATCTGGATAATCACACGGCCAGCCAGGTCCAATTGAAAAGGACAGATGTGCATTTCCTTTCCCAGACTCCACTGTGATCCATTTAGCGTCAGCATCCGCGTGATGTCCGTCCATACATCATCACTCCAGCTCTGCGGCTGTAGAAGCATGAAACCAGAAGGAAGTTTACCAGAGGCCTCTAGTGTTTCACCTAGCTTCACATGGAAATCGAAATCGTAGACATTGTTCAAGCTCCAATCTCTGAACCTTTGGAAAATCTGTTTATGCTCAAGGCCTATCCATTCGTCAGGACTCATCAAGCGGTTGCCGTTGCTTCGCGTGAATCCGTGCGCATCGATTTGCCACTTCGCGCGACTGTATCCGTTTTGATTCAACCATTTTTGCTCAGCCTTGCTCCACTCTTTCTTTTCCTTGAAAACAGGAATGTCTGAATAAGCCTTTGTGCTGTCGGTCTGTGGTTTGCGGAAGAGTAGTAGATATTCAGGCATACCGACACCCATCTTGGACCCGTCCTTGCACTGCTCGGTCCAACCAAGGCGATAGGTTTGATTATTTTCTCTCACTACGTCAGTCACGATTGTTTTCATGCCGAGGTAACCGAAGCCGTGCTTAATCATGTGGTCGATGCAATCTTTGTGGAAAGGGTAAGTCGTTTGAAATCCAAACCCGTTCATTCCACCAGGTATGATCCGATCTTTGACATGCAGCGCGTAAATGCGACCAGGTATCAATGCACGGAAAAGCTCGGGTGTGAGAAAATCCATTTGACAAAAGAACTCCTTGGTATTATCACTGTGGCCAAAGTCAGCATAGTTAGGTGAGTACTCATACTGATTGGCGAACGGCCAACTCGTTAGAATCAAGCCAAGACTGTTAGTCTCCAATTGTTTCGCCTCGGGGACATTGTCAGTTTGGACACATTGGAAGTTTGCGCCTTTCACTTCAACACGCTCGATTCCCATTTTGCGCGTAAGGTGTTGAGCCATTTCTATATGGTTCAACCCGTATTTCTTGATGATTTCTGTCATGCGGTTTACTAGTTCGTTATGTTGGTTCCACTTCCTGATTAACTGTTTTACGATGTGCCTTTCGGCTTGCGTGTGGACTAGGTCTATGCGAATGTGATCAGCCCCAAAGCGATTCAGTTTCAAACCGTATCGGTAAATCCTATGAATCGATTGTATGAATTCGTTGAACTTATGCCCAAGGCCTGTGTAGATGCTCCATCCGCATTCGAGTTGAAGATTGCAACCGGAGCCGAGCATCGATGGCTTTGCATTTAGATCGCTGATTTCACCGTGGGTGAAGCGAACAATAATTTCCTCTCGGTCCTCCAATTTCTGAGTGCCATAGACGCTTACCGATTCAGGGATTTGTTTTTCCAACGCTGCCCGTTCAGATTCCAAGTCATGCCAAATGATTTTATTCTCGTTCGGGAACATCGCGCGCAATTCAACAACTTTTGCGATTCGATCATTTAAGCTCTCTCTCTTTTCCTTGGCCGATCCATCCAAGCCTACTGCGTTGTCTTTGAATGCGCGGAACTGTCCGTCCTTCTCCATCCCTGCAGTGGAATGGTCCGTTTTGATTTCATGCCAATGGATGCACGGTGAGTTTGGTGTAAGCTCTTCAAGTTCGTATCCGATATCGTCAATAGGATTTCTGGTGACGTCAGATGGCCTCTGTACGAACAGCGCCCAACTTGCAACCCACATCCAGAACTCCTCTTCTTTGTGCGGATAAAGAACGAGCTTGTCGGCCTTCGTAGAATCGCGTTTAAAGAATCTTGTCTTCGCCTGGCTCACATCCATTATCCCTAGGAAGTCTGCATACGCGAGGAGCTCTATGTAATCATTTGGTGATGGTGTTGCAGTGGCCACGAAGCGATAGTTTACGCGATCCGTTCCTTTACGATCGCCAAGCGGACCGCCATCACCGGTAAACAGTCGCATGAATTCGCGGAACGTTTTTGATCCACCAAAACCACGTAGAATGGATGCCTCGTCCAATGAAGCAACAGAGAATAATCTAGGATCAAGTTTGCCTTCTCGGATTGTCTCGTAGTTTGTCAAATAAATTCCTGAATCATCACATTCATCTATCGACCTGACGAATTGTGGAGCTTGATCCCATTTGAGAATGTTTGTCGCATCCTTGATAAATTCAGTGCGAACATTGAGTGGGCAAACGATCAATCCGCGGCCATCGATTTTTGAAAGTATGATGCGAAGGGTTTCAAGCTGAGTGACTGTCTTGTGCAACCCGAACCTTGCAAAGCAAGCTCGGCGTCCTCCACGAACAAGCCACTTCACCATGAACCTGTTGTGAGGTTTTAGATGAGATGATATTTCGGAATCATCCACCTCAAAGCCATCGTAGCCGGCCAAGCGGACCTTTGATTTTAAAAACTCATCGTAAATCATCTAAAGACTTTTAAGTAGTGGTTTGTGGAGCACCATCGAGGCTCGAACTCGATTTCGTGGTTTGACGTTGGCTCGTATTAAACTCGGCTAGTTTAAACTTTGTCTCACCCTTACCCTATGGTGAACCCTTTCGGATCCCCGATGCTCAAATATTTTTTACCCCTTCGCGAGGAGCCTTGTAATCTCTTTAAGTTGTTCTCTCAATGTCTCAGGATTGAAGACATCATCGTGCATCGTCAATTCCCCACCGTATCTCAACCAAAGCCAGAGAGTGAAGAAATAATTTCTGATCGTAGCTATTCCGATTATTGCTGCAACAAATGGCAAGGCCATCAATCTGAAAATGATTTTTATGAACAGTCTTATTTTAGTTGCCATAGATTTGAAGTTGAATTTCTCTTCTGATCTGGTTATAGTAGTTGATCTGTCGTTGAAGTCGGTTGATCTGTTCTTTCACAAATTCCAATTGCTCCAATCCTTCCTGAGTGCTGCGAGCCACGATATGATCATAATCGATTTTCTTTTTTTCTTCCCCTCTGCGTTTGATAGCATCGATATCGTACTCATAACTTATTTTCCCGTTCTTAATCACCTTTGCCATTACTTTAGGTTTTCGCTACTTGTGTTTGTTTGCTCGGTGAGAATTGACTTTCCGTCTTGCTTCATTTCTATTGTTCTGATGTCTTGCTTTTCCGTGTGCCAATCGATCAACTTGGACATATAGCCCACCGCCTCAGAAGCTTTTGTAAACTGACGAGTGTTCTTTTCGATGAGTTGGCCAGATTCATTTTTTATCAAAACTTGAAACATGCCTGTTACTTTAGGGTTTCGATGCAACGTGCAGACAAATCTTTCATTACCGGTGGAGTGACCGCATTGCCAAGTTGTTTGACTTGCTCTTTGCTGTTACCTAGCACGATGTAATCAGAATCGAAAGCCATTCCGAGTTTGACGCCACGTTGCCGAGGTAATATTTCAGATTGTCGTCAGCGCCTTCCGACGTAATGTTGTATCCTCTCTTTTTGAGCTTCATGATTTCAAGTGGAAGATTCCAGACTCTGAAATGCGTTAAGGCCGCATGACGAGTGATTGATCCGTACCTCAACAGATAACCGAGCACTGCGTTTGTTTTGTTGAATTGCTTTTTCTTCGGCACGGATGTCATCTTAAAAACAATGAAAGCACATAGAGCGCGCCCAATGCAATGCTAATCGCAAGCAGCAAGGCCGAAAGGAACGCTCGGTTTGTGTGCCGTGCGAAGGACTTATCATCCTTGTATTCAAATTGCATGTCCAACTCAGTCTTTGTTTTCATACTGCCAGTTGTTTCAATTTTTCGTCTCTTTGTTTTCTTCTGATGGCCCTATCGAAGCATGCCATTACAAACTTTTCATCAGCATCGATTATTTTTAGTCTTCCTTGAAGGAGGGCGTAGGCTCGCCTGGCAACTAAGCCATGCTTTTTGGCCAACGACTTTATTTCTCCGTATTCAAGGAAACCCTTGAGTGCTTTGAGTTCTTGTCTTTTCATTTTTTATGAATTAAAGTGGGCTTGATTTTATGCAGCGATCATTTCTTTGGCTTCTAAAGCGTCGATCATCTTGATATACTCCTGTCGCCTTTCGGAGCACAGTTTTGCCTTGCGGTAGATTTTGTTCTGAAAATCCTTGTCGGCCTTGACTTGTACTCGATGTGCTTGAAGTGAGGTTTTTATGAATCTTGGGTCGAACGAAAAGAAGTCCCCGCGCTCGCGTTCAGTCAACATCATTTCGGTTTGCATTTGCGCGTAGTAATCGGGGAGCTCAGTTTTGAAGTTGTCATCGGTCAACTGCAACTTGTACCTTAAATGCGTTGATGACTCAGGGCATTTTATTTGCGCGATACGGTCCTTCAATATCAAGTCAGGGGTACACCCGATTAGTCCGTCGCCCACAAAAAATACTTTCCCGCCTTCGCTTGTGTAGATCACATCGTCTGCCAACAAGTCGTAACCGTTCATTTCACAATACTTGATGGCCGCGTCCCGCTCGGTCACGTTTCCCCATTCCATTGCAGCGTTGTGGTATTCAGGCTTTGGAGCGCCCTCTAGTATTTGGATCAATTCTAGGATGTAGGTTATTGCACCATCGGAAAGAACCGTCTCGTCCTCTTTGTATTTTGCCTTGCTCTTGGGGTTCTCTTTCTTCCAAGCCTCGAGCTCCTCTTCGTTCATCAGAACGCGGCCGTCCGCCATTATCTCACTGATTCTTGACGCGGTGAAATATTTTCCGCGTATCTCTTTGTAGGTTTTGTCGTCATCAAAGACGAACCGTTCAATCTTTTTTACCATTGAGCTTTTCTTTGTTTGATTTGAGGGTTGAGTACCTATCACCAAGCGAATCGTAGGAGATGATGTCCCTACGGTTGAGGTCTTTTCCGAACAGCTTTCCGATTTTTTCGGCGGCGTCTTTGACCGCGTAACTCTCAGCTGCAGGTGCAGCCATCTGCACAGCTGATGATTTCAGTTTGTCGAACTCTATGGCACCGGCACCTTTATCGGTTTGCAGCGGACTTGCTCCGATGCCGTCTTGCCAATCCCATTCGTTATCGATGTGGTTGAAATAATGAAGGCGGACGCTGATGACAATACTGTTTCCAATGAGTTGAATAGTCTTTGCCTCAACTCGGTACTTCAAAAAGATGGCGGTAATCAGCCATTCAATGCGCTCGATCGGAATGTATTCGAGGGGGACGGATTTTTTTTGCCCGTGCTCGTCCAATATTTCTTTCTTGATTGTAGGATGCTTCTTTATCCAACTCGGATGCGGGTTTTGATTTACAAGTGCTTGGAACAATCCAGCCTTTTGCAATGGCTGCAAACTTTTGTCGGCATATAGTTCCGCGATCGTCGGGAGCTTTTCTTTCGTTGATAGTTCGCTCATAGGATTTCCTTAGCGGTTGGCAACAACTCAAACTCGTCCTTCTTGTATTTGCCGATGAAGGCTAGGATTTTTTCTTTCGACTTGTCCTCATCTTCTTGAGTCCTAGTCTCGAAATATTCTGAGAATAGCTCGGAGAGTATTTCAAAAAATTCTCCCTTGTTCATAGGCCCTTGGCTTTAGCGATTACTGATTCGCGTTCATGTGCTCTGGTCATTCCTTCGTTGCTGATCCCCTGCCTGATTAAATATTTAGCTAAAACACTTTTAGCCTCTTGCGGAATCTCTTGAAGCATGCATTTGATAATCACATGCGCTTTTTCGAGTTCATCTAACAATTCAGGAGCATTGACTATGAGTTGAGCGTTGGCCTTGCATTCAGAAGCTACGCTGGCATATTCATCGTCTTCGAGACAACTCATGTCATCTGTTCCCCTGACAGACGCGATGGGGCATCCCTCTTTTTCAATTATCATTTCTGTTTCTCCATTCAGTTCACCTTCAAAGCATATTGTCCAAGGCCCGGGTGTATGTTTTGATTTGCTCATTAGCATCTCTCGTTTAAGTAGTCGTCAAAATCGCAGGCCATCTTAATGCAGCCGTCATAAGCCGACTTCAACTTTTCGGTGATCGAATCGGGATTGGTCTCGGACTTTCTTTTCAAGTCGTTGAGTTTGACGATCGTCTGAGCGATGTCATCAGCCGCCGCCCTGAGTGTGCGGGAGTCAAAGTCTATGCAGTTGATCTGTGCTGATTGGGCCATTTTTTAGTTTATTATGGTTATCTTTTTATAATTTGTGTCAAATCATGACACAATAGTAAAGATATTATTTACTATTGTCCAAGAAAAGTAAAGAAAATATTTACCAACCGATGAAGAATTTTGAGCAATCCATTGAGTCCAAGCGGTTTATGTCCGTCGTTGATGACTTGATAAAAAAGCGGATTGTTACCTCAGACGCAGACTTTTGCAGAAAGATCGACTACGCTAAGCAGTCTTTCAGCCAACTTCGTAAAGAAAAAATTAACGTTTCTATTGACTTGGTAAGTAAATTACTTACTATTTTTGACGCGAACCCTGTGTTTATTCTTTCAGGCGTTGGAGAAAAATTCATTGGGTTGAACAATACTATAGGAGAAACTCCTAGGTCGACAGATGACGGCAAACAGACTAACGTTATAGTTGCCGAATTGCTTGCTCAGAATGAGACCTTGAGGAAAGTAATTGACCTGCATGTCAGCAACGCCAAGATCAGCAACGAGTACATAGCAGAACTAAAAGAGCAGCTAAACAAGTTAAAGGAGAATGCCAGAAAAGAAAGTAGTGGGTGAACTCATCAGGGAGCTAGTCAAGCATCACAACGTAGCAATTCACCTATCCGAAGAGTCGACAATCAGCCAAAACCTTGAGAAGGCCGGTATCAACAGAAAAGCTTTGATTTCTTTTCTAAAGCGCAACGCTGAGCACGACCGCGAAATATTAGAAATGCAAAAGGACTCTTTGAAGAAACAGGCTTATTACGAACAGAAGCGCGACTTGATCAACGTCGACATATTTATACTATACCTCGAAAACTCAATTTAAAACCCAATTTTTTAATCAATGGACAAAAACCATAACCCCAATGCTGGCGCGACTATCCCAAGGGCTGACGCCAGAAAAATGGCAGCCGCTCACAAAGCGCAAAACCCCAACGGACTTCACGCGGAATATTTCGGACGTGAACACTTTGAAAAGCTTCTCGCGATACCAGGTACAAAAGGTATCATGATCCACAGAGGCATCAATGACAGTGGTCAGCAAGTGCATATTCTCGATGCCGTTGACGGGAACCTAAATACTGTTTCCACGGACCCGATTGAGCAGGGCCAACCCTGCCCTCCATTCTGTAATACGATATGAGCTTGATGCTCGTAACGATATTGGCCTACACGGTTGCATTGCCGGCATGTGTAGGCCTTTATTTTTACAGGTCCTTGCCAATTCCCCTTCGGACGCTTTCTGTTCTTTTTGCAATTGCGACATTCGTGGAAATCCTTTCCACGGTTTACCGATCGTACTTCTCAAACAATCTTATCATCATCAACGTCTATATTATAATTGAGGCGTGGCTATGCCTGTTGTTCGTTTCACAATGCATCGGCAAAATAAGGTTGACAAGATCCGCTCAGCTTGCGGTGCTCGCTGTTGGTCTGATTGAGACCGTTATCAATCCAAAAACATTCGCCACTGTCTCATCGACGTTAGAGAGCGTCGTTATCATTATCGGGATCATTTTTCTTTTCTTTCAAGTGGCACTTGGAACGAACATCCTTAAGACCGTTTACTTTATGGCAGGCATTCTACTATTTTATTTTGCCTCCAACACCATTTACTTTCTGACGAGAGGCCTGTTGGAAATGGATTCATTGATTTTTGTCTCAATTATCCACGTTTGGATCAATGCCGGATGTAATTTATTTTACGCCTTTATTTTATGGAAAGCTTCGCATTCAAGATCATTATTGTTGGCTTGATCGTCATGCTAGCTGCCTTCGTGGGTATTATCATGATGCTCGCCGCCAGGTACGGTAGAAAATCGTTGACAGACGAAAAGCGTTTCAAGGAACAGGACAACCTTATCAAGGTACAGGATGAAATCATAGAGTCGGACGAGAAGCTGATTAGTCTCCTCAAATCAAGGCGAGAGGCTGGCGAGATCGAGTCCTAACAAAAACACAAGATCATGAAGTCAACCACGGAATCAAGCCTCAAAATAATCACATTTCTGATCGTCCTAGTTGTATTTACAGTTTGGTACTGCAGCGGTGACGAGCATCAAAAGGATATCTCCAAATCAGACTATGGATCTTCATGGCCGTTCTCAGTGGAGGACGGGGTTTTGCAATGTGATAGGGGCGCAATTTTGTTTGTTGCTAACGGAAAAAGATATGCTGTCAACGGCATGGCTAAAAGTTGGGCAAAGAGTGAAGGTTATGATGATGAGATTGATGAGATCTTGTTGAAAGGAGCAGATATCCAACGAGTCATTGACGATGGGCAGAAACTTTGCGGCAAGTAGAAACAGTCTTTACTTGACGGTAATCACCGCTATCGAATCTATCTTGATGAGCTTGTTTGAGTTGGTTATCTCGCAGACAGGCTCCCACTGCTTTCCCCAATTGAACCTTTTGAACCCTTTCCAAAACCATCCATTAGGCCGTTTCAATTCTAGCGCCGCTGCGTAACTGTCGCGGATATCGAGCGTATCGATGTTCAATGCGCTAATGTGGTTCCATTCGTCTTTGTATCTGTATCGCTTGAGATTCAATGAAACATTTGGGCACGGCACAGAAACAGGATCCGCTTTTATTTTAGAGGCATCGAAAGTCGCGTCGAACTTGATTGCCGACTGAAGATTGCTCCCGTCTTTCTTGATGCCTTCCAGTTTCTTTATCCACTGCAGGTCGCGCTCTTTCAAAAGTTCGTCGATCTGACTTTTGGGCACTGTGACAACCTGAGCGACCGACACGGTGTCGCCTTGCTTGTTCCTGTATCTATGGACCTCAGAGCTGAGCCCGTTGCTGATCCTGATTGCTGCGTCACGCCCTGCCTCGGCATCCTCTGCACGACGTCTTTCGTGGCCAAGCCTGAGAAAAAGGTAAATCACCAGTGCGACCGCAATAATGAACGCGATCGTCTTGTAGTTCCGCTTCAGGAACGGCAACCAGTTTTTCAAAGCCTCGAGTATTTTAATATAGATGATCATGCTAATGGAATTTTGATGCCCAATATTTCTTTCGCTTTATTGAAGTATGCCAAACGTCTGTCGAAGCCAATTGAATCACCTACCGCATTTGTTTTGCGTCCGATATTTATCAAGTCACAGGACCCGTCAAAATCGTTCTTGTCGGCCATTTGGTTGCACCCTGCGGTAAGCCAATAATGCCCAGCGGATTCACAGGCCCAAACTGCTCCCTCCAATAACTCTGGATGAGTCACGAAATCAATCCCGAACACTTTTGAAAGTGCAGCCAGGTTCTTACGCCCTGTAGTCTGCAATAAGCCGTGGCCACGTTTATGGAATCCATCACCAGATTCAGAGTTGCCAAGACCAAAGGCCAAATAATTACGATCTGTCTTTAAAAGACGATCATGCCAAGGCTGTGAAAAATCCCTTTCATAAAGGGTCTGTTGACGTGTAGGTCCCCATAATTCTCGGGGCGTATTCAATTGGGCGCTTTCTTCGCCAACGTTCGCCAAAAACATTGCCATCCTGATCGGGCTATTGATCTCGTATTTCTGCATCGAGATATTAAGTTGATCGAAAAATTTCGCGATGCTTGCAGCTGTGGCTAATGGAAAAATGCTTTTCAAATTTTCCTTCGAGATCATGTCTTACGTTGTTTGATTTTTAGAAACCTGACGGTTTTAAAGACCGTCAGGAGTCAAGTAGGTGAATGATTGTTTGCGCAATTCTTTTTGGCTTTGTCCCGATGTGGATTCTATCGGAGCCTCGAAACCTGTCGCGCTATTTACCTGCGTTTCGAAAAGTATCAGTTTGTCGGCAACTAAAGCGACGAGTGTTCGTAGCTCGTTGCGATTGCTTGCGACTGCTCGGTGGATTTCTTTTCCACCGGCTTTGCTTGCACTGCACCGACGAAGGCTACCAATGCAAACAGTAGAAACACTTTTTTCATTGTGGGCCAGTTCCGCACTGGCAGGCGTTTTATTGTTTATTGATCAATGCCGTGATCTTGTCATCGGCTTTGCCCAAGACCTTGTAAAGCGTGTTCTGCCCGTTCCATCCTAGGAAGAATGCAAGCATCCCACTGAGGAACATGAACGGTACTTGAAAGTCGCCATAGCCGAACGTCTTGTCTTCCAATGCTGGCCAGGTGTAGTCGATCAACAGGTGCAGCGCCAATTGAAATGCCAATACCACAAGTGCCGCAAAAAATGAAAGCCATTCTGTCGAGAAAAAAATTTCTACAATCTTGCTCTTGGGTACATCAGTGTGCTTCTTGTCGAGTTCACCGATCTTGGTGTAGCAATGGATGCAGAAACCGATGAGTTGGAAAATGAAAATGAAAAGGTATTCCATAGTTTTTTAGATTAAAGTGTCAACGTTTTTTTGATTTCTTCCACTTGCTCAACAAGTGATTCACGTAGAAGCTCACTACCGCACCGAGAGCGGATCCAATGATCGCATACACTGCCGTTTCCATCAATCCATCAAATGTTATCATTGCCGTAGTGGCCACTACTGATTTATAAATTCCACTGATTGCTCCGATTATGGCACCGAGCAATGGTGAGTTGTCATGAGGTCCGGGGTGATGTTGTATCATTTCTTTTTAGTGATTTGAATTATTTGACTTCATACTGAAAAGTCATTGATACATCTCCTGATCCCGCCAACGCTCCGATGACAATAATCTCTACAGTGCTAGTGCTACCTACAGCAAACACTTGTCCCGATTGCGCAACAGGTTGCCAGTTGGCCACGCCATTTGCGTCATAGGTTGATGTAAGGCTACTTGTCACAGGCAGCGTAAGGATAAAACTCATTGTTCCATTGCTGCCTTTTGTACCAATGGTCACCGCTCCTGACACGGTTACGATAGTGCCATTCCTACTCCAAGTAAAACTTTGAACAGTTGGGGATGAGAATCCACTAGCACTAGAAAGAGTTGGCGTATATCTGCCGCTTGCAAAAGGAGTATAGGTAAAGTTGGTACCATTGTAGACAGCAACATTGTTTGTCGAGGATACTGAATTAGAGTAGGTCTTACCGTTCTGATGAGCGTCCACATATTCCTTATCGGTAAGAGAGTGCAATTGAGTAACATAATTAGTCGCGTTATATTCAATGCCTTTTTTGGTTGACCTGTTGTCTACAAATGTCGCTGTACCTATGTCAGAGGCGTCAGCTTTCATTTCTAAATAAAAGTTGTAAGTATCAGTTTGGGCAGTATAATCGCCTACTCCAAATCGACCTCCTAAATTGTGGAAAGATAAAACGGGCGCTGTTGAGCCAGCGGTACCGTCAGCACTAATAATTTCAATTGCACTTACGTTCGTTGGAGCTACAAACGTTTGACTACTGTTAGCAAGTTCACTCAGTGTTCCAGAAACATCGGTTGCCTCAATCTGCATACCAGTTGAATGATTGGCGGCAGATATGATCGGAGTTGTTATAGTGGTGTTTCCATTTTTCTGGATAATGTTCGCGTTTGCGTAATCAATAGAAATATTTCCGCTAGATGCATCGAAGTCATTCGCCGTAAAGCTAGCTGCACCTTTCGTTGACCCATCTGCGGCAGCATTAGCAATTGAGAGGGTTCTGTCGGCACTGAGATTTCCCCCTCCAGATAAAGGCGAAGTCGTATTGATGTTTCGGGTTGTTGGAACGCCACTACCGCTTATGCTGCTAGCCAGCCTCATCTTTACATATCCGTGGTCAAACACAGCTAAAGAGTCGGCCGTATTGTTTACCGCAGGTGCAGCATTAAGCCCTCTGAACATTCTAACCTTTGGCAAGTAAATCGTATTGGAGTCACCCGCTGTCAACCAAATTTTTCGACCACCGAGTGCTCCCGCACCAGTGGTATTTGATGGGATGTTATGATCGGAGCCCCCAAGAAGAAAGGCATAGTTTGAATTGATCCCGTTGCCGTAGGTTTGCGCATTGGAATTGTGCGAGTATAAAAAAGAGCCAGCAATTCCAGAGCCGCCAGGTGTACCTATTGTCAACGGTTTGTAATTCGATCCTGACATTGTGCCCATCGAAAAGCAGCCGAAGCATTTGTACATACGGGAATGATCACCCGCCATAAAATTTCCGTTGAACGTAGTTGGATTGTCGCTGATCCCATAGTTGAAAATCCCTCCAACCAAATTGGCCTGTCCGTTTTGAATGGAATTTTGTGTTCCACTGACGAGGTTAAAGTAGGCTCCATAAAATCCAGAACCAGGTGCATTGATCTTGTTGGCATAGCCGAGCAAAACATTGTACCCAACGCTTCCCCTCAGCGTGTCGGAATTTCCGAAAACGATATTCGTTACATTCTGATGGAGTTTGTAATCGATCGAGGTTGTGTCGTCTGTGATAATAAGATCACCTTGCGTCCAGTCCCACTTGGTAAATATTCCACCTGCTTGGCCGTTGATGGCCAAGTTGTGGCCGTTTTGATTGATCCAAGTTTTGCGGGTCAGATTTCCGCCGAGATCAATTGATGATGGGTTGGCCGTTGTTCCATTTCCGTTGGTAAGAACTACAGTGTTTCCCGAATCCCTTTTTTGCAAAACACTGGTCCCGTTGCCGATGAACTCATAAACGTTTCCATTGATATTGATTGCTCTTCGGTCCTTTCGCTCAGCTGCAGGGATCAATGAAAGAGCTTGGCTTTTGGAAGTGTAAGGAGATCCATTGTTCAAGAAACGGCCGTCGACTATTCCGTTGAGGTTTACAATCGGGAATGGCAACTGAAGTTGACCAAATGCCAACATTGGCACTAGCAGAAAAATGAGAATAAGTTTTTTCATTTGAATCGTTCGATTAATCGTAAGACAACTTTTGTAATTTCTGTGGCTGTCAGAATCCCACCATAAACAATCAAGAAGATGAGCAGCGAGTCAGGCAAAATGATTTTGACTTCCATAATCAGTTTGTTGTGATTTGGTGACGGTGGTTCGATGAGTAAGGGGACCCAACTGTCATCCGATAAATGTTAGTGGACCGTGCCGTGCCACCGGCATCGTTCACATTGACGGTGCCCGTCAAAATGTATTGAGTTGTGATGTTGGCGTTGAGGGCATCGAGGTCGATCACCTGGCTGATCGTGCATTGACACGCATACTCGAAGATCGTGTTTGTACTTCCGGTGTTTAGGTTGTTGGTGATGGCGCCTGTATGGAAAACATTTTGAGGCAGCGCACGCACTTGGGCGCTGTTCGTACTGTTGGCTGATGTGTTGCCAAAGAAATCCACGAAGCGAGCAGTGGCAATAAAATTCGAGCTATTGAATGTTCCCGAGGGTGAGGTATTGTTACCGATTCCCTTCCAGCTTTGCGTAGCTCCGTTACTGTTGAGTTGAATGGTCGTTATTGTGACCGCCTGCGTTCCGTCGTTCGCAGTTCCGGCATTTAAAGTCGATGATGCCGTGTTGTCAAAAATGTCAATGGTAGGAACAACCCCTGAGTTAGGAGTAATCGACCACGTGAATGTTTTGCTGCCGCTTAGCGTTGTCCCTACTTCTACAGTCGTTGCCTGCCCTGAAATGCTGAATGAATTGAAAACAGGATTGACATACGGTGCCACGATGCTTTGGATTATCTGCGAGATGCTTTGGCCTGCGATTGCTGTACCCGCAGGGAGTCCACCCACCGTTACAGTAGTAGGTGATTGTCCAGTGTAATTTGTAGAAGGGAATTTGAATTTCTTCTTTACTCCGTTCTCGATGTAGTTCCATGAGTTGTTTTGCTCGAAGTAACCTATAGCACCATACCCTGCAGGTGCTGTGAAGGTAGTTGAGTCGGATACGCGCGAGCGCAAGTAGTAAACACTGGTCGGCGACTGAGCGTTAAGGATTATGGGGAACAAAACCGATACGGTGACCGCGATCAATAAAAGCACAGTGATCAATATTTTTCTTTTCATTTTATTCAAGTTTTAATAGCCAATTGGTCCCGTCAAATTCACCTGTTATTTTATAGTAGCCTGGATCGGTCAGTACAAACCCGGTCCCGTTCCATTCTGGATTGCCTTTGTTTATGAATGTTCCTCCTGAGAAAGTCAACGTATGAGCATCACTTGTAAAGAGCCATGTGAAGCGTTGGCAGTTAGCGAAATTGGTAAGCGAGATTGCTTTATCGCTTGTGATATTCGCGCTCGAGTTAAATTTTAGATCAATGAAGTTTTGAGCATCAAGGATAATGTTGCCTCCAGCGGTTGGGATAGGTAACACAATCAACTCAAGTTTTGAATTGACAGCTTGCTTTACTTCATTAGCATCGTCATCACTGAAAATGTTGCGTACACCATCAGTCGCGCCCTTGTCCTTATCAGCCCAGTTTATGTTCATGACGTTATTTCAAAAAAGTATCCCTTATCAGTGTCGCTCAATTTTACTGTGGTAGCCGAGTCCTGAAGTGGAACAGGCGCAACCAGGTTGTAATACTCCGGAGCCTTCACGATCAATCTGGAAACAGCCATCACCACCATCTCGGTATCTTTTCCGTTCTGCGGATCGGCGATCGCGAAATCAGTGAGTTGTCTGTTGGCTATGAATGGCGCATCGAATCCTAGTGTGACGTAAACTGGATTCATGATAATGGATCTGATTGCACCCACCAGCCTTTGCAGGTTCAACATTGAATCCTTGTCAGCATTGTCCGGGTTTGACTTTGCTTTGTTGTATACCTGTATTTGATAATGATAAACACCGTTGCCCTGCTTCTGCAGCTGCGGCATTTCATCGTACTTACCATTGCCAAGGCAAATGTTTATCGCTGGCAACTCATCTTGGTCAAAGTCAATGAACCTTTCCACCCACACCTTGGCGTTTAGTTTTGGTTGGTTGGATAATACCGAGAACTGATTGTTGATCTCGTCGGCTAAAATGGCCCCAATCTGATCGCGTATGATCTCAAAGGAAGCCACTTGTATTTGTCCGTTGATCTTTGCCATTTTAGTCTTTCGATCCTAGAATCAGTACAATCAATCCTAAAGTCTCATCGGGGAATTGCTCTGTCACAGAATAGTTTTTATCAACACCTGTCGAGTCTTTCACCTTCACGCTATGCCCTTTCATTGATACGTTGCCTTTTGAACTTCTCACAGGATAACCCGTCAATGAATTCTCATAGAAACTGAGTGATGCGTTACGGCTGTTGACACGGATCCCCTCTGTGTTGATCGAGGTATGGTGTTTGGTGTGGATCACTGGGATTGTTTGAGTGACCGAGTTGTCGGGCGTAGTGAACGTGGCCATCACGGAAAATTCACCCGCGATGATTTGCTGAACGTCTAACCTTGCCTGGTCTATCAAATTCATTTCTTAGATTTTCTAAAAAAGATGGGCTAATTTTTACGTTAGCCCATCCCCAAACAAATCCTAATCCTAAACCTCTATTTCTTGTTGCCCTTGTCGCCTTCGGGCTTTTCAGTCTTTTTTTCCTCTGGTTTTTTGGGCTCTGCATTTTGCTCAGGAGCCTTTTCTGCCTCGGGCTTTTTTTCCTCCGGTTTTGGTTCAAATGGATTTTCTTCCGATGGCTTTTTAGCGATAGGGTCTACTTCACCTTCTGGCTTTTTATCGTCAGTTTTAGGAGACGGCTCCTTGGGTTCGGAAGCCTTTTCCACTTCGGGCTTTAAGAAACCTTGTTTCACAAGCTCCGCTGCATGGCCAGACGGGAAGTGTTCATCCGTAACTATTTCACCGCTATGGTGAATACGATTGGATGTTCCTCCGACTGATAATGCAATGACTTTATAAGTTGCCATGATTAAGCAGCGGTTACTTTAGCGGTGTAGATTTGGTCAACGGCGATCGGAACGGCAACACCTGCAGAGCGGATGTCCTGTACATATTTGTACGTGCGTTCGTCCTTATACTCACCGATGACATAAGCACCCTTTTGAATGACAGGGTTTTTCTCATCGATCAATTGAGGCACCAGTGCAAATCCCAAAGCGAAGTTTGGTTTCTCTGGAAGTACGATGATCTTCGTAGGATCAAGGTAGGGAGACTTGTTGCCAGCGTTGTCCTCGTAAATCTCGGGGTAACTCCAAATGTTCGCGCGATATGTCTTCGCTGAAATTTGACCGTGGAATACACCGCCGCTCGCATCACGTTGAGGTGGAGCGATTGAGTTCAAAGGCAGGTTCAAGATTTTCTTTTCATCGCGGATGAACGGAGACGCAAGCAACGCACTGATTGCGGACGATCCACAAATAACGTTCAACATCGAAGCATCGGTTTTACCGAATTGACGGATGAAATTACCCGCGTTGAAGATCGTTGTCTCAGGATTCAATGCATCGTTTGACAAGTCTACTGCATTGGGCCAATAGCTACCTCCGCCAAGGTCAACCAACGATCCAGCCTTGCGCTTGAAATCGATGTTTGTGCCTTTCAGCAAAGTCACAATACCGGTCGTCAATACATCCGCGCACTGCTTCTCGTATGAGCGTTCGATCTTGTCTTGAAGAGCTTGAAGCTTCAAAGCGATCTCATTGATGTAATTCGCCAGAACCACATCGTCGATTACTTCGCTACCGAAAAGAACCTCGTAAGCGTCTAATTCAGTCTTATCGAAATATTCACGGTAGTAAGGAGGTACAATGGTTTTTTCGCTTGACTTGTTGAAGGTGTTCCGGTTACCTTCCGTTCCACGCTCTACATCAACTGCGATTTTTTCAGACCCTCTCATAACCTGAATGGAAATCTCTTTAGTTCCATTCTCAACGGAAGGGAAAAACGAGCGCAAGAAATTGGATGGCGCTTTTCGCTCACGGTATACGGCCATGAGTTTTTTGGTGAAAAGATTTCTCGCGTCTTGGGTGGGTATCAAAGTCATTTTATTTCTTCTTTAGAATGTTTATTAATTGTCAAATCCGGTCAAATCGGTTCCGCCCACCAGGTGGATGCCTTGAGCCTGAACATGGTCACGAAGTTTTCTACCAGATACGGTAGTATCCATCGTGTCAGTTCCGTTACTGAATGTCAAAAGAGATTCAACTACGTCACCTTGGTTGCACAAGGAAACGTTCATGGTTGCCCCTGGTGCCACTACTACATCCTGATTGAGAATGCCTACTGGAATCTGGCTTCCATCGACCGCAGTAGATACCAAAGGCACAACGAGTCCCGTCGCCGTGATGCGACCCATGACGGTTCCAGCAACCAGAGTTACTGGCGCTCCGCCTCCATTGGTGTAGCTTGCATCATTGAAGCGATTTTGCCAAACGAATATTTTGGAAACATCATAGTTGTTGGTCAACTGATTGTTCGTCTGCAAGGTCTGTGTTACGTTGCTCATTACTTCTTGATGTTTAAGAGTTTGTCAAGACCTGTTTCGATTACCTCGATGCGCTTTTGCTCATCGGTTTTTACAGTTGTTTCAGCTTCCGCTGTTTCAACTTTCTTGGGGCTTGCATCAGCAATAGCCTTGAGGTTTTCTGGGCTCAAGGCCTTTGCTTGAAATTCCGCGATGTCGGACATGGTGATTTCTTCACCGCTGTCGATTCCTTTGTTCACGGCAACCGCATCGATTTTGTCAAATGCTTTCCAAGCCGCGATTCTTTTTCGCTCGGCTTTTATTGCATCCTCTTTGGCTTTGGCAATGGCTGAATCCTGTTCTTTGTTTTTGGTCAGGACTCCATTGACAAGCGCAGTTATTTCTTCTGGTGTCATTGCTTTGTTTTTTTCTGGTGGTTTTTTTTGTTCTGGAATCTTTTGTTCCGGCTTTTGCTGCGGCATCTCCACACTCAGAGCAGCGATCCTGAACGCATACTCATTGATTTCGGATTTGATCTGTGGAGTGATAGGGATGATTTCATTCACCAGGCCAATCTCTTTGGCTTCTTGTGCTGTGAGCTTTACATCCACTCGTTTGTCATTGGAGAAAATGTCATCAAGTTTTACGTTCTTCATCTTCTCGAACTTCTTGACGTCTATTTTTGCTTCCAATGCAGCACGTAAAAATCCATTGATACGGTCTAGTGTTGCCCATTGGTCATCCGTCATGTACTCGCTTTGTTCATACGATGACGGATAAGCAGCACGATGCACAAGGAAGTCCGAAACGTCCAGAGCCGAAACTTCATCGGCATAACACAGAAAGTAAAAAGCCATTGAGTAGGCTTTTCCGTCCGTCTGGATTTTCTTTTTTCCTTTGTAATCACGCCATGAGGCAATCATTCCAAATCCACTCTGAGGATCTCCTCCGTTGGAGTTGACACGAAACAAGACATCTTCTTTTTTCAACTCAGCCAACTGAGCCAAAAACTCATCAGCTGAATAATCATTGAAGCTGCCGTATAATCGTATCTCCTTTGCCATTGTTCGTAACAAAGAGAACCACGATGAAAAGGGCGCAAAAAAAAAGCATCCAAATTGGATGCTGATTATTTTCAATGTTCTGACTTTTGGGGAAACGAAAACCACTATGGCAAAGCTTCAGTTGACGGGCATACCGGAAGAGTTGAAAAATGATCTTGTAAAAATCGCAAAGGAAAAAGAAGGCTTGACGCTATCTTCTTTCCTGAAACCTCATCTCAGGAAATTACGGGACTCATATTCTAGTCCGACTCAACTGGCTCGTTCACCTTTACGATAGGAGCCTCAAGAGTTAGTCCAAGGCCTTTGGCGTATTCTAGCTCTTCGGTAAACTGTTCTATGTTTTGATCCGATTCGCCGCCGTTCAAATTCTCGGTCGCTTGCTCGACTGTCGTAAGCGGAATCGCTTGGGCCAGTGTGCCGAGCTTCATACGTTCTGCGGTCACTTCCTTCACAGGGTCGATATGTGGAACCGGAGCACCAACAAAACGTGCGATGCGATATGCGTTAATGGCCATGAAGTTTCTAGATGCATACGCGTTCAAGTATCCCTTGGCCTGTATTTTGTTTTTCAAAATCTCTACGTGCAACCAGAAATTATAAATCGGTTGATAAAATTCAGCGGAGAATTTTGCGCGCTCCACATTCAATACATGCTCCCAATCCTTCAGCGCGGCGCGGCTGGCAGAAAAACTGTTCGTATATATTGACTTGGCCACGTCTGGAGGTATTCCCAGCGTCGAGCAAATCATATCAGCATTGATCGTAAAGAAATCCTTGAAATGAAGTTCGGTTTTCGAATCGGGTGCCTTGATTGTAGAATCATTAGGCATGTTGAAAATCTGCTTCTTGGTCGTGGCCGCTACTTTATTGGCGAATTGTTGGCCCTCTGAATCGACAGGAACTTGCGCAGGTTGATAATCAACGTTGCGCGCTGTTTTGATTGCAGCGGCCAATGGGTGTTCACCTGTGGATGTCACACCATGTTCAATGAAGTAAGCTATTTTTTGTCTTTCCTCCGCGCTGCCAAGAGTTGCATCCTTGTAGCGTTCCAACTTTTTGATAGACTCAATGACGGTTGAAATGATCGGGATACCCCGCTGACTATCCAAGCGATATTCAAGACCATAAACCATGAACGCATAAATCAATCCTTGCTCATCGCGGCAAGGTATCCGCTCATAGTTAGTCGTGAGCGGAGCTTTCTTTACGTAATAGGCAATGTGCTTGCCTTTGGGATCGATTTCTACTCCGTTGTTGATTTTATTGCCGTTCGGCAAAGTCGATGTGTTTGGGAATGTCCCGTCGTATGCCCCTAATCCAATAGGTTGCCTAACGTGTGATCCATCGATCAATTGGACCCTTACAAAGTCATCGATCAATCGAAGCACTACCAGGCAATCACCTCCAACAATTGCATTGATGTTAGCCCTCACCGCCAATTGCTGAAGCGAGCGCATTTCAGAATAGTCAGCTTCTTTTGATTTTGAGTAAACTGAGAAACGGGCCTCGGTCACTTCGCAAAAATCCTGAATGTTTTTGAAGTTGATTCCTTCTGACTGAAGTACGGTTTTGTTCGGCTCGCTCTGCAACTTTAAACCATTTCCGATCTTCCAAATGGAATATTTTTTGATGATCGTTTGAGCGATGTCGCTGTCAAGAAATGCTTGCCATGATCTTATGCGTAGAGTTTCATAGTCAGGTTTATAGTCGAATGCCGGTCCGGCCTCACCTAGATTTTTTTCACCGTCAAAAGAAACCGAGAAGATCTGTGTGTATGCACCAAGCGATACCTGGTCATCCGCGAACTTCGGTTGACGGGTTTCAGCAATAGCGCCGCTGTTTGAGAAAATATTGATCTTGTCAAACAGACTCCTCAATAAACTTTTGCCTTGACTTTCTTTCATCGCCTGTTGACTACGTTAAAGTTTGAAGAATCCACTCCGCGTACTACTCGGTTTCCGTTCAATTGGGCAAGGTATCTCTGCTTCACCCGCTCAAGAGCGGTAATGCCGTTGATGATCGAATCCATTGTACGGTAAACAGTTCTGATCTGTGTTTGGCCATCGTTCAAGGAGTACTCTTGGATGTTCTGATTCGTGGCCGCGTTCAACATAGCTGTGTTGAGGGCGTTTATCACATTATCGATCGCCGTGATCTTGCCGAGCAGATCAGTCTGCGACTGTATATATAGATTCTCTGAATTGTAAATTACCATGATCGCCCAATGCTATTTAAATTGAAAATGATTTTAAAATTTTGCATCCTCATAACGTCTTTATCTCATCAATCTTGGCGCCTGAAATATCTGCAGACGACGCGTTTTCAGTCTCACCTTCCAATGTAGTTGGGCCGCTTGTTCCTGGTCCTGTTGTCACCCCTGAATGTATATGCGTATTGAATTTTGTGACCAGATCGTTGTACTTGTTCACCAGGTCATTGTGGTCGTTCTTCAGTTGATTGAATCCTGATTCCAATTCCTGAAAGCGGACCATGTTTTTCGTATTGCCTCCTATTTCGCATGTGCCGTCATTCTTTTGATAGATTGAAAACTTTATCGCGCCGTCCGCATCCGTCGAGTACGTTCTAAATTCCCCTTCTCTGGCAATCTGGTTTTTGTTTATGTAACCGATGATTACATTTTGATTGTTGTCGCTTGTGCTAGCATAGATGGCCAACATGTTCTTTATCGGATTGCTGTCTACCCCGAATGGCATTATCTCGTCAGCGGTCCGCACATCGGTCTTACCGAAACGCAAAACCTTCAAAACCCTGAACGACTTTTGCAACAATGAATTCTGTATTCGCGTCAGTGTCAACATTTCAATGCAGGTTTATGCCTTCAAACAAATATTTGGGCGTGTCATTGTTGTACACCTCCGGAAGAACGCAAGTAACCGAAGCTGTCAAGGCCTTTGAGTCACCCTTGAAGTCAACCTGCTCAACAAACCAACGTGATCTTTTGAATAGGTATGCTTTGGGGTTTAGCACGGTAATCTCCGTGTTAGGCATTATAACCTTTCCGTCAACAAACCACCTGTCGGTAGTGAACTTCAGTGATATGTTCCTCAGTTCATCGCTCAACGCATTGCGAGCGGCTAAACTTGTGTCAACATTATCCCCTGAGTTCTGAGTGATCACTCGAGGGCGATACACAAACGGAACGTAAGGGTTTCGGATCGTCACCTCACCTGCATTGGGATTTTCTTTGCTCGCTTGCTTTTTTACTGTGATGTGCGAGTGCATGGCCTGGCCATTAAACGAAAGGACCATTTCAGGACAGGGCAAGCCATTTCCACCATAGTTCAAAATCGGAGTCGTTTTTGTTTTTATTCGAGTGAAGACGAGGTTCCCTTGCGCATTGTGGGTAATGACGATATTCTTTTGACCTGCTAGCTTAGTAAGAAAGTCCTTGATAGTTTGTGTCGGCTCAGCTGTAGCCTTCTCAAATGGCTTATCCATTTCTCTTTGTACCGACGGATCCACTACTATGGACAATTGGAACGGCCTCAAAATCTGTTGTGCGATCTGTCGTAAGGACAGGTTGTTAAACTCCAATCCCATTGTCTCGGGTATCTGGCAGTCCTCTAAAAATCCCGTCAATGAACACCCGCCGATGGCGACAGGATTGGACACGTGTGAACTTTTAAATCCCTGTGACAGGAAGTAGCCGGTCATCAACAATTTTCCTTCATGCTCCAATGTGCATTTGTGGTAATGGCCAATGCAATAAAGTTCCTTATGCTCGAGTATATCTGGGTTGAATTGCGCTGAGAAAGAAAAGCCGGACGAGAAGGAATCGTAACGCAACGAGAGTTCGAAGTTTAGAAAATTCTCAACCTTCCTGTTCCTGATCCTATCGTCAATTTTTAAAATCACTTGTAATAGATAATTTTTCTGCCCTTGTTCAAAATCATGAGCTCATTCAAACCTATGTTGTTCTGCTTGATGAAATCGTCTATCGTAGTGTCGTCGGCTTGCAGTCCATAGAAGCGGTGAGCCAACAGGACCACATTGGAATCCTTTTCCAAAATGATTGTTCTTTCTTGCTTGGCGTTTACCGCTATCTGGAAGAGGTTTGATATCGTAAGGCTAACCATATCATTAAGTCCTGATAGAGAGTCATAGTCAGGAATGTAGCTGTCGGCTTCACCTCCGTTTGGAGTTTGCAACGAATCCAGATCGGACAGGTATAGATTGAAGTTATCGGTAAGCTTTCCGATCACATCGAATGCATCGCCTCGATTGTTATAGTCGCTGACTGAATTATAGTCTTTGGTCCGAGGTGTGACTGCACATGCACACAGTCCAGAAATTATCGTATTGCCCATTGCCTCATAAATTCTTTTTGAGCTAGGGGAAAGCAACGTTGAAATTGAAGTCCTGAGCTTGTTGAACTGATTCAGCAATAGCGTGATCCTGTTTTGGGCAGAGTCAGCAAATTGAAACGGAGCGTTGATCATCGCTTGAATTTTCTGCATTGCGAACAACGGATCGTTGGACGCATTGATGATTGCTGAATTTGCCGATTGAAATAAGTTGTAATAGTTCTGTGCGTCAGATGTCTTTTTGATTTTCTGGTAGGCAGAATTAAACGTGTTCGCGGTGGCTGCACTCATTACGTTAACATCATGGACCGATGGCGACGGTACCTTTTCCGCGAACGACGTAGAAGTCGTGCCCATCAAAGAGTCATTGGCCTGTAGAATGCTATCGGCTGGGTCGTGTGTAACAACCGGATTGTTGTCCAAGATTGTTTCCATGACGTTGCATGTGATCTTCGAAACATTATGCACGGTATTGTCAAACTCCAACCCGTCGGGCTGCGCGTATATTATTCCCCAGAATGGATGTGAAATTCTCCAAGGACGCGAATCATCAGCGCTCGTTTCAAAGTCTTCGGATTGGTCCAAATGGTCCTCTCCCTGAAAGTATAATTCGAGGCGGTATTTTCTGCCCCGTGGCATTGACCTACGACGAAGTGTTCCGGCTTTTTCTGGAAAATCAAAATCGGCAATGTTGTATTCTTTGGATTTGGTCGCATTGATCCATTCAGGTTTATACTTCTTGCCGTCACCTGTTGTGATTATCAGGTCGTGCTTTATCCTGTCTAACCAACTCATTTCAATACCTTGTTAAATTGCCTACGAGCTTCGTTCTCATAAAAAGTTTCCATTTTTTTCGCTGACATCTCTGAAGCTGTCCGCATGAACGACGTACGCGAGGCGTTCACGGTCCTATGGGAACGGAAGGAATAAACGGGGCTTGTTTTTATCCGCATTGTCGTACTGCGACCGATCAAACCAACGCGCTGGCGTTTAATTGAATCGACCTTTCTCAAAATGCCATTGGCAACAATGTATCCACCCTTCCTCGCATAGATTGCGGTTTTGATAAAGAGCTCTGATTTGTTTTTCCCTCTGACATTTTTCACATCAGGAATTGATTGAAGCGAACCAACCTTACTTTTGATAGTTCTCAATCTGTTCACCGGACGAACCAGCCTCAGTCCAGATCCTCCACGCGCTTCACTTGTCGGAATAAATGTTCTGTCTTTAATAGTGCCTCCGTGCTCTTGTTGCTCCAATTCCAAAACAGCTTTGTTATTTTGTTTGGCATTCTCCGCAGTGAAGCCAACTGTCGCAACCATCCTACGGATGTCAAACCCTTGCGCTTGTTCAACCTTGGAATTTGCCTTGAAAAAATTGGGACTTCTATTCACGAATTTTTGTTGTGCCTCGCGTGGCATGGTATTCGTCTTAACATCAAATGCAGCGCTGTTCAATGTGCTCCTGACAGCTACCGGCAAAGCGGATTTTCTAAGCTTTTCCAGTTTGTTCGAAAAAGCAATTGATGCGTCTGTATTTATATTAAGGATCATAGATGATAAACCGCATGCACCTTGACGGTGTAAGAGTTGGCAGGATTTTGTGATGTGAACACACATTGAACGCGACTGTCGCCCGGAACACCTTCAACTATTCCACTTATCGGTGTGGTTGCTGTGCCTAGGCCGACGCTTCTGAAGACACCGCTGACGCCACCGTTGACGTCAAAGTCATTTGCAAACGTTGGACTGTACGCCCCGGGTAAGTCAAATTGGAATGCCACGTTTCCCCAAGATCCACTCGTCGAAGGGAATACATTCACCGTTCCCCATATCTCGACCAGACCGTTGATTACTTTGAATATGAACGGAGCGGCGAGCGAGATTGCGGTTATATTTTGAACGCTAGTAAGCGCGGGGCTGTAGGTTCCGACTACTGCCGAAGCTGCGTTAATGTTGTTCTGCAGAACAATGTCCGCGGCTGCGCGAGCAACCGCCTCGGCGTTATCGGCAATTGAACGTGTTGTGGCCTCGTTATTGATATTGTTCTGTAGAGTGTTGTCCGCGTTGATTCTGTTCGCGGTCTCTGCAGCTATCAAATTGGTTATTGTAGTGGCCAGGTTGGCATCATTACCTAGTGCATCAGCCAATTCCTTTAGCGTATCCAATGTTGAAGGCGCTCCATTCACAACCGCATTGATAGCTGCCGTGATGTCTCCGTCAATGATATTTTTTAGTGCAGTATATAGCTGGAATCCATTGGCTGAGTTATCAGGCAATCCATTATGGACAATACCCGCAGCGTCCATGATCTTTGCGAAGAATTGGTGGAAATCCGCATTGGTGAATTTATTGACCGGTGTTCCGTCACCTGAGCCAGAGTTGTCCCTGATGTTTCCGTAAGGATAATCGGCTGACACTCCATCGGTATTCGGTTTCTGTAAAATTGAAATAGCCATATCTTTTTTAAATGTATTTCACTAGTAAATAGGCCAACGTCTGCGTTGGTTTCGCTTTCAAAATCAATTGTCTAAACTCCAATCTTCGGTTTGCGTCAACGTAGGCAACGGATCCGATCGTTGCCCCACCTATGAAAAATGTAGACTTCAAATTCATATTTGAGCCATACTGGTTATTGTCGATGGTCTCATCCAAATAGCTGACACAGATATTTGTAAAAGCTCCGCCCATCTGTGAATCACCGTATTGATGATCGTTGTACATAAATTGTGACATCGATGGACCAATCAAAACATCACTTGGTATCTTTGGTATTTTGCCCCCCATTCCATCATCGAAAATATTTTCGTACACAAACACATTGAAGCCAGCGGCTTGCAATTGATTTTGTAGGTACAGATAATTCTGCCTTGGCAAGATGTCTCCCGGATGATTCATTTTCCTTTTGATGGCCAGCATCCTGTTGGTCAGGCTCACCAATGGATTGGAGATCAAGCCTAATCTTTTTTCCCAACCTGTCGCATCATCTGATGTGAAATTTGGATTGTCAGGTATGGCACTGTCCAAAATAGAAAGGGCGTCGGTTATTGCTCGCTGTTCACTCAACGCTAGATTTGTGTGCAATTTTTCCAAGATGCCACCAAAAGGCATTTTGAAAGCCCTACCTGTAGGGTAAAGCATCCGTGAAAGTTTTACAAGTGTGTCTTGCGTGATTGTGAACATCCCTCTTATGAATAGGTTATGGAATTCAAAAAAGGAATGTCCCCGTTGATGAATGTTTTGGAAGCAAGCCCAAAACCATCCACCTCGATACTTAATGTTGAGAACGTGGCACCTGGTTGCGTGGCCAAAATCACAGCGATTACTTTGTTTATATCAAGTACATCGTTTTTATCCTGTGGCGCATCGGCTCCCGCTACGTATGGGCGAATGGTCCCTATCCATTGCTTGACCGAATTGAGGATCAAATCCTTTATGGCAGGTGTGATCCCGGCATAACCCACAATGTTTATGTCCACCTGCTTCAATGAAACAGGCAAATAATTGATTTGGAAAACACCCAAAGGTTTTTTGGCCTGACCTCCTGATGGTGTTTCTATTGCTGCCTTCACGGCGTTGAGCATTGTCGGGGATGGAGTCGCGATCAAATCAATTGCACTCGATGGCTCGCTTTCAACAAAAAGATTGATGTCATTTCCTACGGCCGCGTATGGATATACCTGCTTAACTCCGGCTACCGAATAACTCCAAATACGATAATCGCTTGGAGCTCCTCCCTGCGGTTCAAGTTGGTAAGCTTGGACCGATTTGCCTCTATACTCTTCGATGTTCTCTGCGTCTATCGGTTGCGTCGTTTCTGCTGAAACGGTAGCCAACGAATCGACCAAAGCCAATGGAGAGGTTGCCGTGAGTTTGTCTCCTATAGACAACTTGCTGATTGTTCCCTGATTCAATGCACGTAGAGAGACCGTGTCGCTACCTGTTGCCATTACGTGGGCCGTGTCGAGAATGAAAAGCATGCCGGGACTCAATGCGTCATCGTTACTGATGAATGTCGTTGACGCGGGTATTACTCCGCCTACGCTACCGGTGACGGTAACATTGTAGACGCCGCTCACGGCCGGAAATGGGTCCCTTTTCAGCTTCACTCTCCCAAACCGTTCAAGGGTTCCTCCTTGAGCTTCAGGATCGGCTGTGTCAACGAAAATGTTTTTCTGCACACCGGCCAGAGCGATATAAAACAGTTTCAATTTTACCGCTTGCACCATTGCGAGCGCGCGTAAAAATATTTTTCCGAAGACAGGTATGGGTGAAAACCCCGTTGTCGGATTGGAGAGGTCGGACAGTATCTGAGTATAGAGGGTCTGTATGGTTGGTATCGATGTCATTTAAATATCTTCAAATTGAAAGTTCAGGGTATAATCGAATCCGAATCTCTTTTGAATGTTTTGAACCGTCTCCGATAGATCGAGTTCTTTTTTTAGTGCATCCCACATGAACAAATAGTTCTTGTCCAACAGTGAATCGGGTTGCAATATTTTTACTCCGATCACTACGACATTGGTCGCGACGATCTCGACCGCTACCTGGACCGTTGAGAAGTCCTTCATGAACTGCAAGTCGGATTTTACGGCGTCTATGATTATCTGCCTGCCCTGAGAAGTGAGAGGGGTGTTGTTTAACGCGCGCTCTGTTTCGGAATTGAAAAACGTGTTGGGATCACTTCCAAAAAATGAATTTCCATACCAATCGAAACCCTGCTCGGTATCCAGTCTTTTGAATGGCGTGGATTGTTCCTCATTGCCTCCGAACATTCCTAAATATGCCATGTTCTGAAATCCGTATATGGTCTTCAAATCCCTAGTCATGTAAACCAAGTCGCCCCCGTTGCCAGTTTCCCTTAGTTGCACGTCCATTACTGTACTTGAGGGCTAAAAACCCCTTTGGTTGTTGAGGAAAATTGAGGCATCAACTGAATCCAAGGACTGCTATCAGGGTCAACCTGGGCCTTGCCAGTATGATCCACAATTTTGATAGTACCATTGACTTCCTTGGAACGTTCCGCGTTGGCGTCAGCTTGCGCTTGTATTTGACCGGCTCGGGTAGTAGGTGCCAGCTTGTCTCCGCTTTCATCGGTAGTTACGTTTACGCCGAGTTCTTTTCTGAATTTCTCTATTCCGCTCACGGCTTGCTCGGCCCATTTCCAACCAGTGAGTTTACCGATGATGCCCATCAATTGTTGAACAGGCATCAAGACGGCATCCAACAAAACTTTTCCTATTGCCTTGATGCCTTCAAGTATTCCTCCCTTCGAAAATGATTCGACCACCATGTCCCAATTCCTACGAAATGATTGGATGATTGAAATGACCATTCCGATCGGACCTAGGAACAACGAAACAGCCGCGCCCCATTCGTTCCACTTGGCCACGATTGCCACTATCAGTCCGATCAAAGCGGTGACGCCAAGGATGATCAATCCGATTGGGTTGGCCATCAATGCGGCATTCCATAACCATTGGGCTGCGGTCACTGCTTTGGTTGCAAGATTGTACGCGCCCATCGCTATGGAACTTTTGCCAATTGCAATGCTAGCTACTCCTGTCAGTGCTCCTTGTATACCAAGGACAATGTTGTAGCCGGCGATCAGTGCCTTACCGATTATCAAAGCCGCTTTCCACGCAGCGAAGAACAACAACAACCTTCCGCCCCACATTACGATTGTCTCGAGATTGTCCGCCAAAAATCCAACAACGGATTTTACACCGCTCAATGATGTTTTGGATTTGTCGGAGGTAGTGATAAGCGTTACCCATTTAGCCGACAACTCACTGATCTTTGATGAGAGTGAATTTGTGTTTATGGCTGCGGCTTTTTGGGCTTCGCTTGTTCCGCTTACACCTTGGGTGAATTTGTCATAAGCATCTACCGACTGCGTCAAGATGGTTCCTGTTGTACGGTTGATTACCCCGAACACATCGGTCATGTATGCATCTTTTTCCATCGCGGTTTTCTTCTTGGCCAGTTTTTGATTGACTTCCACGATGGCGTCACGCATGTTGAAAACTCCGCTCTTGTAACCTACACCTGCTTTCTGCAAGGCGAGCAACGTTCCGCGCAAGGCTGTTCCAGCCTCGGCGCCCTGTATTTGTTTTGATGCCAACACTTCGACTAGTGCTGTGCTCTGCTCAACACTGAGGCCGGCCGATTTTGCAACAGCTCCAAAAACCGTGAACGCATCCGCGGTTTGTGTGATGGATGATGCGCCCACGGCCTGACCTGCGGCCAATACGTTGATGACCCGATCTGCTTCGTTCGCGCTGAGCGAGAATTGGTTGAGTATACCGGTAAGATTTGATGCCGATTTTCCGAGCTCGTCCTTAGAGGCCTTTGAAAGGGTGATTGCTGCAGCTGTTACCTTACCAATCGCTTCAGGTGTTTTTGCGAAGTCGGCATTCAGTCCAGCGATCATCTCAAATCCTTTCGCAACGTCGATGGATGATTTTTTTGTCAGCTTGGCTACTTCCCCGATCTTCCTTTCATAGGCAGAAAATTGGGTATCGTTCAAATCTGAGACGATCGTTCTAAACGATTGAACAGAATCTTCGTAATCCATTATAGCTTTTCCCGAAAATGCTGCACCCGTAGCGATAGCGCCAGCGGCACCAAACCCGATGAGCTGTCTACCTGCGTCCGATATGGTGGGTGTCAGTCTGTTGAAAAGCTTCTCGCTGCGCAGAACAGTCCCGTTGGCTTTTTGGGCAAACGTGCTCACACTGTTTCCCATGCTGCCGAGCACTCCGCTTATTTTGTCGGATGCAGTGAATATCGTGGGTATGGTGAAAACGCTCATTTCTTTTTTATACTGTCTCTGACTTCCTTTTCGTGCTCTACGATGTCGTTGTAGATAAACCTTATTCCCCTGTAGTCCTCATCATCAAAAAAAAGGTCGCCCACAATTTCAGGCGACCAATGATGTTCGCGGTAAACCGAAACTATCAGGGTTTTAAAGTTTTCCTCAAAAGGGTTCTCGTTGGAAACCCAGTTGATGAGATTTAGATCATAAAAAAAAACGCAATGTTACTCGCTACTTCATAGTCCTCGGTATCCAACAATTTCACTAGCTCTTTAGGCAGTGACACAAGGGCCGCTATGACGGTGTTTACGTTCGCGATCATATCGCCAGGCCTGTTGCCGGCCATTCCGTTTTGTATCGATCCAACCTTCAGCCTGTTTTTGAATTTCAGTTTTGGCACTTCCGGTTGTCCGTCTGCTTGAAGAGGGAACTTCAAAGTCTGCTCAAAAGTGAAATCATCAGGATTCATGACCAACGAGCCATCGGCAATCGCGTTGGTCAAAATCTCAATGTTCCCTGCGAGCTTGTTCTCCCTTTTAGCTTGCGAAATTTTTTTCGAGTCGAGCCATTTCGACACTTCCGCGCTTGCTACTTCCAATGATACTGCCATGATTAAGAAATTTGTTTGAATTGAGGAGCCGCTACTTTCAAGACCACTGTCGCATCGTTGATGTTCGGCTGTGAATCGCCAACGGGTTTACCGGTCCCTTTGTAAACCGCTCCATTCACGACAGAAAATGTCCAATCCGCTGGATTCGGATCGCTGGCCAGTGCCGAGATAAATTCAGCTTCCTTGCCTAGGTTCATGTCGTTCTCAACTGTGGCCGAAAACATCCCCATCTTGCGATTCATTTTCCAGATCGGTTTGCCGTTTCCCGTGATCCCGTTAGCATCATCATCGGTTCTGAACCCGCCGGTATCGTATGTGTTGCCTTCTCCTGACTTTGCGGAAAATGTTTTTGATCCGAGTGTCGGGTGATTGCAAGTGATCTCAAGTATATCGCCGCCTACTGCCATGTTTTCTTATTTTTAGTTAAGTGTTCCAAAATTGAATCCAGCTTCCACCGTCGTAGAAGAAATACGAGCAACGCCGCTTCTCTTGTACCTGTAGAATGTATCAATGCGGTTCGGATTAGTTGTGCTGATGCTCACCTTGATTGATGCCTTCGAGAAATCGGGATCAACAAACCATCCACGGCTAACCAGGTCATCGATCATACTGTCGAGAACGGCTTTCCATTGCTTGGGCTTAACCACTTTAGCAGCTGTTACGACATCGGTGTCGTTCGCGATTACGTGATCTACCACGTGGATTTGTTCCAAAAAGTAAAGCACGAAGCGCGCATTGAAATCAAGCATCAGGTTTCGGCAATAACTGAATTGCGGAGGTTCTTCGCCCTGTGGGTGATAAGTCGTCACGAAATCCTGTACTACATAACGGCCAGCAACAAGGTCAACAGTTGAATTACCCTTCTTCACATACTGGTCACGGCTATCGTAAGATGCCATAGTTCCGATGTTTGAAGGTGTTGGCATGTCTGGATAGGCCATTCCAGCAACATCCAGTTCAGGTGTGTTTTGCTCCTTGACAGCAAAAAGCAAAGTCATGTTAGCTGCCGCCTCGAATGGAAGACCTGCACTTAATGGTGCGGGTGCGACAGCAATCGTTACATTGTCTGGACGAGCATCGGTGATTGCAGTATCATTGTCGGCGACCGATCCACTGATCGCAATGAACGGTTTCATAATGATGCCTGTGTATCTACCGGTCGGAGCGCCAGGAACAGGAATTCCGTTGAAATTTTCCAACGCTGCCATCACCGAGTCAACAAGTCCGTAAGTATTAAGGACAATCGTTACCCATTGGCTCCCGAATAACTCAAGAGCAGCGGCAACGCTTGGTGTTCCACTACCTGCCGTTACTTGCGCCACTGCATAGGTGATACCTAAGCTATTGCCGCGGTTGTCGATGGAAATCTGGATGTCATTGGAGGTCAGTCCGCTCCACTTGGCCGTGCATGTCACCAACCCTGCGCCCTGAGTTGCGATAACGGGACAGCCTAGCACGTTGTTAATGGCGGAAATGATTTTAGTCATTATGGCCGCGGCATTGTCGCCAGTCACTATGTTAACATCATAGCTGACTCCATCAATTCCGTACCGACCAGATACTACAACCTTGTGCGTTCCGTTGCCCGTGGCAACTCCCGTGGGGGTAATTGAAAGAACTTTTGCAGCTGCTCCGCCTGCTTTGGCTTGCGGATAAATCACTACAGGGATTCCTCCAACGCCATCACCTTGCAAAGGTTTTAAAATGCGCATCGTATTGTACAACGGCGAACCGTAGCCATAACGATTGGCAACTTCTTTCAATGAATTAAAAGTATACGGGGTAAGGTCCAGTGTAGCTTGGTTTGCGTCATTAGCCTCACCGAGGACCGCGATCATTTGCGGAAGATTGGGTGAGCTTTCTTCAAAATTTCCTTTGTCGATTTCGTAACCTACTGTTCTGGAAACTCTTTCCAATCCTACTGCGGTATTCGCCATGATTCTTTTTGTTGGTTCTTCTTGTTGACGAACAAATAGAACAATGATGAAAAGGGGACGAAAAAAAAGCATCCAATTTGGATGCTAAAAAGTATAGGTGAATGGAGGCGTTATCTCTCCAGCATAATATCGACCAATTCAGCCCAACTCAGATCACGCTTTTTCATTTCCTTTCCGATCACGAAGGCTAGAATATCTTTTAAGGTGAGATTGTAAACCCGAATATCCCAGAAGTGATTCTGATGGGAGGAAGATTTCTTTTGCCAGATGAAGCCAGATTCCACTCCGTTCTTCACGTATGGTATCTTATGCTCCGCTTCGTAGTGTTCAAAGAAATTTTTGAACAGGTATAGGCCGTTTGATGGGGTGGGGTAGTTCATGAAGTTTGGAGGCTGCATGTCGAAATATCCGTCCTTCCATTCGAGTTGCATCAAATGACTAAGCTCATCCTTTACCATGTTAACATCAACCAGGTAAAGGTTTGGACGTTCTTTTGATGGTTTGAACTTGGCTGTATCCACCCCGAACTTTCGCAGTGTGTTTTCCTTGTCTCCGCGGACTCCTATAATCAACGGGTTATTTTTATTGTCGATGAATGTATAAGCGTGGTTTGTATAATGGCCACAGTCGATACCGGTGAAAAGGATTTTCATTTTCCGTTCCCCGTCATCCACAGGAAAAGATTGATTCAGGATTTTATCGAGCTCCAGCCAAACGCTTTTTGGATGCGTGAAGGTATAGCTCCAATGTTCACGGTCGACCTTCTCTTTCAGTTTGCCTTCCCCAAAAATAAAAGTACCGATGCTTCCGTGAACAACTGAATAACTGGATCCTGTCTCACTCCATGCAACAACCTCATAGTCTAATCGTGCATCATCTTCTTTTCCGTTCAAGTCGCATGCGCAAGTGAGCATAACAATTTTACCGTTGCCGTCTTTCTGCGAAAGTCTTTCGGGGATGATGCCGATCTCATACGGACGGATGTTCCTCTGCAGTTGATTTGCCTCTGGGCTTTCACCTGTTTCTTCATACGGCTCGCCCAAGTTCAAATTCAAAAACGTCTGGTATTTTTTTTCATTACGCTTTCCGTCCTTGTAAATCTCCAACCACTTGTAAACGTAGTCCGTCCATGAATCCATCCCATGCGGTGAGTAGAGAGCATTCATGTGATAGGAGAGAAAATCCGGTCGATGCGGTTTGGCTGTTGGTTGCCAAAAACCTTTGCTCACAAACTCGGATTTGTTTTGGTCGGTGAAAAAATCTCCGCACATCTGACAGGTATACCCGACACTTTCGGGAATCAAACTTCCGTCTTCATTTGTTTTCCATGTGATGCCGCCATGAATGCCGTCCTTGACTTCAACGCTCCATTTCAATTCGATGAATTCTCCGCAACATGGACACGGGACCAGGTATTTTCTCTGATCGCCCATCGAGTACACTTCCAAAATGTTTGAATTGTTTTTCAGTTCAGGCGAAGAGCAATAGAGAATTTTTTTAGTACGTGAGTATGCAGTGAACCTTTTCTGGATGAGATCCCTTTGGTTACCGGCCACCTTCGACGCACCTTTCACCGCCTCATAGTCATCTACCAATCCAAACTTGTAATCAGACTGTCGCCATATCTTAGGGTTGCTTGCTGCGGATACTTTCAAATAACCATTGTGGAATTGCTTGATCGTGTTGGTGTCTCCCGTCTTCTGGTTTTTCTTTCGCATTGCCGATGGCCTGATATGTTTTCGCAAACCAGAGTTGTCGAGCATGTAATCTACTTTGTCCATAAACTCCTCGAGCAATCCGTCATGGCCAACGGTTGCTATGATATTGCCCGGGCAATTTGCAATGACGTAACCAATTACCGGAACTATTACAGACGCTGTCTTTCCAAACTGAGCAGCACCCATCAAAGCAATCTCGCGCGCTGGATCGTTTGGCGAAAATCGATCGATGATTTCACGGGTGTACGGCGTCTTTTCATACCTCAACGCACCTGCAAATGGCTGGGGCATGACTATGTTTTGTTCCGCCCAATCGGAAGGCATGATAGACGAGAACTTTACTTTGGATGATTCGTCAATTATTTTTTCAAACTGTGGAAGGTACTCACTCATGCTCGCCTACTCCCTTTGAAATGGAGAAATTGTCCGTTATGATTCCCATGCTCTTCTTTGTCATCAGGTTTGCCCGATCGACAGCATTGTTGAGCCGCTCAATCATTCGCTTTCTTCGCCTGGCCAATTGTTCACCGCTGAGCCGCGCCTCCTCAGCTATTTCTATGATCAGCTCATCGCCCCAATCTTTTAAAGCCGAGAAGATTGACTGAGTATGGTTACTGAATAGTACTGAGACGTCAGCAACGGGTACAATCTCACCTTTGATTTTCTGCTCTCGGAGCTTTAGGAGTTCTGTTTCCTTTCTTTTCTTGGCAATGTCGACTTTGATTCTGGTTTTGTTCAAGCCGGTCAATGTCTGATCTCCTTGGCTGTCAACGTCATCATCATCGTAAGGCTCTACTTTAGACTCGTCGGATTGATTTTTGGGCCTCGGAGTAGTCGTTTTTTCTTGTGGGATTTCTTCTAAAACCACTCCTTTTCGTTCCAAAAAGAACAGATTAACAGGATTTTTATCATCAATCAGCCCGTTTTCTTCAATGATTTTTCCGCGCTTGATGTAATTGAACAGGTTGCCCCTGCTCAACCCAGTTATCTTCTGAAATTCTGCCCTTGTGTGCCTTCCCATGCCCGAAATGTCTACAGATTGAAAATTGTAGACAAATTCTCATAGTGAAGTCACAGGATTGTCTACAAACGTTGAAAAGAGGCTGTACAGTAAATTTTTCGCTGTTCGCATCGAATTGCGCCAATCAAAAAAAGCGTCAGGAGTACCTTTTCATTTGCACTACCGGTCACACCCTAGGAACACAACAGAATTGATTACATTCGTTTAACCCCACAAACCAATACCCCTGTATGAAACGATTGAAGACTATCACGGACGACGGCTTACCTATTGCTTGGACGTTTCAGACTCTAAAGAACTCATTCCTAAGAGGCTGAATAGAATAATCCGCGATGGAATAACGGCCTACTGGACCCTCTTTAACAGCGATGGCAAACCAGTTGTCGGTCTTCCTGTTACTGACAAAGACTATAAGATTATGGTGTTTAAGACAGAAGCCGAGGCTGAGTTAGAGGCCAACAAATTCATGGGCTTCTGATATGGGCTATCGGGCCTTACCTTGCTTAACCAACAATTCATTCAATCTATGGCTTGTTTTGAGCCGCATCTTTAGGGAATCGATTTCTCTTCTAAGTCCGACCTCAATTTCTTTTTGTTCCCTAGAAACGCCCTTTCGGCTTTCTTTAACCTTGTGTACGTATTCCTTGAATTGAATCTCTGTTCTTTCCTTTTGGGCGCTCAACAATTCCAGTTCGGCTTTAAGCGCTTGGATTTCATTCTCGCGCATTTCAATGATGGTCTCTTTCTTCTCGTTCTCCCATGCAAGCTCATCCAACCATAGGTTCAGTTGTTTGATGTAATGGCTTTGGACAACGAACCGTTGGAATATCGCTAACTCTTTTGTGGGTTGGCTATTGGGCTTTAACTCAGGCATTGATTAAATTCGAAATATGAAAAATCATTCCATAGATCGTGAAACACCCGAAAAAGCTGCCATCACATGTAGAGTATTGACCAAGAATGACCTTCAGTTTGAAGAAGAGGAGTTCATGCCTATCTCTGGAATCCGTATAGCAAGATTCAATGTTGATGAAAATACATTGAAGCATTACTTTGACTTGATAAATAAATTTGTGCCTGATAATAATGATCACATTCAAATAAATGGTGATAAGGAAAGTAGATTTAATTGGGTAGGAACCCGCCACTAATTGAATATTGGATTTTAATTCAGTCATGATTGATTCTAAAAAAAAGGAGGCTGATGGACCCTTACTTACTCGAGCGTTGGGATACGAACTTTTACTGTCTACCAACTTTCAGCTTCGTGGAACTCGCCACCTCCTTTTGTGCCAGCTGATGGATTCGAACCACCGTCTAACAGAACACGCTCTTTTGCGGGGTAGCTTCCCATCATAGCGTGGCGTTGCTCTACCGACTGCGCTAAGCTGGCGATCTTCAAGCCGAATATTTAGGCTTCCTTTTCTTGTATTTTCTGGAAGACTTTTTTCTTTCTCCGAACGCTATCGCACCGTAACCGTCATCTTTGGAATATCGGGTTGGGGTCGGGTATGGTAGCGGCTTGGATTGATAGTTTTTTACGAAGATCATTTGACTTTGTGGGGGTTGAATTTGTTGCTTGATTTTCTGAACATGAAAAACAGAAAGCCGAGTGTCGCGGCCATGCAGACAATTGCCAGCACTGCATAGAACACAAGGAAGCCGAGCCAGTTATAAAGCGTGTCCATTAGGATGGGGTTTTTGTTTTCTTCTCTTTGGGGAATTTCCAACTCGCAGATAAGCCGGTTATCTGAATCTCTCCAGCGTTGAGTTGCTTCTTATTGATGTGCAGACTGAAACTTGTCAGCGCCTTCTGGTTATTTGCGAAATGCTTCTTTACAAGTCTGATGATAGAATTATAGAGGGCTATATCCTGTTCTCGTCTGTTCATAGCTTGCCTGAGAGTTCGTTTTGACGGATGAAGAGATTGACTTTCTTGGGGTCGATTTCGAAATACTGACCCATCTCGCGCAGCATCGCTTTAGCATTGACAGACTCGTGCTTGCGATCGGTTTTATCCTTGACTTTCTGTGGCACCTGGTCCAGTGCTCTGTGAAGTAGTTTGCTCATCGGGTAGTGGTTTTACCCGGCTGTCCACATGCATGTCCTCTATGAAAATTCTATGCAATAAAAAAAGACAACCGTTTTTGGTTGTCCTAACTTCCTGATTGTCAGAGCGGGAAACGAGGCTCGAACTCGCGACCCTCAGCTTGGGAAGCTGATGCTCTACCAACTGAGCTACTCCCGCTAATGGCACTAAGTTAACACGATTCTAAAGAGCTTTACAAATCGGTCACTTAAAATCTCGTACCAACACTTGAAGCGCTGCACGCGATGACTGTTCCAGAATCAGTCCCTTCAAACTACGGTACTCTTCAAAAGTTTTCGCATCGTAATTTTTTATCGTGATCAACGTCAGACCGGAGTTGTAGTACACTTCAAATGATTTGCTTAACGTCTCTATCAATTTCAAAACCTTGCTTTCGCGATAGTCCACACAAAATGAAAAAGAAATGGCTGAGTTTTGCATCATATTGATTCGCACACCACTGGCGCTGATCGCTTGAAAGATTTTACCGAGTTGCTCTTCATTAATAAAAGAATAGTCTGTGACCTTGCATGAAATCAAACATTGATTTTCCTTGTGCACGATGAGAGGAGGGAGCCGATCAACACGGCATTCGTGAATTTTGGTGCCTTCAAGTGAAGGATCAACGAAACTTTTTACAAGCAACGGAATATTTTTGTTGGCGAGAGGTTTCACTGTTTTCGGATGAATCACTGATGCACCGTAATAAGTCATCTCGGCAGTTTCCTTGTAAGGCAATTCCTCAAACACAACCGCCCCTGGGAGTCGTCTGGGATCTGCACTCATCACGCCGGGAACATCTTTCCAAATGGTGACGGATTCCGCGATCAAGGATGAACCGAAAATCGCAGCCGTAAAATCAGAGCCTTCCCTCCCCAATGAAACAGTTTCGCCCCTGGCATTTGATCCAATAAAACCCTGAGTTATCATTATCTTCTTCTTCAGTTTGGCTTCAAGGGTTTTCACTTTTTTCTCGGTCTCTGGCCACAGCACTTGCCCCTCGCGAAAGGCGTCGTTTGTAACGATGTATTTCCGTGCGTCGATCCAGTCACAGGCAAGACCCTCTTGCAGAAAGTAATGATGAACAATTACAGATGAGATGATCTCGCCAAATCCGATCACCTGATCATAAACGAAATCATAATCACCCTTCAAAGCAGCGTTGGTTGAAACTTGTTCGAAAAGGGCGCTCACTTCTTCGACTACTTTCTTTGAATCAGTGAAAAGATCAGCGATGATTTGGAAATGATGGTCCCTGATCTGATTCACTTCGCCGATAAAGGGCTGTCCCGACTGGCTTAGTGCAATTATTTTTTCAAGCGCGTCCGTGGTTTTGCCAATGGCCGAGACAACAACGAGAAGCTGGTTGGGACGATCCCTTACAATTGATGCCACGTTCCTTATGGCCGAACCACTTTTTAACGAAGCACCCCCAAATTTAAATACCTTCATTCAGTTTTTATTGATTTCAAACGATTGCGGTGTATCTTTGCCCGCAAATTTAACATCCTAAACATAACACCAACATAGTTGTGGAATCTTCCCGAATAGCCTTGCCCATTGGTTCAGCCCTCGATCGCTTCATCAAAAACAATCAGGATCAGTTTCAGTATGCCAGTGGTGAACTGTCGCAGCTGCTGCGAGATATCGCTCTAGCATCTAAAGTCGTCAATCGGGAAGTGAATAAAGCAGGCTTGATCGACATCATGGGGGCCATGGGTTCGCAAAACTCTGCGGGCGATCAGCAGCAAAAATTGGACGTACTTGCCAACATAAGATTCACTCGGGCGCTCACCAAAGGAGGTGAGGCTTGCGCCGTAATTTCAGAAGAATCGGAAACCTACGTCGACCTCAATAACGATGGCAAATACGTCATTGCCATCGACCCGTTGGATGGCTCCTCTAATATCGATGTGAACGTTTCAATTGGCACTATCTTTTCAATATATCGAAGGAAATCAGGTGCCGGAAAGCCCATTACCCAGGAAGATATTCTGCAGAAAGGCGAAGCGCAGGTTGCGGCAGGTTACATTTTGTATGGTTCATCTACGATGTTGGTATTTACCACAGGCTTTGGCGTCAATGGGTTTACGTATGAGCCGTCACTAGGGGAATATGTACTCTCTCATCCACACCTGCAGATGCCAAGGGAGGGGAAAATCTACTCCATCAATGAAGGCTCGGCAAATTCCTTTTCGGAGCCGGTGAAGAGGTACATCCAGCATTGCAAAGACAGCAATTATACTGCGCGATACATTGGTTCGTTGGTCGCCGATTTCCACAGAAATTTATTGAAAGGCGGGATCTATATTTATCCGGCCACAGCAAAAGACCCGAAAGGGAAATTGCGACTGATGTATGAGTGCAATGCACTCGCTTTCTTGGCCGAGCAAGCAGGCGGAAGCGGAACCGACGGAAAAAACAGAATCTTGGAAATTCAGCCTACAAGCCTGCATCAACGCACGCCTTTCTATGTAGGCTCAGAGAATATGGTTAAGAAGGCAGAAAGCTTCTAGTCTTTTTTCTCGGCCGGCTTTAAAACTTCCGGAGCCTCTTTGGCGATAATGCCGTACCATTTGATCAATTTCTTGATATCAGAAACGTAGACGCGCTGTTGATCGAACTCAGGTAGAACGGACTTCAAGAAAGCCTGGAGCTCAGTCCCGTCGGAATCTCCGTCCACCCCCAAATCATTTCCGTACTGCTCATTGATTTTTTGAAGTACATCGATCAAAGGAACTGTTCCTTCTTTTGTGGTAGTGTAGATGGAAATTTCATGAAGCACAGAAACCCGATGGGATGCGCCCGCTACAATTTTCGTTTTTGCAGCATCCATAGATTCAAGTACTACTCCCGCCTTGCCGGGTTTGAGTATCTTGTACAAGCCACCTTTTCCACTCACCGACGCGATTTCAGAGATTTCCATTTCAATTTTTTTAGAGGGGCAATATTAAATAAAGGGCGGGTAAAAACACACAAGACGTAAGACTGTTTATGATTTCGATTTTTTCAGATGTGAAATAGCTGCATAAACAGCACTTAAAATCGCCACAAAAATAAAGAGCCCTGTGATTTCCCTTCCCGAGAGATTTGATAGAAAACAAAGGATCGTGACAATTGCAATGATAGGGATGGTCAAGCCACCAGCGATTTTAAACGATGCTTCCTCATTGGTCTTACTCATCCTGAACTTAATGGTCGCCAACGCCACGCCAAGGTAAATCAATAGCGCTGCCGACGAAGCAAAAATGGCAAGCTGTCGGAATTCACCCATGACCGAGAAAAAACAACACAAACCGGTGTACACGATAATGGATAAATGTGGAGTTGCAAATCTGGGATGAACCCTCGAAAGAATTGTCACCGGGATCACTTGATCTTTTGCAGATCGAAATAAAACGCGCGGCATATTCATGCTGTCACTGCTCAGGTAACCCGTCATCGAGATGGCCGCAGCGGCAACCATCATAGTCAGTCCGATTGGCCCGAACAGTTGCCTGGCAACCTCGGCGAGTGGTGCTCCTTTGAAGTTTGGGAACGAATCACCCAACACTCCCTGCGCCACCAGTTGAATGGCGATGTAAAAAACAAGAATGATTGAAAAACTCAAAAAGATGGCTCGCGGCACGTTTCGCTTTGCATCCTTCACCTCGCCACTGATGCTCAAGCTTCCTTCCGCGCCTTGGAAGGCGAAAAATAAAATCAAGGAAATTTTTCCTAGGTCCGAAAGATCCGGCGTGGTGTTCCACGACAAATTCGTGAGGGTGATTTTCGACACACCAAACAAAATTATCAAAAGAAGCGGCGTGAGTTTTGTCACCGTTGTAATTTTTACCAGTGTGATTCCCTTTTTTATGCCAATCACATTGACGATCGCCAGCAACGCGAAAATCGAAATCAGAAAACTTGCCTTCGCCACGGGATCTGATAAAACAGGAACAAACGTCGCGAGCGTATTCACCAATGCATTGGCTACTGCGGACGCCGCCATCAGGGAAGAGCCAAAAACAAATATGCATGTCGTGAGAAATCCAAAATACTTTCCAAATGCGGCCTCAATATAAGCGTACGCTCCGCCCGTCACCGTAATACGGCTGCCCACCTCGGCAAAACAAAGCATGATTGTCGTGATCAGGAATCCACAAAATAAATAAGCGAGGATTCCCGCTGCACCCAACTTTTCGCTGACGATGGCCGGCAACACAAAAATCCCTGAACCGATGACCACGTTGACAATATTCGCCGTGAGGCCCCAGAGGCCGATCTCTCGCTTCAAACCTTCCTCTGAATTCATCTATTTTCCGTAAGGGAGTTCGAGATAAACTCTAATAATTCCTTCCGTCCGGTTTTCTTTTCGGCAGAGGTCACAAAGAGCGGGGGGAGCGTTTCCCATTGTTCAAGCAATTTGCCCTCTATCGTTTTTTTTGAAATGGCCAATTCGTGTTGCTTTAGTTTATCGCTCTTGGTCAAGATGACGGCGATAGGCAGACTTTGCTCACCCATCCACGTAATGAAGTCGAAGTCGCTTTTTTGAGGAGGCACCCGTGAATCAAGCAACACAAACGTGCAATACAGATTCTCACGCTTCATCAAGTATTGCTCGATCATTTTTCCCCACGCCTGACGTGAACTCCTGCTCACGGCAGCGTACCCGTACCCCGGAAGATCAACTAGGTTCCATGACCTGTTGATCAGAAAATGATTGATGGTTTGGGTTTTTCCAGGCGTACTGGATGTCTTCGCCAAGTTTTTCCGCCCTACCAAAAGGTTGATCAATGAAGACTTGCCGACGTTCGATCGGCCGATGAAAGCAAACTCGGGATTCTGTGGAAGTGGGCACTTGAACCAGTCGGTTGAACTAGTCACAAACTCGGCTGATTCGATTTTCATGGGAGGATAAAATAGGTCTTATAGGGGCCTAAACCTAGTATTGTCAATCGGTATTTTCTGCCGCAACGGTTTACTGGTGTCTCCAAAAGCTTAAAGTATTAATTGAACGGCAAAATACTAAAGATGTAATAAATGTGAGTATTATGGAGGTTTGAGCCCTTTCATTTTATTTGGATTTTTGCTTAACTTGCTTCATTGACTTATTCTGGCCCGACAAACTATTTTTTAATATGACTATTTCCAGAAGGCTACCTATTTTTTTAGCCCTGATTTTGTCTGCAGCCTTGAACTTGAACGCCCAAGAGCAGGACAAAAAGCTCTCACAAGACTTGATGACAATTGCCGATCAGGTCATGGCAGACACGCGAGCTATTGATCAAGCATTGGAACAAATGGTGCTGGCTGCAAATACCGATACTACCAATGTCAGAGCAAACTTTTTCGCGGGCCTCTGGCACATCGAGTCGATCGGAAAAGACCAGTCAGTGGTCTTTTTGCTACGTGCGTTCAACCAAAATCCAAATTATCGATTTGATATCGAGTATTGGATTGGCAAAGGCTACCATTACGGTGAAAAATTTGATAAAGCCGTTGAATATTATACCAAATATAAGAACAAGTTAAAAGCCAAGCCGGGTTACAACGGCAAAGACAAAGTTGATATTAGCGAAGTAGATAGGAGAATCGCTGAATGCGCCAACGGCAAAGAATTTAAAGCTAGCCCGAGGCCCTATTCCATTGTCAATATGGGAAGCGCGATAAATTCGCCACAAGATGATTATGCGCCCGTACTCACTGCCGATGAAAATGAAATGGTATTTACCACGCGCCGGCAAGATGACAATACCTCCCCCGATGTGGCTGACGACAATAAATATTACGAGGATATTTTCATTTCCATCCGAGAGGGAGGAAATTGGAAATCAGCTCGAAATATCGGACCTCCAATCAACACAAAATATCATAACTCCAACTTGGCGCTCTCGCCCGATGGAAGCTTGCTTTTCATTCGAAATGATGATGGAAATGGCGACATCTATGTGACGGAGAAAAAGAAAGATGGAACTTGGGGTGAACCCGAACCTTTGCCGGGCGTGGTCAATTCATCCGCGATTGAATCTTCCGTCTCCATAACGGCAGATGAAAACACACTTTATTTTGCCAGCGATAGACCTGGAGGGTACGGGGGATTTGATATCTACGTGTGCACCAAAGATTCGAGAGGTGAATGGACACGCGTGACAAACCTGGGACCTAAGATCAATACAGAACATGACGAAGACGGACCATTCATTTCATTTGATGGGAAGACGCTGTATTTCAGTTCGGAAGCCCACAAGAGTATGGGAGGGTTCGATATTTTTAGATCTGAATTACTGGATGCTAAAAAGAACGAATGGAGCGAACCGGAGAACATCGGGTACCCAATCAACACGCCCGACGACGATATTTATTTTTCTATTTCAAAAGATGGCAAGAGATCTTACTATTCTTCGGTAAGAAATGAAGGACTTGGCTACACCGATATTTATGTGATCACTGACCTCGAGAAAACCAACCCGCAACCGGAGGTGGTTGCTAAAGAACCGGTCAAGGAGCCAGTAAAAGAAGAGCCACCTAAAGAAGAGCCAAAAAAAGAACCCGTAAAAGAAGAACCGAAGAAGGAGCCAATAAAGGAGCAACCCAAGAAGGAAGTTCCAAAGAAAGTAATTCAACCCATTAAGTACATGCTTGCCATCATTGACGCGCAAACCAAGCAGCCAATCGATGCAAAGGTGAGTATGACGGGATTAAAAGATAAGCTGGTGGTTGGCTCGGTAGACCAAGGCAACGGCGTGACGGAATACTCCATCAAATCAACCACAGCCAAAGACTACAAGATCACCGTGGATAAAGAAGGGTATATGTTTCAAACCCTCAATGTGAAAGTCCCCGCGGCAACCGCCGATGAGAAAACAATAAGCAAAACCATTGAAATGCGGAAACTCGTGGTCAATGCCGTTTCTGTTTTGAGAAATATTTACTTCGACTTTGAAAAGGCAAGTTTCAAAACCGACAGCTACAACGAATTGAATCGCTTGGAGGCCATGATGAAACAAAATCCAGCCCTCCAAGTCGAGATTTCAGGTCATACAGATAAGGTGGGGACGAAGGCGTACAATAAGAAACTCTCGCTCATGAGAGCAAATGCCGTGAGAAGCTTCCTTACCTCAAAAGGCGTAGATCCACGCAGAGTAAAAACGGTTGGTTACGGTGAAGACAGGCCTATCGCCAGCAACGATGACGACAAGGAAGGTAGAGAATTGAATCGTCGGGTCGAGTTTAAAGTCTTGGGTAATTAATCCCTCACCTAATTTTCGAAGTACTATCTTTGCGGAAAAACATATCTTGACAGTAGTACCTTACAAAGGCGATGCGGCCTCTAAGAAAGCACAGGTGGCGCGCATGTTTGACTCGATCAGCAGCAAATATGATTTCTTAAATCACTTCTTAAGCCTGGGTATCGATATTCGGTGGCGAAAAAAAGCCATCCAATTATTGGCGGCGGAGAGCCCGAAACTGATTTTGGACGTGGCTACTGGCACAGGCGACTTTGCCATCGAAGCATTGAAGCTAAACCCTGAAAAGATTATCGGAGTAGATATTTCCGAGGGCATGTTGGACGTTGGTAGAAAAAAAATGAAGGCCAACCGACATGACGACGTCATCGAACTGACCTATGGCGACTCCGAAAACTTGCCTTTCGAGGAAAATAAATTCGATGCTGTGATCGTTGCATTTGGTGTGAGGAACTTTGAAAATTTGGAGAAGGGATTAAACGAAATTCGCCGCGTTTTAAGGCCAAATGGACGAATGGTCATCTTGGAGTTTTCCAAGCCAACGTCCTTCCCTATGAAACAGCTCTATTCGTTTTATTTTAATACCATTCTGCCCAAAGTCGGTAAAGCGGTTTCTCACGATTCTTCAGCGTATACTTATCTGCCTGAGTCCGTTCAAGCCTTCCCGTCAGGGAGTGACTTCTTATCAGTACTTTCGAATCTTGGTTTTAAAAACGCAGCATGCCAATCGCTCACGTTTGGAATAAGCTCATTGTATACGGCTACAAAGTAATCTTTGTCGGCCTTGCCCTTGCGCTGTTTCCGTTGGGCGCAAATGCGCAGCTATTTCGTTGGGCACGACAGCACAACCCAAGTTATGATGATCGGAAGATTTCGTATGGCTTTAGTATTGGCTTGCACACCTCGTCTTACCAAGTAAAGTATTCAAACAAATTTATTACCCCCAAGTTTGACACGGTACATTCAGTGGTGCCTCAATTCTTGCCTGGTTTTTCCTTAGGCTTTTTGGTGAACTATCGCATCACCGAATTTTTGGATTTGCGCCTGATGCCAAAAGCCGGATTCTATGCGCATAAGTTGACCTATTACTTTACCAATGCCGCACCACAGACCCAACTCGTCGAGACTACCCTTGTCGAGATGCCGCTGCTGCTGAAATACAAATCCGTTCGAAGAGGCAACGTGCGCATGTACATGGTGGGTGGAATTACCCCTGCATTTGAAGCGTCGGGAAAAAACGACATCGGTAACTCTACCGCAGGCCTGTCCATTCAAAAGCACAATGTGAGCTTAGACATGGGGATGGGGTTTGATTTCTATTTCCCTTTCTTCAAATTCTCTCAGGAAATTCGTTTCTCTCGGGGCATTTCCAATATGCTCGGCTCGCAACACACCATCTACCAGGATCCGATTAGTCGATTAAACACAAATACGATTTCAGTCTATTTTATATTTCAGTAAATGGAAAAGAGAATTGCCATGATCACAGGTGCCACTTCAGGCATTGGTGAAGCAACTGCCCGCTTGTTGTCCAAGAATGATTTTAAGTTGATCCTCTGCGGAAGAAGAGGCGATCGACTAAAAAAATTAACTGCTGAACTTTCGGCGCCTACCGAAGCTACTGCCCTTGAGTTTGATGTAAGGGATCAAAAAGCGGTAACAAAAGCAATTCAGTCGCTACCAACCGCATGGAAACACATTGATGCGCTTGTAAATAACGCAGGCAATGCCCACGGACTTTCGCCCATTCAAACCGGGGATTCAGAAGACTGGGACAAGATGATTGACATCAATGTAAAGGGCTTGTTATATGTGTCAAAAGAGATCATGAATGGAATGATCGAAAGGAAATCGGGACACATTATTAATATTGGATCGATTGCAGGCAAAGAAGTGTATCCCAATGGCAACGTGTACTGCGCCAGTAAATACGCCGTCGATGCGATCACCAAAGGAATGCGGTTCGATCTTAATCCATATGGCATAAAAGTGACAGCCATTCACCCCGGCTTAGTAGAGACTGAGTTTGCTTTAGTCAGGTTCAAGGGCGACACCGAACGGGCAAAGAGCACCTATAAAGGGATGCAACCCCTCGTCGCAAACGATATTGCAGATCTCATTTTGTTCGCATTGACGCGACCCGCCCACGTTGTTGTGGCGGACATGCTGGTGCTGCCCGTTGCCCAGGCGAGCGCCACTGTCGTAAAGAGGGAGGCCTGAGTTAAGCGTTCGTTAAGGTTTTGAACGAATGCATGTTAGCTCCGTTAGGCTGATCAAATCACCCATTTAGAGAAAAAAAAGAAAATAACGCAAACATATGTTGTGCGCAATCGTTGTGAATAATACATTTGTCCCATTAAGTCTATATATCCTATAGAATAAAAGTATTATGAGAGAGTTTGACTATTTAGACCAATTGGAGTCGGAAGCCATCCACATCCTGCGTGAGGTAGCGGGACAGTTCGAAAGACCTGCGCTGCTTTTTTCTGGAGGTAAGGATTCCATCACGTTGGTTCACTTGGCAAAAAAGGCATTTCGACCGGGCAAGCTCCCTTTTCCGTTGGTTCACATAGACACCGGGCACAATTTTCCTGAGGCCATTCAATTTCGTGACGTATTGGTGAAGAGCCTGGGAGAGAAGCTGATTGTGGGAAGTGTTGAGGAAACGATAAGAGAAAAGAAATTGACAGAACCAAAGGGAAAATTTGCGAGCCGTAATGCATTGCAGACGTTCACTCTTCTTGATGTCATAGAGAAATATGAGTTTGATGCCTGCATTGGCGGCGCGCGAAGAGACGAAGAGAAGGCACGCGCAAAAGAAAGGATATTTTCAGTTCGCAATGAATTCGGCCAATGGGAACCCAAATTGCAAAGGCCTGAATTGTGGAACATTTACAACGGGCGCATCAACAAAGGCGAAAACGTTCGTGTTTTTCCCATCAGCAACTGGACCGAACTCGACGTTTGGAATTATATCCGGAGGGAAAAAATCGAACTTCCTTCCATTTACTTTTCGCATGAGAGAAGTTGTATTTCCTATCAAGACCAGTGGGTGGCAGTTTCCCCCTTCATTACTATTGATGACGACGACACCATTGAGAAGGTGCAAGTTCGCTACCGTACCGTGGGAGACATGACATGTACCGCAGCCGTTGAGTCAAAGGCCACCACGATCGACGAGATCATCAAGGAAATTATTGCTACCAAGACCAGCGAGCGGGGAGAAACGCGCATCGACGATAAAGTCTCAGAAGCGGCAATGGAGGATAGAAAAAAGAATGGGTATTTCTAAAAATTGAAAATGGACTTGCTAAGACTAATTACAGCGGGAAGTGTTGACGACGGCAAGAGCACGTTGATTGGCCGACTACTTTTCGACAGCCGGTCGATTATGATCGATCAACTCGAAGCCATCGGAAAGCAGACGAAGAACAAAGAAAGTGGAGAATTTGACTTGGCGCTTTTGACCGACGGCCTTCGCGCTGAACGAGAACAAGGTATTACGATCGATGTGGCTTACAAATATTTCTCGACGCCAAAACGAAAATTTATTTTAGCTGATGCTCCGGGGCACATTCAATACACCCGAAATATGGTCACGGGTGCTTCCAATTCCGACTTAGCAATTATTTTGATTGATGCGCGCAACGGGGTGATAGAGCAGACCAAACGACACTCCATTATCGCCTCTCTGTTAGGCATCAAACACTTGGTGGTCGCTATCAATAAAATGGACCTGGTTGAATTCTCGGAAGATGCCTTTTCAAACATCGTTGTAGAGTACGCCCAGGTGGCTTCGCAGCTAAATCTGAATTCAGTGAAATACATTCCTATCAGTGCGCTGCTTGGAGACAATATCGTCGACAAGTCTGAAAAAATGCGGTGGTACGAAGGTGAGACGTTGTTGCATTTTCTCGAAAACATTGAAGTCGACGGCCATGTGACATTCAACGCCGCGCGTTTGCCAGTACAATATGTGATTCGCCCACAGACGCCGGATCTGCATGATTTTCGTGGTTATGCGGGTAAGATCACAAGCGGATCTTACAAAACCGGAGACCGCGTGATCATTTTGCCCATCGGTCTCGAAACAACAATAAAATCAATTCAAATAGCGGGCATAGAGATCAACGAGGCTTTCACTTCGCAAAGCGTGGTTATTCAATTGGAAGACGATATCGACGTTGGTCGAGGCGATTTGATCGTGAAAACCAATGAGCAACCTGAGGTTTTGCAGGAGCTGGAAGTGCTGCTCACATGGCTTGACGCGAAAGAGCTGCGAGTAGGGAATAAATATTTGCTTCAAACCAATAGCAGGCGAGTGAGGAGTGTGGTCAAAGAACTCGAGTACAAGTTGGATGTCAATACCTTGGAGAAACTGGGCTCGCCGGAAAGTGCCGGCCTCAACGATGTGGTGAAGGCCAAGATAAGAACCGCAGCTCCGATAGCAGTTGACAAATATTATATGAGCAAAGGAACCGGCAGTGCAATTTTGATCGATGAAACAAGCCACTCCACCGTCGGAGCCATTTTAATTCAGTAAAAAAATTTGTACTAATAATCTACTTAAACTATAGAGTTTATGCCAATACGAGGTTTCCATTCAAAAGTAGTACTGGCCGGCGCGGGGCCCGGCGACCCAGAACTGATCACGGTGAAGACATTGAAATACCTACAAACTGCCGACGTGATTGTTGTCGATCGTTTGGTGAATCATTCCTTGCTGAACAATACAAAGCGGGGTGCAAAAATTCTGTTTGTGGGCAAGGAGGGAGGCAATGCGAATTCATTTTCGCAAGAGACGATCAATGATCTTTTGGTGAGCGAGGCCAAGCTTGCAAAATTGGTGCTTCGATTAAAGGGTGGGGACGTTTCATTTTTTTCGAACACCGTAGCTGAGCTGGAGACACTTGTTGCGAACAACATCGCTTTTGAGATTATTCCGGGGGTTACGGCGGCCTCAGGTGCTGCCGCCTATGCGGGCATTCCGCTCACCGCTCGGGGCTTCTCTAATTCAATACGATTTTTGGCTTACACGCACCCTGAACAAATTGAAGATGGTCAAATAAGGGAGCTAGCTTTGACTGACGATACCCTGGTGTTCTATATGTCGTCAAGGACGTTGCCTTTTCTGATCGATAGGTTGTTGGAAAATCAAATTTCAGCCGAGAAATGGGTAGCGGTAGTAGAGCAAGCAACTACGCCCTATCAGAAAGTATTTGCAAGTTCCATCGAGGATTTTGTTCCTGAATTTAGCGAAAGAAGATTTAAGTCCCCTTCACTGGTTATTATCGGTAAGGTCGCTAAGTTTTGCAAGAAATTTCAGTGGCATGATCCTCGTGATAACGATGAGAATTTTTTTCCATCGGTGGATGCCTCATTTTTCACAACGGCTAAAGTTGCGTAACGATGATTGAGGAAATTAAGTTGAACGAGCTTAATCAATGGGTGGAGCGACTTTCGCGCGAAGAATTGGTGTGGCTGAACGGGTACGTTTCTGGGATTCTGAAAAACTCTTTGAGGGAGGGGACGAAAAATGTAGCACTACAGGGAAAAGTCACCATCGTGTATGGAACAGAAACAGGAAATTCAAAAAAACTGGCTACGGAGTTTGTGTCAAAGGCGAGAAAGCAAGGGCTACAGGCGAAACTAAGCGGGCTCGACCAGTATCGTCTTTCTGACTTGGCGAAGGAAGAAAATCTCGTCGTCGTCATCAGTACACATGGCGACGGAGAGCCACCTGCTGCAGCAAAGAAATTTTTCAATCACATTTTTGAAAGTGAACTTGCCCTCTCGCGGCTTCGCTATGGCGTGCTTGCCCTTGGCGACACCGCTTACCCGTTGTTTTGCAAAGCCGGGGAGGAAGTAGATACTCGTCTGGAGAATTTGGGCGGCAAGAGAATTCTTCCGTTGCAGAAGTGTGATGTCGAATATCAGGAATCGGCGGAGGAGTGGTTTCAAGAGTTGGTGCGCTCGTTCTCGACGAACAGAATTGAATTGGGGGTTCAAACTCGAACGCAAAATAAAATAGGCAGGAGAGTTTACAACGGCAAACTGCTTTCAAAAGTGAATCTCAATGCAACGGGGTCACTTAAGGAGACCTATCACTTTGAAATAGCTGCCGATGACTTGATTTACGAACCAGGCGACGCGGTAGGCATTATTCCCAAAAACTCGATCAAGGAAGTTGAAAGGATCATTCAGCTTTTGGGTATAACTGAGGATCAAATCATTTCCTACAAAGAAAAAGAATATCAGTTGGTTGATTTATTGACAGATAAACTTTCCATTTCCTATTTGAGTGACCGGGTGGTAAAAAAATATGCGACCATCGTTCAACAAAATATTCCAGGGGTGAGATTGGATCTGATTGACCTACTGAAGATTTACCCGCCTTCAAGCGAAAAACAGGTGGCCGAGATTATTCAGTCCTTGGAGCCGATTGTTCCTCGCTTGTATTCTATTTCATCGTCACCAAAAGTGCACGAAGGGGAGGTTCATTTGACGGTAACTCGCAATTGCTTTCACATCGACGGTGTTACCCGACGCGGCTTGTGCTCCGATTACTTGGCTCGATTAGAGGAAGAAACAAGCATTGAGTTTTACGTACATAAGAATTTGCAGTTCAAATTGCCTGCTGGCGACAAAGACATTTTGATGATCGGTCCAGGAACGGGGATTGCCCCTTTCAGGGCTTTTGTTGAAGAACGGGTGAGCACCGGTGCTACTGGAAGGAGCTGGCTGTTTTTCGGAGATCAGCATTTTCACTCTGATTTTTTGTATCAGACAGAGTGGCAAGATTACTTGAAAACGGGAGGATTGACGAAAATGAACGTCGCTTTTTCGCGAGACCAACAGGAAAAGGTTTACGTGCAACACAAGTTGCTCCAGCACGCCACTGAAATTTACGAGTGGATTGAGGGAGGAGCTCATCTTTATGTGTGCGGCGCCAAATCGATGAGCGCTGATGTGGAAAATATTTTGTTGGAGATCATAGGCGTTGATGGAAAGAAATCGGAAGAGGAGGCTCAGTTGTATCTCAATCGACTTGCTGAAGACGGGCGGTATGTAAAAGATGTTTATTAGAAAATGGCAACGTTATCATCCATAGAAAGAATTAAAGTTGAAAGCAAAGGCTTGCGCGGAAGCATCCGTGAAGGCCTTGGCGATGAAATTACTGGGGCGATCGCTGAAGACGATCAAGCGGTGATCAAATTTCACGGGATGTACCAGCAGGACGATCGTGACCTTCGGGAAGAGCGCGCGAGCAAGAAGTTGGATCGCGCCTATTCGTTTATGATTAGGCTTCGGCTCCCTGGCGGGGCGCTTACGGCCGAACAATGGATTGCGACCCATCATATCGCTGGAGAAAATTCGACGGGGGTTATTAAAGTAACTTCTCGCCAAACGTTGCAATTACACGGTTTGATCAAGTCGAAGATAAAGCCGACGATCCGGGCGTTCAGCAAAGCGAAGCTGGACTCCATTGCTACCTGTGGCGATGTCAATCGCAATGTTATTTCTAGCGCGCACCCAAAGCAATCGCCAATTCATTCGGAGGTTTCCTCGTATGCAGAAAAGATAAGTGAGTTGTTGATGCCCAAAACGCGGGCGTATTACGAGATCTGGCTCAACGAAGAGAAGGTAGGTGAACGCGTGGAAGAAGACGCCTTATATCAGGACCATTATCTCCCGCGAAAGTTCAAAATTGCAATAGCTATTCCTCCGAATAACGATGTTGACGTCTTTGCGAACGATATCGGACTTATTGCCATCATCGAAGACAATAAATTAACGGGGTTCAACCTCGCGGTAGGAGGTGGGTTGTCAGCTACTCATGGCAATTCCGAGACGTACCCACGCTTAACTACGGTCATTGGATTTGTGGCCGGAGAGGAGAGCATTTTGAAGGCCGTTTATGAAGTGCTCACCATTCAGCGTGATTTTGGGAATCGGAGTGATCGAAAATTGGCGAGATTAAAATATACGATAGACAAATACGGACTGGCGTGGTTTAAACAGGAATTGGAGCGTCGATTGGGTTTTCAATTTTCGGATGCCAAGCCTTATCAGTTTACCGAACGCCGTGATTATTATGGATGGCAACGAAATCACGAAGGGCTGTGGTATTACACGGTCTTTGTTGAAAACGGAAGGGTGTATGATGCCGAAAAAGTGAAATTGAAATCAGCACTCCTGGAAATTGCAAATACAGGCCGAGCGAATTTTAGATTTACATGTAGCCAAAATGTGATTGTTGCCGACGTGCGCGACATTGATAAGACGCTGATTGATGAAATCTTGAAGAGACATGGTGTGATTGACCATGATGATTGTGCCACGAGCGTTCGAAAGAACTCGATGGCTTGTGTCGCATTAAATACTTGCCCCCTTGCCTTGGCAGAGGGTCAGCGTTATTTGCCTTCACTGATCACTAAGATTGAACCACTCCTCAGCAAACACCAATTGGGTAGTGAAGAAATTGTCGTGCGAATGACGGGCTGCCCCAACGGATGCGCGCGGCCTTACGTGGCGGAGATCGGTTTTGTGGGCACGTCCTACGGGAGGTATAATCTTCACATAGGGGGTGATCGTCAAGGCACTAGATTGAATAAACTTTTTAAAGAGAATTTGGATGAGAATTCTATTCTAAATGAATTGGAAACGTTGTTCGCCAGCTATCATCTGGAACACGAAGCACAAGAGACATTCGGGGATTTCGCCAATCGAAAATATTTCCACGACGTATGACACAAGAACAAGACATTGAAACAACGAGTCAGGTGAATCACCTGTTTCCAGTTTTTTTGAAACTGGAAGAATTTCGATTGCTTATAGTTGGCGGTGGAAAAGTGGCTTTCGAGAAACTCAACGCTGTGCTTTCAAATTCACCGCGAACCAAAATCAAGCTTGTGGCCTGCGCTATACACGGTGACATCCAGAAGCTCGCGATGCTTTATCCGAATCTGAAAATCCACCAACGATCTTTTCAGTCCCAAGACTTAACGGATTCTGACGTTGTTATCACGGCTGTCAACGATCGTGTGTTGAGTGAAGACATATTCCATCAAGCCAAGGCTGCGGGAAAATTAGTCAATTCAGCTGACCTACCGACCCTCTGCGATTTTTACCTGGGGTCAATTGTAAGAAAGGGCAACCTAAAGATTGCCATTTCTACAAATGGAAAATCACCGACGGTGGCGAAGAGGCTGAAAGAGATCTTAACAGACGCCATGCCGATAGAAATTGATCATGTCATCAACAACATGAGTGTGATTCGGGAGAAGCTTAACGGAAATTTTCATGAGCGCGTAAAGCGACTGCACGAACTGACACAAGTGATCTCGGTCGAGGAGTTGAATTCAGGTCGATCGAACGAACGGCATGTAAGGCGTATCGTGACCTACTTTCTGTTTGCGTTCTTCTTTATGTTTTTAGGGCATTTAGTTTTATCGTACGTGCCTTATGAAAATGTCATGGCGACATTACTCTCAAGCGTGGTCAGCCTCAAGGCAGAATTTTATTTGATGGTGGTTGCTGGGTTTGTGGCGCAGTTGGTAGACGGTGCGTTAGGTATGGGGTATGGAGTTACAAGCACGACCATTTTGTTGTCGGCGGGAATTAATTTGCCGGCGATCAGCGGAAGTGTTCATACAGCAGAAATGTTCTCCAGCGGTATTTCAGGATACAGTCATTATCGTTTTGGAAATGTAAACAAGAAATTGTTCAGGACACTTTTGATCCCTGGTGTACTCGGTGCCATCGCAGGTGCTTATCTCCTTTCGAGACTGGGCAATGAATATGCCAACATTGTGCGGCCTATTTTGGCTACCTATACTTTGTTTCTCGGGATAAAAATTATCCGTAATGCATTCAGAAGAAATACCGAACAGGCAAAGGTGAAGCATGTAGGGTGGCTTGCGGGCGCAGGCGGTTTTTTGGATTCATTTGGTGGTGGTGGTTGGGGACCGCTGGTGACTAGTACTCTGATTTCGAAGGGAAAGAGTCCGCGTTACGTGATCGGCTCTGTAAGCCTTGCAGAATTTTTTGTTACGCTTGCCAGCGCCCTTACATTCTTCGCGTTGCTTGGTGTGAGTCATTGGCCAGTGATTCTAGGCTTGATAATAGGTGGTGCCGTTGCCGCGCCTATTGCCGCGAAACTGGTCGGGAAGTTGCCCATGAAGACGATGTTTCTTTGTGTGGCCGCATTGGTGATCTTCTGGAGTATTCGCATCATTTTAAAATCTATTTTATAGTCGTGGAAAAATTGCTTGTGGAAGAACTGGAGGCTGAATTGAAAGATCTTTCACCGGATCAAGGATTGAAATTGGTGGCCAACAATTATGGTCGTCGCGCCAAGTTTTCGACTTCGTTTGGTCTCGAGGATCAGGTGATCACTCACCTGATTGCATCTCAATCTCTGCCGATAGAAGTGTTCACGCTTGACACTGGACGACTGTTTCAGGAGACCTATGATGTATTCGATCTCACAAGGCAGAAATACGGACTTTCGATTTTTCCCTATTTCCCAAATCAAAATAGCATTGAGGCAATGATCTCGCGAAAGGGACCGAACAGTTTTTACGAATCGGTTGAAAATAGAAAGGAATGCTGTTTTATTAGAAAAGTGGAACCACTTCAGCGAGCGCTCAAGGGAGCTTCGGTTTGGATAACCGGATTACGCGCCGACCAGTCGGCCAGTCGTGGTGGAGTGCCCTTGGTGGCATGGGACGATCAATACCAGCTTATAAAATATAGCCCTATTGTTCATTGGAGCCTAGAAGAGGTAGACTTATTTATTGCTAAACATTCGGTACCGGTAAATTCCCTTCACAGGAAAGGGTTTCCCAGCATTGGATGTGCACCCTGTACGCGGGCGATTCTTCCAGGAGAGGATTTGCGCGCGGGGCGGTGGTGGTGGGAGAGCACCAACAAAGAATGCGGCCTTCACGAGCACAAAGAAAAACCTTTGGTTGCTCAACGTGACATCCTGTAAAAAAAATTTGACTTAATACTATACTAAAATGATAGACTAATGAAATACATTTTACCGATTGCACTCAGCTTAGTTACCTTCTATTCCACTGCTAGTGATGTGGCTGAAATAAGAGGATCTGTGAAGGACAAGGATACGGGCGAACCGATCGCCGGCGTCAACATCATTGTGAAGGGAACTATCGCCGGAACAATTACCAATTTGAAGGGAGAATTCGAACTTAAGCTCAGCAGCGAATTTCCATTGACGATCACGGCATCATTCATTGGCTATAGATCGGAAGAAGCCACAGTGACAAATTCGGGACAACGTATTGACTTCAGTTTGTCGCCTAGCTCGATTTTGGGTGCTGAGGTTGTGGTAACGGCCTCTCGTGTTGAGGAATCTGCGTTGACATCGCCCGTCGCCATTGAGAAGCTCGATTTGCGCGCCATAAAAGAGAGCGCTTCGCCTAATTTCTTTGATGCGCTAGAAGGCGTGAAAGGAGTACAATTCACAACGCTCAGTCTTGGGTTCAAAGTCCCGAACACGAGAGGTTTTACGAATACCACCAACCCTCGTTTTTTACAAATGGTAGATGGTGCCGACACACAAGCACCAGGGCTTGGAGTTTCGATTGCTAACACCGTTGGCCCCAATGAACTAGATGTGGAGAGCATCGAAGTGACCCCAGGTGCATCGTCGGCTTTGTATGGATTGAATGCCTTGAATGGAATCTCCAATGTTCTCACGAAAAGCCCATTCATATACCAAGGACTTGGTGTATATCAAAAGGTCGGTGTCAATCACGTTAATGACGCAGATTTTTCTCCTCAAGTGTACACCGAGACGGGAGCACGGTTTGCGAAAGCATATAATAATCGATTTGCATTTAAAATCAATATCGGATTTCAGAAAGGAACAGATTGGGTTGCCAATGACTTGCATGATCTGAATCCGCTGGGAAATTCCTCTGTGGGACTCTTAGGTACGGATAACCCCGCAAAGGATCCCATCAACTCTTACGGCAACGAAAGTTCGTATCGGAAAAATTTGACCCTTGCTGATGGAAAGATATATCAAGTGGCTAGAACGGGCTACGCTGAAAAGGATTTGGTCAATCACAATTACGGGATAAGAAACCCCAAGGGCGACTTGTCGTTGCACTATCGGTTGTCGCCCAAAGCTGAGGTGTCTTACACTTATCGCATTGGAGAGTCGCAATCTATTTTTCAACGCGGCAATCGCATCCGGTTGGATGGATATCAAATTCAGCAGCATCGGATTGAGCTAAAAGGTGTGAATTATTTTGTGCGCAGTTATCTCACGGTGGAGAACACAACTGATTCTTATAATCTAGGTCCTGCAGGTGCCGCCATGGACAAAGCATTCAAAAGTGATAACAATTGGTATGCTGATTACAAAACGGGATTTCAAAATGCGTATAATCAAGGCTTGACATCAGCGCAGAGCAATCAGGCGGCACGTGCCTATGCCGATGCTGGACGCTTGCAACCCGGCACGCAAGAATTCAATTCTACATTGAACCAAATAATCCATGTCAACAATTGGGACACGGGAGCGCAATTGATTTTGAAAAATAAGTTACTGCATGTGGAGGGTCAGTATGATTTTAAAACTCGACTGGCCGATATATTGGTAGGAGCTGACGCCAGAAATTATTTTATTCTCCCCGATGGGAACAGTTTCCTCAATCCTGATACTGACCATCCCTACGACCAGATGAATTATTATAAGTTTGGCGGTTTTGTGCAAGCCACAAAAAAGGTGTTGAATGGCAAACTAAAAATGGTGGCGTCAGCCAGGGTAGACAAGACCGAGTATTTCAATCCAAAATTGAATCCACGATTGGCGCTCGTTTACACTTTTGCGGAAAAGCACAACGTCCGACTTTCGATTCAAAATGGGTATCGTTTCCCCACGCTTTTCGAAGGTTTTTCGGCGGTGAACAATGGAGGGGTATATCGTTACGGCGGAATCGATATCCTCACCAAGCCCCTCCAACTTTTCGAGAACTCGTATGTGAGATCGACAGTGGATGCATTTCAAAAGGCAATTGCAAATGATGTTAACACGAAAGGAAAGACGCCAACTCAAGCCACACTCGACAATCAAAACCTATTGGTTGTCAACACCTATACCTATTTGAAACCAGAAGAGATCACTTCTTTTGATGTCGGTTATAAAAGTTCTGTTATGGATGATAAACTGTTTCTCGACCTTGATGCGTATTATAACATTTACAATAATTTTATCGATCAAATAGAAATTTCAGTACCAAACGCAGGTAAAGTCGGCGAGACAGTGGGGGGCATTGATTCTACGATTTTTCAGGTGGCTGACAAATCAAAGTACAAGACGTATCGCATGTGGACCAATGCCAAAAGTATTTACTTCAATTATGGAGCGACGGCCGGAGCACGGTACAATTTCTATAGGAAATTTTCAGTAAGCGGAAATGTAAGTTATGCCGCTCTTCAAAAGATTGACTCGCGAGATACAGGGCTTGAAACTCCCTTTAACACGCCAAAATACATTGTTAACTTAAGTCTTAGCAATCGCGAATTGGTAAAAAATATTGGGTTCAGTGTTTCTTGGAGATGGCAGGATTCATTTGTTTGGAAATCGCAATTGGCCAATGGAACGGTAGCAGCCTACCAAACAATTGATGCTCAAATCACTTACAAGGCACCTCGGTTGTTTTCTTCTGTTAAAATTGGTGGATCGAACCTGCTGAACCAAACGTATACCCAGTATACCGCCGGGCCTTCGATTGGGGCGTTTTATTATGTAACGGTTGCTCTTGACGGCTTACTAAAATAATTATCCCTTTTCTAAAACTATTTCTTCGATTTCTTCATCGGGAGATAAAAACAAATTATGAAGAAATTGACTCTGTTACTTGCTGTAATTGTCAGCTTTCAATGTTTTTCACAGGCCAGTGAAAAGGAAATGGAGAAAAAGGCTAGGGAATTCCACCGCGTGATCGGGTTGGACGACAAAGAGCAGTGGAAGAAATTCATTCAGGAGAACTATGCAAAAAGCTTCATCGAGAGAGTAATGAAGACGCAGCAGTCTCAGCAAGAAGGTGAGACGGCTTCTTCAACAACTACGGAGATCAAAGGCACGGTTGAGGACAAAGTGAAAATGCTCGGCCGCTTGCACGACGATTTTGGTGGGAGCAAGATTAGCTCCATTAAATCGACGAGTGAAGGCGTGGAAATGGTTTTGGACGGTGATGACATTGTAGGGACTTTCAAATTCAAATTTGAAAACACCAAGCCTTACCTGATCACGGGAATAGGGATGAATGCCGAAAGAGGAAGATGATCTGGACTGCGAGTCATGGGGCGCGAACTGCGATTATTAGATGATCGTTGATTCATTTAACGATTGCACTCCGCGCCTCGTGATTTTAAAACGCGTGCGCCAGGTTGAAAAAGAATTGATTATCTTCTTTAGACGCCGCATAGTCGAAGCGCAAAATTGTACTTTCATTCCAGGCGATGCGCAATCCGCCGCCTCTGGAGTAGCGAAGGTTGTTTGTACTGAGGCTCGACAAGTTATCCCAAACACCTCCGATATCATAGAAGGGAACGGCGCTGAATTCCAAATGTTGCTGAAGTATTTTGGTTTGGGCAAATCGCCATCTCAGCTCGAAATTTGAAAAGTTCATAGCACGACCAAGGAACCTACTTTGTTTGTAGCCACGCAACGTGTTGGGCCCTCCAAGGCCCTCGATACTTCCCTCGGAACTCCACTGGTCTTGATATTCGAAGAAAGGGGCGTCGAGAGCGGTGTAGCCCATCGCAATTCGGCCGGCAAAGATCAGGCGCTTGGCTATCGACGGGAACAACTTATGATAATAATTGACGTGAGCGAATGTTTTATTAAAATCGTAAGCTGATCCCAATGATTTCAACGAAAGCTCGTTGGTGATTTCGGCAAAGATGCCATTGCTTGGATCGGGCTCAAGGTCGCGAGTGTCGTAGATCAAACCTACCTGCGCAATTGTTACGCTGTTTTTTCCTAAACCCGTTACTCTATTGTTGTTGAAGTCAGTTTGGATCAATGAGTTTCCGGTAAAAGAACTCATGTCAACATAGGCATATTCATAACCAATGAGTGCGCGGAGCCGACCTTCCAGGTAGGAGTGCTCAATACTGACATTTAGCACCGCTTCTTTTTTGTCATAGGTGTTATAAAATTGGTTAACCCCCTGCAAATAATTCTCCTCGTAGTCATGATAACTGGCATTGTACACACTGTCGCCGATTGCGTTTTTGTATTTCAACGCTTTCAGTGATTGCTGAGCGGTGATTCCGAAATATAGTAAGTTGGGATTTTCTTCATACCCACCCTCTGCACGGAGCCTCCATTTTGTATTGAGGATATAGGGCACATCGAGGCGAAGAAAAAATTCGCGTTGATTGCGTGTAGTGTTAAAAACAACGAAATCAAGTTTGGCGCGGTAGGCGGTGTAGGCGAAGAAAGGATCACTGCGATGGCCATTGAAAAAGATAGAACCTTCTCCGCCATAACCGAATCCGTTGATCGGGTCGGAACTGATGTCCGGTGCACCGGTTACATAGGAGCCTTCCTTTTTGTCTTTTAGGTCTTCATCCGAAAGCCGTTTTTCGTCGGCGATGGCGAAGGGGAGTTGCAAAGAGTCTTTTCTCTGGTCTTGGGCAAATGCCGAAAAGGAGTAAAGCAAGAATAGAACTGTGGGAATAAGCAGATTGACGTTTTTCATAATTAAAAAGCGATAGTGAAAGTGTGAAGATCGTTTTTGAAATGATAATGGATCGCCCAACGATTTAGGTCGACGATTTTTTTGATGATAGCTAGGCCCAACCCACTTCCCTGAGTCGATGGGTTGATTTTAGAAAAGCGATCGAATATTTTTTCTTGTGGAAGCGCCGTCGAAGTACCCGAATTTGAAATTGAAAGATGTCTTTCTTCCAAATTTATTACGATTGTGCCGCTGGGTAAGTTATGACGGATGGCATTGAACATTAGGTTGTTTAGTAGTACTTCCGCAAGGACAGGATTGGTGTTGACTGAAACTTCGGTATTTTCATTTAATGTGATCCTGATATTTTTAGCCGCGGCCTGCTCTGCAAAAAACTCGAAGTGTTTTTTTAAAAGCGCATTTATTGAAAGTTGCTCCGAAGTGGAGAATTGGTCATGTTCTATCCTAGACAGCAGCAAAAGATTCTTGTTAAGTCTTGCTAATCGCGAAACGGATTCGTTGAGTTTTTCCAACACCTCCGATTGACTTTGCGTGAGACTCGACTGTTGAAACAAAGCCTCCAGTTTTCCCTGGATTACCGCAAGCGGTGTTTGTAATTCGTGCGCTGCGTTTTCGATGAATTCTTTCTGTACGTTGTAAATCGATGTATTCTTTTGAATAAGACCTTCAATGGCCTGATTTAGCCGAGCAAACTCATTAATGGTCGTTTGCGAGAGATTAGTTTTGGTGACTTTGTCGACTTCAAATTTTTCCAAGTGATCAAGCGCGTTGTAAAATGGTCTCCACAGCCGCACCGACATTACTTTAGTGATAAAATACAACCCGATCAGCATCGCAGAGATAAGGCCAAGAAAGAGATAGGCCACGCTCTTCATCATGTCTTCGCGCTCTACTAAGTTGATTTTTGAAGTATAAGTAAATGGTTTCCCCTCGATAATAATTGGGCTTGTAATTACTCGGTACGGCTCATTTTCATGAGAGAGTTCATCGAAGTGGAATACCGTAGAAAACTTGTCCTTCTTGTCTTTCCTGTGCTTCGGGTGTCGAGGTAAAATCTTTTCGTCGCGGTTGTATCGATTCCAGGTGTCTATGCTGTCCAATTTCAGCGTGGGTAAATGGTAACGCACGAATTCTTTTTTATGAAGCTTCAGTGTTTCGTTCGCTTCATCAATATAAAGGCGCTGCGTTACGAAGTAGAAAATGGGAGCGGTGACCAACAGAATGATTACTGCAAAGACGATGTACCACCGCAGTGTTTTCGTTAAAAGGTTTTGTGTCACTGCCATTTGTATCCTAGCCCGTAAACAGTTTTGACATAATCCTTGCACCCGGCTTCATGCAATTTTTTTTTCAGGTTCTTTATGTGGGCGTAGACAAAGTCGTGGTTGTCGAGCATATCGGCCATGTCGCCCGACAAGTGTTCAGCAATGGTGCTTTTTGAAAGCACTCTATTTTGGTTGCCGATCATAAACAGCAGGAGATCCATTTCCTTTCTTGTGAGATCAATGGCGTTCGTGCCGATTTTTACGGATTTCGCCAAGGTGTCTATTTCTATTTCCTGAAAACGCACCACATTATTTCCATGAAAATTCTTTCGTCTGACGAGTGCTTGCACGCGTGCGAGGAGTTCAGAGATATGAAATGGCTTGGTGAGATAGTCGTCTGCCCCTAGATTGAGGCCTTCGATTTTTGAATGGAGGGTTTCCTTAGCGGAGATAATGATAATGCCTTCTGTCGAATTCCTGTTCTTGAGCGCCTTTAGAATTTCAAAACCATGGCCATCCGGCAGTGAAAGGTCAAGAAGAATGCAGTCGTAGAAGTGCGATGAAATTTTATCGTCGGCTGCCGCTATGGTATTCGCCCACTCGCAGATCACATCATTCCCTTTTAGATATTGGACGATGCTATCGGCCAGCTCTTGTTCGTCCTCGATCAGTAATACCTTCATCGTTCACAAAGGTGGGAACAAATTTTGAAGGGATTTTGAACGCTAGTTCTGGGATTTGGCCCTGTCAATTTCTGCGAGCAAACCGTTCTTGGGGGTGTCGGACGTAAGCTCCCAAAACATGATGCCCTGCAGGCCCTGATCCCTTGTGTATTTTGTTTTCAAGCCGATTGATTTCTTGTCATCCCCGGTTGCAAAAAGGCCTTTTTCCTTGTTATAAAAATACGAGGCCTTTGTGTTGTCGTCCCAGAAATACTCAAAGCCGTTTTCCTTTGAGAACTCTTTTTCATACCTCTTGAAATCGATGCCGGCCTTAAATTTTCCAGGTTGGTAAAGCCCGTGGTTTTCGTTGGGCACATTTTCCCAAACACGTGCGTAAAACGCTCCACCGATCACGATCTTGTTCTTCGGTACGCCGTGACTAATCAAATATTGAACCCCAAAGTCGGTTGACTCGGGCGTCTTTTTGTCTGAGTAAAGAGGGGTATGGTGGCCGGTCACCGTCGAGTAGCCATTGACGAGATCGTAGCTCATCAAGTTGACTCTATCCACCAGCGGCATCACGACTTGCCAATCCACCGACTCTTCCAAATATTTCTTGAAACCGCCTGCAGCAAAACTTATTTCATAACCCTGCCCCATTTTTTTGCGAAGGACTTTTACAAGGTCGGAGAAATTCTCCCTGTCTTCTTTGCGGTAGGTGTGTTTGGGGTACCCTTCAATCGTTGGGTATTCCCAGTCCAAGTCGATTCCATCGGTCCGGTGTAATTTGTTTAAAGCCAATGTTGATTCTGCAAAATCTTCTCTGCCTTTTGCAGAGGCAAAAACATCAGAGCACGGGCCACAGCCGCCCCATCCGCCAAGTGACAGCATCACTTTCAATTGAGGATTAATCTTTTTTAGGGCCACCAGTTTACTGATGGTAATTGAATCCTTCTTTGAGTCGACTGTGAGGTTGTTCCCTTTCAAATGACAAAAACTGAAAATGATATGGGTAAGTTTCTTGGCGTCCACATTGTCCACTTCCGGAGTACCGCCAGAGAAGTAGCCGATTACTTTCATGGAATTCGTTTGTGCAAACCCTGTGTTGGCAAAAAGCAAAAGGAGGGCGACGGAGATCAGTTTCATTTTCAGTTGTTTTGGGTTAAGTAAAGAAATATTCGTTGATACACCAAGAACTATGTAACGGCGAG
>DATJJP010000109.1:0-19499 GCA_035492075.1 Cyclobacteriaceae bacterium | reverse complement strand
GACGCCGAAAATAAGATAGTTGTCATTAACGCTGCTAAATGCCATCGCTAAAAAAATATACACGATGTTTACGACTGTCAAAATAATTGCAGATTCAGAATGGCTTTTTCCGAGCCGGATGATAGCATGATGAATGTGGCTTTTATCTGGAGTAAAAGGCGACTGGCCTTTCGATATCCGAAGGATGACAATCCTCAACGTGTCACATAAAGGAACAATAATGAAACACGCCGCCGTAGCAATACTGCCGGAAAACTTGGCGATGTGTTGCGCGGGCAGGTCGTAGTTGAGATTCATAAAACGGATTGTCAGAACAGACAAAAGCATTCCGATGACCATAGCTCCGGTATCGCCCATGAAAATCTCGGAAGGCTCCCAATTGAAAACCAGAAAAGATAGCGTGCCACCGATCATCGCAAAGCAAAACAACGCATAGGTGTAGTCATTGGCCAGATAAAACCAAATACCAAAAGCCAGGAAAGAACAAATGCTCACGCTTCCCGCCAGGCCGTCGAGCCCGTCGATCAAGTTGAATGCGTTGGTAATAATGATGATGACAACAAACGTAAGCAAGTATCCTGCTACCGTTGGAATTTGCGTGATGCCAAAAAGTCCGTACAACGATTGGATGTGGATGGATGAAAAAAGCAGGACAGTCACGGCAATAATTTGACCAAACAATTTGTGCAGCGCTCGAAATGGAACAAGATCATCTCTCACCCCGATCAAGAACAGAATAAACAGACTGGCCATGACATAACGAATTTCTTGCCACTGGCTAGTCTCCATCCAAATAAAACTGGCCACAGTAAACCCGGCAAACATGGCGATGCCGCCCATCGAAGGGGTTATTTTCTTATGAATTTTCCTTCTCCCCGGGATGTCCACCAAGTTTTTCGCTAGTGAATACTTGATGATTACCGGTAAAATAATAAACGAGATCAGGAAAGAAGTGACACAAGCAGCCAGCAATACGGCCATAAGTCTTACAAATTTCTCGAAATTTAAGAATTCTTGGGTGAATCGGCGGCCTCGGGCAGATCGTCAAACCGAAGGAATAGGAAGCAGCTCAAGAAGAAATAGAAGAATACAAGCCCCTTGTGCAGCTGTAATGACGATTCAAAAAACATAGTCAAAGTAAACATCATGCAAAAAAGGAGAAACAGGTGATTGGGAAATCGAAGAGACTGTTTAAAAGCGTACGCCAATAAAACAAGGAAAACAACAAGCTCGGCTGGTCCGTTTCGTATTAAAAACTCCAGGTATTGATTGTGCGCGTTGTAGGAATTCAATTCCCCGTCCAAATAACCAATCTTCACATAGGCTTTGTTCAGCATTTCATGCTCAGCGCCTGTGCCGCCTCCGATGATCGGGGATGATTTAATTGCTTCAACAGCACCCTTCCACACATGAAATCTGTTATCCAATGCCGATGACACGTTCCTTCCGTAAGTATCGAAAAATGTGGCCACCCGCTGGGTATCCAAAAGAAAAACCAGGAGCCCAACGGTGAAAAGAACGAATGTGACCAGCCATGCTCTTCGCTTTAAAACGATAACTAAATAAAGCACAAACAAAATAACGGACGAAAGAAGCGCCATTTGTGAACGAATAAAAAATAAAACGATAACTAGAAAGACAATCGAAAGGCCGATGAATGTAAGATGATTTTGCTTACGTGATTTCAATTTTAATCGACTCATTTCAAGCAGAAAAAAAATGACGAAAGTAACGTACATGCTAAGGTACATCGGGTGGATGTCCATCGGGTTGGTAAAATACGTGTGCCCTAGGTCCCAAAAGCTTTTCCCTCCCGCAAAATCGGTACTGGTGAGAACATAGATCAATCCGTAAAGTATAAGCACTCCACAACCGACAGCGAAGGCACAGATTACTTTGTAAATTGTTACTCCCGAGTCGCGCATTTGAAAAATCAGGAACGGGAATAGAAGGGCATAGCCAAAGCGCTCGACATCCGCAAAACCCTGGGTTAAGTCAGACGTATGCGTGAGTCCGAGCAGCACAATGGTTGCGTGAATCAACACGAGCTTAAAGATGGGGGTCTTAAAAAAATGAAAGTCAAATTTTCGAATCGTCGCAAGAAAGATCAAGTAAGCACAAAGTACGGAGATACTGACCGCGGAATTTACACGTATCGGAAGGGGAATTGACAACGCTATCGCAATCAGTGCGAGCATTGGGAGGTTACGAAAGATTTTCAGCCGATTGACGGGGTCAATCATGTTTATTGGGGATAATAGAGCTCAAAAATACAATATTGCCACAACTCGACATTGCTCCCAATCAATCTGTTTCTATCCATTTGTATGGTATTGAGGATGCCGGGCATGGAGGCGGAGTCAAAGTAGTTACTTTGGAGTATCACATGCGTTGGAATTGAAATTGAAATCGGATATTACCTGACGGTGAGCCTCGTTGTTCTGCTTTTGAAGATTTAATTACTAATTTTGGCCGCGTTTTATCAGCATGCGGATACTTTTTTTAACTGACAACTTCCCCCCCGAATATAATGCACCAGCGACCCGAACGTTTGAGCACTGTAAGAATTGGGCGAAATCAGGAGTTGATGTAACGGTAATTACATGCTTTCCAAATTTTCCCGCAGGCAAGGTCTATGACGGGTATGTCAATTCCTGGAAAAAAGTGGAGTATATTGAGGGGATCAAAGTGATAAGGGTATGGAGTTTTATTGCTCCCAATGCCGGTACCTTTAAGAGAACGCTTGACTATCTTAGCTTCGCCGTCAGTGCTTTTTTTGCTGGTCTCTTTGTCAAATGTGATTTGATCGTGGCGACCTCGCCGCAATTTTTTACCGCGGTTTCGGGCTGCGCATTGAGCATCTTTAAAAGGAAACGCTGGGTGATGGAGGTAAGAGACCTCTGGCCCGAGTCTATCAAGGCCGTGGAGGCGGTAAATTCAACTTGGATTATTTCGTTGCTGGAGAAGATCGAATTGTTTTTGTATAGACATGCGTCAAGAATAGTCGTTGTCACTGATTCCTTTAAGTCAAATATCACTTCTCACGGCATTGCGGGGGAAAAGATTTTCGTTATAAAAAACGGGGTTGACTTAAAGACCTATCAACCGCAGCCCAAGAACACGAAGCTCTTAGATCAAATGGGGCTTAACGGTAAATTCATTGTAGGGTACGCAGGTACTCATGGCCTAGCCCATGGTTTGGATTTCATTATTCGATCCGTGAGTAAGCTGACCGATAGATCTATTCACTTTTTGTTCATTGGTGATGGCGCCGAAAAAGGAAACGTTGTAAAGCTGGCCAAGGATTTGGGCGTGGAAAATGCTACTTTCATTGATCCTGTCCCCAAAGCAGAAATTAAAAACTACTTGTCGTTGATGGACGTTGCACTGGTCCCGCTAAAAAAAACGGATACTTTTGAAGGAGTAATTCCGTCAAAAGTATTTGAATGCGTTGCAATGAACATCCCTATACTGCTGGGCGTGGATGGCGAAGTGAGGGGAATAATTGAGCACTATAAGGCCGGCGTTTTTTTCGAACCGGAAAATGAAGTAGATTTTATTTTAAGTCTAACGCAGATCAAACAAGAGCGGATCGCCGAGAAAAATTCGTATGTCGAGGGATGCCAAAAAATGGCCATTGATTTTAGTCGTGAGACATTAGCGCAGAAAATGCTTTCTGTGTTGAGTACAACCAATTCTTAATTTCTTATTCTTATGAGAGTAGCCCTAATCGCTGGAGCACGTCCAAATTTTATGAAGATTGCGCCTATCATACGCCAGCTCGATGGAGTCAGAGGCAAAATTTCCTATCGCCTGATTCACACGGGTCAGCACTATGACGATAAGCTCAGCAAGATTTTTTTTGATCAACTCCAGATCCCTGCTCCGAATGCGAACTTGGGTGCTGGATCTGGTACCCAGGCCGAACAAACGGCCAGGATAATGGTCGAGTTCGAAAAAGACTTGATGCAAAATCCTGTGGATTTGGTCGTCGTGGTGGGCGATGTCACTTCTACGCTGGCTTGCGCGATTGTGGCAAAAAAAATGAATACGAAAGTCGCTCATGTTGAAGGAGGCATCCGTTCGTTTGACATGGAGATGCCCGAAGAAATTAATCGGCTGGTGACGGATTCCATAAGCGATTATTTTTTCACGACGTCGGAGGTTGCCAACACCAACCTCGCCAAAGCCGGTGTTGGTTTAGACAGGATCTTTTTTGTTGGGAATACAATGATCGATACATTGAAATTCAATCTCGCCAAAACAATTCAACCTTCGTTTTGGTTATCGGCTAGACTTGAAAGGAAACAATATTACGTACTCACATTGCATCGGCCGTCAAATGTAGACGACGCTGAGAAATTCGCATTTTTGATGACGAAAATTGATGGTATGGCCAATGCAAAAATCATTTTTCCGATACATCCCAGAACCAGAAAGAACTTTAGCGGGGTGGAAGGCAAATTGAAAAACGTCATCCCTACGGATCCGCTCAGTTACCTGGAATTTATTTATTTGTTAAAGGAAGCCAAAGGAGTTATCACTGATTCGGGAGGCGTTCAAGAAGAAACAACTGTTTTAGGGGTGCCTTGTGTTACGCTAAGAGCAAACACCGAACGTCCCGAAACAGTCACTGAAGGAACCAACGAACTGATCGGTGACAATTATGATTCCTTGCAGCAGGCACTGGAGCAGATCAATTTAGGCGAATGGAAAAATGGCAAAATTCCTGCGCTTTGGGACGGACATACTGCCGAACGCATTGTAAAAATCCTCGTCGATATGAACATCTAACCTCGTTCTCTTCAAAGAAAGGAATTCGCGCGTTGACGCTGCTTTATCTGACTAATTTAATACGTGTCTCCAACCCTCTTTTAAAAGAGACCTTCAAAACATCTCCTTTATTGAGTTTGTTATAGGCAGTGGCGTAGTCATATTGCTCTAATAAAATATGCTGCTGCCCTTTAAATGTGATCACGACGGGTCCAACATGAACAGTTACTCCTTCGATTTTCGGGGTCAGCCCTGGAGGGAAATGAATATAGGCAACCGCACTTACATCTCTTCCTCCGATAATCTCATCCACGATCTCAAATTCATCTTCAAGCCAACCCCAGGATCGTTCGTGAACCACATTTAGAGAAGCGTATCCATCGTGAGATGCACGGATTTTGTGATCGTTTTCTTCGGTACGGATGATCGTGGCTCGTTTGCCAACCCGAAAACTAGACCAAACCTCGCTCTGATTTTTTTCATTAACGATCACGGTATTGTGGCTGGCTGTAGAACGCTCGATTATCCGCTGCGTCCCGACGGCATACGTGCTTGTGCCGGCTTCGACGAGCAACGGACGATTGTCAACGTACAGGATGAAATTAAAAGTATCGCTGTGTGCGTGGCCTGGAATATAGTCGGGGCCAATATTGCCGATATCTAAAAACATCTCCATTCGGCGTACCCTGATCATTCGATAACCTGAATCGGATAGCCTGGAAGAATCTGCGTCCACCCCCAACCTACTCGCGTAACTGAAAATTTCCCTTGACGATGGAGCAATTCCCGAGATGGCGTCATTTACCATCGGAATATCGCCGTTTTGAAACGTGACGGCCTTAAGCCATCCGATCATTTTCATTGCCGTTGACTGCAGCAGTGGCAGTAGCTCTTCGTTGGAATTATTGCTCTTTGCAAGGTTGATACAGTCGAGCAATCGAGCCAAAAGAATTTGATGGTACATCGGCGAGAGCTCAAAATGAGCACCGTCTTTCTTTACTTGTTCGACTAATTCCGACCGCAGTATTTTTTTAGCCTTTTTGTAAAAATCACTTTCCGAAAAATAATAGGACGCGAAAAAAAGCGCGTATCCATTCTCAAGCAAGTGATTACCCAAAAGGTGATACTCAAGATTGGACGCTAAGTGACTACAATGACTGTATAATACTGCATTATAGCGAGGGTTATTGATGTTATTTAAAGCAAAGAATTTTATCCAATTGATTAACCTGACGGAAATAGGATAAGGCTCCACTCCATCTTTCAGAATTGCAGCATTGTTACAGTAATCGTCGATCAGGTTGACCGCCTCATTTATTTCCATTTTTTCTTGATGCAAAAAATCAAAATAATTGAGATTATAGGTCCAAAGCTTTCCGAATGCGTTACAGTTCCAATCGATGTGGCTACCGAAGAGCATTTCGTTGTTTAAGAAAACGAATTTGTTCTTCTGATAACATTGGGCCGAAGGAATCGACTTAACTAAAGTGAGCTGCCGAGGCGTCGGTGCAAATGCCAGTTCCGGCATTCGATTGAAAATCTTTCTTTTTAATCGAAAAAAGAGTTGGTAATAAATCTGCTCCCACCGCAGGTACTTAATCGTGCGAAAATATAATCCTAGTCGAATCAATCTAGTTGACCTTTATCCACTTTCCTGATCTTAACGATTCGATGGCATAGACGACGGTTTTAGAGGTATTGATGATTTCATCGAAGGGGATAAGTTGAAGACCGCCCTCCCTTAACCGCTCCTGGAGCAACTTAAATTGGTCATAGTGCCCCTTATCTTGGGCTTGGGATAAGCCCCTTGAGGAGAAACCAAAGCACTTTAATTTGCGGTAATTGTCGATCAAAATAGTTCTTCCTTGGCTATAGATTTCTACGCGCTCTTTCGCATAGGCCTTACTTCCGTTTGAAAAATAGTTGATGACTCCCAAACTTCCGTTTTTGTACTTGAGTGTAAGTGATGCGTTGTCGGTGTCTTCTTCTGGGTTTGTTCCTTGCGCCGTCATCATCACCTCATCCACTAAGCTTCCTGCGAAGAACGTAATGAGGTCAACCAAGTGACATGCTTCTCCGATAATTCTGCCGCCACCGATTTTCATGTCATGCACCCACGAGTTATCAGGGATGAATCCCGCATTCATGGTAGCAATGACATTTATCGCGCCTGTACCCTTGATGAGTTCTTTGGCTTTTCGAGCGAAAGGTGAGAATCTCCGATTAAATCCCACGGTCACCGATTTTCCACTGCTTTGATACGCCTCCTCAATCTGAGTAATTTCATCGATTGAGAGGGCGAGGGGTTTTTCCACGAACACATGCTTCTTGGCTTTCAACGCCTCTAGGATCATTGGCGCATGGAGGTTATGTCTTACCGTAATAGCAACCGCATCAACTTGTTCGTCCTTCAGTATCTCTCGGTAGTCGGAGGTGGCATAGGCGATCTTATATTTTTTCGCTAGCAACGATGAAGACAAACCTTTTTCGCTGGCGACGTACTTGATATCGTAATTCAACTTTCTCATCGTGGGTACGATCACCATTTTGGTAAAATTTCCTGCACCGATCACACCGAAAACTGCCTTGCTTGTTTCAAAAGAGGATGGAGTTACTTCGATCTTGCTCTGGATTTCAAGATTTGGTGAGTAACGCATGATTGAAGCGATTGACTTACTGCTGCCAATATCTTCATAAATAGTTTTGAAGTCTTTTACTTCAATCGATTCAGTGATGAGCGGTTGAACGTGCAGCGTCTTTGCCGAGAGTGCTTCCAAGATTGCTTCAAAATTTCTTTTTTCGGTCCACCGAACATAAGGCAATGGATAGTCTACTCCTTTTTGTTCATAGTTTTCATCGTATCGGCCAGGTCCATACGAACAGGAGACCTGAAAGCTCAACTCTTTTTCGTAGAAATCGGAACGCTTCACATCAAGACCAATGACACCAACCAGCACAATTCTCCCCCGCTTTCTGCACATCTGAGCGGCTTGTGAGATTACCTCGTCACTTTGTGTGGAGGCGGTGATGATCACACCGTCAGCCCCAATACCATTGGTTCGTTCGTTGCAAATTTTTACTGGATCAACTTCTTTCGATACTTTGAATGCCTGGACGCCAAAATTATTGGCAAGATTTACTTTTTGATCGTCAAAGTCGAAGCCGATGACGCGGCATCCGTTAGCCCTCAGAAGTTGGCAGGTGACTAGCCCGATCAATCCAAGACCGATCACCACAATAGTTTCTCCAAAGGTTGGGTTAACCAAGCGAATGCCTTGCAGGCCAATGGCACTGATCACAGTGAAGCTAGCCTCTTCATAGGAGACATTTTCGGGAATCTTTGCAACCAAATTCTTGGGCACAAGAACTATTTCGGCGTGGGGACCATTCGAGACCACGCGGTCGCCCACTTTAAATTCTGTAACGTCATCTCCAATGGCGATTACTTCCCCCGCATTGCAGTAGCCAAGAGGAAGAGGCTCGGCCAATTTTTTAAAGACCGCATCTAATGTCGGCAACAGCCCATCTGACTTTATTTTGTCGAGCACTTGCTTTACTTTTTCCGGCTGTTGGCGCGCTTTTTCAATCAGATTGGCTTTCCCAAACTCCACGAGCATTCGCTCGGTACCCAGCGAAACCAAGCTGACTTTGGTTTGAATCAATACGGCTCCGCGTTTTACAATGGGAGCTGGAACGTCGGCGAGAATGGTTGTGCCAGACTGTAGGTCCTGGATAATTTGTTTCACTGTATGTTAAATGTTTGGCGCTTCATAAATCAATTCGGGATTCGGTCACGCTCATTAATTGCTGAAGACGTTTTGGTTGTTCAAAAGCTTGGTTATTGCGTTGAAGGTTATTTTTTTTATGGCATCTCCGGAAGGGCCGCCCATTCCAGTACCAGAGCACCAATTGGAGGAAGCGGTATTCACTATGATCCCTGATGTGGCCTTCTTTTTGAGCACCATAAAAGTAGCAGTAGTTTCCTGATATCTGTAACCTTTGTCAAACCCGACGAGCTCGATTTTGTCAAAATTCAATTTATTTGTGTCAATCACTGGATAGCCGTCAACGTAGCCAGTGATCGGAGCTCCATCATACTCAATGGTTGGCAAGGGAAGGATGTCACCCTTAGCAAAATTAAGGCCCTCGAGAAGTGGTGATGTTGGTGAAGCTATTTTATATCCGTCCCAGCCATTGTCATTCTGCAGACCGTATCCTCCCAGAACAAAATCAACGCCAATGCTCGAGGTAATTGGATATTCAAGAGCGGGGTTGTTCCAGTTTGCCGTTTTTAGTCTAGGTGGAGAAATGGGATCGTAGTCGTACCCTTTGTAGCAAATAAGACCATTCAAATCACTCGTATACCTCACTTGCCACCACATGGTGTTTCCCGAGAGAATCAGTCCATGTCCGCCATTGTCTACAAACCGATCAAAATTTAATCTTGCCGCTCTAGTCCAATATTCGCTGTGGCCGGCGATAGTCAGGATTTTGGCGTTTTGGATATTGGTGTAGTTTTCGAGGTCAACATCGGCTACGTACCCAACAGAAAAATTCTGCATGGTAAACCACTCCAAACAATATTCGCACAGAGGTTGCACGGGTATGGGTCGTTGAAATGAAACTTGGTAGGGTCGGTTGTCAATGGTGTAGAGGCCCCTGCCTCCGCTTTCACAATACGCGTTGGCTGTGTTCGATGGATAGATCACCATAACATCGACGGGCTCCAACGTTTTCACGATCACGGGAATCATTTTCTCAATCAGGTAGATTCCACTTTTGATTTTGGGAACTAAAAACTCAGCCGAGACGTCATAGCCAAAACCGGTGACGGATGGATCATTGTTGCTTACGCGGCTCTGATTCTTAAGTAGCGACGCTATCGAGAAAATTGAATCGCCGTGGTAGTTATAGAACGTGAGGCGACAAATATCAAGTGGATGTTCCGAGTTGAGATAGATTTTTATCCGTTCGCCGGGTAAATACGAGACCTTGTCTGAATATCCATCCCGAATGTGCCCCATACAAGCGGCTTGTGGGATTGATGCTTGAGGGTATGGAACGGGGATATTGACAGCGACGTCCTTGTAATCGCAACCAACCAGAAGCCACAAGAATGAGTAGGGTATAAATCTTTTTGCCAACTGAACGAGAGTATTTTTCATAAGGTATTTTTCATAGAGTGAGGATCTCCAGAAGTAGGTTTTTTTTATTTTAACATGGTGTTTATTTCTTCTCGCTTTGGGTAGTTGATAAGCACTGCTTTATATATTCCTTTAAAGACAAAGAGGCTGCCCGCGGCTACGCCGATGATTCCAAATTTATCTATGATATGTTTAAGGTCCGCAAGGCTGCCCGCGCCGCCGAGTGTCGTAATTGGGACGTTCACTGCTTCTCGAATTAGTTCTGTCAGCTTAAGGTCAAAACCCTTCATCACGCCGTCTTGATCAATCGAATTGATCACAATTTCACCAACACCTTGCCTTTCCAATTCGATGGCAAACTCTCTCGGATCTTTTCCGGTGGCTTTTGTGCCATTGTGAATAAAAACTTCATATTTGCCAAAGAGACCTTTCTTCTTTACATCCAAAACGGCAATGACGCTTTGTTTGCCAACAGCTTCAGCAATGGCCGCAACAAGGGAAGGATTTTCTATCGCTGCGGAACTGATCGCCACTTTTTCAGCGCCGAGGTTGATGATTTTTTTTGCGTGGTCTACCGATTTTACGCCACCTCCATAACATAGCGGCATTCGACATTCCGCGGCCAAATTCTTGATCATCGTGAAGTCGGGTTCGCGTCCATCGACCGTAGCATCCATATCCAGCACAATCAATTCATCTACCTCTTTTTCGTTGAAGATTTTTACGGCATTGATGGGATCACCGACGTACTTTGGATTTTTGAAATTGATCGTCTTTACAAGGCCCTTCTTATGCACCAATAGGCACGGGATTATTCTAGGTCGCAACATGATTATAGTTTGGCAAAGTTCTCTAGCAGTTGAATACCATTGGAGTGGCTCTTTTCAGGATGAAATTGCATGCCGTAAACATTGTTGGAGTAAACGCCGGAGGCAAATTCATTTCCATATTCTGTTGTACAAAGTATGTTTTCTTTCTTATTGCAGGAGAAAAAATAGGTATGCAGAAAATAGAAACCTTGATTAAGATCAATACCCTCCATCAGCGGATGTTGGTGCAGAGGCTTTACAGAGTTCCACCCCATATGCGGAACGTGGGGTTTGTGAGTGAATTTGGATACATCTATTTTTTTAACGTGCCCATCGATCCATCCCAGTCCATTTAACTGCCCTTCCTCGCTGTCCTTTCCCAGAATCTGCATCCCGACACAAATGCCCAACACGGGTACTTTCCGATGTAGCACGAGGTCGTCCAGCTTTTCTTTTAATCCCGAGTCGATCAGCTGCTGCATCGTTTTGTCAAACGCCCCAACCCCTGGAAGAATGAGTTTTGTGGCTTGTTCCAATTGCTCTGGTGCTTCCGCCACAAAAAAGTCTATGTTTGACCTTTTAAAAATATTACCAATGGCCTGTATATTTCCAGAGCCGTAGTTAACTATTGCAATCATCTTTTACCTCCTCTTACTAGGCCTAGTGCCCTCATGATTCTCGCCCCAACTTTATAGACGCTTTCTTGTGTTTTGTAATCTCGATATGACTTATTGGGTGCGTCAAAATAACTTTGCAGCTCTTTTGTAGAAATCCCCAACTTGGTAGAAATATATTCGAAATCCTGCGCAATTGTTTCCTCGTTGTAGGCGGGTGATGCCAGGTTTTTTACGGCATTCTCTCTGGTCATCTGGTTGGTGAGTATCAAGCTTGAGTATTGGACTTTCCGGGTGTCGTATCCAAACTTTTTAGGAAGCCAATACCCCTCATAAAATTTAGTGAACCTCGATTCAAAATGTTTTTGCGGGTAGCGCTGCCATCCAAATTTATCGACGAGCAGTTGCATGGCCTCTTCTTTGTTATAAGGAACGTAGTTAAGCGGTGTCACAACTCTAATCCCCTTGATGTACCGTAAGTACACTTTGTGCTTCAAAATACTCGTCATCGGAAAATTTTTTAAAGGCTTTTTTCCAAATTTTCGATGTATGTCCTTCAGCTGGGTAAGGTCGGATTGATAGTACATCCACTCGATAGGATTTCTTATGCATTCTGTGGAGTAGTTGGCACCTGTTAAAATATATTTGATATTGTGTTTGTGCGCGAACTTGTACATCGTGGCAAAAAAAGCATGATCTTGTGGAGTGTCAATGTGCGGAACCCCGGCCTTGAAAAAAGCAAGCTGCAGATCCTTCATTTCTTCCCAATCGATTACTTCTGTGTAGAGGTCAAGTCCAAGTTTATCTACGAGCACTTCAATATTATTGACGGCCTGTTGTGAGTTCCAGCCCGCGTCAACATGAAACACTAAAGGTCTAAGGCCTAATTCTTTCGCCCAGTAAGTGAGATAGGAACTGTCGATCCCTCCACTCATTCCCATGATACAATCGAAGTCTTTTCCCTGGCCTTCCTTCTTTATTTTTTTTACAATTTTTTCGAGCTCGTCTCTTCCCCGCTGGTCACTATGCCAGTTGGGGAGAATATTTTTATAGTAATCGTTGCAGTGATCGCAAACCCCCTTTTCATCAAAAATAATTTTGGAGTCGGTGGTGTCCATGACGCAATTGGTACATACTTGATACGCTCTTTCTTTCATATGCTGATTTTCACTATTTATTTAGTAGGATCTTCGTTGTTAATAATTTCATTCAAAATCCGCCACCGATCATCTTCATAATGATTATTTAAAAAAGACTCAATGTCGGATTGCGCTGCATAAAAGTTTTTATGGAATTGCTCTAAGGTCTTTTTGTAGTCGTCCACCGTTTTATTTTTGGTAATCACGGTTGATGGCGCCTCAATGAGTTCGTGCAAATCAGCATAAGCCAAAGGTAAGCCAAGTGACAGAAGATTAAATGCCCGATTGCTGACGGTGCAAGACTGTACGCTTTTGATCGTCGGATCGTAAGGTAAAATGGAGCAGAACACATCGTCGATTTTTAGTTGATTGATGCTGCTGTAGGGGATGTATTCAAAATTGGAGAATGACTTCAAGTGGGCGATCATGTGATCGTCTTTCATTTTTGCTGTAGGCCCGATGAACCGATAGGTGTATTCGGTTTCCTTGACCAAGCGCTCCACGGTAGGCCACTCCATTCGGTGCACGTACCCAAAATACAACACTACGTTTCGATTGCCATTGGGCGTGGGTGTTGCATATTTCTTTTGGCTCCACGGGAAGAACATCCTTACGTTCGGATTGTACTCCCTTAGCTTTCGGAAGAGTGGATAAGAAACAGTTAAAACCACGTCCGAGTTTTTGCATGTTCTTCTCACTTGATCGCGAATGGCCTTCGTCATCCCAAACTTTGCCTGGCTTTCAAAGTCATCCTCAACCATCGTAATGATTTTTTTGGAAGGGGCCAAGGTTCGCAGAAAGGAATAATCGTAACAAAAATTAAAAACCAGATCAAATTCCACTCGCTTAAGGATTTTCCTCAAGTAAAATTTTACCACCAAATTGTTGGCCCACTGAATGGGGTAAAAATACCTTAGCTGATGATGGATGAGTTCGGCATGTGAATAAAATTGAATTCCCTCTTCTCGGCGCTGACAAATAAAAATATTCTTGTACGAGTTTCTTTCGATAAAGGTGATAGCGAAGCCCTTGCTTTTCAGCAGGCGTGTAATTTGGTGTCTGATGCGCGGAGCTTCATTCCAGTTGGTTTTCGTGAGGATCAGCAATTTTTTCATCTCAAGACATCGTGTAGGTGGTACGCTTCAAGAACAAGAATGCAATTACAAGTAAAATAATGCCGCCATGCGAAACCATGACGGTAGGAAGTGAGCTACTCACGATCAGAAATACAAACATGAAGAACATTCCAAAAAATTTGGGACTTATGTCCAATTGGTTAAGAATAGAAAAATAAATTCCTACGATCGTGGCGTTTAGCAAAACCCCAATCATTCCGGCATTCATGAAGCCCTCTGAGACGATTCCATTATTGGCGCCCCAAATAATTTCATCAAAATAGTTCTTGCCAATAAGAAAGGAATGTTCCAGGTCGTAAGGATAGGTGCGAAACAGCCCATTGAATGTCTCCGACCATAGCATGTGATTATTGTCGAACATGTCGAAATAGAGAACGTCTACCATCGCGGGAAGTAGCCATGCTCTTCTCAGCGTCATCGTCATCAAAAAATCCGAGTCAAACAAAAGGGCGATTGACAAGGCAAGTAAACCAACGACGATCACCAGCTTGAGAAAATAATTGATCTTCTGCTTATAATCGTAATTGTACAAAACGAACGTAACGATCAGCCCCACAAATACGACTTTGTGTGCACCACAAAGGAACAGGAAGATCAACGCTGCAGATCCAATCAGGGCTATCACCCTGTCGCGGTAATAATAGCTAAACACTAAAAGACAGGGTATAATGAATTTGTTAAACCACGAATAAGAATAGTTGGTATACAGGTTGTTAACGGCCAGCCCCAATTCCTCGCGTGTCTCGTAAATGTCCTGCAGCAGTAAGTTCTTGAAGTTAAGGTAAGGCAGAAACAATATCACAAAAGGAATTAATCCAAGGATGACGATCCAAGTCAATATTTTTTTTGATGTGAAGGTGCTCCAGGTATTGGATTGTATCCTGAACTTAATCTTCCCAATAGCCAAGACTGTCAAAAACAAGATGACGTGGGAGAGCGGTATTCGAAAGCCAGCCTGCCCTACGAAAGAAAAAATGACTGTACTTGGAAAGACGAAAAACATTAATATCAGCGCGGCTATGGCATACTGAAAATCAGACAGATTTGAAGCCGTCAAAATGATCATACAAGTACCCACCACAAAAAGCACCATTAGAAATCGACCCGCGTTAAAGGCGTAAAGCAGGTCCACTTTTTGAAACGCATATTCATTTTTAACCACGAGACCGAAACTAACCACCAGCAATAAGTAGAAGGCTGCTAGGAGCAACAGATTGTTGAATTTGGTTCGATCCAGCCTTAATGGAGCCATTGGTTGAAAAAGGAAACGGCAAAATTACGGATTGTTTAAAAATACGTGGCGTTTTTTTTGGGATCGATTTCGCAGACGGTGGTGGCCGAGCGCACAGCCATACGGTTGGTGGCCGACGAGAAAAATAGAAATTGTTATAGTACCTTTGCCTTTTTTTAGTAGCAAAGATGACTCATGCTGTTTAATTCTGTCAGTTTCGCAATATTCCTTCCCGTCGTTTTTATCCTTTATTGGTTTGTTACCAATAAAAACCTCCGACTGCAGAATCTGATGCTGCTTTTCACCAGCTATTTTTTCTACGCGTGTTGGGACTACCGATTCTTGTTTCTCCTCATATTTTCGACACTGCTGGATTACTTCACTGGTTTGAAAATGAATGATGCCGCAAGTCGGAACGGAAGACGGTTTTGGTTCTGGCTCAGCATTTGCATAAACGTTGGCTTTCTAGGGGTATTCAAATACTATAATTTCTTTGCCGAGTCCTTCGCCGAGGCGCTTTCGACATTCGGTTTGAAAACTAATTTTTGGACATTGAAAGTGATTCTGCCGGTAGGAATATCCTTTTATACGTTCCATGGCCTTTCCTATGTCATTGATGTCTATTTTAAAAAAATAAATCCAGAAAGAGATTTCGTCAACTACGCAGTATTTGTGTGTTATTTTCCGCTGCTTGTAGCGGGGCCTATCGAAAGGGCAACTCATCTTCTTCCTCAAGTTAAAACACCGAGAGTATTCAACTCGGTGCAGGCGGTTGATGGATTAAGACAGATGCTTTGGGGTTTTTTCAAAAAAATCGTTGTCGCCGACAACTGTGCTCAATATGCCAATGCCGTCTTTAACAACGAGGGAGACTTTTCGGGTAGCACTCATTTGTTGGGGGCCGTGTTTTTTGCTCTCCAGATATATTGTGATTTTTCGGGTTATTCGGATATAGCACTGGGGGCGTCCCGGATTTTTGGAATCGAGCTGCTTCGCAATTTTGCCTTTCCCTATTTTTCAAGAGACATTGCTGAGTTTTGGCGACGCTGGCATATTTCTCTCTCCAGTTGGTTTCGGGATTACTTGTATATTCCATTAGGCGGAAGCAAAGGGGGCACGGGCGTAAGGATAAGAAACACATTTGCCATTTTCTTGGTGAGTGGATTTTGGCATGGAGCAAATTGGACGTTCATCGTTTGGGGAGCCCTACATGCTGTTTATTTCTTGCCTTTAATGCTGCTTGACCGTAATCGAAAAAATACGGATACAGTGGCGCAAGGAAAAATGTTCCCATCGATTTCCGAAGTTGTTCAAATGGGTACTACTTTTTTCTTAGTGGCAGTCGCGTGGGTTTTCTTCAGGGCTCAGGACTTAAGTCATGCCTTTTTGTATTTGAAGCACTTGTTCACAAAATCCTTGTTTCGAATTGAGGTGGAGGATATCAAGAAGATCAGCGTGGGAGCCGACATCATTTACTTAAGCGTGTTAGTCATTCTGCTTTTACTAGCGGAGTGGATCCAACGCGAAAAGAAGCATGCCCTTCAGTTTGAGGCGGGAAAAACACCTCGATTTGTAAGATGGAGCGTGTACTATGGATTAATAATTCTTATTTATTGGTTTCAAGGAAGCCAGCAGCAATTTATTTATTTCCAGTTTTGAACATGAGAAAGTTTTTGACGCAATCAGGTTTGTTTGTGGCTTTGCCGTTGGGCTTTCTGTTGTTGCTAGCGTACCTAGATCCATTCAATTTTTTTCGCGTAGAGAAGGACGCCGATCACTTGATGTTAAAAAAACAAATTGGCACGAACATCAATTCCCGATTGTACAAGTTGATTGAATACGGAAAATCGCCCACGGAAGTTGTAATCCTAGGTGACTCTCGCACGGATCAATTGAAGACTGCCTATTTTGAAAAATTGCTCAACAAAAGAGTAACGAACCTGAGCTATGGGGGAGGCTCACTTCCGGAAATAATCTCTACGTTCGACGAAGTGGTGAAATCGAAAAAAGTCACGCAGATTTATATTGGGGTCAGCTTCAATCTGTACAACAAAAAAAATGAGATCAACTTGGTGCCCGAGGCAGTCGGGTTAAAGCAGTCATTGATTTCTTACCTCGTGAGCAAGTATTGCCTTAGAGCCTCATTACTTTATGGTAAAGCACTTTTGTTTCACGAGAGCTTGGAACTGGGTAAGCCGCCATACACGAAGGAAGAATTTTGGGATTACCAGCTCTACTCTTCGGCGGCCAATTTCTATCGTGCCTATGCGTACCCCGGTGAATGGTTTCAGGAACTAAAGAGGATTTCCGGTTATTGTGCTACCCATAACATCAAACTTACGTTTCTGGTGCCTCCCACGCATGTCGACCTTCAAAAAAGAATAGCGGATTTCCATTTGCTTGAAGAGGAAGAAGCATTTAAGAAAGATCTGACATCACTAGGTGCGATGTATGATTTTGATTATTCGAATGACATCACCTTAAAACGGGGAAATTTTCTAGACCCTTTTCATTCCGTCGATTCGGTTTCCCGACTTGTAGTCACGGAATTGGTGACCGGTGAAACGAAGTACTCTAAATTTTCAACGCCAATAAAAAATTGATCGCCTTGTGAATAGGTGTACGCTTATATTGATTGCAGGATTTTTCACGGCCTCTGAACTAGCGCAAGCACAGGCGACCACGTCAATGGCGGAGGCGAGTAAAATCAGGGCCCAAACCCTGAGGGGCATACAAGAAGTGATGGGAAAGACTCCAGCGCTCCCCAGCTCTTCCCCCGAAGTGATAAGACAATCCATCGACGACACACCGCTGTTTACTCGGCTAAAAATTAGCTACCAGAGCGAGCCGGGTGATTGGGTGCCAGCCTATTTACTCATCCCAAAAAAATTGAAAAACAAAGCCGCCGCCATGGTCTGCCTTCACCAAACCGCGAGTGTGGCAAAGAGGGAAACTGCTGGACTTGACGGAGACCCTGGCCTTTGGTACGCAAAAGAGCTTGCCGAGCGTGGGTATGTCTGCATTGTTCCAGATTACCCCTTTCTCGGCGAAAATCAATTTGATCCCTACGCGCACGGGTATATCAGTTGTTCTATGAAAGGTATAGTCAACCATATGCGTGCGATTGACGTTTTACAATCGTTGCCTGAGGTTGATCCTGATCGCATTGGTGTGATCGGCCACTCGCTGGGCGGGCACAATGCTTTGTTCCTTGCCTTGTTCGACTCGAGAATTAAGGCAATCGTCACCAGTTGCGGATTCACCACGTTCAGGAAGTATGCCGAAAGCAATGGAGATCTCGCCGGATGGGGAGGCACGAGATACATGCCGAAGATCGTCAGTGATTTTGGCAAGAGCCCCGATCGAGTGCCTTTCGATTTTCCAGGGATATTGATAGCAGTTGCTCCCGCGGCCCTGTTTGTTAACGCTCCAATTAACGATAGCAATTTTGATGTAAAAGGTGTCAGGGAATGTATTTCTGCCGCATCCCCGTTCTACAAGAATGTTTTTCATTTGAGAAAAAAAATTCAAGTGGAGTACCCGATGACTGCGCACGAATTTCCGGCAGACGTCAGAAAAAAAGCGTATCGATTTCTAGATCGGTGGTTGCTGAAAAAATGACAAATTGAGCGCCAGCGCTAGAAGGCGACATTAAATTTTTTTGCCCAAACAGCTACATTGTACAGCTTCCACAAGGTGATGTCATCTAAGTTTTTAGAAACCTTGTTCATGTGAACAAAATCTTCAAGGAAGGAGGATTGACGAATGGTGTTCAGCAGCATCTGCTTTTCGGACAGCCATGTCTTCGTCGGGGCCTCAAAACCGAATTTGTTTTTACGCCAAACGATATCGCTGGGCAGCTTGTGTTCTGCCGATTTTCGAAGGATGTATTTTGACCACCCGTCGCGCATTTTGTAGGAAAAAGGTAGTGAGTAAGCTAGCTCCATGACATTAAAATCCAGAAAAGGCACTCTCGCCTCAATTGAAAACCGCATCGAATTACGATCTTCATACTTGAGTAATTTCTGAAGTTGGACTTTGGTGATTTCAAATTTCTGCAGGTCGGTGATGTTCTTGCCCGAGTCGGCAATTTGCTTGAGCAGTTTTCTGTTCAAAAAGGACTTAAATTCTGACTTGATATAGCTGTTTCGTTTGAGCTGTCGAATCGCACGAATGGTCGAGCTATTAAAGTAAAAAACGTAAAGGAATAAATCGAGCCAGCCTAGCTTGGAATTTCGGGTGATTTCTAGGTATCCCTTTATTTTATTCCAAACCCCCGACTGCTGGTTCAAGTAAGCAGCATAGTATCGGTCGTAGCCCAGCAGTGCTTCGTCTCCGCCTTGCCCGTCGAGCATCACAATGCATCCTTCTTCCTTGGCTTTCTTCATGACAAAGTATTGCATGACTATCGATGGGCTTCCAAACGGTTCTTCCTGTGCCACAATCACATCCTCAACCGCGCCTAAGAAATCTTGTTTTTCAGGTTGGGTAATTTTCCAGTTCAAATCTGCTTTATCAACTACGCGTTTGGCAAAATGGGATTCGTCAGTTTCAGTCTCGGTCGACTTCGCAGTAATGGCCGTAAATTTATCACTGGCAGAAGCGTTGTAAATCGAAGAAGCGACAGAGGCGATGTACGAGCTGTCCATCCCG
>DATJJP010000108.1:0-94769 GCA_035492075.1 Cyclobacteriaceae bacterium | reverse complement strand
AAACCGCTCGGTGCTGGTAAACGATGTTGATGTATACCTGGCCATGTAAACCCCGGCGGTGAGCGTTTGAGGAAAATTGATTGATCCATTTGATGTCACCGGGTATGTCCCCATTATGGACCCCATGTTATTGTAAACTATCACTTGGCCGTTGGTTTCATCAGCAAAGTTGATGTTCAATTTAATGGATGACCCATCGGATGGGTTGGGACTGATGGTAAATCTTTTGGGGCCACGATAGCTGGCTGATACTGCGGTGAAAGTCTCCCGATAACCGTCGAAATCAATGGAGGTCAATCGATAGTACGATAGCCCAATGAGTGGGTTGTCGTCCTTGTAGGAATAGGTATGGGCTTTGTTTGTGGTTCCGTTCCCTTTCACTTGGGCTATTTCTTCAAACACCTTTCCATCCGAAGATCGCTCCAATGAAAAATAATCAAAATTCAGTTCACTTGCGGTCGCCCAAGACAGGGTTACTGACTCGTCGGAAACATCATTTTTAAAGTACAGCAACTCCACCGGCAACACAAAACCACCCGTGGTGCAGAACGTGCTGCCTGAAGGAGAGCACGATCCGGCCGTGGTGCTGGGACAGTTGCCATCTCCGTTACATGAAATATTGCCCGCGCCTGTTATTGAACCGGCGCTGATACTGCCGGCACCGTCCAGGTCAATGGAAAGGCCTCCGAAATCCAGTGTATTGTCCACCACAATCTTTCCGCTCGGGCCATCCACTACAATGTTCTTAGCGGTGGCACTTCCTGAAAAAGTCATGTTGGTAACATGCAACGTATAGGGAGATAGTATATGTAAAATTGAAGTGGATCCAACCATACTTATCGTCAATGTGCCATTGATGGTGACATTGCCGTTGATTGTCAGAGTTATTCCGTTTCCAACGGTGATTGCGTAGGCACCTGTATAGTTAAGTGAAGATCCAGTTTGGCAAAACGTGAAGAAACTCTGATTGCCGTCGGAAGGGCCGTCGCTACAAGACTGAGCCGCTGAATAAAATGAACAAATACTGACAATGAAAGCCAGACATATCCCTTTTCTCATTACACTTTGCAGGTTAAAGCCAAAACTAATACTAGACAGAGGGCAAAGGTAATAATTCCCCAGTACTTACAGAATGAGGCACTGGCGGCTTTTTATGATCAGAAGCGCGATTGTAATTATTTATTAGACACGAAGTGCTTTGAATGGCCTTCTCATTTCACAAGAAATCGCTCGGTTTTGGTAAAGGATGCAGAAGTGTACTTCGCCATGTAGATCCCCGTGGTCAGCGTATGGGTAAAATTGATCGATCCGTTTAAGGCCACTGAATAAGTGCCAACGACTGACCCCACGTTGTCGTAGATTATCACCTGGCCGCCGGTTTCATTGGCAAAATTGAAATTCAGATTCACCGACGTTCCGTCGGAGGGATTCGGGCTGACGGTGAATGCTTTTTTACCTTGGAAGTCGATGGATACAACATTGAACACTTGCCGGTATCCGTCGAAGTCATTTGAAATCAGTCGGTAATAGGAGCGCCCAATGATGGCTTCTTTGTCGTCGTAGCTGTAGCTGTGCTGCTTATTGGTTGTGCCGTGTCCCTTGATCTGAGCTATTTCATTGAAGGCCTTGCCGTCATTCGATCTTTCGAGAGAGAAGTAATCGAAATTAAGTTCGGTAGCCGTTGCCCATGTCAGCTCAACCGATTCAGAGGCCACGTCACCTTTGAAAAACAACAGCTCTATCGGTAGAATAAAACCACCCGTGGTACAGAAAGAACTTGTTGAAGGGCTGCAAGATGAGGCTGAGACGTTGGGGCAATTGCTGTCATTGTTACACGTGATGTTGCCCGCGCCCGTGATCGCTCCCGCTGATATATTTCCGCTACCGTCGAGATCAATGTCAAGCCCACCAAAATCTAATGTGTTATCCACCACGATCTTTCCGCTTGGGCCATCCACAACGATGTTTTTGGCTGTCGCGCTTCCCGAAAAGGTCATGTTGGTGGCGTGCAGCGTGTAAGGAGACTGGATCTCCAAAATGGATGTTGAACCAAGCAAATTGATGGTCAATGTTCCATTGATTGTAACATTGCCATTGATCGTGAGGGTGATGCCATTTCCGACCGTGAGTGAATAGTTGCCGGTGTAGGTATAAGAAGACCCGGCCTGGCAAAACGTAAAAAAAGTCTTATTGCCATCGGAAGGGTTGTCGGTACACGACTGACCCATCACGTATAGTGACCAAATGGTTGCGAAAAACCCAATAAATATCTTTTTTCTCATAACATTTAAGATTAAAGCCCTCAATTCATGACTTTAGAATCCGTGCGTTGATTTTTATCGTCAACGTTGTGCCGGGGGTTATGCAAGATTCCGTCCAAGGAGGAAAGTCTTCAATCAAGGCGAAAAATGCCTGATTGATCGAATGTTAAGCGAATAAAAACTACAACTTTGGGACACCTAACCTCTTTTTGGGAATGTCTAGAATAAAACGACTTGCGGGTGACACAGTACTTTATGGCCTGGGTAGCATGCTACCTCGGGTGCTTAATTTTCTCCTGGTGCCTCTGCATACCATTGGAACGTTCAATCGCGCGGAGTACGGTGTCATTACCAGTCTCTTCGCCATAGTGGCTTTTGTGAACGTGGTGTACTTGTTCGGTATGGAGACAACTTACTTTCGATTTGCCTCAAAAGATGGAGTTGACAAAAAGCGCATTTTCAACTTGGCTCAAACCGTGGTACTGACCATCAGTGTATCTCTTTCAATCTTGTTCATCGTCTTTGCCCGTCCCATCGCTGCCTCCATCGGAGCGGGCGCAAAACCGGAGTACATCATTTGGCTTTCTGTCATCATGTTGATTGATGCGTCTACTGCAATTCCTTTTGCACAACTTAGGCTTGAGCGAAAAGCACTCTTGTTTGCTTCAGCAAAAGTGACCAACGTGGTTCTGCTTTTCGGCCTGAATTATTATTTCCTGAAAATCGATTTCGATTCATCCATCGGTGTGGGCTACGTATTTTTTGCCAACCTCATTGCCAATTCTTTTTTCGTTTTGTTCTTTTTGAAAACGCTTTTGCGCTGGCGGCCCGCATTCGACAAAGAAGTTTCAGGGCACATGTTTCGATATGCTTACCCCGTAATGTTGACGGGCTTGGCGGGCATGACCAACGAAATGTTTTCTCGCCTCACACTGGAGTGGTGGTTGCCTCAAAATTTCTACCATGGACAAACCACACAGGAAGCACTGGGAATCTTCGGGGCCTGTTACAAATTCGCGGTGCTCATGAACCTGGGTGTCCAAGCTTTTAGGTACGCTGCCGAGCCGTTTTTCTTTTCGCACGCGGTGCACAAAGATTCCCCGCAGCTCTTTGCCAAGATCAACCACTATTTTGTGATTACTTGTTGCTTGTTTTTGCTTGGCGTCGGTATCAATCTAGACCTGCTAAAATATTTTATCGGTCCTCAATTCTGGGACGGTCTCTACATCGTTCCCATCTTGTTGTTGGCCTATCTTTTTTTAGGTGTCTATTACAACATGAGTGTTTGGTTTAAAGTCACTGATCGAACTTACTTCGGCACACTGATCAGCATAGGCGGCGCTGTCCTGACCGTAGTATTAAACTATCTGATCATTCCCATCCTTGGCTATTATGGAAGCAGCATTGCGGCAGCCGCGGTGTACGGAGCAATGATGATCACCTGTTACGCCTTTGGACAAAAATATTTCCCTGTGCCTTACCAATTGACCAGTGGTTTCCTGTATATCACTATTACCTACCTCCTCGTTATTGCCGTTAACTCGATGACTTTCTCCAGTCAAATAATAGCCACTGCTTGTCACCTTGCTGTCATCGTTGGTTGTAGTGGCGTTGCCTTTGTGATTGAGCGAAAAGAGTTAACGAACGAGATGTTGGGGGGTCGCAGCCAATGAGAACAATTGCTCCGATTTATTTCTAACTTTACTAATTGAATTTTTTGAACGTGAAGAATACACCTTTTTTAGCGATCGTGATTGTTGGTTTGGTTTGCGTTGATGGTATGGTCTTCGCGCAAAAAGGAAAGAAAAAACCGAAAGAAGGACCTTATGCGGTTGTGTCGGCAACGGAAGCGGAGCGAATCTTTACGGAAGGTGAAAAGAATTTCATTCTTGAGGACTATACCAAAGCGCTCTTTTATTTTCAGCAAGCATTGGAATACACTCCCGACAACGCCACTATCCATTATAAGATCGCTGAGATTTATTTCCATGGCAATACGGATGGTGATTTGCAACGTGCCGTCCAGAGCATCGAGAACGCGCTGAGGTTGGAGAAAAAAAATAAGTATTTCTACTTGCTCGCGTCACAGATCTACACACGTAGGAGCGAGTTCGACAAGGCCGAGAGTGTGCTCCAAGCGATGATGAAAGAAATCAGCGGAACAGACGAACATCTGTTTGACCTTGCTGGAGTTTATGTGCAGAACAACCGACTTGATGACGCGCTGAAAACATACAATCAGGCCGAAGTTGCTTTTGGAGTCAGCGAAATTTCCTCTTTACAGAAACAGCGCATTTATTTATTGAAAGGAAAACTTGAAGAAGCTACCGCAGAAGGCGACAAACTCATCCGGATGAACCCCGACGAAGAGCGCTTTGTGCTTGCCCAGGCAGAAATGCTTTCGCAGCAAGGGCAAGTGCAACGAGGTATCAGCTACCTCGAAAAATTTATTTCGTCTCATGCTGATGCGGGCAATGCCAAAGTTTTGCGGGCGGGGTTATATCATGATGCAGGTCAAGAGCAAAAATCGAGAGATCTCGTGACGGAATTATTCGATGACAACGACGTTGCCATAACCAGCAAAGTGCTGATGCTGGGTACTTACAACGCCGCGTTGACGCAAAACAAAACAAAAAAAATAGATGACTCTAACCTGGAAAGTTTTGCCCTCCAGCTTTTTAAAAAATTGGCAACCAATTATCCCACCGATCCTGACGTCCATTTAGTAGGTGGTGATTTATTTCTAGTCTTGGAAAAAAACGATGAAGCACAAGTGGAATACTCGAAAGCCGTGCGTACGGGGGCGAGCGGTTTTGAAGCTTGGCAAAATCTCTTGCTCCTGGAAACGCATGCGGGGTTGTCAGACAGCGTCATCACTCATGCGGAACAAGCACTCGAACTGTTTCCCAATCAAGGGATGATTTATTACTTCAGTGGCATTGCTTTCATCAAGAAAAAAAATTTCCGCGAAGCATCGCGCCACTTAGAGCAAGCCAAGCGGCTTTCTTCGAACAACCCCGACTTGTTGAGTGAAATCAGTGGCATGTTGGGCGATTCTTATAATGCCTTGAAAGATTACGAGCGGTCTGACAAAGCCTATGACGACGCCCTCACGATGAATCCAAACAACGAATATGTTCTCAATAACTACAGCTACTACTTGGCTTTGAGGAAAACAAATTTGGACAAGGCAGAAAAGATGTCTGCTTTAGCCGTGAAAATCCATCCAGAAAATGGTTCATTTATTGATACGTATGCCTGGGTGTTATATCAAGAGGGAAAATACAAGGATGCAAAAAAAATAATGGAGCGTGTGTTCCCCGGTGGCAAAGCAACAGCAGTCAACTATGAACACTACGGCGATATTCTTTATCAGCTCGGTGAAATCGACGATGCTGTGGTACAGTGGCAAAAAGCCAAATCCCTTCACGGCGACAGTGAAGCGCTCAATCGAAAGATCTCAGATCGCAGGATTAATTGACCTGTCGCCTGAAAAAATCCGTGGCCAATTTCGAATTACTAAATTCGCAGTAAATTGACCAGATTTACTGTCATGCGAATTGCTTTTTACGTTCTGTTGTTCGTCTCCGTTACCGGCTGCAGCCACCGCATCATCCGCAAAGTGGGACCGCTCCCTCCGCTCAGCCCCCATTCCATCGACGTGCAGGAAATCGACTTCGAATACATGCATGGCAAAGCAAAACTGGTTTACCGAGACAACACAAGAGAGCGAGAGGTAAAGGCCAATATTCGAATTCACAAAGACAGCGCGATCTGGATGAATTTGAATGTGCTCGGCATAAAAGGAGGCGAAGTATTAATCAACAAAGATTCCATTACGATCAAGAGCGATGTTCAAAAGGAATATTATGTGTTCGGCTATGCAGAGCTCACCAAACGATTCAATTTCAAAGTCGACTATCAAATTGTACAGGCCGCGCTGCTAGGAAATCTAATCATCCCTAAACGGGAGAATGACAAAATTGGGGAAGATGCCTTTTTCAACAAGTTGATCCAAAAAGAAGACTCCATCACGATTCAGAATTTGATCAACAAGAGCACAAAAAAAATAGAACGCGTGGACCTCTTGGAGCCCTCTTCAGGAAACTCCATCAAAATTCAATATTCAGAATTTCAGCCGCTGGGCGATAAGTTGTTCCCTTACCACGGATTGATCGACGTGATTTATAAGACCGTCAACTCAGGCACGGTGACCAACACGATTGTTTTTGAGTATTCGAAGATCGACATCGGCACCAAGGAACTTCGTTTTCACTTTAAGATCCCCAAGCGATATGACCGCAGGTAGGAATATTCTTGCACTGTCGTTCTTGTTTTTTTTCACGAGTTTTTTCGCCGTTGCCCAAAAGAAAAACAAGGCACTTTTACAGCGAGAACGCCAACAGAATCTCGAAAAAATTCAAGAGACTGAAAAAATTCTGGAAGAGACGGAACGGGAGAAAAAAAGTTCTCTCGGTGAGCTGGTCGCTTTGAACAAACGCATCAGTCAACAAGAAACTCTGGTGCACACGATCAAAGACGAGATCGAATTACTCGATGCAGACATCGATGAAGACAACCAAATCATTGAAGCTTTGCAACGTGACGTCGATCAACTAAAGGAAGAATATTCGTCCATGGTGTTTGCCGCGCAAAAAGCCAGTGGCAAAACGGATAAGTTGATGCTTTTATTTGCCTCAAGTTCATTCGACCAGTTGCTCATGCGATTGAAATACATGAACCAATACGGGAAGGCGCGGCAGGAACAAGCGGCGGCGATCGATAAAGTTCAACGGCTGTTGGGTGAACAAGTGAAGAAGACGGAAGCGAAGCGTAATGAAAAGCAAATCCTGCTCACCGACGAAGTAAAACAGAAAGAAAATCTTGCAGAACTCAAGACGAAACAGCGACGCGTGGTGCGAACTCTTGAAAAAGAAGAAAAGCGTTTGAAGCGAGACCTGGACGACACCAAAAAGGCGTTGAACGAACTTGATAATTTAATCGCCAAAATCGTAAAAGAGGAAATAGAGCGTGCCGCCCGTGAAGCGCGAGCCCGCGAGAAGAGCAAAGTGAAGGAAGTGGCAGAGGCTTATGAGACGGTTGCGCTCTCCACCTCGTTTGAGGAGAACAAAAGAAAGTTTCCATGGCCAGTGGCAGGATTTGTTTCCCAAAAATTTGGACGCCAAATGCACCCCGTGCTGAAGGGCATTGAAATTCAAAACGATGGCATCAATATTCAAACGAAACAAAATGAACCGGTACGATCGGTTTTTAACGGTGAGGTACGGAGCATCGCCTTTTATCCAATCCTGGGCAACGCGATCATCGTCAGTCATGGTGACTATTATTCTATCTACGCAGGTCTTAAAGAAGTATTCGTGCGAACTGGACAAAAAATAGGCACAAATGAGGAAATTGGCCGAGTTCGAACTCGCCCCGATGGAATCTCCCAACTTCAGTTTCAATTGCGGAAAAACACGGATGCCCTAGATCCGGAACAATGGTTGAGAAATTGACAAATTAATGCCTAACTTTACATGTCAATTTTAATTTAAGTTATGAAAGCAATGTTCTTGATTGGAATGCCTGGTGTATGGGAGTGGATGGTGATCGGAGTTTTTGTGCTTGTGTTTTTTGGTGCAAAAAAAATTCCTGAGTTTGCCAAAGGACTAGGGAAAGGGATTCGTGAGTTTAAAGATGCCGTGAAGGACGTGAAGAAAGAGGTGGATGATGCAGGCAATGAGATCCCTAAAATCGACGGGAAGTAACAGCATACGCTTTTCTTTTGAGGCGCTATCGACGGCAATCCGCGCATTGATTTTCCGTTTCGCGGGTTTCAGCAATTTTCAGTTCAGGTTTTTTGGTATTAACCAGATCGTAACATGAGATTATTTTTTGCGATCATTTTTTTGCTGTGGATATCTGCAGCCTTTGCTCAAGTAGAGGAACGCAAAGACACGCTCGTACTTTCTGCCGCCTCTGCCGCCATCGACTCACTGGTTGAAAAGGACACGATCAAAACTGAGTTAGTCGCGCTCCCCTCCAACCTGGAATTCGTCCCGGCCGACGATGAGCCAGAACTGATTGCCGACCGTCTTAGCTGCTTGCAGCAAACGATCCCTCTCACCTACAACAGCAAAGTGCACGCGTTCGTTGAATACTTTACGGTGCGTGATCGTGAATACACGAAATCAATGCTTCGAAGAAAGGATTTGTACTTCCCCCTGTTTGAAAAGAAGTTAAAAGAATACAGCCTTCCGGACGAGTTGAAATACTTGTCGATCATAGAGTCGGCGCTGAATCCGCGAGCATATTCCGTGGCGCATGCCGTGGGTCTTTGGCAATTCATGTCTGGAACAGGCCAGTACCTCGGATTGAACAACAATTGGGCCTTAGACGATCGAATGGATCCCGAAAAAGCGACCGATGCCGCCTGTCGCTATCTGTCGCAGTTGTATTCAATTTTTCATGACTGGCACCTTGCCCTCGCTGCATACAATTCCGGCCCAGGCACGGTGCGTTGGGCCATCCGAAGGTCGGGATACAAAAAGACTTTTTGGGATGTATACAACTACCTGCCTCGGGAGACGCGTTCCTATGTGCCGCAATACATCGCCATCGTTTACGCCATCAATTATGCTGCTGAGCATAACCTATACGATGATTCCAGAGAGGAAATCATGCTGAGTGACACGCTAATGGTATCCAAGTTTTTCCATTTCGATACGTTCTCAAAATTGACAGGGGCATGTACGGAAGATTTGTTGTCTTTGAATCCCACTGTTAAGAGAAATGCTTTACCTGAAGACGGGGAATCACGCGTGATCCGCGTGCCCAAAAACGCGAAAGTAGCATTAGCCCAAAATCGCATCGCCATCTTGGACTCGGTCGCTGCCGGGAAGAAAGAATGGGAGGCCATTGCAAAGAAAATTACCGACAACACTTATGGGCGCAATCAAAACGTGTACTATGTCCGGTACGGCGATGTGTTAGGCACAATAGCACAGCGTTTTGGGGTGAGCGTGACAAACCTGAAGAAATGGAATAATTTAAGAGGCAATATGATAAGGACGGGTCAGCGCCTAACCATTTGGGTCGCCCCCGCTGCAAGCCAGGTACCTATCAAACAAACTTCAACCACGGCAGCGCCCTCTACGTCACTTCTATTGGACGGTGGCAAAACCTATATCGTTCAACCAGGGGACACGCTGTGGGATATCTCGAAAAAGCTTCAGGGGGTGACGATCGAGAAAATAAAAGCGCTCAACAACTTAAAAGGCAGCAATCTCAAACCGGGCCAGAAGCTGATCGTCGGCTGATCGCTCAGAAGTTCCGCTTATATACTTGGTCACTTTCGGGGTCGCGGTGATGGATCGGCCCTTCGTTTGCCCTCAAAAATTTCCCGTTGCGTTTAGAAAATTTGGCTTGGATTTCGGCAATGATTGAGACCGCTATCTCGTCAGGAGCCTCAGCACCAATGTCGAGGCCAATAGGTGAGTGAATTCTTTCCAGGTCACTTTCCGAAAGCACCGTTCCGTTGGTTAAAAACTCTTCCTGCATTTTGTCAAATCGCTTTCGGGGGCCCAGTATGCCGATGTAGGAGGTATTGGTATTGATGAGCTTCCTCAATACATCGCGATCATACTCGTAGTTGTGCGACATCAGGACGCAGGCGGTATACGGTGTGATTTCAAAATCGCGGTCAACAAATTCACGCTGGCAAAGAGATAGCTTGGCGTCGGGGAAAAAGGTTGGCGCGAGGTGGGCAACACATTCGTCGGTCACCTGCACGTGCCAGCCCAGGGATTGTGCCAGTTTGCTGACGGGGCGCGCATCAAAGCCTCCGCCAAAAATCAAAACCGATAGGGTGGGTTGTATCAACTCAAGAAACACTTCCGCTTCTTCCCCATCCAAAAAGAAATTCTTTATCTGCGATTTTTTTGAGACGAAAATTTCACCCAATGCTGAGCGCAGCCGCCCTTCAATATTTTTATCCTTGCCTTTCTGTTCTAAAACAAACTTGGCGCCAATTTTTCCCGCGCTACAGACGGTGGCCAAAGCCAATTCTTCTTTTGCGTGAATGAATCTTTCAAACACCTTGATGGGATTGTTTTCGTCTGTCGGAGTTACCGGCTCAATCAACACATCGATTACACCATTGCATCCTAAACTGATGCCTAGATTTTGGTTGCTTTCATCGCGCGTATCGTAAGTCACGGTGATCGCCTGATTGCTGTTCATGACCTGGCGGGCTTTTCGCAGGGCATCGCCTTCGAGACAGCCTCCGCTAATCGAGCCGGTCCACCGACCATCGTCCGTGATAAGCATCCGTGCACCAGGGCTGCGATAAGAAGAGCCATGCACACGCACCACCGTGGCAAGAGCTGCTTTTCGTTGTGAAAAATCGATCTGTTTATAGGCGTTGACAACAGCAATGAAGTCCTTCATAGCAAAACAAAATTAATCAAATCGAATGACGAAGAATCCACTATTTTTGCGGCCAATCTATTTTTCAAGCGTATGACATACGATGTGTTTGGAGTGGGCAACGCCATAGTGGACCTTGTCACGGAAGTAAATCACGATTTTTTCGAAAAAAACAATGTCGAAAAAGGCGTAATGACATTGGTTGATGACAAGCGCCAGGATGAATTGATGAAAGCCATCCCTATGGGGAAAAGTAAAATGAGCGGTGGCGGGTCCGCTGGGAATACCATTGTTGCGCTCAATCAATTTGGTGGTAAGGGCTTCTATTCTTGCTTAGTGGCCCACGATGACTTCGGAAAATTTTATTTAGATGATTTGGCTCATCATGGAGTAGCCACCAATCTGAAGTTTGAAAATTGCCCTGTCGGACACACCGGTAGGTGCCTGGTGATGACCTCACCCGACGCTCAAAGAACAATGAACACTTATTTGGGCGTAAGCTCCTTTTTGTCGCCCCAACATTTGGATGAGAATGCAATCAGGAATTCAAAATACATTTACCTCGAGGGCTACCTTGTAGCTAGTCCGAAAGGACTCGATGCCATGAAAGAGGCAAAACGGATTGCCGAGCAAAATAAAGTAAACGTTGCGCTCACCTTTTCCGATCCAAGCATGGTAAAATATTTTGCACAGCAAATGAACGAGATCGTGGGTGCCAGTGTCGATTTGCTTTTTTGCAATGACGAGGAAGCGATGATTTTTACTGGCACCAATTCATTGAGCGAAGCTCGCGAAAAATTAAGACAAGCCGCCAAGCATTTTGTGATTACGTTGGGAGCCAACGGAGCGATTGTTTTTGATGGCGACACTTTCATTACCATTGAGCCTTACGCTGCTCGCGCGGTCGACACAAACGGCGCAGGCGATATGTTTGCCGGCGCATTTCTTTACGGTATCAACCACGGCCACAGCTATGCTGGCTCAGGTAAACTTGCTTCGCTGGCTTCTTCGCATGTAGTAAGGCAATGGGGCCCGAGATTGCAAAAAAATGAAGTACACAAAATCTTGAGCGAGCTACATTCCTGATCCTGGGCTCGTCACCACCGATCAATGCTTCTAAGTAAGTAGAGCATCATGCGTTTCTGTGCAATGAGTTTCCTTTTTTGAGCCACTCGTGCTCGCCGAAATTGTTTTTCCGGTATTTTCAATCTCGACTCACATGGGCTATGGGGAGTGAATTTGATTATTGGCAAAGGTCAGTCTGGCTATCAAAATTGAATTTCTATGAAAAACATGTTTGTGGTTTTATACATACTGGGGTGCTCATTCATCGCGTCTGGGCAGTACTATAAAAAAACGCTAAACCCAGATAGAAATTACCGTCAACATTCAAAGCAGATGACCATAGACCTTAGTCCTATTGTCCTCAGTCATGGACGATATTATTACGATGGGAGGCACGTCAGTTTTGATCAATTAGCGATGCCTCTCTTGGCGGTGAAGGATTCGGCCGTCGATCGCCATCTTAAATCGGTTTTCAGAACGAGACTTATCGGCGCTGGCGTTCAGGCCGCCATGGGGATAGCTTTTACGGTCGTTTGGTTGAACGGGCGAAACGACCCGAATAACACCAATCTCTTTTTGGGGCTTTTTTTCGGTCAACTCATCTTGGGTCCGGTGATCAAACAATTAACGGTCTCGCCCCAGAGAAAAGCGATCGATCGGTATAATGAAATAATACTCCAGCCGTCTGCGTTCGCGGTTCCCCGCTATGGCATTGGATTAGGCCTCACAGCAAAATTTTAGAATGACTGCCCATGTCACAAGCCCTCAACGAGCTCTACCCGCAAGCCCACCGCCAAGATGCCGGGGATTGTGTCTTGTCGCATGAACTGCTGAAAGCTCATATGGAAATTGCCTGCACGTTTGAAGGTGAAATTTTTAAGGATAGGAAATTGATGATCGTAAATGTCGCCGATGCCGCTCGTTCCAAAAGGCTTCCCTGTTTTCTGATCAAAGAGGTAAACGGAAATCAATTCTCTGGAAAGTGATGTGCTGTCACTCTTGAGGTCATAGTTGACAAATAACCTCGCAAACGGATACTCAATCGAATTGCGAACGTCCATGAGTAGGTTGTATTTTTTTGACGCATCACTAATTTGAAAATCAAAGGTAGCGGGCGCCGCTATTTTCCAAGTGCGATCTTTGAACTCCTCGTTTTTTTCAAAAACCCGGTTTGAATCACAACCTGCAATCATCAATGCGATTGCCATTGCGCAGAGCATAATCCTCATTTGGGGCGATTGGGGTTTGGTCGATTTTGATTCGGGTTAGGCCGATTTTGATTCGGATTTGGTCGCGGATTGTTTTTGTTTGGACCGCCCGGTTTTTGATTGTTAGGGTTTGGATTGCCCTGCCTTTGATTATTTGGCGGTTGTTTCCTATTCGGGTTGGCACCCTGGCTTCCGGCGTTCGGTTGGTTTGGATTCCTTCGATCGTCTCTTCCACGACGGTTTTTGTTGCGTCCTTTCTTTCCTTTGTTTTGAAACTTTTTGTCGAGGCTCTCCAGGTCGCTGTTAAGCGTGGATATGGGTATCTTCACTTCTTCCATATCTAATTCAAGACTGGCAGGTTTTTTTCCCGACCGATTCAATTCCAAAATCTCGTTGACTCGATCCACGTTCAGTGCGTACCAGTTGTTCTCTTCCTTGTACGCAAACCACATGATCTTGCGAAAGATGTCGGTTTTCTGTAGACGTGCTTCGCCTTTTTCTGTAAGCAAAGGTGTTTCTACTTCGGGAATGAATTTGAGGGCCTCCATATACGTCTCGAGCTCATAGTTGAGGCAACATTTCAATCGGCCGCACTGACCTGAAAGCTTGCTGGGGTTCAGTGACAGGTTTTGGTAGCGGGCCGCACTGGTGGCTACGTTTTTGAAATCGCTGAGCCAAGTAGAACAACACAATTCCCTTCCGCACACGCCCACTCCTCCAAGCCTTCCTGCCTCTTGTCTCAAGCTGATTTGACGCATTTCTACACGAACTTTGAAATCAGTGGCGAGCACTTTAATAAGTTCGCGAAAATCCACTCGCTCATCGGCGGAATAATAAAAAACGGCCTTGGTGTTGTCGGCCTGAAACTCTACGTCCGAAAGTTTCATGGTCAATTTCAATCTTCGAATGGCCTCGCGCGCGTGATAGAGAGAAGGGAGCTCACGGTTCTTCACTTCTTCAAATTTTTCTAAGTCCTTGGTGTGGGCTATTCGATAAATCTTCTTGATCTCATCGTCGTTGGCCACTTTCTTCTTTTGCATCTGCAAGCGCACGAGTTCACCCTGCATCGATACATAGCCGATGTGATGGCCAGTCATGGCCTCAACTACCACGGCATCGCCGGTATGAAGGGTGATATTGTCGGTGTTCCGGTAAAAATCCTTTCGGCCGTTTTTGAATCTGATCTCAGCAACGTCAAAGCGACCACTCGACGGCATCTCCATATTGCTGAGCCAATCGAATACGTTCATTTTATTGCAGCCGCCAGTGCCACAGGCGCCGTTGTTGTGGCAACCTGCTACTTTACCGTCTTTACTTTTCGTTCCGCACGCACAGCCCATGTTTTAGTTTTAAGATAAGGTGTAAAGGTAGCTTGTGATTGCAATTTCGACAAACATCATGTTCTGAGGACATCCTGGCCTATATCCTTTCGAAAATAAGAGTTGTCCCAAGAGATTTGCCCAACGGCCTCATAGCTGTTGCGAATAGCCTCTTTCATGTCATTCCCGCTGGCGGTCACCGCCAAAACGCGTCCTCCATCGGTAACAATATTTTTGTCGCTAGCCTTTGTGCCTGCATGAAACACTTGGGCACCCTGTACTTTGCCGATACCTGAAATCACTTTTCCTTTTTCGTATTGATCTGGATAGCCGCCGGCGGCCATCACCACCGTGGCAACAAACGATGGATCAACTTCGATCCAGCAATTTTTCAATTCTCCTTTCGCGCACGCGGCAAGAAGGTCAACCAAATCGCTTTTGATGCGCATCATTACCGACTGGGTTTCAGGGTCGCCCATGCGCGCGTTGTATTCAATGACATAGGGTTCTCCATTCACGTTCATCAAGCCGATGAAAATGAATCCCTTGTAACTGATATTCTCTTTTTTCAACCCGTCTATGGTTGGCCTCACTACATCCTCCTCGACTTTCTTCATGAACGCTTTGTCCGCAAAGGAAACGGGGGATACCGATCCCATCCCTCCTGTGTTTGGTCCAGTGTCGCCATCTCCAATTCGCTTATAGTCTTTGGCTTCGGGAAGGATCACATAATCTTTTCCATCCGTCACGACAAAAACAGAAAGCTCGATTCCATCTAGAAATTCTTCGATCAGAACTTTTGCACTTGCCTCTCCAAATTTTTTGTCTTCCAGCATTTCCCTGATCGCTGATTTTGCCTCGACCAATGATACTGAAATGATCACGCCTTTGCCGGCGGCTAGCCCGTCTGCCTTCAAAACATAGGGAGGCTTCAGGTCTTCCAAGTATCGCTCGGCTTCTTTCGTTTGGTTGCTGAAAAAGGTTTTTGCTTTTGCCGTGGGCACCCCGTGGCGAAGCATGAATTGCTTTGAGAAGTCTTTGCTCCCTTCCAGTTGTGCTCCTTCTTTGGAAGGGCCCACCATCAAAATATTCTTCAGTCTTTCATCTTCTCCAAAATAATTGCGTATGCCTTTGACCAGTGGCACCTCAGGACCCACTAAAACCAGATCAATTTTTTGATCGATGCACAGCCTCCCCAGGTTTTTGAAATCATCCACGGCGATGGGGACGTTGGTCGCAATCTGTGCGGTACCGGCATTGCCTGGTGCTACAAAAAGCTTATCGCAATTTGGGCTTCGGCTCAATTTCCAGGCGAATGCATGCTCGCGGCCGCCGCTGCCGATGATGAGAATACGCATGAGAAAAAATTAGGAGGCAAATATAGTCAGTGCAACTCCACATTTTGAGTGTTCATGCACTGATTGAAGGCAATTCGATAGCCCTCTTGACACCGCTGCTCTAAACCTTCGGAGTATAGACCCCAGGTTATTTCCTGCTGTAGTTCGGGGCTTCGCGTGTGATAGAAACATCATGTGGGTGGCTTTCAGTCACGCCGGCGGTCGTGATTTTGACAAACTTCGCTTTTTTCAAAGTTTCCAAATTTTTTGCACCGCAGTAGCCCATTCCTGCCCTCAGGCCTCCTACTAATTGATAAAGCACTTCGCTCACCGATCCTTTAAAGGGAACGCGGCCCGAGATTCCCTCGGGAACCAATTTCTTAATATCATCTTCAACATCTTGAAAGTAACGGTCCTTTGATCCGTCTTCCATGGCTTCGATGGAGCCCATTCCACGATAGGATTTAAACCTTCTGCCCTCGTAAATGATTACTTCTCCGGGCGCCTCTTCCGTACCTGCCAGCAGTGAACCGACCATGACGCTGTCTGCCCCTGCTGCCAGTGCTTTCACTACATCTCCCGAAAAACGAATTCCACCGTCGGCGATGGCTTTAACACCCGAGCCTTTTAATGCTTTGGCGGCTTCATATACCGCCGACAACTGGGGAAGGCCAACGCCAGCCACCACACGGGTGGTGCAAATGCTGCCGGGTCCAACACCCACTTTCACCGCATCAGCGCCAATTTTCGCCAACGCCTTTGCTGCTTCGCCAGTGGCTATGTTGCCTACCACCAGCTCAAGTTCGGGAAATTTCCTTTTTACCTTTTTAGCTGCATCCATCACACCTTTGGAATGGCCATGTGCCGTATCGATGCTAATCACGTCCACGCCCGAATTTTTCAGTGCATCAATGCGATCCATGATATCATAGGTAACACCTACCGCTGCGCCAACACGCAACCTTCCAAATTCGTCCTTGCACGCATTCGGCTTGTTTTTCTTTTTCAGAATGTCTTTGTAAGTCACCAGCCCAGTGAGCTTTCCGCGTTTATTCACGACCGGCAGTTTTTCGATCTTATAATTCTGCAAAATCACCTCTGCTTTTTCAAGGGTGATTCCTTCGGGAGCGGTTATCAAATTGTCTTTTGTCATGATCTCCTCGATCGGCTTTGAGAAGTTCTTTTGAAATCGCAGGTCGCGATTGGTAATGATCCCGACCAGTTTACCGTTTCCATCGATTACGGGGATGCCTCCGATTTTATATTCACGCATGATCTTTTCGGCATCACGCACCGTCGAATTGACCTGGAGCGTAACTGGATCTAAGATCATTCCACTTTGTGAGCGTTTCACTTTGCGCACGTGCTCGGCTTGCTCTTCAATCGACATGTTTTTGTGAATGAACCCAATTCCGCCCTCCAATGCGATCCCGATGGCCAAGTTTGACTCGGTGACCGTGTCCATGGCAGCAGAAATAATGGGGATGTTGAGCTTTATGTTCTTGGTAAGATAGCCCGATGTGTCTGTGGAACGCGGCAGCACATCGCTGTAGGCGGGCACAAGCAAAACATCATCGTACGTAAGGGCTTCGAAAAGGAATTTGGATGAATCGAGAGGCATCGGCAAATAATATTTAGGATTGATTATTTGCCGGGCAAAGTTAGGGATAATTATCAATTCTCAATGAGTCATCCGTCAATTCATGGCAAAGTGCTCATTATTTCACGTGGTTCCGACGATTCCATCGATAATTGATAAATTGACCATCGAAAATTGGCCATGCGGTATTTTTTTGAAATCAGCTACAACGGATCTCGCTATCATGGTTGGCAAAATCAGGCCAACGCCGTAGGGGTCCAGCAAATCGTTGAGGATGCACTCAGCAAATTGATGCGGCATAAACTGGAAATCGTTGGTAGCGGCCGCACTGACGCGGGGGTGCACTGCGCACAGCAATTTTTCCATGCCGACTTCAAAAATGAATTGAACACCGACGAGTTGCTGCATCGCCTAAATTCTTTCCTCCCCAAAGACATTGCTATTCATTCTATTTTTAAGGTCACTGATTCGGCGCACGCTCGATATGACGCACGCCAACGATCATACGAGTATCACATTACTACAAAAAAGGATCCGTTGTCCATCGGATATGCCTATTATTTTTTCAAGCCTCTCGACGTCGGGTTAATGAATCGTGCAGCCAAGTTGCTGATTGGTGAACATGACTTCACCAGTTTCAGCAAAGTGAAAACCGACGTGAACCATTTTGTTTGCCATGTCAAGAAAGCAACCTGGCGGAAAAAGAACACCTTCCTTGTTTTTGAAATTTCTGCCAACAGGTTCTTGCGAGGAATGGTGCGAGCGATCGTCGGCACCTTGCTCGATGTGGGCACAAAAAAAATATCCTTTGATGACTTTCAAGAGATCATAAAAGGTAAAGACAGAAAAAAGGCCGGAATGAATGTCCCACCGGAAGGCTTGTTTTTGGTGGAAGTGAAGTACTTAAAAAGCATTATTTCATAATCCCGCCGCTCCCTCTACTTTTAAACCTACTATTTTGACTTAAGTCAAATAGTAGGCATCGCTTACAACTATTTTTGCGATGACCTAGTCACAAGAAAAGAGAAGACCGTCCATTTTCAAACCCTGAACTCGCGTATGAAAAAAAAATCCCCGCTGGCTATTACGTTAATTTCTATTGTGCTTCTGTCGTTCACTGCGGGCGAGGATGATGTTTTGCAAAGAATCATCGCGGGTTTCAAAAAATACATCCAGGAGCGTCCACAAGAAAAGGTCTATCTGCATTTTGATCGGCCCCAGTATACCAACAGAGACACGATCTGGTTTAAAGCATATCTCACCGCTGGCGAAGCACATGAGCCTTCCTCGCTTAGCAACACAATTTATGTTGAGCTTATCAATGGAAGCGGGAAACTAATTCGTCAGGTAAGGCTCCTTGCCGATAGTGGATCGGCCGCGGGAGATATTGCGCTTTCAGATTCATTGGCTTCGGGAAATTATTTGGTGCGTGCGTACACGAATTGGATGAAAAATTCGGACGAAGACTATTTTTTTCACCATCTCATAAAAGTTTGGAACAAAGGACAGGCAGAGGCCAATTTGGATGCTCAAGAAAAGAATTTGGCCATACAGTTTTTTCCCGAGGGCGGTGAACTCGTGAACGGTATTCAGAGCAGAGTGGCATTTAAGGCCATTGGGGAGGATGGACTTGGGCGAGAAGTGAAGGGGAACGTAGTGGATGAATCAAGCAAGACAATCTGTGAGTTCAAAAGCAACTATCTCGGCATGGGGTCGTTTTACTTCACTCCTCAAATAGGGAAGAGCTATCATGCGGTCATTGAAAATGATGGCACAGAAATAAAATTACCCGAGGCAAAAAATTCGGGATTGGTGATGTCGGTGAAAAATGTAGCTCGTTCAAGTGATATAACGGTGTGGGTGCAGTCGTCGGAGAATTTGGGCTTGAGTGCAATCCGTATTCTTGGGCAAACGAGAGGGTTGCTTAGCTTCGCGGCCACCGCCACTTTTTCTGCACGTCATATTGCTTTTGTGAAAATTCCTAAGGCAAAATTTCCCGGAGGCGTGGCTCAAATCACAGTCACGGATCTGGAGGGAAACCCTTTAGCTGAGCGACTGACGTTTCTGGAAGAAAAACCGCTTTTGGTCAAGATCACTTCCGACAAAGATGCTTACTCACCTAGGGAATTGGTGAAAGTGCAAATTCAAGTGACTGATTCGGCTGCAGTGCCTGTTATTGCTAATATGTCGATGGCCGTGTGCGACGATGCCTCGGTACCGCCAGACAACAATCGCGAGAACATAAATTCTTATCTATTGCTTTCGTCTGAATTGAGAGGCTATATTCAATCGCCGGGATATTATTTCAATCTCGAAAACGCCGATCGCGAAAGCGCACTCGATGTTCTGTTGCTTACTCAGGGATGGCGCCGATTTACAATTCAAAAAGCACTGCAAACAAACTGGCCTGAACCCAGATACAAAGTTGAGCGCGGGTTGACGTTCAAGGGCAGAATGGTGGATTACTATAACAATAAGCCGATTGCCAACGGCAAGGTGAGTTATGTGACCACTATTCCATTTGATATGCGGACGGAGCAGACCGACGCCTCGGGAGCCTTTGAATTGAATGAGCTCGTGTATTTTGATTCAACGAGAATCATGTTGCAGGGTGAAACGAAAAAAGGAAACAAATGGACCAAGTTCTTGTTCGACCCGTATGATTTCCCCGCCACCCAATTTCCGATCTTCGGATTCAGCCCGACTCCTTCCGTTGTTGAGAAATCATTTATCATCCGAAGTTTGGAGAAGCGGCAGATCGATAATCAGCTTAATGCGATTCAACTGAAAGAAGTTGAAATAAAGTCGACAAAACTTGAACCTGAGTACAAAACCGGAAGCCTCTACGGAGTAGGCTCCAGAACCGTGAAAGTGAAAGATTCTGAAACCGCGACGATGACACATCCACTTCAGCTTTTGCAGGGGCGCATGGCAGGAGTGATGGTGTCGGGTGCAGGATCGAGCTGGCAAGTGCAGGTACGTGGGCTCACGTCGATTTCCGCAAATTCAAGCACCGCCAATCAGCCAATCTTCTTAGTGGATGACTCGCCGGTGCCAATTGATTTTTTGAATTCTATCAATGTAAAAAGTATCGAAAGTTATACTGTATGGATGGGCAACACCGCCAGCATTTTTGGGTCTCAAGGGGCCAATGGAGTCATTGGGTTCTACACCAAAAAGGGAGGCAACATGTTTCAAAAAGCTACTGAAGGAGGCAATTACACCGTCAAAAGACCAGGTTATCAAACCGAACGTGAATTTTATGCGCCTAGGTATGACGTTAAGAAATCAACTGATGAAGCTCCTGACAAGCGCATCACTCTGCACTGGGCTCCGCATGTAAAAACAGACGCTGCCGGAAAAGCGGAGGTGTCGTTTTATAATCATGATGTGGCCACGTCTGTGACCGGAATACTGGAAGGGGTTTCTAAGACTGGAAAACCCGTAGTGGCTACGTTTAGCTATGATATCAAAAGAAATTAGTTGAGCGAACTTGGCCAAATTCCTTTGCCCTATGAGCTGAACATTTATTTCAAACTCTCCGCCCAGTCGATCAAGGTCTTCGCTTGCTCTTGAGAGAGGACAGCATCGTGATGCATGAAAGTATAAGAGGTCAAGGGCATGCCTCCGTCGCGCACCTCGTCTGCAATCTCTTCAATTTTCTTCTTCGCCCTCTTTTCAGGATAAGAAGCAAACTCTGAGAAATTCAAATGACGTCTTCCATCGTTCACGTGCGAATATTGAATCCACCACCCCACCGGTTGCACATTGGCGTACCATGGATAATTTGTTTTGTTGCTATGACAGTCGTAGCACGACTGCTTTAAGATGGACTGCACATTTTCAGGAATATTGTATTTTTTTGACATCGCATTTGTCGCGATATCTCCATCATTTTTTGCTGGACGAACAAATTGAATCACAACGAGCACAGCTCCAAGAGCAAGAAAAATTTTCTTTGTTAAGGTCATAAGTCAAAATTTTGAATTCTGATTGATCGGGTGAAAATTAGATAATTTGAAAATATGGATCAACGGAAGAGGTTCGTCACTCGATAGGTTTACCAGAAAGAAAGACGGTTTCGTCTGTATTTTCGCCGGCATCGGCATCCATCAATATCTTCCAAACGCCATTTTCTTTGCGAAGTAGCACATGAAATTTTCCATAACCGATTCGTTTCTCCCCCGTTTGGCTATTGGTGTCCGTTGTCCTGTAATAACCGACCTCAAAAGCCCGGCCGCTCCCGGCAATCCGTTGAATGAAGCGAAGTTCTATACTCGTGGTCCATTTCGCCCATCTCGCACGTTGACTTTCTGGTACCTTTTTGAAATACTGATCATACACTTGAATTCGATTATCATCCTGAATCACGCGAGTCACCTCTTTACTGTGGACAGACGCAAGACCCGCATCGTCCCGGCTATTGAAAGATTGAATAAATGGTTTCCATACTTGGTTATTGATTTGTTGCTGCACACTATCGGGCTGAGCAAACGAAGCAAAGCCAACGGCGATTGATAAAATTAAAGTCAGGCGCGTTTTCATTGAACTGAAGTTTTTGAGTTTAAGCGGTCTTTGAATTTGTTGCTGAACTTCGTTTGAATAAAATCGGAAAAAGTCGCAACCGATCCGGTTTTTATTATTGAGGAAATTGATAGTTTCTCTGTTTGGCCGTTCACCAGAATTTCAACGACTGGATGGATCGGCAAAGCTGAGTATATTGAATAAACACCAATTCCCCCTATAAAAAAAAGAACCGACAAGATTCGGAGAACAACTCCACTGGCAAAAAACTCTCCGATGTCAAGGTTGTAAAAGCCGAGCATTTTTATACACAGAAGGAGCATAAATACACCAAACGTCACTGCCAATTTTGGTCTCTTCAAATCACTCCCTTTTTTTAGCTCAATGGTCGATATCTCGTCGAAAGGGATTTCTTCAATTCTGACTCTTCTGTAAAGCCTCAGAACTCCGTCTTCAAAAACAAATTCTTTCGTCGAAAAACGAGGCATAAATTTCCTGATCAAGACCTGATCCTCCTTACCGCCGCAACCGCAAATCCAATCATCAGCACGCCGGTGCCAAGCCACAATACGTTGATGTACGGCTTTTCCAATGCTTTGATCACCACCCAGTCTTTTTGGCGCGCATTGGTGCCAAGCAAAAATTCATTGGTCTGGGGAAAAATGTTGAGCATTGTGATGCGCACGCCCAAATCATTCACTTCGGATGGAATTCGGCCAACGTCAGTTTTATTTCTTATCAAGAAAATCGGCTCGGCGTGAAAAGCCTCATGCTCACCCTGCAATTTGATTTTTGCCTTGACCGCCACATCCTCGTTCGTCAACTCGAGGCCGCCGATACTATTTATTCGGTCGATGCTTTCCAGCGTGGCCACATAATCATTGACAAAGAACTGCTGCCCGATCTTTACGCGCACTTCTTCCAACTTGCCCCAGTTCGGTTCATCGTCACGCGTCATCATGGCGGATACGTGGGTGTAAATATCCCTTGCGATATTTCTTTTGATATCCGGTGAGGCAAGAAAGCCACCCATCGCAGGGTTGATCTGAATGCGGGGATAAAGTGTCGCCGCTATCTTGCCTTCCTTGCGCATTTCTATTTCATAGAACGTGTTTTCCGGATAAATCTCAAACGTGTCCTTGGCGCTATACAATTTGTTGCCCTGGTAATTGATGTCTTTGTTCGCCACCACCCGATAAGGATCATCCGTGGGCTCGATGTCATTTTTCCGAACGTAGCCGTGTTTGTTTCGCAGTTCTACATTCTCACTGCGATACTCAATATCGTACCCCGCCATCGATTTGGTCTCGTTGATGAACAATAGCAAATTGTCGCGGTTGAATTCCGTACCCATCTCTTTGTTTACGATGAGTCCGCTGTTGTTGAGTGAAACCACTTTGGAATATCCGGCGGAGAACATGATTCCAATCAACATCAACCCTACGCCGATGTGCGCCAGTGCTCCGCCGGATAAGCCGGGGTTAGCCTTCCATGTTCTTGTAAGGAATGTCGCATTGGATACGATCAGGTAAACGCCGCACAGGGTCAACACCAGATAAATGGGATCATAAACTTTGGCCGTGGCAATGACCACCGCAAAAGCGACCAAGGTGATAAGTACGGGTGCCAGTAATTCTTTTTTTAGCTTCTCTTTGTCCATTTTGTTCCACCAGAAAAACTGCGCGGTACCTGATACCAAAGCGATAGCAACTGCAAACCACAATTGAAACTTCGAATAAAATTCAATTTGGTTGGCGGGAGGCGCCAAGTTAGAGTTACCACCAAATAGCCCCACGATTTTGTTGTAAACCGGAATTGACGTGGGCATCAACACCTGAAATCCCATCAAACACAAGACAGTTGCGCCCAAAAAAATCCAAAACTCGGTGGAATACACGGAGCTTTCCTTTTCATCGGATGGGATGCTCTTCCACCGCACAACCATCAATGCGATTGATACGAACGTGAAGAAAAGAAGGTAAATCAAAAGCTGGCCCGACAAACCCAAGTCGGTGAAAGAATGAACTGAAGCATCACCAAGGATACCACTCCGCGTTAGGAAGGTGGAATACAATATCAAAATGAAGACCGCCACCGCCAGAATAATTGATGTCTTCAGCGCCGTGCCTTTATTTTTTTGTAGCATCATCACATGGATGGCGGCGATGAGTACAATCCACGGCACATAAACCGCATTCTCCACAGGATCCCAATTCCAATAGCCACCGAAGCTGAGTGTTTCATACGCCCAATAGCCGCCCATCAAAATGCCGAGCCCCAAGATCGCTCCACCTACCAATGCCCAGGGCAATGCGGGTTTGATCCACTCGGAATATTTTTTTTGCCACAACCCTGCCACGCAAAACGCAAAAGGAGGAAGCGTGAGGGCAAAGCCCAAAAACAACGTCGGTGGATGTATCACCATCCAATAGTTTTGAAGGAGTGCATTCAGTCCGTTGCCATCTTTTGGAATAAACTCAGGGTTTGTTTTGAAGATGGGATCGTTCATCGCGTGACGAAGAAGAATAAATGGAGAGCTCCCGATTTTGACATCGGCCAATGGCACCACCACTCCCAAAATCATCGACGCGAGAAATGCTTGTACCAGAGTAAACACAATCATTACGGGCGCCTCCCAGGCCCGCTGCGTGTGAATAAGGATCAATCCAAGCACTGCTTGCCAAAACATCCAAAGCAAAAAGCTTCCCTCCTGGCCTTCCCAGAAGCACGAGATCATATATTGACTTGGCAAATGAAGAGAGGAGTGGCTGTAGGCGTAGTGATATTCAAAATAGTGCTTTTGTATGATCGTGTATAAAACAGCCACGATGCCTAGCACAGCGAATGTGTGCACATAAAATGCGGTACGCCCATTGTTCCTCCATTCCCTTTGATTGAGCGCATTCGTTGAATAGAAATTTTTCCAATAGGCAAAGGCCGACACCAACGCGGCCACCATAGAAACAATCACAAAAACATGGCCGAGGTTGCCTACGAAATAATGCATCGCCTTAATTTGAAAATTTGAAGACTAAAGTATTTGAAAATGAGGGGCAAGTTAATTCATTTTCAAGCCCAGAAACTTATCAAGTTCTTAAAATTAAACGCCCGCATTAAGTTTCTGCTCCTGGTATTTGGATGGGCACTTCAGCAGAATTTTTTTGGCTATAAATTGATCCCCCTGATATCCGCCTATGACGACCACTTTCTCGCTCCGTAGAAAATCGGGAGGCATCGGTTCGTTGTAAAACACCGTTTGTTCTTTCTTGTTGTCATCGATCAAGATGAATGAGAATGATAGCTTATCGATGCTATTCTCTACGCCGACGATGTGGCCGGCTTCATCTTTCTTCAACTGCCCTACAACATGGATGGGGGTGGTGCTTCCTTCGGCGGCCAGTCTTTGCGCTTGTCCAAAATCAACATAGGTGCTGGCGTCACCCGCCGTCGCAATAATAATTCCTATAGCTACTGCAATAACAATGATGGCGATGATGTACTTCGGTTTCATTCGTATTTATTAAATATGCCTTTGCGTCTTCATTTGCTGTGATCCCGAATACAAATTTAACCACTAATCCAATGTGAATGAATGACCTTTATCGGTTCTATTTTAAATTGCCCAACCGTTTTTCGAGGTTGGAAACTTTGCGGTCAGTCAACATCAGGAAGCCAATCAATCCCAAGAAAATCACGAGCATGATGGCCACCACCACGTAGATTTTTCCTTCGCTCCGCATGGTGTCTGCCATTTGTGCGTCCTGCGCGAACAAGAGCGGATTCAATATCAATACAAATAGGACGGCTAAGATTCTGCTACGCTTTTTCATCTTCAAGTTGAGCTATTTTTTCTTCTGCCAATTTCATTCTAATGCGCAATGTGGCGATCCAGCATCCTAACAAAATCCATCCAAGCACCGCAGGATAAAATACCATCCGCATTCTACTATCGAGGTCATACATATTAAAACCCGGGTTACCACCGCTGCCTGGATGCATACTGCTGGTCATCCTCGGGATAATAAAAATCAGGGGGATCATGGCCACGAATGCGAAGACATTGTAAGCCGCGCTAAGCCTGGCGCGTTGCTCTACATCAGACACCGACCCACGCAACACGAAGTAAGCAAAGTAAACAAGCAAAGCGATCGCTGCACCGTTTTGCTTTGGGTCGCCGTGCCAAGGTGATCCCCAAGTATAGTTGGCCCAGATCATGCCAGTGAAAATTCCCAGGAGACCAAACACCATCCCCACATTGGCAAATTCTACTGACCAAACATCATTTTTGGTACTTGGATTGCGGAGGTAATTGATGGCGCAATAGGCGGAAGTTGCAAACAAGGCAACCATTCCAAACCACATGGGCACATGGAAATACAGGGCGCGTATGGTTTCATTCACGATGTTCAATCGAGGCACGCTGAACAATAGCCCCCCGATGATGGAGTACACTAGCAAGACGACGCAAAGAATTTTTAACCAAATCGACTTCATAATCGAGCGCGAAGGTAGTTAGTTTTCGAAATGACAGGGTGACATTTTACAAGTAATTCAAAACTTCCTTGATCGTAGTCACCTGTCGAAAATTCTCATGCCTGATTTCAGTGTCGATGTGCTCATGGGCCCACGTTACATGGTATGGGATATGTATAGCGTGGCCGCCCAAATTTAAAACAGGAAGGATATCTGATTTCAGCGAATTTCCAATCATCATCAGTTCGGAAGGCCGAATATCCAGGTGCTTCATCAGTTTTGTATAATCCCGCTCTTTTTTTTCAGACATGATTTCGATGTGGTGAAAAAAATCCGTGAGGCCCGATTTCTGCAGTTTGCGTTCTTGGTCGAGCAGGTCTCCCTTCGTAGCCAACACCAAACGGTATTTTGGTTTTAGTGCCTTCAGTACCTCTTCCACGCCTTCAATCAAGTTCACCGGCTTGGTCAACAACTCCTGACCAAATCCAATAATCTTTTCGATGACTTCGGCTTTCACTTTTTTATCAGTGATGCTGATCGCCGTCTCGATCATCGAAAGCATAAACGCTTTAATGCCATATCCATAGAGTGAAATGTTTTTCAATTCCACTTGCAACAATTCACGCGCCACGGAATGTTGGGGTAAATAGTCTTCGAACAAGGAGCAGAATCGGTTCTCTGTTTCTCGGAAAAAAAGTTCGTTGTCCCACAGGGTGTCGTCGGCGTCGAATGCAATGATTTTAAGTTTCATGCTAGCTTCTCCAAAGCAACGGAAAAAGTAAGTAAGAAACTGCACCGACGAGTGCATTGATTGCTAGAAGGGTGAGTAGTTTATCGTAACTCACGGAAGGATCTAACCCATCCATGCAATTCTTGGTGATCCGGATCGCCATGAGTAAAATCGAGATCACCACAGGAAAGCTAAGTACGGCCATCAAGATGTTGCTGTTGTTTGCCTTAGAGGCAAGGTGGGAAAGCATGGTAAGCGAAGTAGAAAAGCCGAGTGAAGTTAAAATCAAGACATAACTAAAAGTGACGTTGTCCTGAATAGGGCTATGCAAAAAAAGGGCAAACAAAAAATAGGCTGCGAGAGACATCAAAAAGCATAGAAAAAAATTGTAAATGATTTTTGAAATCAAGACGTCCGTGGGGCTCGCGATGGAATAAAAATAAATCTCCAGGCCACGTTTTTCGCCAATAAAGCTTTTTGCCACGGTACTGATCGCAGTGAACAAAATTGTAATCCAGAAGAGAGCATTCCAAACCAGGGGCGTGATAAAATTCTGTCGTAATGCAAACGACAGATAGCTGATAAAAACAGTGCTCAACAAGTACAAGCTCAGGCCCGCCACCACCGACTTTCGCCGTAGCTCCAGTGAAAACTCCTTCTTCAACAACGTCGCGATATGCATACGCCAAAATCGGCCCAAAACTACTAATCACCCTTCACAATCGTACCGATGTAATGTGTTATTTTTGCCGAATTCGTATAAAAGAATGCCTTCAAAAACAGTATTGGTAACGGGCTCCGCAGGGTTCATCGGTTTTCACCTTTCAAAAAGGCTGCTGTCTGAAGGCTATCGGGTGGTGGGGCTGGACAACGTCAACGACTATTACGAAACTTCGCTGAAAGAAGCTCGAACAAGAATCTTGACCGAGTCGGCCAACTTTCTGTTCATCAAAGGTGACCTGAAGGATGCCGATTTTCTCCTCCGGACGTTTGCCCAACACCAGTTCGATTACGTGGTTAACCTAGCTGCACAAGCAGGCGTTCGGTACTCGATCACCAATCCTCACGTGTACTTGGAAAGCAATATTCAAGGCTTCCTGAACATTCTGGAGGCGTGCCGCCACCATCGACCCGAGCATTTGGTTTACGCTTCGTCAAGTTCCGTGTATGGGGCAAACAAATTGATGCCCTTTTCTGTGCGCCATAATGTTGACCACCCGCTGTCGCTCTATGCGGCTTCAAAAAAAACGAACGAACTGATGGCGCACGCCTATGCCACTCTCTACGGACTGCCCGTCACAGGGCTTCGTTTCTTTAGTGCTTATGGACCTTATGGCCGCCCCGACATGGCGTTGTTCATTTTTACAAAAGCGATTTTGGAGGGCAAGACAATTGAAGTATTCAATGAAGGCAAAATGAAGCGCGACTTCACCTACGTTGATGATCTCGTTGAAGGTATTTCCAGGCTGCTACCCCACGTAGCAAAACCCGACCCTGCTTGGGATGGCAAGAAGCCCAACCCCTCCACCAGTTTTGCGCCCTATCGCCTGTATAATATTGGCAACCACCAACAGGTTAAACTGTTATACTTCATCGAAATCATCGAAAAGAAACTGGGTAGAAAAGCCATCAAAAAATTCATGCCCATTCAAGAAGGAGATGTGCCCGAGTCACTTGCAGACGTCGATGAGCTGATGCAGGATGTAGGTTTCAGCCCAAGCACTCCTATCGAAAAAGGGGTCTCAAATTTTATCGACTGGTATCTGGACTATTACAAAATCACGATTTAAAATGGAGAAAATTGGAATCATCGGGCTCGGATACGTAGGTCTACCGTTGGCCGTCGAGTTTGGAAAAATACTTGACGTCGTCGGTTTCGATATTAATCAGGCGCGCATCGATGAGTTGAAAAAAGGAGTGGACCGCACCCTTGAGGTTGAACCGGAAGAGTTAAAAAGCGCTAAGCATCTTACCTTTTCATCCCAAATAGCTGATCTCCGTTCGGTCAACTACTTTATTGTCACCGTTCCCACTCCGGTAGATGAATTTCATGTGCCCGATCTAAAGCCACTCCAGTCGGCCAGCAAAACCGTAGGTTCGGTTTTAAAAAAGGGAGATGTGGCGATTTATGAATCCACCGTTTATCCTGGATGTACAGAGGAAGTTTGTGTCCCCATCTTGGAGAAAGAGAGTGGTTTGAAATTTAATACGGATTTTTTTGCCGGCTACTCACCCGAGCGTATCAACCCGGGCGACAAGCAGCATCGCTTACCTAACATCAAAAAAATTACGAGTGGAAGCACTCCTGAAATTGCCGAGAAAGTAGACCAGCTATACCAAAAAATTATTAAGGCGGGCACCCATAAAGCCTCATCGCTGAAAGTTGCCGAGGCGGCAAAAGTGATCGAAAACTCCCAACGTGACTTAAACATTGCTTTTGTCAATGAACTCGCGTTAATTTTTAACCGAATTGGAATTGACACACACGAAGTCCTCGAAGCGGCGTCAACAAAATGGAATTTTCTCCCGTTTAAACCTGGGATGGTCGGTGGACACTGCATTGGCGTTGACCCCTACTACCTCACCTATAAAGCAGAAAGTTTGGGCTATCATCCTGAAGTAATTTTGTCGGGTCGAAAAATCAACGACAACATGGCCGTATACATCGCCAACGACGTAATTAAGTTGATGGCGAAAAATCAACTGCCGATTCACGGAGGAAAAGTGCTCGTGCTGGGATTGACCTTTAAAGAGAATTGTCCCGACATACGAAACAGCAAGGTGGTCGATTTGATCAAGGAGCTTTCTAGCTTCGGCACCCAAGTGGATATCTTCGATCCGCACGCCGACGCTGCAGAGGTGAATCATGAATATCACCTGACCTTGACAAAATCGATCTCAAAAAAGTATCATGCGATCGTTCTTGCCGTAAGCCATAAGGAGTTTTCGACCCTAAATTGGAATGAGCTGAAAGAACCACGAGCTGTGGTATATGACGTCAAAGGGTTTTTGGACAGATCAATGGTAACGGCTCGCTTGTAAAAGATGAGTACAAAAAAGAAAATATTGCTCACGGGTGGCGCAGGTTTCATCGGCGCGCACACCGCCGTTGAATTAATCCAACGAGGGTTTGAAGTCGTCTTGATCGATGATTTTTCAAAAAGCGATCATACGCTTTTGAAGGGCATCGAAAAAATCGTCGGCAAGACGGTGCCTTTTGTAAAAGGCGATTGCCGCGATGCAAATTTGCTGGATCAAGTTTTTACAAAAGAAAAGCTCGATAGTGTCATCCATTTCGCGGCGTATAAGTCGGTGAATGAATCGGTGGTCAACCCGCTGATGTACTATGACAATAACCTGCGCTCGATGACAGAACTACTTCGGGCGATGGCGAATCACAAAGTCAATGAATTTATTTTCTCGTCTTCGTGCACGGTGTACGGTCAACCCGACACGATTCCTGTGGATGAAAATGCACCTTACAAAAAAGCCGAATCACCTTATGGAGCTACAAAACAAATGTGCGAACGCATCCTTGAGGACGTTACTTCCGCTAACAAAGACCTTAAGGTAATTTCGCTGCGATATTTCAACCCCGTGGGCGCCCATCCATCTGCTTTGATCGGAGAACTGCCCATTGGCGTCCCCAATAACCTGGTCCCATACATCACACAAACAGCAATTGGGCTTCGGCAAAAACTCACCGTCTTTGGGAGCGACTATCAAACCTCCGATGGAAGTTGTGTTCGAGATTTCATACATGTAGTCGACCTCGCGCAAGCGCATGTAAAAGCAGTTGAAAAGATTGATGAAATGTCGTCTCGATATGAACCCTTCAACTTAGGTACGGGGGAGGGAGTCACTGTGCTGGGGCTGGTGAAGAAATTCATTGCTGTTACCGGCGTAAACCTGAATTACGAAGTTGGGCCACGCCGGGCCGGAGACATCGAAAAAGTGTATGCCGATCCATCGAAAGCAAAAAAAATCCTGAACTGGCAAACCAACCTTTCACTCGAAGATTCTTTAAGAGATGCTTGGCGTTGGGAACAAAAATTAGCAGGCAAATGAGCCCCCTCACCAGAGAAATCAAAATGGTAGACTTGCAGGGACAATATCTGCAAATCAAACATGAAATTGACAATGCTATCCTGGAGGTGCTGATGTCTACGGCCTTTATTCAAGGTCCGCAGGTAAAATCATTTGCCGATGCGCTGTCAAAATACAATCAGGGTGCCGATGTGATTCCGTGTGCTAACGGGACGGATGCATTGCAAATAGCGATGATGGCGCTGGATCTAAAAACGGGTGATGAGGTAATTCTGCCGGTGCATACTTATGTTGCCACGGCAGAAGTGATCGCGTTGCTCGGGCTCAAACCGGTCTTCATCGACGTGGATGAAAACACATTTAATCTCGACCCGAGACAAATCGAAAGCAAAATCACCAGCAGAACGAAAGCCATTGTACCCGTGCATCTCTATGGGCAATGTGCAGACATGGAGCCCATCCTGAAAGTTGCGAAAGACAACAAACTCTTTGTGATCGAAGATCTAGCGCAGGCGCTCGGTGCAGACTACACATTTGCAGACGGTTCCGTAAAGCGGGCAGGAAACATGGGCATCATCGGTTCTACTTCTTTTTTTCCATCCAAAAACCTCGGCTGTTATGGCGATGGTGGCGCTCTCTTCACTAACGATCCAGCGTTGGCCGAAAAGATGAAGATGATCTCCACGCACGGACAAAAAGTAAAATACCAACATGATATCGTAGGGATCAATAGTCGTCTCGACACGCTACAAGCCGCTATTTTGGAGGTGAAAATAAAATACCTAGACACTTACACCCGAAAAAGAAACGACGTGGCCAACTATTATGATAAAAATTTGTCCCGAGTTTCATTTATCGAGCGCCCCGTCCGTGCCAAAAATTCAACTCACGTTTTTCATCAGTATACGATAAAAACAAAAGGCATCGACCGTGATGATTTCAAAAAATACTTACAGGACAGAGGCGTACCTTCGATGATCTATTATCACATTCCTTTGCATCTTCAAAAAGCGTACAGACAAGACCGCTTTGGTGAAGGATCTTTCCCCGTGACTGAGAACCTTTCGAAAACGGTGCTCTCGTTGCCTATTCATACTGAAATGATGGAGGATGAATTGTCTTACATTTGCGAGACTATTAAATCATTTCATGGCTGAGCTTCAAAAATTTTTCGCACACCCCACGGCAGTGATCGATGAAGGATGCGTGATTGGTGAAGGCACAAAAATCTGGCATTTCTCGCACATCATGCCCAGTTGCAAAATCGGAGAGCGTTGCAACATCGGACAGAACGTGGTGGTATCTCCCGAAGTGGTACTCGGCAAAAATGTGAAAGTGCAGAACAATGTCTCCATTTATACAGGCGTGACCTGTGAAGACGATGTATTTCTCGGCCCTTCGATGGTGTTCACCAATGTGACTAATCCTCGCAGTGCCGTGAATCGGAAAAATGAATACGCCAAAACCATCGTAAAAAAAGGCGCGTCGATCGGTGCCAATGCCACGATCGTTTGCGGTCACAACATTGGCGAATTTGCGTTTATTGGTGCTGGGGCCGTCGTTACCAAAAATGTTCCTGCTTATGCTTTGGTGATCGGCAATCCTGCGCGCCAAACCGGGTGGATGAGCGAGTTTGGTCACAAGCTGGCGTTCGACAAGGACGGATTCGCGGTCTGCCCTGAGAGCGGCGAAAGATATGAATTGAAAAAAGGGAGCGTAAAAAAAATAGGATGAAGAATTTTGCATTGATTGGGGCCGCCGGGTATATCGCTCCTCGGCATTTGCAAGCAATTAAAGATACCGGTAACCATCTCGTTGCCGCGCTGGACAAATTTGACAGTGTGGGCATCATGGATTCCTATTTTCCGCACGCCGATTTTTTCACCGAGTTCGAGCGTTTCGACCGACATATCGATAAGCTAAAAAGAATTGGGCAGAAGATTGACTATGTGAGTATTTGTTCACCCAATTATCTTCACGATTCACATATCCGCTTTGCGTTGCGACATCAAGCGGACGCCATTTGCGAAAAACCACTGGTGCTAAATCCATGGAACGTAGATGCGCTGGCCGATATTGAAAAAGAAACAGGCAAAAAAGTCAACACGATCCTTCAACTTCGGTTGCACCCCAACATCATCCAACTGAAAAAAGAAATCGATGCAGCGCCACACGACAAAATTTTTGACGTCACCCTCACCTATATCACATCGAGAGGGAAATGGTATCATCATAGCTGGAAAGGCGATGAAATGAAATCCGGCGGAATCGCCACCAATATTGGCATTCATTTTTTTGATATGCTCCTGTGGGTGTTTGGCGAGAAGAAAAACTTGAAGATCACCTCTTACGAAGCAGATAAGGCGGCCGGTGTTCTTGAGCTGAAAAAGGCCCGTGTCAAATGGATGCTGAGCATCAATGAACAAGATTTGCCCCCCGATGCTAAGTTAAAAGGCAAGCGAACATTCAGATCTCTGCAGATGAATGGAAACGAAATCGAATTCAGTGACGGATTCACCGAATTGCACACCAAGAGCTATTTTGAAATCTTGGCGGGGCGTGGATTTGGCTTGGAAGATGCACGGCCTTCAATTGAATTGACTCACGAAATACGACCGAAGAAATGAAAGGAATAATTTTAGCAGGTGGATCAGGAACAAGACTTTATCCGCTCACAAAAGCAGTGTCGAAGCAACTCCTCCCGATTTATGACAAGCCGATGATCTATTATCCGCTGTCAGTGCTGATGCTGGCGAACATCCGTGACATATTAATCATCACCACGCCTCATGAGCAGATTCTTTTCAAGAACTTATTGGGCGATGGTAGCCAATTTGGTTTGACCCTTGAATATCGGGTGCAACCTTCCCCCGACGGCCTGGCGCAGGCGTTTATTATAGGAGAATCTTTTATAGGGAACGACAACGTGTGCCTCGTTTTGGGAGACAATATTTTTTACGGTTACAATTTTTCTACGTTGCTGGAGCACTCCGGCCATTTAGAAAGTGGGGCAGAGGTCTTTGGGTATTATGTAAACGACCCCGAGCGGTATGGCGTAGTGGAGTTCGATTCAAAAGGCAAAGTGATTTCAATTGAGGAAAAACCCAAGCAGCCAAAATCAAATTATGCAGTTACCGGCCTTTACTTCTATGACAACTCCGTGGTGCAAAGAGCAAAGGCCGTGAAACCTTCTCCTCGAGGGGAATTGGAAATTACTGATCTCAACAAAAGTTATTTAGAGCAGGGCAAGCTGCAAGTGAAGCTATTGGGCCGCGGTATGGCTTGGCTCGACACAGGGACACATGAATCGTTGGTCAGGGCATCCACCTTTGTCGAATCGATCGAAGAGCGTCAGGGACTCAAGATTGCCTGTCTGGAGGAAATCGCTTATCGGAAAGGATACATCACCAAAGAGAACTTGCTGGAATTAGCAAAACCATTGAGCAAAAATCAATACGGCCAGTATTTGCTTAAAATGGCTAACGAAAAATTTCATGCATGAGTAAGGTAACGCGAATGGAAACGGGTTTTGACGACCTTTTAATTTTAGAGGTACCAAAGTTTGGAGACTCCCGTGGCTATTTCTCAGAAACCTACAATTATCAGGACCTGAAAGCCGTAGGGGTTGATATTCGGTTTGTACAAGACAACCAGTCACGATCGATGAAAGGAGTGGTTAGGGGGCTGCATTTCCAAAACGCTCCTCATGCGCAAACCAAGTTGGTTCGTGTACTCCACGGAACTATCCTCGATGTTGTCTTGGATATGAGAAAAGAGTCAAAGACCTACAGGAAGATTTTTCAGTTCGAAATGTCGGCTGAAAAAGGCCAGCAACTGTTGGTGCCCAGGGGCTTTGCTCATGGCTTCGCTGTCCTCAGCGAGTCCGCCGAGCTCTTTTATAAAACAGATGATTTTCACCATCCAGAGTTAGAAGGCGGAATAGCAATCAATGATCCCTCGCTGGGGATCGACTGGAAAGTCCCTTTTTCCGAGATGATAATCTCTGAACGCGATAAAAGGCATCCGCTCTTAAAAGACGCCATTTTTAATTTTTGAAAAAATATGAAATCTATTTTAATTACAGGGGGAGCAGGGTTCATCGGTTCCAATTTTGTTTTGTATCTCCTTGAAAAATACCCTGAATATCAAGTGGTGAATCTCGATCTGCTCACCTATGCGGGAACCCTCGAGAATTTAAAGGAAGGGCAAGCCAACCCGCGTCATGTTTTCGTAAAAGGCGATATCCTTGACCGTGCGTTGATCGAAAGAATCTTTCAGGACCACGACATCGTTGGGGTAATTCACTTTGCCGCGGAATCCCATGTCGACAACTCCATCGCCGGCCCCGAAGCATTCATCAAAACCAATGTCATGGGCACATTCACCCTGCTGGATGTCGCTCGGAAAAACTGGATGGAGGCTCCGTTCAAGTTCAACGCATCGAAAGAAGGAAACCGCTTCCTTCACATCTCCACAGATGAAGTCTATGGCTCCTTAGGTGAAACCGGCCTATTCACTGAGCAAACCGCTTACGCCCCCAACAGTCCTTACTCTGCCACAAAGGCGAGCAGCGACATGCTGGTGCGCAGCTATTTTCACACGTATGGAATGAATGTGGTCACTACCAATTGCTCCAACAACTACGGACCAAAACAACATCAAGAAAAACTGATCCCAACCATCATACGATCTGCCTTAGGTGGTAAGCAAATACCGATTTACGGGGATGGCAAAAATGTTCGTGATTGGCTGTATGTCCTTGATCATGTCAAGGGTATAGATCTCGCCTTTCATAAAGGCACAGCAGGTCAAACGTATAACATCGGAGGCCGAAACGAACGCAACAATAACGAAATCGCTGCAACGATTTGCTCCATCTTAGACCAACTCCAGCCCCGCACCGACGGAAAGTCTTACAAAGAACAAATCACTTTTGTGCAAGACCGTGCGGGCCACGACAAACGTTACGCGATCGACGCCACCAAAATCGAAACAGAGCTGAAGTGGAAAGCCGACGAAAATTTCGACAGCGGCATTCAGAAAACGGTAAAGTGGTATTTGGGTAAACTAACGAAATAGCGAGCACACCACCCTGTTCTTCCATTCGTCAAGTCGCCCTTGCGCCCCTGCCGTTTCCTTCTTATCATTACTTACAAACCAAAACGTTTCATGATGAAAAATCTTGCCGTCATTGTTGTTGCTTTGATTTTGTTGAACTCTTGCAACAAATCAGAGAGAATTGATCAAGTCTTTGTTTACCCTGCCTCACAGAAAGGAGACGTGGTCGACACGTTATTCGGTGTGGCTGTTGCTGATCCCTATCGTTGGATGGAAAACGATACAGCGAAGACCACGGCAGAATGGGTGAAAGGTGAAAATGAAATCACCTTTGGGTTTCTTAAAAAAATCCCCTATCGCGATTCGATCAAAAAGAGACTTGAAGCTCTCTACAACTATGAAAGAATATTCGCGCCATTCAAAGAAGGCGACTATTACTACTTCTATAAAAACGATGGACTGCAAAACCACAACGTACTTTACCGCAAAAAAGGTATGGACGGCACACCGGAAACCTTCCTCGATCCCAACACGTTCTCAAAAGATGGAACTACCCGCTTGGCTGGAGTTTCCTTTTCCAAAGACGGTTCGCGCGTCGGGTTTCAAATTTCCAGAGGCGGCGCTGACTGGACCGACGCTATCGTCATCAATGCTTCGGACAAAAAACTTTTGGAAGACACGCTGCGCGACATCAAATTCAGCGGCATTGCTTGGAAGGGAAATGACGGATTCTATTTCAGTACATATGAAAAACCAAAAGGAAGTCAGCTTTCTGCTAAAACCCAAAACCATAAACTCTACTATCACAAAGTTGGAACTCCTCGTGCACAGGACAAATTGATTTTTGGCGATGACAAAAACCCCAGAAGATACGTGGGGGGTTACCTGACAGAAGATGAACGCTTCCTAGTAGTGACGGCCGCCAACAGTACCACCGGAAATGAACTGTACATTCAAGATCTCAAAAAGCCAGGTTCAAAATTGTTGACCATGGTCAACAATTTTGACAGCAATCACGGCATCATCGCCAACGACGGAGATCGATTGATCATCGAAACAAATCTAAAGGCGCCAAACAGCCGAGTGGTGGAAGTCAATTTGGCTAAACCAACTCCTGAAAACTGGAAAGACATCATTCCCGAAACGGAAAATGTTTTGAATACCAGCACTGGCGGAAATAAAATCTTTGCTCACTACTTAGTCGATGTAAAAACGCAGGTGAAACAATTTGACATGAAAGGAAAAATGGAACGTGTGGTCGAGCTCCCAGGCATCGGCACTGCTTCTGGTTTTGGCGGAAAGGAAGGCGACAAAGAACTCTACTATTCATTCACGTCCTTTACTTATCCATCTACCACATTTAAATATGACATCGCGAGTGGCAAGTCTGCACTTTATGAAAAACCCAAAGTTGACTTCAATCCAGAAGACTACGAAACAAAGCAGGTGTTTTACAAAAGCAAAGACAGCACGCGCGTTCCTATGTTTATCACCTATAAAAAAGGCACAGCGTTAAACGGCCGAAACCCAACGCTGCTTTATGCCTATGGCGGCTTCAACATCAGCCTGACTCCAAGCTTCAGCACATCGAGAATTGTGTGGCTTGAAAACGGAGGTATGTATGCGCAGCCCAACTTACGTGGCGGCGGTGAGTACGGCGAGAAATGGCATTTGGCCGGAACAAAAATGAACAAGCAAAACGTGTTCGATGATTTTATCGCTGCGGCCGAGTACTTGATAAAAGAAAAATATACATCAAGTGAATATCTCGCCATTCAAGGTGGTTCAAACGGAGGCCTGCTAGTGGGTGCCGCCATGACACAACGCCCCGACTTGATGAAAGTGGCTCTGCCCGCAGTGGGTGTAATGGACATGTTGCGTTACCACAAATTTACGGCAGGTGCAGGCTGGGCCTACGATTACGGAACGGCCGACGACTCCAAGGAAATGTTCGAGTATTTAAAAACATATTCTCCCGTGCACGCTTTAAAAATGGGAACATCATATCCGGCAACCCTCGTGACCACCGCCGATCATGACGACCGCGTGGTACCGGCGCATTCCTTCAAATTCGCAGCCACCTTACAAGAAGATCAAAAGGGAAATGCTCCCGTGCTCATTCGAATCGATACAAAATCAGGACACGGATCTTCAAACCTATCAAAAGCACTGGATGTGACGGCCGACCAATTTGCCTTCACCTGGTACAACATGGGAGTGCTCCCCCCTATTGCGAAAAAGGACATGTAAACCAGATCGAAGGCATAAGACACAAGTAGCAAGACATGAAAGTTCCTAAATGGAATTCATTGTCCTGTTTCTTGTGTCTTATTACCAACATCCAGCGCCTTGATCTTCTCAGCAAACTTAGCGCCTATCAAATCTGTCAACTCTTCCAGGGAAGCTTCTTTAATCTTCTTTACCGACTTGAAATGCTTCAGCAATTTGTCTGCCGTTTTCTTTCCAACACCGTGGATACTTTCAAGCTCTGTCACAAACGTATTTTTGCTCCGCTTCAATCGATGGAATTCAATGGCGAAACGATGGGCCTCGTCACGGATTTGCTGTATCAATAATAGACCCGGTGATTTTTTGTTGATCAAAAGCGGCAATGGATCTTCGGGGTAATAGATCTCTTCCAATTTTTTTGCAATACCCACGATGGGGATTTTTCCATACAACCCTAACTCTTTGAGCGCTTCGCACGCACTGCTAAGTTGTCCTTTACCACCGTCTACGATGATCAAATTTGGAAATTCACTTTGCTCCTCCATCAAGCGGCTGTACCTACGTGAGACGATCTCCTTCATTGAAGCAAAATCATCGGGGCCCACTACGGTTTTGATATTAAAATGCCGATATCCTTTTTTGTCGGGATAGCCATCCACAAAGCGCACCATGCTGGCCACGGGCGATGTTCCCTGAAAATTCGAGTTGTCAAAGCATTCAATGATTCTGGGAAAATCGATGAGCCTCAGGTTCTCTTGAAGGATGGCGAGCACCTCGCTTCGCTTCGACTTGCGTGCATTTTTTGAAATCTCTTTTTCGCGTTTCATGAAGAGCGAATTCTTCAACGACATTTCCACCAATTTCTTTTTATCTCCAATCAGTGGAATCGTGTTTTCAAAATCGTCCGCCTTCACCGAAAGTGCGATGTTGGAAAAAACTTCCGGATTACTGCTTCTATAGGTTTTTCTCAATTCCGCTACTGCGTAGTTCAAAATATCTTCGTCTGTCTCATCCAGTTTCTTTTTGATCTCTGTATTCTTTGAAAAGATGATGGCGCCCTCTTTTACCTGCAAATAATTGATGAAGGCGGCTGTCGGCGAACTCACAATAGTAAACACGTCTATATCGGTGAGCTTGCGGTTAACGACCAATGACTTCGTTTGAAAATTTTCCAGTAACGTCAGCTTTTGTTTGTATTCATCGGCCTTTTCGAATTCCATCTTCGCTGCCGCTTCGTTCATCCGTGCAGAAAACGTCTCCTCCACCACACTTAAATCGCCTTTCAGAATATTTCGTGCCTGGGCAATATCATCGAGGTAATTTTTTTCGTCTTGAAACCCTTCACAAGGCCCTTTGCAGTTGCCGATGTGATATTCCAAACAAACCTTGAATTTCTTTTGAGCGATGTTCGCCGCCGAGAGTAACAAGTTGCACGTTCGAATGGAGTACAGTTGACGCACCAACTCCAAAATATTTTTCATCGACACCACACTCGAGTACGGCCCATAATACTCTCCATGCTTGGGAATGAATTTGCGGGTGGCTATGATCCGAGGAAACGGCTCTTTAATGATACATAGAAAGGGAAATGTTTTGTCGTCTTTAAGTAGAATATTGTATTTGGGCTGATTCTGTTTGATGAGATTGTTCTCCAGAAGCAGCGCGTCAAACTCATTGTTAGCAAGCGTAAACTCAATGTTCCTAATCTCGGCAACCAGCCGTTCCGTTTTGCGATTGTCCTGCGTCAGTTTGTTAAAGTAGCTACTTACTCTTTTTTTCAAGCTCTTGGCCTTGCCCACATAAATCATCTCGCCTTCTTCGTTGAAATAGCGATAAACGCCCGGGGAATCAGGAAGTGTGGCAAGGATTGACTTCAGTTTCTCGTCTTTGGTCATGGAATGCAATTTCTTAAAGGCAAATCATTTATTCAATCTATCAAACACCCGCCAGGCAAATTTTAGTTCGCGGAGAACATCTTTGCAAATCTGTGACATCTGTGGCATCTGTTGCAAAAATTCTTGATCTTTGGAAGCGACTTTCCCCATGCCACACACCCTATCTCGACTTTTCTTCCTTGTCATTGCGTCCGCCTCTGTTTCTGTGTCAATGGCCCAGCCGACTGCTCCGAAACATGAGTCCGTCAAAGTCACGTTTTACTACGATGCCGTGTGGGAGCTGACGACGTCGGCCAACGCGTTGTATCGGAGAGAAGCTGATTTTGATTTGACCGACATGGTCTTTGATGGGGTCTTTTCTGACTACAACAAAAAGGATGAACTCATTGCCGACGGCTTTTACGATCATGGCGTAAAAAGCGGGATTCACACGGACTATTTCAATCATACCGTGAAAATGAAAGTAGAGTATTCCAACAATTCCTTCACCCTTTGGGAGTGGAATGACGGGAAAACCGATGGCGTGAAAAACGGGAATGGCAAATTCAGCATTACCATCTTCTATTTTGTTTCAGTAGATGGACAATACTTGCCACGGCAGGGCATACTGAATGGTGAGGTCCGCAATGGCCGACGGTCTGGCCGGTGGATGTACTACGACGTCAATCAACAGAAGACAGACGAAGAACAGTACGTCAACGGGCGGCTGCAGAAACGAGTGCATTATACCGAAGACGACTCCGTAGAAGCAAAAGACGCAAGGTCCATTTACCTTTCGCTCAATGCGTTTAATACCGAAGCGCTGGCCTACGACAAACAGTCGTTTTCGAATTTGAATCAGTACTTTCTCCAGCACGTGCCCTATCCTAAAACACTCACGCGAAATGTCACGTATCCAGGCGGCGCAAGGTTCTTGATGAAGCTTTTGGCAAGAACATTGATGGTGCCGGAGCGAAACATGGAGGTGCTCCGCCTCAAAATTGATAGCAACGGTAAAATCGAAAGAGCAACTGTGGTTCGTTCGATCAATACCACCTACGATCTGCTCACCGACCGTTTCATTGAGCTACATGAAAACAGGTTTCTCCCTGCGCTTCTCAATGGTCAACCCGTGCCCGGGGTTATCTTCTTACCAATAGCGAGTGGTGATGAATGGCTGCAAACCTTGGAGGACGCTCCTATGGAGTGGCTTTTGAACTACACGAATTTCATGGATTAGGAACGCGTCAGGGCAACAACTGCCTTCTCAATTGTCTTCTTAAAATTTCTCGGGTACCGCATCCTTTACTTGCACGGAGTCTTGTGGCTTACCCTGATCAAGTCTAATGTCTACGCCTGACGATGGCCTCTTGAAAAAACCTTTTACAATTCCTGTCGACGGATCTGCATAAACTTTGGTCATAAAGTTGATCCAAATAGGTCTTGCTGATCGCGCACCTTGTCCAAATTCCCAAGAAGGAAAATGAACGCCACGCTCATCACCACCTACCCAAATCCCGGTAACCAGATCGTGCGTCACGCCCATGTACCAGCCATCCGACGCATCGTTAGTGGTTCCGGTTTTACCTCCAATCTCATTGTTCTCACGAAGTTCCAAAGGCAAGCCGGTAGATGTTCCTCCTTTTTCTTCAACCCCCCCTTTCAACATGTACACCATCTTGAAAGCCGTCTGTTCATTGATTGCTTCACGCGTCTTAGGAACAAAATTCTCAATCACGTTTCCGTTTTTGTCTTCAATACGTGTGATGAAAAAAGGCTTCGTACTTATCCCACCGTTCACGAAAGTGCAATACGCTCCCACCATTTCGAAAAGGGAGACGTCACTTGTACCTAAACACAGCGAAGGCACCGCATCAAGTTTGCTCTCTATTCCCACCTGATGCGCAAACTCCACCACGTTTTCAGCTCCCAGGGTCTGCATCATCTGCGCCGTAATCGAATTGATCGAACGGGCCATGGCCTGACGAAGGGTCATGGTTTGGCCTGTGCCTTTATACGGTGGCTCCGAGTTGGCGGGATACCAAGGAGGTTGTCCCGGAATTTTGAACTGAGGCGAAATGTCACGCAACGTGTACGATGGAGAGTATCCATTCTCCATGGCTAACCCGTAAACAAAAGGTTTAAAGGTAGACCCTGCCTGGCGCTTGCCCTGGCGCACATGATCAAACTTAAAGTACTTATGGTCCACCCCGCCTACCCACGCTTTGATGTGGCCCGTGTTGGGGTCCATTGCCATCAAACCTGCTTGCAGAAAGCGCTTGTAATAGTTGAGTGAATCATAACTGCTGAATAAAGTATCACGCTCGCCCTTGGTGGTATAAACCGTCATCGGTTTTTTCAGCTTCAACATTATTTTTAATGAATCCGAATTCTCGCCATATTTCTCAGCATACACTTTATATGCATCCGTTTGTTTTATTCGCTTGGCTAAAAAATCTTTGATCTCATGTCCATCCTCATCCGACCAAGGATTGCGTTGGCGTTTTTTCCATTCTGAAGAAAACTGATCTTGCAACGGTCTCATGTGCGCTACCATCGCCTCCTCTGCATATTGCTGCAGCCTGCTATCGATGGTAGTATAGATTTTCAATCCAGCGTTGTACAGATCAATGTTTCTGCTGGCGCAATAGTTGAGCAAATAATTGTTGAGCACTGTACGGAAATAAGTGGCCAATCCCTGATTTTGATTTTGAACGGTATAGTTCAAAACAATGGGAAGCGCCCGCACAGAATCGTATTGCTCTAGGGTCTTGATTTTGTATCCGTGCTTATACACCTTGTACAACACATCGTTGCGTTTCTTCAATGCGTTGTTCGGATTTCGTTTGGGGTTGAAGAAAGAAGGTGCCTGCAGCATCCCAACAAGAACAGCCGACTCCTGAAGATTCAAACTGTCGGGTTGTTTGCCAAAATACGTTTCGGCAGCCACTTTAATTCCAAATGCATTGCTCCCGAAGTCACACGTGTTTAAGTACAACGCAATGATTTCTTCTTTCGTGAAATTCTCTTCCAGGTTGACAGATATTATCCATTCCTTTGTTTTTTGTATCAGGCGTTTTGGGAGCTTACCCAGCTTAGATAATGGACCATCTAAATTACGATCTGCGTTTTGTGTATAGAGATTTTTGGCGAGTTGCTGTGTGAGTGTACTCCCTCCTCCCGAGTTGCTGTTGAATGTGACCACTCCTTTGATGACCCTAAAAAATGCGAGCAGGTCAAGCCCCGAGTGACTTTCAAACCGGTGGTCCTCTGAAATCTTAAGCGTGGCAATCAAGTCCGGTGAGAGCTGCGAATAGTGAACTTGACTTCGATTGATTACTCCTCGATAATATCTTCCTAACGAAGCTCCATCCGCGGAGATGATTTCCGAAGACAAATCGTTTTCCGGATTTTCAACTTCGTGAAGGCTGGGCATACCACCATAAAGGCCGAAGAGATTGACGCTCACGGTGAACACATAAATGGGCAGCCCCAGAATAAAAACCAAAAAGGTAATCCAAAGATATTTCGATACACGCGGGATCCAGGTGTAGCGAATATTCAAAAGATGCTGAAGCTTACTTTTGGTAGTTTTTGTCGAAGAACGTGAGGTACTCATCCAATGACTTGGTTCGATAAAGAATCTGGAAATTATCTTTTGTGATCACAAAGTTATAGAATTTGTAATCTGAAAATGGTTTCTGCCTGCTCAAGTCGTTCAAAAATTGGTAATAGTATTTCATGGCGGTCTCCCGATCGGGTATCTCTACGCACATGGTCATGATCTTTTCCTCTACGCTAAGATTGCTGGTGGTTAGCCTGAGCGCTTTCCAGCTGTCTGCGTTGAATTTTTCCAACGCTTTCACCACCGGGACGGTCAGTCGGTCGGTGGCATTATATACCACTACAAAAAAGTGTGGCCCCGTGGTCTCCCCGAATTTGTTGGTTTTCGCTTTTTCAAGTTGGTCGACCAATGTTTTGGAAGACGCCATCAACTGTTCGGCATACTCTTTCAGCTGGTGTTTCGGGTGGTTCTTTATAAACTCTCCCAAATTATATTGGTACTGCGCCACAGATTCGGTGCGGCCGGTGATTAACACTTTGAGTAACTCCAGCTGAGGAATAAAATTCGTTTCACCCGATGCCAACGCCTCGTTTACTTTATCCATGGCGGGCTTTAGGTTATTGTCTTGATAGTATCTGTAGGCCTCCTTGTACATCAATTTTTGTTTCTCAGCTAGAACACTGGTTTCCTTTATGTAATCCGGATTGACAAGGATACGTGCAAAAGTCGAAGTTGGAAATTCGCTTTGGAGCATCGATGCGTATTTTTCGGCCAGGCCGTCGTTTTTCTCTTTGTGTATCAAATAAAGCTTATACAGCACCTCGGGTCTCTTTTCCGATTGAGGAAATCGGTCTAGCAGTTTCTCGTACGATTCAGCCGCATTGTCCTTTTCGCTGAGATTGAAATAATACAAGTCGCCAAGGTGAAAATAAGCATCCTCAATTTTTGCGAGTGCCTCTGCCTTTTTCTCCGGTGTCGTTGGAAGTTGCGCTATTACTTTGGCAACAATGTCTTCTTTTTTTAACCCCCCACTTTTAGGTTCCGTTTTTACATCCTTTTTTTCCACTGCCACTTGTTGCGGGCTAGAGGCAACATCGCCCGACGTGGGCACTTTGTTTGACCTTCGCCAATTGTCTTCCAATGGAATCGTGCCCCAAATCCGCTGAAACTCGGTTTGTCCGGTAGCTACCAAATCCAAGTTCCCAAAATACCAATCACCCGTATTGTTGTCATCGTTTGTGTTTCCCGTAAACAAGCTGGAGGTTCGAGGGGCATCGTCTTGCGAGGCTTGCCTACGCTTCTTCTTTTTAGAAGCCACTACTTTTTGTTCCTTGATTGCCAGCGAATCAAAACGACGGCGGATGGTTGCGGTATCCAATACCGATAAAGCAAGTAAACTGTCGTTGAGGGCAATCGTCTCCGTGTATTTCACAAACTCGCCCAACGTGTTTTGCCGCTTTATGATGGACTCCAGATCTTCGTAGTCTTTGGGCAATGCGGCTACGGCACTATCATAGTACAATTTTGCGGGCTTGTATTTCTTTAAGGAATCAAAATTGATTTGTCCGATGCGTAAGAAAGACATACCCTGTACCCGCTTGCTCTTGCCCGCGTGAGCTGCCAATCGGTAGTCTTTAAGGGCGTCACTGATATTGTTTTGTTTCTTTTCAAATTCTCCGAGCTCAAAATAAATTTTGTCTCTGAACTCGGCGTTCTTGGTATCCTTCAGGAGTTTGGCAAATTGCGTTCTCACCAGCCGAATATCTTTTGAGCTGGCCAATTGCGCCACCTGCGCCATATTGAGTCGTGCAAAAAAATCGATCTCATAATCTGGATTGGTCGCCAGGCATTTCTTATAAAAATTGTAAGCTTCGGCATCAAACCCGAGTTTCTGGTACACTTGCCCAATAATAAAATAGATCCTGCCTTTTCTGTCTTGACGGGTAAGGAGGCTATCCGCTTTGGAAAGGTTGTTGACCATGTTGTTATAATCGGCACGGACTTGGTAATAGTTCGCTTTTTCCAAATACAGTTTTTTCTGGTTGACTCGGCTCAGCCTTTCCTTCTCCAGAAAGTGAAATGCCTCCTCGGCCCTGTTGTAATCTCCCATCTCCGTAAAGGTGCGCACCAAGTTGATCAGTGCATTGTGCCGTAAACTCAGGTTCGTGCTCTTGGTATTTACATACTTGAAGGTGAGGATGGCGTTTTGATAATCGCACGAATAAAGACGAGCCATGCCAACCATGAGATAATTATTGTTCACCCACCTGCTATTGGGATGAAACTGAATTGACTTCGAAGCCATCTTGATGACCTCGTCCGTGTTTTTTTTCCACCCTTTCGCTTTCACCGTATCCATACGAGGGTATAGAAGGAGAATTTTGTTATGATCGTCATCAAGCGTCTTCAGGAACATTTTGTCTACCTCGCGCACACCTTCCTTGGCGTAGAAATAGCCGTTGAAACGCGCGGTCATGTTGTGATAAAAATTGCCCGTCACTGTGGTCTGTTCCACACCGCAGCTCGTCAAGGCAAGCAACGTGAGCAATAACCAACGGGAAATAGCAAGAGAAGGCTCCTTCACACTCAAATATCAGGTAATTATTTTGGAACGAAGATAACTCAAAAGTATTGTCGGAAGGCGCCGTAACAAGGTCATGTGCCTGAATATCCCTACCTTTGTGAAATTTTTCAAATTGAAGCAAAAGAAGACACTTTCTGAACGTCTAACGGCCCGTTACCAACTGGTGGTGCGCAGCGAGGAGAACCTTGCCGAGAAAAGGAGTATCTCTTTTACGTATGCCAAAATGGTCGTGATTCTTTCGTCCCTTTTCTTCCTGATATTTATTGCCAGTTTGTTTCTATCAAAGACACTTCTGGCGAAATGGTTTGACCCCAAGTACGAAATTGCGGCGCAAAAAAAACAACTCATCGACTTCGCCAAGCGCCTTGATTCCCTGGCCGTCGAAGAGGACCGCAAGGAGAAATTCATCCAGAATTTCCAGCGCATCCTCCGCGGGGACACGTCTAGCGGATTTGTGGATCCTGCCAAAATCCTCAAGACAAACACGAGCGTAAAATCACCCAGCAACATGAAACTGGCCCCCGCCGATTCGCAGTTCAGGAGGGAGTTTGAGCAATCCCAGTTTTCATTTGTGTCACTCAACAGCAAATTCCGCGAACTCCAAGACATCTTTTTCTTCACCCCCATCACTGGCTTTATCAGCGACAAGTACGACAGTAAAAAAGGCCACTACGGCGTGGACATCGTGGCAAAGACCAACGAGTCGGTGAAGTGTGTCGCCGATGGCACCGTAGTGATGTCGAGCTGGACGCAAGATGCGGGCTACGTCATAGCGGTACAACATCGGGGCAACCTCGTCACCGTGTATAAGCACAATGCCACACTTTTAAAAAAAGTTGGTAGTTTTGTAAACGCAGGAGACATCATTTCTATCGTTGGCAATAGTGGGGAAATGACGGATGGGCCACACTTGCATTTTGAAATGTGGTATAACGGCAATTCCCTAAATCCTGAAGAGTTTGTAACATTTTAAAGAAACCAACATGTTAACATCGAAAGAACAAAAACGTGTGGCCGAAGAGATCAGCAACAGCAGTAACGTGATCGGGAAAGGCACTGTGCTTGAAGGAAGTATTGAAACCTACGGCAACATCCGAATTGAAGGTAGGGTGAATGGCAATATCAAATCAAAGTCAAAGATCGCTTTGGGTCACGGAAGCCACGTGGAAGGAAACATTGTCGCCCAAAATGCCGACATCGAAGGGGAAGTGAAAGGCAAAGTAGACATCACTGAATTGCTGGTGCTAAAAGCTACTTCTGTAGTTCATGGGGATATTGCTACCGGAAAACTTGTCGTAGAACCTGGTGCGATCTTCAACGGCAACTGTCGGATGGGCACGGTGAAAGACATAAAAATGTCGGACAGTAGTGGCGCCATACGCTCGCAACAACCAGAAGCTCGAATGAACTGATTCGTTCCGACCGCGCCGTCCACACGTCATTGGAAGAGAAAAAACCGGAAAACAATTTTTTGAAATACTCCAGCCTCGGGCTGCAGCTATTGTTTACGATTGGCCTTTCCGCTTGGGTCGGATTGAAGATCGATCAATATTTCGCGTTTAGATTTCCTGTCTTCTTGTTGACCTTTACACTGGTATCCCTTGCCGGACTGATGTACAAACTTTATCGATCATTGAATGAGTAAAAGCCTCGCCGGATTTGCATTTTGCCTCATCACGCTTTCAGTCTTGATCACTTGGGCGATCACCCGGTACACAACTCCATCTTTTTTGTTTTTGATGGTCGCCCTCCTCGCTGCGGCCACGTTTCTGGCGTATTTTTTTATGCTGAAAACAGCAACCGAAGACTTCGTGAAAAATTACTTGCTGACAATTGTAATCAAGTTGTTGGCGGGTGGCCTTTTCATAGGCGCTATTATTTTTGCCGACATCGAGCATGCGGAGACCAATGCAGTCACATTCATGGTGGTCTATTTGTCGTTCACCATACTCGAAGTGACCTTCCTCTTCCGAAAATTCAATAAATAGCTAGACCTCGTTGTATCTAAAACACGCGGACATATGGTCATTCACGAGGCCACAAGCCTGCATGTGAGCATAGATCACCGTACTCCCGACAAATTTGAACCCTCGCTTGATTAAGTCCTTACTTAACGCATCCGATTCCTTGGTGGTGGCGGGAGCATGTTTGTGATTTTTCCACTTGTTTTTGATTGGCTTATGATTGACGAAGCCCCAAATGTATTTGTCGAAGCTTCCGAATTCTTCTTGCACTTCAAGAAATCGTTTGGCATTATTTACAGCAGCGTTTACCTTCAGTTTGTTGCGAATGATGGCAGGGTCTTTCAGTATCTTTTCCATCCGAGACGGCGTGAACTTGGCCACTTTCTCGGGATCAAAATCAGCAAAGTTTTTTCGATAGCCATCTCTTTTCTTCAAAATTGTGCTCCAACTCAGGCCTGCCTGCGCACCTTCCAAAATCAGAAACTCAAAATGCTTGCGATCATCGTGTACGGGCACGCCCCATTCTTCGTCGTGATACCGTATGTACTGATCGAAGGACAGGCACCACGGACAGCGGATTTTTTCGGTCATGATTGTAAGATGAAATCTGTTTAACGAAATTAAATATGTAACTTCCTGATGTAAAGGAATCCGATGAAAATTCTTTGCCTGGTTTGCGCGGTGATGAGCGGAACAATTTGCTTTGGGCAGTTCAGGGGTGTGCCAACACCGAATCAATATTTTCACGAGATCATGTATCCCGCACCTCATAAAAATTTGTTTTACGGCCTCAGCTCCGACCCGGTTCAGACCGCTAGGCACACTTCTCCTGTGTTAACCAACCTGTCGTACTCCGATTGGCGGGCTCCAAATAGTTTTTTCTGGACGGGCACCGTCACCACGCAGTCCTTTAACAAAGGAAAATTTGGCACCCTCTACTATTGGGACGTCCAGGGCAACTTACGAGGCACGCGAGGGTTCATTGATATTTCCGGAAAGGACAAGCGTGGATTTAAGCTGGTGTTCCCCTGGAAGTTTTTCCGATAACAAAATGAATTAATCTCATGAAATTAATTGGCGCTTTTGTTCTTATGTTTGTCTGCATCTCTGGTTTTTCACAAAAGATGGACTTTGACAAAAAACTAAAAGAGCTCGGGATAGAGCTTTTCCCTCCCACCAAACCGATGGCGAATTACGTGAAAGTGGTTCGCACGGGAAACCTACTATTTTTTGCAGGACATGGGCCCACCAAGGCCGACAATAGCAATATCACCGGTAAGGTCGGAAAAGACTTGACACTCGAACAGGGTTACGAAGCCGCAAAGCAAACCGGCGTTGCCTTGCTCAGTACGTTAAAGGCCGAAATTGGTGACTTCAACAAAGTAAAGCGGATCGTGAAGGTATTAGGAATGGTGAACTGCACAGAAACCTTCATTGATCAACCCAAAGTGATCAACGGATTCTCTGATTTGATGGTCGCTGTTTTTGGAGAAAAGGGGAAACACGCACGCTCCGCAGTAGGGATGTATATCCTCCCTTCCAATATCGCGGTGGAGATTGAAATGATTGTAGAGATTGAGGATTGATCAATTACTCTCTCATCCACTCAAACACCTGGTAATGATCTCCGTTCATTTGCAAGGTCTTGTATACTTCCTTGGCAGAATCATTTCGTTTGTCGACGTATAGTCGAATCCCCCTTAAATCAGGGTCGTCCAGCACGAGTTGTTTGATGTGCTCATACATGTTTTTGTAAACCCCTTTGCCGCGGTGATCGCGCGATACATACACCGATTGAATCCAGAGCACCGTTCCGTTCCTCCAATCACTCCATTCGTAGGTAGTCATGAGGCATCCCATTACTTCGCCGCCTTCCTCGGCCACATAGTAGCGTCCCTTCGTAGGGTCCTTGAAAAGACGATTCACCCCCAACGTCAGCGAACTGATTTCCAACGTGATATTTTCTGTTTCCAGCGCCATCTTCAATTGGAAGTCAAGGAGGTGTGGAATGTCTTTGATGTTGGCCTCGCGAATCAGCATGAGCTTATAGATGGATTACAGCGCTTGCTGAATGTCTTGAATCAAGTCCTCCACTTGTTCTATGCCAACGGAAAAGCGCAGCAGCTTGTCAGAAATCCCTGCTGCCTTTCGCTCTGCTGCTGAAAGCTTGGCGTGCGATGTTTTTACGGGCTGAGAAATGGTGGACTCAACACCGCCAAGGCTAACTGCTTTGCGAATGATTTTCAAACGCTTCAAAAATTTTTCGGGATCGCCCTTGGTTTCAAACGACAGCATTCCTCCAAATCCTTTCATCTGCCGTTTGGCAATGGCATAACCTTCGTGATTTTTCAGTCCCGGATAATAGACGGCATTTACTTTCGGCTCCGCTTCCAAGAAATTGGCAATTACCGCGGCGTTTTTATTTTGTTGATTCACCCGGATTACAATGGTCTTCAAGCTTCGTTCCACTAAGTAAGCGGTATGAGCGTCCAGGCTTCCTCCAAAGTGCATGGCACTGGCCCTGACCTTCTCGATCAATTTTTTTGACGCTACCGCAACCCCGCAACAAAGGTCGCTGTGACCTCCAATGTATTTTGTGCCACTATGAGTCACTATATCGATTCCAAGATCGATTGGGTTTTGATTCACGGGTGAGGCAAAGGTGTTGTCAATGATCGTAATGATTTTGTTCTTCTTTGCCATTTTTGCCACGGCTGCAATATCCGTGATGCGCATCAAGGGATTGGAAGGAGTTTCGATGAAAATGACTTTCGTGTTGGGTCGAATGGCGGACTCAAATTTTTTCGGATCAGCTACCCCGGCCATCGTATGATCAATGCCGTAGCGCTTCAGTTCGTTGAGGGCAGCGTGGTGGGTACCTCCATACAAATCACTTTGAAACAAAATGTGATCACCTGATTTCAAAACAGCAAACATGGCCGTCATAATAGCGGCCATACCCGAGCTGAACAACAAGCCGTCTTCGCCATTTTCAAGCGCTGCCATTTTCTTTACGACTGCAATTTGATTGGGGGTGTTGAAATACCGTGGATATCGAACCAAGGCATCATAGTCATAGGCAGAAGAAGGATAGATCGGGTTCACTAAACCTCCGAAAAGTGGATCACCCACCGAGCCCACATGTACACTTTGTGTAAGTTTTGAAGACGTTTTTGACATCGCGAAAATGTTAGTGGGTAAAGATAGTTAGAATTCGTTTTCTGCAGGGTAAAGTTTTATCTTTCGGGGTATGGACCGTATCGATCTCTGCCTCACCGACGATCATCAAATCTTCCGAAAAGCAATGATGCGATTGCTCAAAACATTTGATCGCATTGGCGAGGTGTATGAAGCCGGAAATGGTGAAGAGTGCTTGGAAATAGTCAAGGGCAAAAAGCCCCAAGTGGTGCTCCTTGACCTCGACATGCCGATCATGAATGGATCCGAGTGCGCTGAGCAATTGGTAAAGAAATTTCCGGACGTAAAGATCATCGTGCTTACCTCTCATGACAGCGAAAAGTATATGCTTTATATGCTTGAACTTGGTGTCAACTCTTTTTTGCTTAAAAACACCGACCCCGAAGAACTTGAGAAAGCCATTTACGCCGTCACCGACAACGATTTTTATCACAACGAGCTCCTTAATTCCGTCATCCGAAAAAGTTTGAAAGACCGTTTGATTTCGGCTCGCCCAAATTTCATTACCGAGCACTCCATTTCAGAGCGTGAGCGCGAAATTTTGAAAATGATTTGTGACGAGATCAGTCTAAAGGATATTGCCAGTAGACTAGCGGTAAGCGAAAAAACAATTCAGACTCACAAGCTTAATATCCAAAGCAAGCTCAACGTGAGAAGTACCGTAGGATTGGTGAAAGCAGCTTACGAGATCGGCCTGATCAATTAGTATCCCTTCGTTATTCTTCACATAAGGAATACCTGAATTTTCTAAGGATATCCTTACCAAAAAAATTAGTATTGCCATTAAAAACATCGTTTTTTGGGCGGATTTGCGGGTAACAGTTACAACATGTCCTTGAATGCATGACTCGCCGCCGTTCATGGATTTTTTTTCACGCACCTTCATAGCCGTGATGACAGCGCAGGTCATCCAGGTTTCTAGGTTTAACTTTTTTGGATTATGAAGGTACTGGTAGTTCATCGGCAGGAGGGAGTTCGACAAAACATCAAAAACCAATTGGGGCAGTGGTACGTAGAATCCTACGACAATGGGCTGGAGGGGCTCATGGCTGCCAAGTTGGAAAGCTTTGATTTGATTTTGAGCGGGCAAGACCTGCCGGTGGTTACCGGTATCGAAATGATCCGATCCATTCGCAACTTAAGTTTAAATAGACGCACACCGGTAATCCTTTTGGCGGAAGGTACAGAGACGGAAAATCACGAACGCATTGTTCATCTGCTCAATGCGAACTTGATGACCATGGACGAAGTGAAAGAAATGAAGAACCTCGAGTTGGAATAATCACGCTAAAATGTAAAGGAATGAAAGTCGTAGCATCAAATCAGAACCCAAATTACCAGTTGGGGCTGCTGCATTTTGCGCACCTGCTGGTGACCGTAGACGGTTTCATTGACGATCGCGAAAAAAATGCGATCAGCAGCCTCATGAAAGAGGAGAAAATATCCGACCATGTGTACTCAGAATTTCAAAAGTCAGTTTTGTCAAAGCCCGAACGCGAAGTATATGAACGTGGCGTGAAGCTATTGGCCTCTTGTTCGGACGAAGAAAAACTAAGTGCGCTGGTGCACCTTTATCGTTTATCCGAAATTGACGACAACGTACACGTAAAGGAAGTACGTTTATTACTTTATTCGCTTAAGGCAACCAATGTCGAGTTTGAGGATGTTATTCTTTCCGCCAAGATGCTGAAGGCAGGAAATCACTACGCCGCATAAGATTCTGTTTATGGATACGTTAGTACTCAAGCAATTTCTCCGAGAGCTTGCCCTGACGGGTTCAACGATGATTTGCGCCTACTTTTTGGTGGGTGGGCTAATCCTGGTTGAAAAAGCACTGAAGAGAGCAATCATTCATTCCGTGCGGAGGTAAGAATTTGCGATGGGGATGACTTGTGAAATTGCTCGAGGGCCGTTGGCCGACCGACGATCGATCTTTGATTAGGTAACGAACAGCTCGGATGAATTTTTAGAACATGAGTGATAAGAAACTGCTAGGAAGTAAACTCCCCAAAACCCTACAGTAATGAGAAAGCCCGGAAATCCGGGCTTTCATTTTTTCTGGACCTACGCTCGGCCATCTCGAAGCCTAGTTTTAAATTTTTCCAATTGTGATCGCAGCGCCTCGGTGGCCAAGTCGGTTGCTTCTTCAAACGACTTCGCTTGTTCTTTAGCAAATAATTGATTCCCTGGAACTTTTAATTTGATTTCGACCGTCTTATTTTCAATACCCTCGTTGTTCAACCGGAGGAAAACTTCTCCGTCTACCATCCGATCGTAATACGTTTCCAACTTGTCAATCTTCTTCTGAATGAAATCAATCAGTTTTACATCAGCATTAAAATGGATGGAGTGAACTTGCAGCTTCATAATTTTAAAAATTTAAAAGTGAAACATAGGACTTCGAATTATGCTTTAGGGTGGGCTTGATCAAAAACTTTTTTCAGCTTCTCCATGGAGTTATGAGTGTATACTTGTGTGGCCGCCAGGCTAGCGTGTCCCAATAGATCTTTCACGGCGTTGATCTCCGCTCCTTTGTTCAACAAATGCGTTGCGTAGGTGTGGCGCAACACGTGGGGGCTTTTCTTTTCAACGTTTGCTTGTCCCAAATATTTTTTGACGATTCTATTCACCAGCATCGGGTATAAAGGCTGACCCGTATCCGTTACTAAAAGATTCTCGTTTTTTCTTTCGACGTCCCGGTTGCGAATCTTGCGGTAGGCACTTATCAAATGGGCGAGATTTTGCGTGAAGGGAATAACGCGTTCTTTGTTTCTCTTGCCTAAAACTTTCAGCGTCTTATCACCTACATTAACGGACAAGTCTTTTAGACCGATGAGTTCTGCCAAGCGCATGCCCGTTCCATAGAGGAGTTCCAAAATCAACTGATCGCGTAATCCTTCGAAGTCTTTGCCAAAATCAAATTGATCAAGTGCCTTTGACATTTCATCCTCTTGCACAAAATGCGGAAGTTTTTTCTTCGTCTTAAGGATTTTGATTTTTGACATAGGGTCCTTTCTGATCAGGCCTTGTCTTAACGAAAACTTATAGTAGGATCGGAGACATGCAATCTTCCTGTTGACGGACGTGGCATCCAATCGGCCTTCGACCAGGTATACGACCCAAGATCGAACCAAAGCGTGATTCGCCTCCGAGATTGGAGCTGAATCAAATTCTTTGTTTAGAAATTCTTGAAATTGCTGGAGGTCGGTTTTGTATGCAAGGATTGTTTTTGGGCTATACCGCTTTTCGTATTGAAGATATTTCAGGAAGGAATCGCCCATTTACTGCACTAGTCGCCTTATCCTCAAGATAAAAAAAATCCCCCGCCTAACGATGTCAGGCAAGGGATTTGTTGAATAAATGTCTATGGAATGTTAGTAATTATCCTGCGCGTACTTCTTCTGTACGTAAGAAGCATGGATAATTTCTTGTCTCCGGCTCACCGAAGGCTTCGTAAATGAAGTCCTTTCGCGCAATTCCTTCAAAACGCCAGTCTTTTCAAATTTCTTCTTGAAGCGCTTGAGAGCCTTGTCTATCGATTCGTTTTCTTTGATGTTGATAATCAGCATGTTTTAGCGATTAGGGCTGCAAATATAGGGTATTGTCAGTCAATTGTCCAAATCCTACTTCAAAATGGCCCTCGAAATCACCAGTTTTTGAATTTCGGATGTGCCTTCGCCAATCGTACACAATTTGGCATCACGGTAAAACTTCTCCACCGGGAAATCCTTGATATACCCATATCCACCGAAGATCTGCACCGCGTCGTTTGCTACCTCCACTGCTATTTCAGACGCATACAGCTTGGCCATGGCAGACTCCTTGCTCATTGGCTTATGGTGATTCTTCAGGTCGGCCGATTGGTGGACCAACAGGCGGGCCGCCTCGATCTTGGTGGCCATTTCCGCCAACTTGAAGGATATTCCCTGGAAGGTAGAGATGGGTTTATTGAACTGGTGGCGCTCCTTCGAGTATTGAAGGGCAGCTTCGTAGGCACCTATGGCGATGCCCAGACCCAACGACGCGATAGAAATCCTGCCCCCATCAAGTACTTTCAAGGCTTGCACGAAACCTTCGCCTTCCTTCCCTATCATTTGACTTTTGTGCACACGGCAATCGGTAAAAATCATTTCGGCCGTTTCGCTAGCTCGCATACCGAGTTTGTTTTCTTTCTTGCCGGCCCGGAAACCGGGTGTTCCTCTCTCAACAATGAATGCGGTCATTCCGTGTGAATCACCTATTTCTCCTGTGCGCACAATCACTACCGCTACGTTTCCTGATTTCCCGTGAGTGATAAAATTCTTTGCACCGTTGATGATAAAATAATCTCCATCCTTCTTGGCGACGGTTCTCATATTGCCAGCATCAGATCCCGTGTTGGGCTCGGTCAGACCCCACGCACCGATCCATTCGCCAGAAGCCAGCTTTGGCAAATATTTTTGTTTTTGCTCCTCGTTGGCATGTTGAAGGATGTGACCCGTGCAAAGTGAATTGTGAGCAGCCATAGAGAGGCCAATGGAGCCATCGATCTTTGAAAGTTCGACGATGGCAGTCACATATTCGTGATAGCCAAAGCCAGCTCCGCCATATTCTTCGGGCACCAAAACCCCCATCAAACCGAGGCCTCCCATTTTCCGGAAAAGATCGATTGGGAAATGTTGACTCTCATCCCACTCCATCATCTTTGGTCGCATTTCTTTCGCTCCGAAATCACGCACCATTTGTGCAATCATTTTTTGGTTTTCAGACAAATCAAAACTGATTTGCATACTGGTTTCAGTCATCACTTCCATATTGGTTTGTTTTGAGGGCTCAAAAGTAGTTTGCTTTTGCATAAACACCAAACGAGTGTTAGTTTGCATATCATAATTCATAAAATTTCTAACAAAAACACCCGAAAAGGCTATTTTTGCCGACTTTGAGAATTTTATGAACATCACGGTTGTAGGTACGGGATACGTTGGTTTGGTTACTGGAACTTGTTTCGCAGAAACAGGGAACAAAGTGACGTGTGTTGACATTGACATCGAAAAGGTGGAGAAACTTAAGCGAGGTGAGATTACCATCTACGAGCCCGGGTTGGAAAACCTTTTTACCAGAAACATAAAGCAAGAAAGGCTTTTCTTTACGACTAGCTTGGAGGAGGGCGTCAGGAACGCAAAGATCATTTTTTTGGCGCTTCCCACACCACAGGGTGCTGACGGTGCTGCCGATCTTAAATACGTTTTAAAAGTTGCGAATGACCTAGGGCCGATGTTATCGGACTACACGGTAGTTGTTGACAAGAGCACGGTACCTGTTGGAACGGCTGAAAAAGTGGCCGCCGCCATTAAGAAAAACTCGAAAGTGGAATTTGACGTTGTTTCTAATCCCGAGTTTTTGCGTGAAGGTGTTGCCGTCGACGATTTTATGAAGCCTGAACGAGTGGTGATCGGCACTTCTTCTGCGAAAGCCAAAAAGGTCATGGAAGCCCTTTACGCTCCCTTTGTTCGTCAGGGCAATCCGCTGATTTTTATGGACGAGCGCTCCGCAGAATTGACAAAGTATGCTGCAAATTCTTTCCTCGCTGCCAAGATTACTTTCATGAACGAAATTGCCAATCTCTGTGAACGATTGGGCGCAAACGTGGATGATGTACGCAAAGGAATTGGCACCGACAGTCGCATTGGCAAAAGGTTTTTATTTCCAGGGATCGGATATGGAGGTAGCTGTTTCCCGAAAGATGTACATGCGCTGGTCAAGTCATCCGACGATGTGAGTTATGATTTCAAGATTCTGAAGTCGGTGATCGGTGTAAATGAAGAAATGAAAACACGCCTGATCCCGCAGATCAAGAATTATTTCAAGGGATCATTAAAGGGAAAGACGATCGCCGTGTGGGGACTTGCATTCAAGCCTCACACTGATGACATTCGTGAGGCTCCTGCTCTTTACAATATCGAGGCGTTGTTGGCGGAAGGAGTGAAAATCAAAACTCACGATCCTGAAGCAATGCCAAATGTGAAACGTATCATGGGTGACAAAATCGAGTATTTCAGCACCCCCTATGAAACGCTGGTGGGCGCCGACGCTTTGTTCATTGCCACCGAATGGCCCGAATTCCGCACACCGGACTTTGAAAAAGTGACATCACTCCTTAGGAACAAAGTTATTTTTGACGGACGCAATCTTTACGACCTTGAGCAAATGAAAGAGTTGGGATACACCTACTACAGCATAGGAAGGGAAACGATCAATGGCTAAGCAAAGAATACTAATCACTGGAGGTGCCGGATTTTTAGGATCGCACCTTTGCGATCGCTTCATCAAAGAAGGTTTTGAAGTGATCGCCATGGACAACCTAATTACGGGTGACCTTAGGAACATCGAACACTTGTTTAAGCTCAAAGAATTTGAGTTCTATAATCATGATGTCTCAAAGTTTGTGCATGTGCCCGGCGAGCTCAATTATATTTTACATTTCGCCTCGCCGGCAAGCCCGATCGATTATTTGAAAATTCCCATTCAAACATTGAAAGTTGGCTCTCTTGGTATTCACAATTTGTTGGGGCTAGCGCGAGCCAAGAAAGCTCGAATCATGATCGCCTCTACCTCAGAAATCTACGGCGATCCGACAGTGCACCCGCAGCCGGAAGAATATTATGGAAACGTCAACACCGTGGGTCCACGTGGAGTTTACGATGAGGCCAAGCGATTTCAAGAGGCAATGACGATGGCCTATCATACCTATCACAAGTTGGATACGCGGATTGTCAGGATTTTCAATACTTACGGACCGCGCATGCGGCTGAATGACGGTCGCGTTTTGCCCGCTTTCATTGGACAAGCGCTGCGAGGAGAAGATCTGACCATCTTTGGAGACGGCTCTCAAACGAGATCGTTCTGTTATGTGGACGACCTCGTCGAAGGTATCTATCGGCTATTGATGAGCGATTATATTCAGCCTATGAACATCGGCAACCCCGCGGAAATTACGATCAAAGATTTTGCCGAAGAAATCATAAACCTTACAGGAACGAAACAAAAAATAGTTTACCAGCCGTTGCCCAAAGATGACCCCAAACAAAGGCAGCCAGACATTACGAAAGCAAAACAGATCTTGGGTTGGTCACCAAAAGTATCTCGTGCCGAGGGGCTAAAAATCACCTATGATTATTTTAAATCGTTGCCCACCGAAGTGCTTTATCATCGCGATCACAAAAACTTTGACGGGTTTATAAAATAAGCCCTAAAAATCTTCCGCTGAGCCGCCGCCCCCAAACCTACCGCCTCCGGGAGTGTCTTGGGTGGCCGGTGCTTGATTTCCTCCAAGGGTCTGAGATATGACAAACGATTGGATATTAGTAGCCGCCCATTTTTCTGACAATAAGTTCTCGCGCGTAAAACCTTTGCGCATGATTTTCAGGTAATTCATCACCGCCAACGCAATACCAAAAACAATCGCGCCAGCCAAGGTGAGAGTGATCTCCGGCGTCCCCATACTGAAATAATACTTGAAAGTGAACGCGGAAAACGCGAAGACAAAAAGACTTACTCTGATCAAAAGGATGTCTTTCTTTTTGATTCCGAAATACAAGTACAAACAAGGTATCAATAAAGTGAGTGCATAGAAGATGTACGCAAATGGGACGTCCCCTCCTTCCTCGATCTGCAGACTCATTAAGTTCACGCTTAGCTCTCTCACCACAAAATAATTTCCGCCAGCATAAGCCAGGAGAAGTGAAAGGCTTTCCGCAACCATCAGATTATTTGTCCATATCAGGAGGCTCTTTTTTTGCTCCAGTTTTCGAAACATCAAAAAACCTGCGGCAAACACAATGATGAACACAAACGGAATAAGCCGCTGGCCGATGCCACCCATTTCATAGAGGTGATAAAAGAGCCCATAGGCTAATGAAAGCAGTGCAGCCGCCGTCATCAACAAATCCAGATAACGTATTGCGGCGAGAGAAAATACGATTACGCAAGTCCAAGTAGTCAGTGCGATCAGATCAAAATCGGTTAAGCCGCCAATGCCGCAAATCAAAAATCCACACGCATAGTACATGATGGCTTCCGTAACCCCCGACTTGAAATGGTTGTTTTTGAGCATTACCTTCTCCAACACCAAAAGGGTTCCAGCACCATACAAAATACAAACGGTGCAGATGAGATTTCTGCTTGCACCAGAAAATAGAATAGTGCCGAACAATCCTGTGACCCCAGAGAGCCCAAGGGCCGTGGCCACGAACAGGAGCAACCGAATCATCAGATTGGGATGGTACAAGTTGACTTTATACTCTTCGACTATTGCCGTCAATTGATCCTTTGAAATAAAAGTGCCTTTTTCCCAACGTTTAGCTTCTTTGATAGCTTCAAGTCGATAAAGCGAATCTTCGTTGTAGGCACACTTCATGATGGCTGACGAAAATGGTTTTTAAATCTGATAATGAAATACACAAAACCTCCGCACGAAAAAATGGAATACCAAAACCACAGGTATTCACTATTATAAATTTGTAAGGTAACCACCAGAAAAAAAGTAGTGGCAATGTATGCCGCTATGAAGGCATAGAGCAAGAACAAAAAAGACCGACTCAGGCGTGCTGCATAATAAGAAAATGCACAGCCCCCATATATCAACAAAATATAAATTCCGTAGATACCTCCGTCAATAAATAAGCCTGCCACTGCCGCACAGAAAAACATCAATAAGCTGAAATTGAGGTAGGTGAAAGTGAAGTGCTTTTTTACACTACGATGGTGAAGGAAAATTGATGCAACGGAAAGGGCAACGCCAAGTATCATGGCGATCACGTGCAAATTAGCCTGCTCAAAAAAACTACCGCTATACCATTTCACAGGCGACACGCTAACGCCCCAGAAGGATACGAACGAAGTAATTCCAAGCGACAGGAGCCCGGTGTGATCATAACGATACGCCAAGTAAAAAAATAATAATGCCGTGATCAGTGTGCTAGTGCCGAGATTGTCGTCGAGAATGGCATACTGAAATTGTAGGTATCCCTGAATAGAAACAAATAGCAGACTGGCCAACAAAAGAACGTAGTCGAAATAGGGAGTTGGGCCTTTTACTATCTCGTTTGAATACGCAGGTCCCGTCCTGTAGACATACCAAAAGCAACCAATCATTAAGGCAGTAGGCGATAGGATAGCGGCCACGTGACCGAGCTCGCCGATGTTTTTATATATGAGAATACCTGCTCCCGCTGTGAACAACATCACCCCCAAATACAATAGCGTCCTCAGTTCATAGAACAAAGAAATTATTTTTCCGGAAACGATCGGCTTGACCTTTGCAAATTGCTCCTGCGTAATCAGATTCTTTACGAGGAGCTCTTCAGGAAGATTTTTTGTCACTTCAGTTGGTTAAAGTAGGAACGGAAATTTCAGCTCAATAATCGAATCTCCAATTCGTTTTGGAGTCTCTTTCCAGTTTTTGGTTGGTCAATTGAGCTCTCACCATTTCAACGGGGATGGGTCCATTTTTCAAAACAGCATCATGAAAATCCTTTTCTTTCATTTTCGCCGAATTGACCAATTCTTTTCTGAGGGCATAAAATTCTTTTGCGCCAATCATATATGCCAGTTGGTATAACGGTCCGTAACCACCGGTAAATGATCTCCGCACTTCGGCTGCTGCATTGGCGCGTTCGTGGCCCACTTTTTCAACCAAGAAATCGATGCACTGTTGGGGGGTCCAAGTGTTCATGTGGTAGTTCAGTGAAAAAATGATTCGAGCGCAACGGTGCATCCTCCAGAACAACATCCCCACTTTGTTTTCGGGTGATTTCTGGAAGTTTCTGTCCCACAGTACCATTTCCCAATACAGTGCCCATCCCTCCATCCAAAAAGGCGTATAAAAAAAATCGCGGTGCACATTGTACCGATCCACCATAAATCCCTGTAAATGATGCCCCGGTATCAACTCGTGAAAGACGGTGGCCCGAGAAAAATGCTTGTTGTTCCCGCGCATGCTCATCATTTTGTCTTCGTGCGACATTTCGGGCAATGGGTAAGCAATCATTATTCGCTCACCGCCCAAGAAAAATGGACTAAACCGCTGGGCTTGCGCATTCAACATGGTCATATACCAATCTTCCACGGCCAAGTCAGGTACGGTGACGAGATCATTTTTTTTCAAATAGTCGATCGCCTCGTTGGCCAAGAAGTTGACAAGTTCAGGTTGTTTGCCGGGCTCCACGTGATCGTCTTTCACCTTTTCCAGCGCTTTTTTCCAGTCGCTTCCCAACCCCATTTCTTGCGATGCCTTCAACATTTCTTTCTCGCACCATGCAAATTCTTTGTTGGCTACATCAATAAGTTCTTCTGGCGAGTAAGAAATAAATTCCGACTGCAGACTCTTGATGAATTCATCTTTCCCGATTGGATTGCCGATGATTCCGCTGCCATCGTCTTTTCCAGTAGTCTTCCAGGATTTCAAAAAACGTACATACTGACTCAATGCCGAGTCCAGTTCCAAATGGGGGGCCGCGGTCCACCACGAAAATTGCGGGTCAAATCCGTTATAAAAAGAAAACAGTTCGTTGACGGCCTTCCTGTAATCCTGAGCCGCAGCGACTGCTCTCCTAGAAATTTTTTCGTCAAACTTTGGTTTCTTTTCAATGTCTTTCTGAGTGGCTCTTACTTCATTTTTCAGGTCGTTGAATGTCTTTGCGGTTTGTTCTCCGTTCAGCTGCGCGCCGGGACGTCTCTGCATCACAAGAGACATGATTTTTCCGGCGAAGGGAATGGTCGACTGAATTTGATCAAATTCGCTTTTGTTTTGCTGAAGGGAGTTGATGTCTCTTTCGATCTTCGTGCGAAGTAGTACGTAGTCTACTTTGCCGTCCTGGCTCATTTTTTCAAATGGAATATTTTTTAGATTCTTGAGCCAATCGACATAGAATCGCTGAAATCTGGAATAATATTCGTTCGACTCTTTTACGGCATATTTCCGATTGAGGCTTGCAACATCTGCTTTGTATTGTTCGATGACGTCGCGCATTTCGCTTTGCCCTGTAAATTGAGCAGATGCCAACAGGGGCGCCAGGGCAAGAAAAAGAAGAACGCTCCTTTTCATGAGATTAGTTTTTACTGAAATTTTTATAAAACGAAACGATGGTCTCGATGCCCAACAAAAAATTTTTCACGCCGTAGTGTTCATTGGGTGAATGAATCGCGTCGCTGTCCAGGCCGAAGCCCATAAGCACAGTATCTAAGCCGAGTTCCTTTTTAAATAGAGAAACAATGGGAATACTTCCACCATCGCGAGTGGGGATTGGCGTCTTGCCCCACACTTCTTCAAATGCCTTGCTCGCTGCCCTAAATGCCTTTGAGTCCGTTGGCGTGACAGCGGGCTGACCTCCATGATGAGGGATCACTTTTACTTTCACCGACTTGGGAGCGATCGACAGAAAATGTTTTGTAAATAACTCCGCGATTTCCTGGCTGTCTTGATTGGGCACAAGGCGCATCGATATTTTTGCCGATGCCTTTGAGGGTAGAACGGTTTTCGCGCCCTCACCTGTGTACCCGCCCCAAATTCCATTGACGTCCAAGGTTGGCCGAATACCTGTGCGCTCGATGGTGGTATAGCCTTTCTCACCACGCACGTCTTCTATATTCAAGTCGTTTTTGTATTCGCTCAAATTAAATGGGGCCTCATTTATTTTTTTTCGGTCGGCGTCAGACAAGGCTACCACTTTATCATAAAAGCCCGGAATTGTTACGCGACCATTTTCATCATGAAGCGAAGCAATCATTTGCGACAGCACGTTGATTGGATTAGCCACCGCACCACCGTAAACTCCCGAATGCAGATCGCGATTTGGTCCTACTACTTCTACTTCTAGGTAACTCAGGCCGCGAAGGCCTACTGTGATCGACGGGTGGTCGAGAGAAATCAATGCTGTATCTGAGATCAGAATTACGTCGGCTTTGAGTTTGTCTTTGTTCTCCTTCACGAACGTGCCCAAGTTGTCGGAGCCAACTTCTTCCTCGCCTTCAATCATGAATTTGATATTGCAAGGGAGTTGGTTCAGTTTCATCATCGCTTCAAAAGCCTTGATGTGCATGTAGACCTGTCCTTTGTCGTCGCATGATCCGCGAGCAAATATTTTTCCGTCTTTAATCACGGGTTCAAATGGCGGAGAAGTCCATAGGTCCAGTGGATCGGGTGGCTGCACATCATAATGACCATAGACCAAAACGGTGGGCGATGATGAATTCACTTTCTTCTCTCCAAAAACAATGGGATGTCCTTTGGTTTCGCAAAGTTCAACCGAATCAGCGCCTGCCTCTTTTAATTTCTTAACGACGAACTCGGCCGTTTTCCGCACATCGCTTTTGTGGCGGCTATCGGCACTCACCGAAGGGACGCGCAGCAAATCAAAAAGTTCGTCCAAAAACCGCTGCTGATGGGATTGAATATATTCCTTTATCATAATTCTTTTATTTGCTCACCTCGGTTTTCTCCTTGAAGAAGAAAATGAAATACAATAACACGGCGATGGCAATGTAGGCTGGCACCATCCAGATATTTTGCCACAGGTGCTTGCCGTCAACCAGGTATTGGTCTGCGACAAGGCCCGAAAACCAGGTGCCGATGAACATACCCAACCCGTAGGTAGCAAACGTGAACAACCCTTGAGCTGCGTTTTTGATTTTCTCGCCTGCTTTCTTCTCGGTGTACATGTAGCCTGTTACAAAGAAGAAATCGTAGCACACACCATGTAGAATGATACCGGCATACAGCATCCACACGCCTGTGTCGAGGTTGCCGAAGGCAAAGCACACATAGCGAAGAATCCAGGCCACAATACCAATCAAAAGTATTTTTTTCACGCCGATGCTGTTGAACAAGAACGGAATTGCCAAAATGAACACCGCCTCTGAGATCTGGCCAAAGATCATCTTGCTGGCAGCCTTGTCCATTCCCAGTTCATTGAGGAAAAGGTTGGCAAAGCCGTAATAAAATGATAGGGGGATACACACCAATACGGCTGCAATGAAAAATATCAAATAAGGTTTGTCTTTAAACAGTACAAAAGCTTCCGTACCGATGGCGCTTTCCGTTGATTTCCCTTTGGGTGGTGTATTGGGCAAGGCAAATGAAAGCAAGCCAAGTGCTACTGAGGCGATGCCTGCCATGTAAAAAGTGGACGGTGTTTTTTCAATGGACAAAACACCGATCATGATTCCTGCAATGATCCAACCAATGGTTCCAAAAACTCGAATCCAAGGAAATTGCTTCCCGGGATCAGTCATTTGTTGAAAGGCGATGCTATTGCTAAGGGCAATGGTGGGCATGTATAACAACGAATACAAAACGATGATCCAATAAAACATCGTGTTATCGGAAATTTGCGTTGCCAGATAGAGCAGCACGCCGCCGAGGATATGAAGCACGCCCATGATGCGCTGCGCAGCGAAGAAGCGATCGGCAACCATGCCCACAAAAAAGGGCGAAATCATGGTGGCAATGGCCAAGGCACTGTAGGCAGCTCCAATCTGGAGGCCGCTTGAATGTAGGAATTCATTCATGTAAGTGCCCATGGTAACGTACCAACCACCCCAGATAAAATACTGGAGCAGCATCATCAATGAAAGTTTTGTAAAGACAATTGGCTTCATAGGTTTAGGAATTTTACTCAACGTAGAAAATAATTTTCAATTGTCAATGAGACAATTTGCCAATGGCCTTTCATCATTGGCTAATAGACAAATGATCATTGTGCCACTGAAGAATTGTATTTCGACCCTCTCAGAATTTTTTGGGCATCGGTGATCTGCATCAACTGGGGCAGTGTAACGTCAGGGTTCTGTCTCGCAAATTCATTCACAATTTGCCAGCCCACCCAAAGGCCGATGCGACCGGGGCAGTCGGGGCTTACCTCGAGCGTATGCGGACGTTCTGAAATGTATTTTTGTTTAATTGTCTGTGAGGTAGCGAACAAGGCCTCTTTATCGACAAGAGTTTTCCAAATTCTGTCCCGGTTTTCCTTTGCACCTTCAATTTCTATCGTGGAATAACCTATAAAAGCACTGTCTGGCGCACAGGGGAGCATGTGCTTTGCAAAGTAATAGGCTTTTCCATAGCCGATCATTTCTGCGAGCACCGTTCGGTCTTCCATATTTACTCGGTCGTATTTGGCTTCAATGCCCAGCAAAAGAAGAGCTGAGGGAACCACGAAGTTCTTTTCATAGCGCTTCACGATATATTCGTAAGCATTCGGCCTGTACTTGGCATTCCTTCCTAGGTAATAGTCGAGGCCTACTATAATCAGTGAATCACTCACGAATATATCTGTCTCTAAGCCTGTGATGGCTGTTTGAATTCTTGGCGCCTTAAAATTTGGGTAGTAGTAGTGGAGGTTAGCGAAGGCATTTTGAAATTCCTCTTTCAATTCATGGTCATCACCGAACACCTTTTTCGTTTCCATCAACAGCGTGTCGAAGGCAGGGTGGGTGAATTTTCTAAAAAGCTGATTGATGAAAGTCGAGTCGTCGGGAAAATTTTCGCGGCCAAAAAAGATATCCCTCAGATCCGCATGGCGCTTCAGAAAGCCGACGAGCTGCTTTTTGGTCTGAATAGATGCTATCGAATCTTCGAATGATTGGAAGTTGACTTCGATTTTAACACCCGGTGAAACTACACAGTTCTCAACGGTCGGTTGACAGGAAATTAAGATCGTGGCGACAAAAAATAAAAAAAACGCTGTGCTCCTGTTTATTGACATAACTTCAATCGATTGCTTAAAAAATTCTCTGCGATATTAATTCAAAAATGATTAGCACGGACAGAAACTAACTCCAAACTTTAGAATATTTTTTCACCATGGACTACAATAAACTCTACATACAGAAAATCAAGAATATTGCCCTTGTCGCACACGACAACAAGAAACAGGACCTTACCGACTGGGCCAAGTTCAACAAGCCGTTGCTACAAAGCCATAACATATTTGCGACTGGAACTACAGGTCGGATATTGGAAGTGAACGTCACCAAATTTCAAAGTGGACCGCTCGGAGGTGACCAACAAATCGGCTCGCACATTACCGAAGGCAAAATCGATTTCCTGATTTTCTTTTGGGACCCGCTCGAGCCACAGCCGCATGACCCTGACGTAAAAGCACTCCTCCGTATTGCGTTGGTTTGGAACATCCCCACGGCATGCAACCGCGCTACGGCCGATTTTCTGATCTCATCTTCGCTAATGGATAAAAACTATACCCGGCTGGTCCAGGATTTCACGGACTACAGGAAACGAAAAATTTGACGGCTGATCGGATGTGATTTTTTGATCCCAATGATGGGGGCGATGTTTGTGTATTACCTGAATTGTTTCAACTTTGAATCCTCAAATTTCACTCGTTGAAAAAGCTCAAGCACATCGCAATCTCCGGTAATATCGGTTCAGGAAAAACAACGTTGGCCGAAAAATTGGCAAAGCATTACGGTTGGCACCCCCTGTACGAATCGGTGGATCACAATCCGTACTTACGCGATTTTTATGAGGACATGCACCGCTGGGCATTCCATTTGCAGATCTATTTTTTGAACAGTCGGTTTAATCAAGTACGGGAGATTCGTGCCAGCGAAAAGACGATTATCCAAGACAGAACCATTTACGAAGACGCTTATATATTTGCCGCCAATCTTCACAAAAGCGGCAATATCAACGATCGCGATTACCAAAGTTACCTCGATCTGTTTCATTCGATGATCAACTTTGTGGAGCCACCCGATTTATTGATTTACCTAAAAGCGGATATTCCGAAACTCGTTCAACAAATTCAGCTACGCAACCGCGATTTTGAATTCAACATTAGACTTGAGTACCTAAAAAATCTAAACGAACACTACGAGAAATGGATCGGGGCATACCGTCATGGCAAGCTTTTGATCATCGATATGAACCAACTCGACTTTGTCAACCGGATTGAAGACTTCTCACACATTGTTGGTAAAGTAGACCTGGAGTTGAATAGCTTGTTTAGCTAATAAATTTGAAGGTTGCGCAATTGAAGGTAACGGTTTCCTGTCGTCTTCAAATTCTCAAAATATTGCATTCTCAAAATATTGCATTCCCAAAAAATCGCATTCTCAAAATATTGCATTCTCAAATTCTTTATTGTCCCACCATAAATACGGCGTTCGCAAAAAGCATTTTGCCGTTTTCCCAGAAGCAACGAAACATCGGGTTATCAACCATGTAAATCACTTGTCCTTTGCCTTTTTCTTCGACGCCAAACACCAGTGTGTTGTCCAATTTCTTGTTGATTTTGCTTCCCGCAAATCCCATCACCGGCTTTTGTTTTCCTTTGAGAACACCGACGTTCCATCCTCGATCGAGGAATACATAGTGCTGCTCGTTGGTGCGCAGTGAATAATAAAAATCATCCATGCCGAAAGCCAACGGATGAGTTTTATCGAGCGTGACTTTATAGATTGCACCAAAAATGGAGTTGCTCAGTTCTTTGCGTTCCGCATCGCCGTATTTCGTGGGCCCCTCGGATTCTTTCAGTTCCTTCTCTGCCTTCTCTGCTTTTTTCTTAGCGTCATCATCCGCAAATTCTTTCAACGCAAATCCTTTCTTATCTGCAAACGGCAAATTTCCTCCTGCCATCAATATGAGTCTCCCGCCGTCGCCAACCCATTTTTCAATCAATGCAAGTTGAGCTTCGTCAAATATCCGATAGTTGCCCTCAGGAACCACCAGCACGTTGTACTTCGAAAGATCAATCGTTTTGAAGTAGTCTGTTCCGATCATGTTGACAGGAAAATGGATTTGTTGCTCGAAAAAATGCCACACTTCTCCCACGTTCAGTGAGGACGTTTGTTCACTCGTCAGTAATGCTACCTTGGGAACCTTCAAAAAATTGACGTCGCCAGAGCCAAAGTCAAAGCCTTTGTCTACGAAACCAGTGGCTGCAGTATACATTCTTCGGTTCAATGTTTTTGAGATCGATTGAACGGTGTTATCAAAATCGGTTATTGTCTCGTTATTTCTTCGAGTGACAATCAATGTTCCCGACTCAAACATTTGGCCATTGAGATGGAATGGTTTTTTTGCGGCTCGAACTTTGATATTTTTCTTCATGAGGGCGGCAAGCAACTCCGCATCAACCAAACTTTGGTACTTGAAAACATAAGCATAAGGCTTGCCCGTGATGCTTTCTTGAGCATTTGCTTTCGACTGATACGTTTTCCCTAACGCTATTTTTTCATTAAGTGCAAATGCCTTCAAGCCGTAGCCATAAAATAAGTTCCACGCCGTAATGTCATACGTGAGAGAATCCGTGAGTTTGTTCTGTGGCTCAAACACGGTGGTTATGAATCTTCCTTTCGGCTGATTTATGTTGAAGATGATGTCCTCCGGCGAAAGATTGAAATTGTTCTGCGTCTGCGTTGAGAAATCAAACCCTCTTGCTGCTTTGCCTGCGCTGGCGTGGCCGAATTGAATTTGATGCGTGGCCAGCCAATCGGTTATTTTTTTAATCTTGTCCTGGTTATTTTCTGCCTTGATGACATACGTTTTGTATGTTGTTGTTGTGTTGTTCGTGTTTTCCTTGAAGAACTTTTCAAATTCGTCGTTTAGTTTTCCGGCATTTTGAGAAGAGATCTCGATAGTGCTGATGCCCGTCGTGTAGTGATGGGTAAGTCTATCTTTTAGCGTAAGCGGATCTCCTTCGGCGGTAGTCACACTCAACCCTCCCGCTCCACCTCCGCCTTGTTCATACGTCATTCCGATCGCACCACTATAGACGGGATAAGTGTCTCCATAGCTTGGATAAAAAAGATCGAATCGTTCTTTTGTAAAGTAAAGCCACCCTTGTTCGTCAAAATACTTGGCGTTGTTTTTGCCGATCGTGACTTGAAATTCGCGTTGCCAATTGCTGATCACCTCATGGAAGGGCTCTGCAGCGGGGGCAAAATAATAAGGTGAATTGAACCCCTGTTCATGGAAGTCGACATGCACGTGTGGCATCCACTGGTTATAGATCTTTATCCTCGATTGCGATTCTGTTTGAGTTTCCCATGCCCAATCGCGGTTCAAATCGAACATGTAGTGGTTAGCCCTTCCCCCTGGCCAGGGTTCACGATGCTCGCGCGTTTGTGGGTCGGGGTTGAACGGAATATTCCCATATTGATTATAGAAATTGGCATAGCGATCGCGGCCGTCGGGGTTAATGCAAGGATCAATGATCACTATCGTATTCTTCAACCATTCTTTGGCTCTTGCGCTTTCAGGGTTGACTAGTTCATAAATTGTTTTCATGGAAGCCTCCATGGAATTGGCTTCGTTGCCATGCACATTATAACTCAGCCACACAATCGCCATCTTGGTAGCGGGTGTTCCGTCCATCACGCCAGCTCTCTTCAAGTTATCTTGCCGAATCTGCTCGATATTTTTTAGATTGTCTGCCGAAGCAATAATTGCATATATCAATGGACGATGCTCATAAGTTTCACCGTATTGTTGCACCTTTACCTGAGTGGGCACAGCCTCGGCGATGTGTTTAAAATAATCAACTACCCGATGGTGACGTGTAAATCGGTCGCCAAGTTCATAACCTAAGAATGCCGCTGGTGATTGTACGTTGGTTTGGGCGGTCGCAGCGGCTGAAATACAAATCAGCAACAGGGCAGAAATTTTTCTCATAAGGGGTGAGTTAATTGGTTCAAGGTAAAAAAGAAAGTTTGATCTCTGAGTTATTTCGTAGGCTCTATTTCACCTTTCTTTTTTTTCTATAGGCTTTCCATTCCTTGACCATCGTTCCCAATTGAATCTTGAGGCCCACGTTATAATATTCGCCGTTAAACTGGCTGTCAAAACTAGTTGCTCTGTACTGCGTCGTGTAATTCTGTACGAGCGTTTGGCGGTACCCAATAGCGCCTTCTAAGTAAATCCAGCGATGGGGCTTAATCAGCAAATCAAAACCGATTTGCCCTGGAATAAAATTTCCTTTGGTAGGCTGGGGTTTTAGGCTTGCGCCGAGGGAACCAAAATCTTTGCCCGAGGTGTCATTCAGTTTTTCCGTGAATTGGCCATACCCAATTTCAATCGGGATGGCAAGCTCGATCAAACGGCTCACGTAAAATGTATACATGAAACTGATCGATCCAAACCAAAGATTGATCTGTTGGCCTGCGGCATAAAAGTCGGTTCCATTTGTCAAGCCTATCGCTTCGAGTTTATTGACGGGAATAGGAATTCCCTGAGCAGTAGTAATCACTCGTCCTTTTGCGTTTTTTATCACTCTCCCTTTGATCGTGTCTGATGCATAGATTCCCAAAAGCTTGTCGTTGAAACTCTGGTTGATCCAATAATATCCAACGCCGAGCCGAAAGCGCTCGCGAAGGATGACGCCGACATTTACTCCATAAACGTTGATGGGGAAATCTTTGACAAATGAATTTCGAGTATCCAGTTGCACGTCAAACTTGGCCGAACGATGAACCGTCTTGAGCGGAATATGGGCGAAGTAATAGTTGAAATTCTTTTTGGCCGCCGCAGATTTCGTGGTGTCTTTCGATTGTCCGAGCAGGTCAATGAAGGTTAGCCAACTGAAAAAAAGAACAAACCACCTCATAATTGCCTTTTGATTTGGGGCGCATGATGGATGACGTGCTCGCCAAAAAACTTCAGTGCGTGCTGAATGTTGAGTAGCCCCACACGAATGTGCCGATATACTCCGCGTTTGATTTGATGATCTTCTATTTTGTCCAAAACGCTCTTTAGTTCGTTTCTAACCGCGTCCCACTGCTCTATCAGCTTGGCGATGTCTTTTTCCTCCCGTGTATTCTCAACCACCTTCTTGGGGGCCTTGAACCGAAAAGGCAACCGTTGCGAAATTTGAAGCAGGATCATTTTCAACTCTTCATAAACTCCAGTGTCGGCGGTTTGATCAACTCCGAGTATTTTTTTGTTGATGTAACTCACGGAAAGTTGCTCCGCTGAAATCAAATGCGCAATGATTTGATTGATCGACCACTTGTCGGCCGGATGTTTGTTCAGTTTTTCAGGGGGGAGATTTTTCAGAGGCGAAAGGAGCAAATGCCTCTGGTTTTCGATCGCATCGAAAAGTGATTGAAGCCTACCGTTCATATAGGTAAAAATAGAAATTATCCGTCGATGGGTTGCCTGTACCAAGACCTTTTTATTATCACCTCCGATAAGTTAAATCAGAAAATATTGAGCAGTGGCATAAAAAAAGCCCTGAAGCAATTCAGGGCTTTCTTTTTCAGCAGAACTTTTGCTAGACTTTGAAAGATTTCTTTAGTTGATCGACATAATCGAGTTTCTCCCAAGGGAAAAGTTCCACTTTCAATTTCTTTTCATTCTTCTTCCCTTTGTTGAAAATCTTTTCGACGGTTTTTGATTCACGTCCCATGTGGCCGTAGGCTGCCGTCTCTGAATAAATGGGGGTACGAAGCTTAAAGCGCTCTTCGATGAAATAAGGGCGCATATCAAACACTTTTTCAATTTTCTTGGCGATCTCTCCATCGGTCATGTTCACCTTGGCAGTGCTGTACGTATTGACATATAATCCGACCGGCTTTGCCACGCCGATAGCATAAGCTACTTGCACCAACACTTCGTCGCAGATGCCGGCGGCCACCATGTTTTTCGCTATATGACGTGTAGCATACGCCGCAGAACGGTCTACTTTACTTGGATCCTTCCCGGAAAATGCACCACCACCGTGAGCGCCTTTTCCGCCGTAGGTGTCAACGATAATCTTTCTTCCTGTCAGGCCCGTGTCTCCGTGGGGCCCACCGATCACAAATTTGCCCGTTGGGTTCACAAAATATTTGATTTCACCTTTGAACAATTTTTGAACGCGCTTGGGCAATTTTTTCATTACGCGCGGCACCACGATATTGATCACATCGTCTTTGATTTTTTTGAGCATCACTGCGTCTTTATCAAAATCGTCGTGCTGCGTAGAGATTACAATCGCATCGATTCTTTGCGGTTTGTTGTCATCGCTATACTCAATAGTTACTTGCGACTTCGCATCAGGACGCAAATAGGTCATTACTTTTCCTTCCCGTCGAATGATCGACATCTCGCGCAAAAGCAAGTGTGCAAGATCCAAAGGCAGTGGCATGTAGTTGTCGGTCTCGTTGGTCGCATAGCCAAACATCATTCCTTGATCGCCAGCCCCCTGGTCTTCCTTTTTCTTGCGCTCAACGCCTTGGTTGATGTCTGCCGACTGTTCGTGAATCGCTGAGAAAATACCACAGCTGTTGGCCTCAAACATGTACTCGCTTTTGGTGTATCCTATTTTTTTTATCACCTCACGGGCTATGTCTTGTACGTCCAAATACGCCTCTGATTTTACCTCGCCAGCCAAAACAACCTGGCCGGTGGTAACAAGGGTTTCGCAGGCTACCTTTGAATTGGGATCGTACGCCAAAAAATAATCGATGAGGGCATCGGAAATTTGGTCAGCTACTTTGTCGGGGTGGCCTTCCGAAACTGACTCAGATGTGAACAAATAGGGCATATTGATTACTATTTAAAGATTTTATGTTTCCGTCTAAAATTATAGGGCGCAAAAATAGTATTTATTTGACTATTTGCATGGGGTGTCTTTAAAATCTATTAGCGATGTAGGATTTGCCTTAATGCAATAAGAAATTGACCTAATAGTTCAGCGTAAAAAGAGTGTCAACGGTCTTTCTACCCAATGATTCTGGGACTGACCGCAATGCAAAATTTCTTACCCCGATCAATGCCCTTGGAGCATTTGTGATTTGGCCCAATTGCCATGATGCCTTTACCACATAGTTCGCTTTGGCAAAACGTAAATTTTGATAGTTTTTAAAAGCATCGGCAACTCCACTGTGTTCAGCTAATGCATTGGCAAGCACATATGCATCTTCGACGGCTTGACAACCCCCTTGACCCAGGTTAGGCGTCGTGGCGTGCGCAGCATCTCCCAGCAACACGACGTTCTCTCTATACCAACTAGAGATCGGAGCAAGATCATAAATATCTGTGCGGATAATTTTCGTCGCGTCTGCCTTTTCCAGCATAGCTACTACTTCGGGGCCGAATTCACCAAATTTTGTCACCAGATCTGTTTTCAGTGACTCCACTTTATCAACGCCGCCCTCCATCGATTTTTCGGTCGCAAAAAAATAAATTTTGTTTTCGCCAACCGCTACAATTCCAAATCGAAGACCGGCTTTGCTCCCCCACAATTCATACGTTGCATTCTTGAACTTTGTCGGTACTGACATGTCCACGATAGACCTCCAACACGTCTGACCTGAGTAGCGATAGGTTGTTTTTCCGAAAAGTGATTCCCGGCTTATCGATTTGATTCCGTCAGCACCTATTGCAAAATCAAAGACGCGCTCTGATTGGTTGTCAAACTTTAGCTGCACTTTGTTTTCGGCTTGAGTCACGGAAATCAATTTGTGGTTGAGCTCCACCGTGCTTTCGGGGAGCTCGTCAATCAACACCTTGTGAAGTTCTGCCCGATGGAAAGCATAGGACCCTACACCATATTTCTGGCTGACGTAGTCGACGTCCATTTGCTGAATGGGCTTCCAGCGTTGATCACAAATAAATCCCTCCTTAATTAGGTTTCCTGCCGCTTTGACTTTTTCTGCCAAGTCGAGGCGCTGGAATACCAACATCGCGTTAGTGGCCATGACAATGCCTGCCCCCAAGGGTTTGATTTCTGGTGCCGCCTCGTAGACCTTAACGTCAAAACCTTTTTTCTTGAGGGCGATCGCCACCGTCAGTCCGCCAATGCCAGCCCCGATTATTGCGCATTTCATGTCACGAAGCTAAAAATAAAAATACAGCGGGCTCTTTGGGTAACGTGGGCAAATTTTTCTTCCACTCGCTGACCGTTTTTGTTTTAACAAATTCATTTTTGCCTGTGAGATCTAGAGCGATACACAACTGAGAGGATGAATGCAGTGCGTCGACCAGATGTTTTACGACTTGATTGTTTCGGTACGGCGTTTCGATGACGATCTGCGTCTGATTTTTTTGCGCTGATTCTTTTTCAAGTGATTTTATTTTTTGAGAAACTTCCTTGGTATCGATTGGCAAATAGCCGTGAAAAGCAAACTGCTGTCCATTCAGTCCGGAAGCCATCAGCGCCAGTAAAATAGACGACGGCCCCACCAAGGGAATCACCTGAATATTTTTTTGATGAGCAAAATTGACCGCCAGCGCCCCAGGATCAGCCACTCCCGGGCATCCCGACTCTGAAAGAACCCCTATGTGACTGCCCCCAAAAATCGGTGCGAACATTTCGGTTAGTTCTTCTCTGTTCGTGTTTTTGTTCAGCACAAAAAACTCCAACGCCTCAATGCTATCATATATTTTTAGGCTGCTTAAAAACCTTCTCGCCGTTCTTGTATCCTCCGCGAAGAAAACCCTAATCCCCTTTAATGCTTCATGCACCGACGAAGGTATTGATGCTAGGGAGCCATCGGAAATGAGCGTGGGGACAAGGAAAAGTTTGCCTTTATTTTCCATTTAAAAATTGCAAAACAGTCTGAGCAAACTCCTGTGGCTTTTCGGCTTGCACCCAGTGACCCGTGTTCAACGAAACAAAATTCGCTTGCGGAAAAATTTTTCTGATCAAATTTTGATCTCCGTCAGCAAAGTAACTGGACCTGTCTCCGTTCACGAACAAGCTCGGGCCTTCAAAGGAACCTGGATAGACCATTCCTTCCCCTATCTCATCAAGATGTTCATCGATAGCCTGAAGGTTGGGTCTCCACTTAAATTTTCCATCGTCATCGCGGGTCAGGTTTTTCAGAAGAAACTGTCGCACCGCCGAGTCAGGTTCATAGCCAGACAAGATGACTTCTGCTTCTGAACGCGAAGTGATTTCGTCCAGGGGGATGGCTTTCATGCCTTCAATGAGTCGATCGTGGCGAACGACGTAATATTTCGGTACGATATCGACTACGACCAGCTTTTGCACCATCGCCGGGTTTTTCACGGCAAAGTTCATCACCGTTTTTCCCCCCATCGAGTGACCGATCAAATTTGCCTTGCTGATTTTATTCTCATTCATGAAATCCTCAAGGTCTTCCGTCATTAACTTGTAGTTGATTTGATCACTGTGAGGTGACTGTCCGTGATTGCGTTGATCAACGAGATATACCGAAAAGCGCTCGCCAAAATGTCGACCGAGCGAATGCCAGTTGTCAGATGAGCCCAGCAAGCCATGCAATATGATCAAGGGTTGCCCTTGCCCTTGCTGACGAAAGAAAAGTTTCATTGTAAAAAATTAAACAAACCTCAATAGCCGCCGGAGTACTTTCTCAAAAACCACTCGACGGTAATCAATGTCAACAACAAAAAGAAAAACCACTTCGCTTGAACCAATGGGCTGAACGACTCATCCGAATGAATCAAACTTTTTGCTTCCGTTTTTTGAAAGTCCGAAGCAAGGTTGCTTATCTCATTCATCCTGTAGAATTTTCCATTGGTTGCCTTGGAAAGTCTTCTCAACAATCCAAAATCAGCCACCAAATTTTGAGATTCTACGTTTTGAGCCGTGACCGAGAATTGGCCGGTGACATTTTCTTTTTTTGAATTAACATCCGTCGACGCGGAATAAAAATAACTTCCTTCTTTCAATGCACCAATGCTGTATCGTTCACCGCCGGGGCTCAGGGTGTAGTTGTAGCTGGTGACTTTTCCCTGGTCATTCCGCAATACCAGATCGATTTTATTTCCATAGATTTTTTCAAACAAATCATTATAAACCTGCCCTTCAAAAATGACGGGAGTAGCATCGGTAAATTCATTTTGCATTGGGAAAAACCTAAACTTACGCTTGTCTTCAAGAGTGCTTAGGTATTGCAGCAATTTTGAAAAAGTGTCATCAAACAATTCTGTTTTTTCGGTCGATGAAAATTCTTCCAGTCGCCAACGCCACAAGCCTTCTCCGACGAAAACAGCCAGCTTCCTGCTGTTGTCCTCCCAGGACAACAACATAGGTCGCTCCGTCGCTACACTACCTATGCGTTGTTGAAGCAATACCTGTGCGTTGGGAGGGAAGGAGAATTTTCCAAAAGGTACTTGCACCGGAGGGAAACGAACAAAACCAGCGTTGCTATTGTCCAAAAACTGAAAGTCGTGAAATGCAGCATTAACCACGGGCGTTGCATCGTCTTTTTGATTTGGGTTCTCGAAGTTCAAAGCAATTCCATTGGCGGGAAGCAACCGCAAATTGGTCCTGTTTCCGACAATAAACAGCATCGACGATTTGCTTTTGCTGAGTTGCTGATAAAGTGCTGCCGTTTTCATCGTCGCGTCAAACGGTTGATGGAAAATGACCAGCTCTGATTGACCCGGTTGCAAAAGCTTTGGATCTGTTTTGGAGACCCCAGGAATATGAACGACTAGTTCGTAATTTGGATTGCGCTCCACTACCTCCGCGAGCACCTTGATATCAGGATGAGGAGCCGGGGCAATCAGAAGAATTTTTTTCTTGCCTTCTACCACCTCCACAAAAATCCCAGCACGGTTGTTTCTTAAGTTGGATTCGCCGGAAATAGGTTGCACCATCACTTCAAAACGCTGCATGCCCTTGTCTTTTGCATCGACGAGAAAGTCAAATTGCAAAAACGATTTCGACGTTGTCTTCTGTTGTTGATCTATAACCGCTCCGTTTTTTAAAATGGAAACCGTCACGTTTTGATTAGGTAAGCTTTGCACCGCCACTTCTGCTCTGACGGGGAATCGATTACCTTGATAGGCTATTTTGTTGTATGCAATATTTTTTAAGATGAGGTCGGCATGTTCGATGGTGTCGCCGATTCCGACGGTTTGAACAGGCACACGCCAAGCGGAATACAACGGAGATGAGCCCGAGTTATAAATTCCGTCGGTAAGCAAGATGATACCGGCCAGGTTTTTTCCTTCGTAATCCGCTATGGTGTTTTTGAGAGCTGAGTTTAGGTCTGAAGTGCGCTGATCAAATTTTATTTTTTCAAGGTTTTTCTCGGACAATGTTTTTGACGACACTCCATAACCTTGGCTTTTCAATTGGTCAGCGATCTTTCGAATGTCGGTGGTAAACTTTGTCGAGTCGATCGTGCCCTTCAATGAGGTGGAGTTGTCCACCAAAAAAACAATTTCAGGTTTTTCAAAAATATTGTTCGTGAGCTTCAAAATGGGGCCAATCAACAGGAATGAAAGCAACGAAACCACCAAGGCCCTCAGCACGAACAAAATTTGATTAGTCCTTTTAGTCCATGGGTGCTTGGCGCGGTAAAGTAAGAAAGCATAGCCTAGGCCTAGCAAAATGCACAGCAGGATAAAAGCGGGGGATGATTCAAAAACGAGTCGTTGCATTTTTATTTCAAGTTACACTTTCGGAAGTTCCCACCCGTTGTGATAGGGCGCAGTGATCAACTTATTGGCGTCGGAATTGCCCTTGAAATTTCCAGCCTTAGCATCCCAAAACACTTTCGACCCCGTGCGGTAGGCGATGTTACCCATCTGCGCATTGATCGCCGTGATTGCCGCCGACTTAATAGGAGTGTTCAAAAAGTTTTGCTCATTCTTCCGCACTGCCTCAACAAAATTTTGGGTATGCAAGTCGAGGTGATTTAATTCCTTCGGCTTCTCGTAGGCTTCAATCTTTTCCATTTTTGCTTTTCCTCCGGCCTGTTCCACAATCACTTCATAACCTCCCCTGTTGACCACGAGCGTGCCATTGTTGCCAATGAAGGCAATCCCTTCGGTGCGGTTGTATGGACCGGAATCAATGCCCGTCGCGTGCTCCCACAACATGTTGAAATCTTGATATTGATAGATGGCCTGCAATGTGTCCGGTGTCTCGGATGCATCATCCGCATACGCCAATTTTCCGCCCGTCGCCATCACTGAAACAGGGGCTGTTGCCTGCATTGCAAATAACGCAATATCTATTTCGTGTACACCCCAGTCGGTCATCAAGCCACCGGCATAATCCCAAAACCAGCGGAAATTGAAATGGAATCGGTTGGCGTTAAAATTTCTTTTAGGCGCGGGGCCCAGCCAAAAATCGTAATTAACTCCTGCCGGAGCCGCCGAATCGGCAACGACGGGAACCGGTTTCATCCATCCTTGATAGGCCCACACCTTCACAAGGCGGATTTTCCCCAAAACACCAGAGCGAACAATCTCGAACGCTTTCTTGTAGTGCGGACCGCTGCGTTGCCACTGACCTGCCTGCACTATTTTTCCCGTCTTCTCTTGCGCCGCCACCATCAGGTTGCACTCAGTGATGCTATTGGCTACTGGTTTTTCGACGTACACATGCTTGCCTGCCTTCACTGCGTCTACCATGATTTTGCAGTGCCAGTGGTCTGGAGTGCCGATGATCACAGCGTCGATGTCTTTATTGTTGAGTAGTTCTCTATAGTCCGAATATGTCTTTGGCTTGTTGGCGCGAAGTTTTGCGTAATCGGCCACTCGTTTTTCTATGACCGCCTTATCGACATCGCAAATACCCAGCAGCTGCACTTCCGGTATTTTTAACATGGAGTCGGTGTTGGCCCAACCCATTCCGTTGCAGCCGATCACACCAATGTTGAGCTTGTCATTGGCAGCGACTCTTTTTTGAGCAAATGAAAAGGTGGGGCTTAGTAATAGGCCACTCGCCACTGCAGACGTTGTTTTGATAAAATTTCTTCTTTTCATATTCTTCGTCATTTGGATCATTAAATTTCAAGGATCAATATCCGTATTTGTCCTTCCATAACTTCTTTAAATAGCTTCTCAGCTCTTCTTCTCGTACGTTTTTTCCGGGCTCATAAAACTTCATGCCTTTTATTTTGTCGGGGAGGAATTCCATGTCGGCAAAATTGTTTTCATAGCTGTGGGCATACTGATAGCTCTTTCCATAACCCATGTCTTTCATGAGTTTCGTTGGTGCGTTTCGGATAGCTAATGGAACGGGCAAGTCGCCTGTTTCGTTCACCGTACTCATCGCACTGCCGATGGCTACCGTGGCACTGTTACTTTTGGGCGAGCAGGCTAAATAAATCGCACATTGGGAAAGGATAAGATTTGCCTCAGGGTATCCGATCATATCCACCGCTTGGAAAGTAGTCGTGGCCATCACCAAAGCCGTGGGGTTTGCGTTGCCGATGTCTTCGCTGGCAAGAATCACCATTCTGCGTGCAATGAACTTGACATCCTCTCCACCTTCAATCATTCGCGCTAAATAATAGACCGCGGCGTTAGGGTCACTGCCGCGCAAAGACTTAATAAACGCAGAGATAATATCATAGTGTTGTTCTCCACTTTTATCATAAATGGCGATGTGCTTTTGTGCCGTGTTGATGACCAAGTCGTCGGTGATTTCAATATCGCCTGGTATGGATTCGCTAAGCAACTCTACCAGGTTCAAAAGTTTGCGCCCGTCACCCCCTGAGATATTTAACAGGGCCTCGTGTTCTTTAACTGTTATTTTTCTCTTGTTCAGTTGTTCATCTTTTTTCAAGGCCTGATCCACCAATTTCAGAAGCCCTTCTTCGCCCAATGCTCTTAAAGTGTAAACTTGACAGCGAGATAGCAAGGCGGAGTTGACCTCGAACGATGGATTCTCGGTGGTCGCGCCGATGAGCGTGATGGTTCCCTTCTCCACTGCACCAAGCAAGGCATCCTGTTGCGATTTGTTGAAACGATGAATTTCATCGATAAACAAAATGGCCCGCGGTGAGAATTTTGCTTTTTCAATTACTTCACGCACATCTTTCACGCCCGCGCTTACGGCACTCAGCGTGTGAAAGGGTCGCTTCACCTCATGTGCAATGATGTTGGCAATCGTGGTTTTCCCAACACCGGGTGGTCCCCACAAAATCATTGAAGGGATATTTCCCGAAAGGATTGCTTTGCGAATAATCCCGTTCGGCCCCGTCAAATGCTCTTGCCCGATGAGGTCATCGAGTGTGGAGGGCCGCATCCGTTCGGCCAAGGGTGAAGGAGAACTAAAAAGCATCCTTAGAATGAAATTTTTTTGAAAGTTTCTATTGCCTTGCTCAACATGTCGTCCGTAAAATCCAAATGGGTCACCATTCGTATTTCTGTCTGACTAAACGTCAACACTTTAATTTGGTGTTGGCCGAGTTTTACCAGCACCTGTTCAGAAGTAAGGCCTGACGCCACTTCAAAAAGGACAATATTGGTGTCCACGGGCATTACCGCCTTTACCCACGACACCTTTTCCAGTGCTGATCCAAGCGTTCTTGCTTTCGCGTGATCATCTTTCAGTCGCTGCACATGGTTGTCCAACGCATAAATTCCCGCGGCCGCCAAGAATCCCGCCTGCCGCATTCCTCCGCCGAAAGCCTTGCGCATTCTTCTCGCTTTGCTTTCGTATTCTTTTTTGAATGCAAGAATTGACCCTACCGGCGCCCCTAACCCTTTCGACAGGCATATGGAAATCGTCTCGAAATACTTTCCGTAGTCGGCAGCATGGTCACCCGTTTCTACAAGTGCATTGAAAAAACGAGCGCCATCGAGGTGCATTTTCAGGTTTCTTGACCGTGCCAATTCATTGATCGCCTTTACCTGCGTGAGCGAATAATGACTACCCGCTTCTCGTACCACTGTATTTTCCAGTGCCACCACCGAGGAGATGGCCTGGTGAGTGTCCTTCGCATTGCCAATGTTGGCCTCAATCTCTTGCACCGACAATCTTCCCCGATCGCCGTTCAGCAACCGCACGCTCACATTGCTATTGCCCGCCAATCCTCCACCTTCATACCGATAGATGTGGGAGCCTTTGTAACAAATCACTTCTTCGTATGGCTGCGTGAGGATCTTTATTCCGATTTGGTTTGTCATAGTGCCCGAAGGGCAAAATACGGCTCCATCCATCCCCAACATCCGTGCACATTTCTCTTCCAATTGATTGACCGTTGGGTCTTCGCCAAAGACATCATCACCGACCGATGCCTGCATCATCGCTTGGAGCATGAAAGGTGTAGGTTTGGTCACTGTATCGCTGCGCAAATCTATTATCATCAAAAAAAATTTAGGCGCTTAAATTACAAAACGAACAACGAAAGAGATAGCAGATTGTTTTGGATTTATTGTGGTCCAGGGGATAAGTATACCACTGGCACATTTCCATGACATAAAATTGCTTTATTTCTTTAGCTTTAAAGAGATTAACTTGTTGCAATCACCGACTGAGAAGAATTTGCTTTGAGACCGATGCTTTTAAGAAAGATCTTTTGGTTGGTGTTGCTTTGCTTTGCAAGTATAGCCCGTGCCCAAACCATTCTTGATGCGCCGCTGGATAGCATTACTGAATCAAAACCCTTTACGACGCTACTTGATGAAATTGCGCTGAAGTCAGGCGCGAGGTTCTTTTTCAGAAAAGAGTGGATTCAGGACCTGAACTACGAGCCAGGTCAAGTAAAAACCTTGGGTGAAGCTCTCAACCTTTTTTTTCGAGGAACCGATCTCCGTCACTTTATGATGGATCCTTTTGCGGTGGTCATTGTTAAAGACCCGACGGGAGAAATACTTCACGAAAAGGCCATTCAGGAAGCGGTTCGTCAGCAGAAGAAAATAGTTTCTTATCAGATAGGTCAGCCACGGGATTTCAAAAGGGGCCAGCAAGTGAAAGTAAATGGCCGCGTGACTGATGTCAAAACAAAATCACCGATGGTGGGCACGTACATTTCCGTGAGCAATGATCAATTCACCACCACAAACAATGACGGTCGATTTAGCCTGACACTAACACCGGGTGTTTATGCGCTCAGCTTTAGTTTTATCAACTACGAAGACAAGATCATCGACCTAAGCGTCTATGCCAATGGCGACATTAATCTAGAAATGGAAGAAGTCCCGATTCTGCTCGATGAGTTGGTTGTCAGAGATCGCGCAGAGCTGACTACCCAAGGCATTGGCTTCACGCAGCTCACGATGCAAGATGTAAAACATGCGCCAGCCACTTTTGGGCAACCTGATATCATCAAACGAGTACAAATGCTGCCTGGCGTGACTACCGTTGGCGAAGCCGCATTGGGTTTTAACGTACGCGGTGGAAGCGTGGATCAGAATCTCATTTTACACGATGGCATGCCCATCTTCAACAGCGCCCACGCATTTGGGTTTCTTTCTTCATTCAATCCTGAATCCGTCAGAGATGTTTCTTTCTATCGTGGAGGAATTCCTGCGATGTACGGAGGCCGCGCTTCGTCGGTACTCGACATCAGCACCAAGGACGGTAGTTATGAAAAATGGAGCGGCAACGCGGGCATCGGGATGATAACAAGCAATCTCCTGCTCGACGGTCCCATTCAAAAAGACAAAACCTCGATGATGGTCTCCGTGCGATCCACCTATTCGAATTGGCTCGTTCATTCCGTTAAAACCGATTATGCTGATTTATCGAAGAGCAATGTTTCTTTTTATGACGCCATGTTGAAGCTGACGCACAAATTCAGTGATCGCACCAAAGTTGCATTCACGGGCTACTCCAGTCAAGACTCCTTTCGACTGACCGGCGACACGACCTATCAATGGAGCAATGCGCAGGCTTCTGTTACGGTAGATCATCAATTCAATTCAAGCCTCGCCGGACAATTTGTGGGAGGTGTGAGCTCGTACGGTTATCAAATTAAAGATTCGGATTCACTCACCCAATCGCAATTATCGTATCGAATCACATCATCTGTTCTGAAGGCGGGCTTTCATTATTTAAAAGACAGACACAAAATAAATTTCGGATGGCAGTTGATGCATTATCAGTTTGATCCCGGCACCTTCAAACCGACATCACCGATATCCAATGCCAAGTATGTGTCGATGGATAAGCAATACTCGATCGAGAATGCATTTTATGTTTCGGATGCTTACTCATTTAATGAGAAATTTCTAATAGAAGGTGGACTAAGGATCCCAACGTTCATTTCCTTTGGCCCTGCGTCGGTCTATAAGTATAAGGCGGGGTTGCCACTGGATGTACTCAACATTCAAGACACCGTGAGGTACAAAACCGGTCAACCGATTAAAACCTATTTTGGTATTGAGCCGCGCTTGTCATTTCGCTGGATGATTGATCCAAATTCGTCAATAAAAATTGGATACAACCGCATTTATCAGTTCCTTCATTTGATCTCGAACACTACCGCCGTTACGCCCACCGACATCTGGCAGCCCAGTGGATACTATTTCAAGCCGCAGCATGCCGATCAGATTTCGATCGGCTATTTTCGGGATTTTCGCGAAAAAAAATACGGAATCTCTGCAGAGCCATTCTACAAGAGCATCAAGAATATTCTTGATTTCAAAGATGCCGCACAGCTGATTTTGAATCGGCATCTCGAGACCGATCTGCTTCAGGGCAAGGGCTGGTCTTATGGAATCGAGACATCCATTTCAAAAAACACAGGCCGCATCACGGGCTCGCTGAACTACACCTTCTCCAGATCCTTCCGTCAGGTGGCAGGACCGACGGCGAGTGAATCCATCAACAATGGGAATCCTTACCCCGCAAGTTTCGATCAACCACACATTATGAACCTCACCTGGCGATATAAAATCACGAGGCGATATTATTTCACCGGAAATTTCACTTATCACACGGGAAGGCCCGTAACTATTCCCGTTTCTGCTTTTGCATTTGAGAATACCACCATCGCTTATTTCTCGGGCCGCAATCAATATCGAATCCCCGATTATCATCGGCTCGACATTGCCGTAGTGTTTGAAGGAAATCACAGACGAAAGAAGAGGGGCGAGGGCATTTGGATATTATCTATTTATAATGTGTACGGACGAAAAAATCCGTATTCCATTTTCTTTAAAGGAACAGGTTCAGGTGTGCCACAAGCATATCAATTGTCCATTTTAGGAAGTGCATTGCCATCGATCAGTTATAATTTTCGGTTCTGATGAAGGGAAGGAAAATATTCTCCGTCATAAAAAAAATTTCCATGCTGGTATTGGTGACCGCCTGCGTTGACAAAATTGATTTTGACATCCCCAATACGGATCCGTTGATTGTGGTGGAAGGCATGATTACATCAGACCCAGGTCCCTACACGGTGAGGGTCTCCAGGAGCATTGGGTTCGATTCGGATTCGTCTTTTCGCGATCCGATCGAGGCCATGAAAATAAAATTGTTTGATGACCAAGGGAATCAAGAGGACTTCACCGAAACTAAACCGGGAGTCTACTCCACGGGTGGCGCTATTGCTGGCGCCGTCGGTCATTCCTACCATATTCGCTTAGAAACAAGCGATGGAAAAATCTTTGAATCTCAACCCGACACGTTGCATGCCGTCGGTGAGGTGACCAACGTCAAACATGCTTATCAACATGAAGTCCTTCACAAGAATTACGGAGACATCGACAACAATTTCTTCAATATATCCATTGACGCAGACGCCGGCACAGAGTCAAACAATTATGTGAGATGGAAGTTTACCGGAATTTACAAAATGGTGACTAGGCCCGAACTGCACGAGACTTTTTTAACAGCTTCCTCCTACAAAACTCCATTGCCTTGCAGTGGATGGGAAGTGCTGCCGGCCCTAGGCGGAGGCCTTCTTTCACAATTCGGAGAATGCACGTGCTGCGTATGCTGGATTTATGATTACGAATCCACGCCTCATCTTTCCGATGAACAATTGGTGGTGAACCACGCCTTCAAAGACGTGCCCGTAGGCACAGTCTCCATCAATTCGTATACGTTTTCTGATAAATACTTGATCCGAATAGATCAAATGAGCTTGTCCAAAAGTGCATTTCGTTTTTTCAATTTGCTTCGCGCTCAAAGAGAAGGCGCTTCGAGCTTGTTCCAGCCACCTTCGGCGCAAATTACCGGAAACATCACTCCGATCAATTCAAATGAAAAAGTAGTAGGCCTTTTCTGGGCAAGCTCTGTCAACACCAAACTGACCTATTTACTTCCCAGTGACATTCCTTATTTGGTCCCGCCACCAGAAGAAATAGATGACACGTGCAGGGTACTTCACAATTCCACCACCGAACAACCCAGCTTTTGGCAATGATGAAAATCGCCCTCAAGATTTTTTTATTGTTTTTGCTTACTGATACTGTAGCTCAGTATAACACAAGTGAACTTACCCGAAAGTTCAGCGAGTACAGTGCTCAATGGCCCAACAGGAAAATTCATTTGATTTTTAATCAAGACAAATTCTCTCCCGGCGACACGGTTTATTTCAAGGGTTATTTCCTCTCCGAAGATTTGAGTGGTGTGGCTGGAAACCAGGTGATCGACCTCCACCTAGTAAATTCATCTGGCAACTCCGTCCTTCATCTGAAATTCTCCACAACTGATGGCGTCGGAAAAAATCAATTAGTTATTCCCCCCAGTTTACCCCAGGGCTTTTATGTCGTGACGGCCTACAGTAGTTGGATGCTGAATTTCGATCCTTCGTTCTTTTTCAAAAAACGAATCGCGGTGGTCGATAAAAATGGGTTAACTCTTCAGTCAGATCAAAAAATTAGAGCAGCCGTAGAAGGCGGCCGCTTGATCAATGGCCTAAAAAACAAAGTAATCATCCACGCGGATGCAAATTCTGTTGTGCAGATCATCGACTCGTCCGGAGCGAACGTGGGACATACGCTTACCGACTCAACGGGTATTGGTATTATCCATCTCCTACCCAGTGAAAGCAACTCCTACTTTGCTCAACGAATTGGCGACGACAACAAAGCGAATTTGCCCGCAGTGCAAAGAGACGGTTTGGGCATCAGCGTCAGTCGAAGCGCCAATGGGTCAACCAAATTCAATTTGACGCCAACGGCCACAGTTCGCGGCAAGGAGCTTTCGGCAATTGCAACGTCGAGAGGTAAAGTCTTCTATCATCATTCGTTCTCGGCGGAGTCAGGTGGAATTGAACTTTTAATTCCGCGCGAAAATATTCCCGAGGGCGTTGCACGTCTTTCCATCCTTGATCGCAACGGAGAGCTACTTGCCAATCGGGAGTTTTATAGTGAAGGCACCGTTCGCGCGAACGTGCAGGTCAACGTCGAAAAGAAATATTTTCATCCTCGTGAAAGGGTCAGTTTTGAAATTTCCCTTGCGGACGAAAAAGGTCAGCCCGTCGAGGGGGAGTTTTCCATCAGTGCCATTTCGCGCGACTTACAAGTGCTTGGAATCCAAAATTCATTGGCCGATGAATTGCTCGTTCAAAGCTGTTTAAAAGAACCCTACACGATTGATCGCCATGACTCAACGTGGATTTTCAAACTGAATGACGTTCTTATTTTTAATACGGAAGAAATCCCGTGGAATCAAATTCTGATGGGCAAGGTGCCAAAGCCAGCTCACACTTTATCCAATTTCATTCAAATGAAAGGCAAGGTATCGCTGCTCGATAGTAGTGTCAAGAAACTACCCGATGGCATGGACATTCTGTTTTATTTGCAACGCACGGGAATCCGATATCAGACTACGGTGGATAGAGGGCAGGTTTGGCTTGCCGTTCCAGCGTTGACGGGAGAAGACGAGATGCTTTATTTGGGGGAGGACCGTTATTATGTAAACGAGCAACCACATGGTGAAGAAGTACCCGGCTTGAAAATCGATTGGGAAAAGACCACTCCAAAATTTCAAGCCGCTCCACTCTTTAAAGAAACAGAAAAGCCCGATCCATACGCTTCTTTTGCAGCCAAAAATAAGTTGATTAACAAGTCGTATGGATTTTATCTTGCCAAAGCCTCACCTCCACCGAGAACCATCACGAGTAACGAATTGGTTTCCGGGGACGTCAACATCAATGTCCAAGAGTACACGCTATTTCCGACTATGGCCGACCTGATTAAGGAGGTCATTCAGTTTTTGCAACATCGCCGGATTGGCGAGCGCGATCGAGTACTGGCTTCACTCACCGAAGATATGTCTTTGCAATCGACAGGTGATCCTCTTTACATTATAGACGGCGTTGCCACAAAGAACACGTCCTTCTTTCTCTCGCTCAGACCTTCCGAACTGTTGAGCGTGAAAGTCGTGATCAGCGCCAAAAAATTGAAACCGTTGGGGATGCTCGGCAAAAATGGAATAGTGATGGTGACAACGAAAAAAGGAAACGCACGTGAACCTCTGGACAATTCAAAATTGGTTCAAGGGCTCAACAGTGTTGTCGATTTCACCACACATTCCTACGCCGACAATTCCTCTGCCCATTTGCCCGACTTTAGGTCCACCGTACTTTGGGAACCCTCATTAAAAACCAGCAAAGACGGAAAAGCAAAAATTGATTTTTACGCTTCCGACAACCTTGGTGGTTTGAACGTTCGGATTGACGGCATCACGGCACAAGGTGTACCGTTCTCAAGGGAAGTGACGCTACATGTGGTCAACGAATTTAAGAAGTAACCCTTCGACGACTTGCGTCGGTGACAACGATGTAGTCTTCCACCATAAAGACAAAGCGTTCTTATTCTGATTTCAGGCTTTTCACAGGATTCACCACAGCCGATTGAAATGCTTGAATAGAAATAGTGATCAGTGCGATCAACACGGCCGACGTTCCCGCTGATGCAAAAACCCACCAGGACAAATTAATTTTATAAGCAAAGCCCAACAACCATTTATTCATGAAATAACCAGCGAGGGGAGCCGCAATCAAAAAGGAGAAAACGATTAAGACGAGAAATTCTTTCGAAAGCAAATTTACAATGTTGGCCACCGTTGCTCCCAATACTTTGCGAATTCCAAATTCCTTGGTGCGTTGCTCGGCAGCAAACATTACCAAGCCCAACAAACCAAGACAAGAGATAGCGATGCCCAGCACAGCAAAAATATTGGTAAGCTTGGTGATGACCTTCTCGTTGCGATAAAGCTTGTCATATTCCTGATCTAGGAACTGAAAAGCAAATGGATAGTTGGGATTGATCTCTTTGCAGAGCGCTTCAAGGCTTGCCAGTCCTTCTTTCGTTTTGCCCGCCTCCAATTTGACGATGACCACACCAAAATACTCGTATTCTTTAACATCAATAATCAGCGGCTTGATTGTCTCGCGGAGAGTATTGGTATGGTAGTCTTTTAATATCCCTATGATGTGCCCTTTTTTGTTCCATGCCGAAATCCACTTTCCGATCGGGTCTTTCATGCCCATTTGTTTCACTGCTTCTTCATTTACCATAAATGCATCCGCTGAATCAGTAGCAAATGCTCTTGAAAAGTCACGGCCTTCGGCGACTTTCAAGTTCATGATTTTAATAAAATCAAATCCGACAGAGGCAGGCTTGAATCCAACCGAACCATTCTTGCCTTTGCCATCCCAGTTGATCGCATCATCGCCGGTATTTGTATTTTTAAGTCCGTCCGTTTCGTCAACCACAAATCCCATGGCGTGAGGCATCTCCGTGCTGCGGTCAACCATCGCAATGCCCGGCTTTTTCAATGCCATCTCTTTGAAAACGGCATACTTCGGATTCATCTCACCTTCCATGGTCAAGTAAACAAGGTTCTCACGATCATAACCAAGGTTCGCATTTTGAATGAAGTGAGTCTGATCTGAAACTACGATCGTTGCAATCACCAAGGCGATGGAAAGCGTGAATTGAAAAACGACTAATCCTTTTCGAAACCAAATCGCCGAATTGGCAAAACGCAATGTGCCTTTTAATATTCGAGCGGGATTTAACGCGGACAGATACAGCGCTGGGTAACTTCCGGCCACAAAACCCGTGATGAGCATCAAGCTGCATAAGACAATCCAATAGGACGGGGTGGCAATGGGCGACTCAACGTGTTTTCCAGTGACCGTATTGAACACGGGAAGGAGGATTTGCATCAGCCCAACGGACACACCAAGAGCTAAGAATGAAAGCAAAAATGATTCTCCAAAGAACTGCATGGTCAAATTGAAGCGTGAGGAGCCCACCACTTTACGAACACCTACTTCTTTCGCACGCTTCGTTGCCCTCGCTGTGGCAAGGTTCATAAAATTGATGCACGCAATCACCAAAATGAAAGCGGCTACTCCCGAAAAAATCCTTAGATATATCATCCTTCCTTCTGCTGGCTTACCGTTGACAAACGCGGAATTCAAATACCGATCCCCGTAACGCCAGAGACCCACCGTCACCTTTTCTGGATCATTTTTGTCTTGTCGTGTTTGCAAAAAGCGGTTAAGTTTCGTTTCCACTTGAGCCGGGTCAGCCGACTCTTTCAGTTGCAACATGGTAAGAACATAAGGAGAAGCCCCCTCCAGTTGTTTCATCTGCGAATCCCAATTGATCAGAAAGTCGAAGGTCAACGAACTTCGGGCGGGAACATTTTCAAACACCGCGTTGACCACAAAATCGATTCTGTTCTCGTAACGGATACTTTTTCCAATCGCCTCTTGTGGGGATGAAAAAAAGAACCGGGCCATCTTGCGAGAAATGGCGATACTACTGATGTCGTGCAGCGCGGCGTTGGCATCACCCGCGATTAAGGGGTAGCTAAACATCGTGAAAAAATCCTTTCCTGCACGTGAGCCGTCAAATTTCTGAATCTTCTCCCCCACCTGAAAAGTCTCTGAATGACCCCATGGCAATTCATAGCCCGTGGCATAGGCGCACATTTTTTCCGCCTCAGGGACAAATGATTTGATATCGTCGAGACCGACAGCTTCAGCGTCTTCTCTCTTTTTAAAATTGAGACTTTGATAGATAAGGCCATACGGGGTGCTGTAAATCCCATCCACCTTTCCACCTGAGGTGGTGGTTTGATAAATGCAATACAACTTCTTTCCGTTGGCATGAAAATTATCGATTGCTTTTTCATCTTTCACCCACAGAAAAATAAACAAGCAACATGTCATCCCAAGTGCAAGTCCGATAATATTAATTGTCGAAAATGATTTTTGTCGAATCACATTGCGAAGAGCTACGACCGCATAGTGTTTTAGCATACTCATTGTCAATAGATTTGTCGGTGGATTTTTTCTCTTCATAGCGAATGGGCGAATGAACCCAAAAACATTTCTGACGTAATCGATACGCGCCTTCGTTTCGCCGGCACGTTTAAGTTGATAATCAAATTCTTCTTGCAGATCACCTTGTACCTCTTCTATCAAATGCGGAGCGCAGCACCACTGAAGCAACCGTGTGGCCCATCGGGGTGGAGTTGGGTTTGGATTGGCCTTCATCCCGCAATCATTTTCATGGACGCAGGCAACAAATTCCAAAGGTGGGCTCGAACCGCCTTCATTTCAACAAGGGTATGCTGACCTAAAGCGGTAATAGTAAATATCCGTTTGCGCCTTCCGCCACGCTCCGGTGTTGGATCACTCATTTTTGACGTGATCATTCCTTTTTCTTCCAGACGGTGAAGAGAAGCGTGGACTTGATTTAGCCTCACACTGCGATGGGTCTGTTGAATGATCTCGTGAGTAATTTTTACTCCGTAGGCATCGCTTTCCAATAGGGCAACGATCAGTAACACCAGTTCTTCAAATTCGCCCAAGTAAACTCTTTTCATCGATGGGTTCAATTAAATCCATTTTTGCTGAGCAAATACTTGGCCAATGTAAAAACCGACGATTTTGATCGATTTCTGCAATATTTGTTACATCGCGAAAGCAACAGCGTCCGTCAACGGGCACATGTTTGTTCGTAAGTGGCATCCGTTAATTCCGCTACCTGCACTGGTGTTTTCCTGGCGGTAAAGAGTTGGTTTAAACGACTAACACCTTGGGGCTTGTCTAATACTTATTGACAACAATGTCTGATCGAACAATTGCGTCCAATCGTTTGCGAGTATCCCAACGAGAACCACCCCGAAAATTTTATCGATTGAACAAAAGTCATTCGAAATACTTATTGCTCCTGAAATGAAAAAAGCGACCTAAACAGGGCGCCTTTTACACGAGTAGCGGGGACAAGACTCGAACTTGTGACCTTTGGGTTATGAGCCCAACGAGCTACCAACTGCTCCACCCCGCGATATGGGAGCGCAAAAGTAGAACCGCAAAACGTAAAAACCAAATCGAAAGGAGTTCCACCATAAATAAGTAAGGTTTTTCTCCATGGCTTACGGCCAGGGGAAAATTTCCGGTAAAACAACAGAGACCGAGGCTATCGGTCCCTTTTTATGCCAATTGTTCGACTTTCTTTCCCTATCGACTTTGTTTCATGTTTACCAAATCTTGATACGATCCTCTGGCTTCTTGTACAGCTTGTCACCGGGCTGAATGTTGAACGCTTTGTACCATGCATCCATATTGATGGGTGCTCCGATACAGCGATATTCTCCGGGCGAGTGTGGATCTGTCAAGATAAGTTGAGCTGTCGTTTCCGGAAGTGTTTTCCCCCGCCACACTTGCGCCCAAGCCAGGAAAAAACGCTGGTCAGGAGTAAATCCATCTATTTTGTTGTTTGATTTTCCTTGCGCCGTCATCTTGAACGCCTCGTAGGCAGCATTGAGCCCTCCCAAGTCGCCGATGTTTTCACCCAACGTTAACTTCCCATTTACGTGAAGTGAATCCAAGACCGTAAAAGCATCGAACTGTTGTTGCAGAAGTTTCGCACGCGCGTCAAACGCTTTACGATCTTCTGCCGTCCACCAGTTGTGGAGCGAGCCATCTTTATCATACTGACTACCCGAGTCATCGAATCCATGCGAAATTTCGTGGCCAATCACGGCGCCAATGCCTCCATAATTAAAGGCATCATCCGCGTCCGGATGAAAGAACGGATATTGAAGGATGCCTGCAGGGAATACGATTTCATTGAGAACAGGATTATAGTAAGCATTCACCGTGGGCGGCGTCATTCCCCAACGTGTGCGGTCCACGGGTTTGCCTAATTGACTGACCATGTCTTTGAATCCCCACTGGTTTGAATTGCGCACATTCTGCAACAGCGTCTTGTTGCTAACATCTAATCCCTCATAGTTTTTCCAATGATTGGGGTAGGCTACTTTTGGAGTGAACGATTTCAACTTTGCCAACGCTTTTTCCTTTGTTGCATCAGTCATCCAATCCAATTGTTTAATGCGGATTTCATACGCCTTGATCAAATTCTTGATCAACTGTTCCATGCGTGCTTTCGCTTCCGGTTTAAAGTATTGTTCTACATATAATTGTCCCAACAGTTCGCCAATGTTGCCATCTGTAAGACTAGACGCTTTTTGCCAGCGGGGCGTTGGTACTTTCTGGCCAGTCACCGCCTGCGTATACGAAAATTCAGCGTCGGTAAATGCCTTGCTTAGATAGGCTGCTGAGGCACGCATTACGTTCCACTGCAGATACGCTTTCCAGTCTTCTAGTGATGCATTCGTTATCAAACTATCGGCCACAGGAAAAAATTTGGGCACATTCACCAACATGCTGTCCTCTCCTTTTACATTAACTTCCGCAAACAAAGATTTCCAATCGATCGAAGGAGTTTTTTTGGTAAATTCTGCGATCGCGAATTTGTTGTACGTCTTTTGTGGATCGCGCATCTCCGTACGGCTCATTTGCGCCTTCGCCAGTTTGTACTCTATTGCAAATATGGCTTCGGCATTTTTCTTGGCCTGTTCCTCAGTGGCCCCGGTCAGTTTAAATAAAGTAGTTGCATACGTATTGTAAGCAGCCTGAATTTTCTTTGAACGCGCGTCCGACTTCAAGTAGTAGTCGCGATCAGAAAGCGTCAGCCCGCCTTGGCCCAATTGTGCGATCATCTTGGTGGGGTGCTTGCGGTCTTGACCAACAAAGAACCCAAACAATGGCGACCCCATGCCATGCGAACGCTGATAAAAAATCTCTTTCGTCACTTGATTTTTATCATTGATCGCGTTGATACGTCTGAGGTCGTTTTGAATCGGCTCAGCACCAAGTTGCTCGAGAAGCACTGTGTCCATGGCGGCGGTATAATAGTCAGCCACGCGTTTTTTAACTGAGCCTGGCTGTGCTTTGGTATCCATCGCTGCTTCAGATAAAATTTTGCGAAGGGCCTTCACATTAAAGTCGCGAAGCATGTTAAAACTGCCCCAACGCGTCTCCTTGGCGGGGATCTGATTGTTCTTCAACCAAACGCCACCGGAATATTCTACAAAATTGTCGCCTGGCTTTGCCAACAAGTTCATATTTGCTGGGTCGAGAAACTTGGCCTTGCTCGGATCTTGGGAAAATGAAAGCGAAGTTGAAAGGATCAATGCCAATATTCCAGCAATTCCCTTCGATAAATGGATACACATCACAAATTAGGATTTAGGTTCAACAAATCGTTTTAGAACCTGAATATTACAAAATGCTTGCGTTAAAACTTACCTTGAGTTTGTGGGTGGTTAATAATTGATTTCTGATTGAGGTTTTATATTCCAAACTGAATGGAGTCGTGGTGCGGTCCTCAAAAGCAAAAAGCCGTCGGATTTAAAATGCATAGAGAATGCGTCTAGGAAGAGATTTTCATCTTTCGATTTTTCTGACCTAAAAAACGGAATCAAAATCTTATTTCCTCGACTACTAAATAGTTGAAACAAAAAGAAATAAAAAGGCTACCCTTTAGAGGCAGCCTTTTCTTTCAAAAAATCAAATCAAAGTTTCTGCAATGCCAAGTGAAACTTTCCTTGGTCACCAAAACCTTTGACAATGAAGTCTATCGTCAAATCAACCGTACCATTGCAAGAATACACTGAACCGGTTCCAGACGAAGTAACATCCGTTCCTGCCCCGTATACGGAGTAGTAGCCGTTGTTCTGGGACTTAACAGTGGCTGCACCAGTGGCAGGCGTAACTGTTATCACCAGGGGAGCATGGTTTGTGTCTGTCGCAGGGTACTCCAAAATGCGAAGATGCGTTGCATCCACCTTTTGAACGGTCAGGTGATTGCCCACGGCAAAGTCTGCCCATTCATCGTCAACTACGGCATAGGTGCCTACAGTGGCATCAAGGTCAAGTGGAATATTCGTAACGGTTGCAACAACCGAATTCTTTCCACCAACAGTAAACGTGGCAATCCCAGTAGCATCGTCCACGCTCTTTGGTGCCGGATCAGAAGCCGACCAGTCAATAGCAAATGGACAAGCTGGAATTATTTCAATCGAGCCTTCATCAGGAAAAGTAAAATGATCCGGGTCGGGATTGTAAACCACTTTTGCTTGATAGGTCTGCCCATTTTTCAGACTCGGAAAAGCAACCCACTTTGCTCCTCCATCAACGGAGTAGAGGTAGGCTGCATTCAAATTGTTTGCACTCAAAGTTGATTTGGTCAAATCAATTTTTCGAGTGTATGTGATGATACCCACTTGGTCGTCCTTGCATGCCACAAATACCGTGAGCATCAACAAGAAACTATATATTTTTTTAACCATGGTATTTACAATAATTAAGGTTTTGAATTTGATTA
>DATJJP010000107.1:0-8704 GCA_035492075.1 Cyclobacteriaceae bacterium | reverse complement strand
GAAAAACCTATGATCAACCATGAATTCTTAGCCTGGGCGCTTCCTGCTCCATTGACTGAATGAAGAGTAAATAGGATATCCTTTGAAGTAAAATTTTTTGCGTCGGATTCTAAATGAACGATGGCCTCTTTTGATTTTGCTTCTGCATAATCAGCCATTGTTTTGTTGGCTGATTCATAGAACAAAACTAGAATCGATGATATAACTACAGCTAATACGGTTTTTTTCATAATTAAGTCGCAGGCAAAACCTTGCCTCTGCACTCGCCAAAACCGATGCGAACGCCATCCTTTTCGGCATGCCCCCGTAGGATCAAAGTGTCGTTATCAGCAAGAAATTTCCTCTCGGTTCCATCGCTCAAATGCAATGGTCGCTGGCCGTTCCAGGTCAACTCCAGCATCGAACCATAAGAGCCAGGCGAAGGTCCGCTGATGGTGCCGCTGGCGTAGAGATCGCCCACCTGAATATTGCAGCCATTGACCGTATGATGAGCCAATTGCTGCGCCATGTTCCAATACATGTATTTGAAATTGGACCGGCTTACGGTTGTTGGCGGTGTTTTTTCGGTTTGAATCAAAACCTCTAAGGCAATGTCAAAATTCTTATCCCCTTCAAACGAGAGGTAGGGTAGCACATGCGGAAATTGTTCTGGGCCGCCAACTCGAAACGGTTCAAGGGCATCGAGTGTAACGATCCATGGAGAAATGGTAGAACCAAAATTTTTAGCTAGAAATGGACCCAGTGGCACATATTCCCAAGTCTGAATGTCGCGGGCACTCCAATCGTTGAAGAGAACCAGTCCAAAAATGTTGTCCTCTGCTTCTTTGGTCGGGATATGCGACCCGAGTTTTGTTTCAGCGCACGTGATGAATGCCATCTCTAGTTCAAAATCGAGTTTCTGTGTAGGGCAGAAAATAGGCAGATCCGAATCTGCCGGCTTGATCTGTCCTTTCGGCCGATGGATCGGAGTCCCCGAAGCAACGATGGACGAAGCACGACCGTGGTATCCCACAGGCAAGTGTTTCCAATTAGGCAGCAATGCATTTTTCGGGTCGCGGAACATGGACCCCACATTGGTCGCGTGTTCCTCACTGCTGTAAAAATCGGTATAGTTGGGGATGCGCACTGGCATTTGCATCTGCACCTCGCTCACGGGAATGAGAGCGATTTCACGGGCCGCTTTATTTGATTTCAGCTCGTCATTATCGTCGCGGAGCAATTCGGAAATTCTTTCGCGCACTTCCCTGCCCTTCTTCCTTCCCAGCGAAAGAAAATCATTCAAATATTTCTGATTAAAAATCCCCGCGGGCAATCCGAGTCCGTCTAAAAATCCATTTTCATACAGATAAACCAGGTCGAGCACATGGTCTCCAATAGCCACACCTGCCACCGCTGATAAATACCGTGTCTTGAAAACTCCAAAAGGCAAATTCTGGATCGGGAAATCAGAGTTCTTGGGTATCTCTACCCAGCTTTTCAATTTAGGGTCGTTGGCGTTGATCTGCATAAAAAAGAATGCACGAAAGTAATTCAAATAACCCGAACCATTCGAATGGCTCGAATTATTCGAATAACCCGAACAAATCGAGTAGTTGTTGAGATTATTCTCCCCAATATTTCCAGCCGAGCAATCTTGCCTGTTCTATTTTGGCCGCGCACAACTGATATTGAAACTGAATTTGGTTCAGCTCGATTCGTTGGAGATTGGAAGATGCATTCAATAAATCCAAGTGCGTGGCCACCCCTTGCTTGTACCTTGCTTGTGTTAGCGTAAGAGCTTCTCGAGCATAAACAACCTGGCCCTCTGAGTTTTTGATTCGATCGGCATTAGAAGTCAAATCGGCCTGAACCTGTGCCAGATCCCGGCGCAACGTGTTTTCCGTAGTTTTTGCCGCCAGTTGATTTGCCTGCCAGTTGCTTTGTGCAATTCGGATATTCTCGGTGGTCTTGCCCTGTGAGTATATGGGAATGCTCAAGTTGAAGCCAACCGAATAATTGAAAATCAACGGATTGATGTTCGGCTGGTAACCGTTCTTGTAACCGGTGCCTCCAACGAACGTGAGCAGTGGGAATCGATTGTTTTGGGCATACTTCAAATCCATTTCACTGGCGAGCGTCCTTTGCGTGGCGAGGCGCAAATCAAAATTGTTTTGTTTCGCATAGTCGGCTGCAGAAGCCTCTGTAAACGCGGGAAAATCAAATTCAGTAGTAGTTGGCTCTGTCGATGTACCAACAGAATATTCCATCAATGCTTTTTGCTTCTGCAATTGATTCACAAAATCCACTTTTCGATTCTCTTCCAAGTCAATATTGCTTTGGATGTTCGTCAAGTCAATTTGCAAGGCATCGCCACGATTGATTCTGTTTTGCACTATCCTTTTGTTCTCATTCAAAAACGCAAGAATCGAATCTTCCACCATAATGGCCTTCTTCAAATAAATCATCGAATAATAGACCGAAGCTACTTGTGCGGCCACTTGGGCCTTCGCTTGTTCAATGTTGGTTGTGGCGCTCAGCAATTCTGTTTTCGCCTTCGCGATTTGTGCATTTGTCTTTCCAAAATCCCAAATCGGCTGCGTTACCGCCAAGTTGAAATTGTAATTATTGTTGGGGAACAAATTAATTTCTCCTCCATTGAAGTTGAACTTGCTGATGGGGTTGATATAGTTGTACGATCCAACGGCGGAAATGGAAGGGAAGTAATTGCTCTTCGCTAGGTCCACGCGGGATGCAGAAGCTTCTGAGGCTTTTTGCAATTCCTGAATTCGAGGGAAATAGCTTAGCGATTTGTTAATGAGGTCCTTTAGCTCGGCATTGGATTGTGCGTTCGCAAAAGCGAGAGAAGATAAAGCACTGACCAGTAAAAATATCCTTTTCATAAAACTTTTAATTCGTAATTCGTACATCTTCCTTCATAAAATTCCTAGTGGCTTTCCTCCGCTACTTTCTGCATGGTGGCCTTGTCCATTTTCTTCGTCCGCAGCAAAAACATAAATGGAATAGCGCAGACAAAAAATATGGTTATCAACATAAAACAATCGGCATAGGCCAACAGGAATCCTTGTTTGGTGACCGCGAGATCAAGTGTCTTGTAACTAAAATCAGTGGCTTGAATCGAATTGATACCCGCATTGATTGCGCCCGCCTGTGATTGTGCAAGACGCTGGATCAGGTTAGGGTCATTCGCTTGCAGATGGCTTATCAAATCCGTGCGATGAGTCATGTAGCGTTGAGTCACATACGTGTTCATTACCGCAATGCCGAATGCCCCTCCCAATTGACGCAACATGTTGGTCAACGCGATGCCGCTGGGCATTTCCTGTGGAGTAAGCCCCACCATGGCTTGATTGATAAGTGGAACCGTGAGACAGGCTGTTCCAATTCCCCTACATACTTGCGTCCAAAAAAAGAAAGGCAAGCCAACATCAGGAGTTACCAATGATGACGTGTATCCATGTAAAATAAAAAACACAAACCCGATGACGACAAATACCAAAGGCGGCGTGCCCGAGCCAAGGGAGCGTCCTACGATTGGCATGCAGAAAATCGCGGCGATGGCGCTCGGCACTAACCCCAGACCGGCATCCGTGGGCGTGTATCCTAAAATCCGTTGTACCAATACAGGAAAAATGAACACGGAACCGAACATCCCAAATCCAACGGCAAAGGTGAGAATATTGCTTGCCCAAAGATTTCGGCGTTTCATCACTGCCAAGTGAATCATCGGCTTGGGTGCTGTTAACTCGCGATACACAAATGAAAGCAACCCAACCGCTGCCAAAATGCTTAATATTAGAATGGTGCGGTCGTTGAACCAGTCGTCTGACTCACCTCGCTCCAATACATACTGAAGGCTTCCGACACCAACGGCCAAAAATGTAATCCCGGTAAAATCAATGGCCGGTTTTACACGGTTTGGATCTTTTTCTTCATCGGTCCGTCGGATAAACCGCAGTGTAAGCAGCGTAGCAACGATACCGAAGGGAATATTGATATAAAAAATCAACGGCCAAGAATAATTATCGACGATGATTCCGCCGAGAATCGGGCCGATCGTTGGACCAAGTACGATACCCATTCCGAACATCGCCGAGGCCATCGGGCGTTTTGCCGGTTCGAATGCATCGAATAAAATCCCTTGCGATGTTGATAGCAACGCGCCACCACCAATACCTTGCACAAATCTCCAGAACACCAACATCACCAAACTTCCCGCCTGACCACACATATACGACGATATTGTAAATATGATGATCGAGATGATGTAATATTTTTTGCGGCCAAAGAGTTTTGCCAAAAATCCTGTCAACGGAATAATGATCACGTTGGCGATGGCATACGCTGTCACTACCCAAGACGTATCTTCAATCGTAGCGCCAAGGTTTCCACTGATGTCTGAAAGAGCAACGTTCACGATCGACACGTCAATCAGTTCCATGATGGCCGCCGAAATGGTGGTGATTACGATGATCGCTCTGGCAAATCCGGTTGGTAGATTATTTGGACCTTGAGACATTTGGTTTATGATTTCAAAAAAATTTTGTTTTGATGTTGTTTCAATCCGTGTTTCGAACGAGGTGAATGATTACAGTCAGTAACGTCATTCCCATCCATGGTTCTATTTCACGTTGACTTCAACTTCCACGCTAAGGCCTGCGCGAAGGATGTCTTTGTATTTAACATCGTCATCGATTTCAATTTTCACGGGAACGCGCTGCGTGATTTTCACAAAGTTGCCCGTGGCATTGTCAGGTGGTAACAAAGAAAACTTTGCTCCCGTCGCCAGACTCAAGGAGGAGATCTTTCCTTTGATGTCAACGTTTGGGTATCCATCCAATTTAATTGTTGTCTCCTGCCCCACTTTCATTTTCTCTATTTGCGTTTCTTTAAAATTCGCTACGACCCAAAATTTCTCTTTGTTGACCACCGTCATCAGTGGCTGACCGGGCTGAACATATTGGCCTATCTCCAAATTCCTTTTTCCAATTTGTCCATTCACAGGAGCAAACACGTTACAATAACTCAGACGAAGTTTTGCCAGATCCAACGCCGCAACTCTCGTCTCCACGATCGCTTGCGCTTTTCTGATTTGAGCCTCGGACGTCGTCACCTGAGAGGTCGCAAATGCCACTTGCTTTTGATTGGCGGTCAACTGCTTTTGAGTTGACTCCCAGTTGTTCTTGGTGTCGTCCAGTTGCTTTTGTGTGATCGCTCCGTCCTTGAAGAGCGCTTCATCACGTTTCAAATCGTCGGTCGCCTTTTGCAATCTCGTTTGTTGCACATCTTGATTGGCTAAGGTCACTTGCTTATTAGCAATGCTGTTGTTCAGCTGCGCCTGCGCATTCGCCAAGTCGGCTTTCGCGTTGGCCAAATCAGTTTCCGCCTGAAGCACGGCCAAAATATATTCGCGATCGTCGATGCTCACTAAGAGTTGACCTTCTTTTACATCCCCATAGTCGACGACCGAGACGGTATCAATAAATCCAGCCAATCGACTTACGATGGGAACGGCATTGGTTTCAATCTGCGCGTTATCTGTCGATTCATAGTCCATGTTGTGGAGAAAAGTTCGTCCGCCAAAAAAAGCAGCGACGAGTAATACCGGCACTATAATAAAGGGTGCCTTGTTTCTTTTTTTCGGAGTTTCGTTTGATTCCATAATTTTCAATTCAACGGACAAAAGTAAACTTAGTTGACTATTTAGTCAACAAAGTTGACTATTATTTTTTTATCAACTACCTTTGTCCTTGAAAACCAAATAGTATGGCTTTAGATAGAAAGTTGCAAGATCCAGAATACGTACGCTTGTATGGATGGAGCAAAATCATATCTCACTTAAAAAAACAATTGGACCAATGGGCGTTGGACCAAATCACAAAGAATGGGTTCCGTGATTTTAAATTGGCCTACATGCCAGTGATCATGAACATCGACAAAGACGGCACGAGAAACAATGACCTCGCGTCCTGTTCGAAGATGACAAAGCAGGCCATGAGCAAAATCGTGAAAGAACTGCAAAAGAAAGGTTACGTATCTGCCAAAACGGACCCGACCGACAAGCGCGGCGTCATTTTTTCGCTCACCAAAAGAGGCAACGATTTCCTGATGGGTGCAAGAGCGCGAGTTGCCTCATTGATGGAAGAGTACCGCAAAGAAATGGGCAAGAAGAATTTTGATGACATCATGAATAAACTCATTACTATTATAGAGTATAACGATAAGAAATTAAATGGCTGACGTTGAATTCCCGGCGGCATTCGCGCAACGAATGCAAAAACAACTTCTCGAGGATTGGCCGAGTTTTGTCGGCGCTCATCGCCTCCCCTCGCCTACGAGCATTAGAATTAATCCAAATAAACCAACACAAATGTCACCCATGGGCGCAGATGGCTCATCGGCGCTCGAAAAAATTCCTTGGACTGAATTTGGGCATTACTTGGTGGGGCGGCCGCCATTCACATTTGATCCTCTTTTTCATGCGGGGGCATACTACGTCCAGGAAGCCAGCTCTATGTTTTTGGAGCACGCGCTCAAGCAGGCTGTAGATTTAACGCAGCCACTACGGATTCTTGACTTATGCGCAGCACCCGGCGGCAAATCGACTCATCTTTTAAGTTTGGTCAGTGATCATTCTCTTTTGGTTTCAAATGAAGTGATTCGAACGCGAGCTACTATTCTCGCCGAGAACATTTGCAAATGGGGAAATATCAATTGCGTGGTTACAAGCAATGACCCCGAGGATTTTGAAAGGTTAGGCGGTTTTTTCGATGTGGTCGTTATTGACGCTCCTTGTTCGGGTGAGGGGTTGTTTAGAAAAGATCAAACGGCGATGACGGAATGGTCTGAAGAAAATGCGAATCTATGTTCGTCACGACAGCGACGGATTCTGAATGAAATCTGGCCATCGTTGAAACAAAATGGAATTTTGATTTACAGCACATGCACCTACAATAGGCTTGAGAACGGAAATAATTTTATTGAATTAGTCGCACATGGAAGAGCCAAAAGTCTGAAGTTGAAGGTTGAAAAGGATTGGAAAATCGAGGAGGTTTTCGAAAATGAAGTAGTCGGCTATCAATTTTATCCGCATAAAGTAAAAGGTGAGGGTTTTTTTATTTCCGTTTTACAAAAAACCGAAAGTCAGGAAGAGGTTGGCATTCGCACGAAGAAACAATTCGAATACGCGTCTCGAAAAATCATCGATCGATTGAAAAGCTGGACAAAGGATGACCGAATGGAATTGGTGTCGCAAGACGATTTGATCATTGCGCTTCCAAAAAATGCAGAACAAGAAATCGAGTTCATTTCAAGGCACCTCCGCGTCATTCAAAAAGGAACGGCAATAGCAACCGTAAAACACGACAAGCTTGTACCCGAACATGCATTTGCGCTTTCGAATAAAATAGACGTGAGCCGTTTTCCTTCCAAGGAATTGACTCGCGATCAAGCCATCGCTTTCCTCAGAAAAGATGTGCTGACGTTAGACTCAGCTCAAACGGGTTTCACATTGATGACTTACCAAAATACGCCGATCGGATGGGCAAACCATCTGGGCAACCGCACCAACAATTTATATCCTTCCAATTGGCGCATTAGAAAGTCAGAACTATGATTTTTTTTATTTCCTTTGATTACCTGGCTTCCCCAGAAAAACTTTGATGTATGCCTTCGATTTTGTGGTTGTGCAATCAACGGTTAATTTGCAGTTCATGAAAATCATCGGAATAATTCCCGCTCGCTATGCTTCGTCGCGTTTTCCGGGCAAGCCATTGGTCGACATGCTTGGGCAAACGATGATCCAGCGTGTTTACAAGCAAGTCAAGAAATCAAAACAGCTTCAGCGAGTTGTCGTTGCCACTGATGATCGACGAATTTTCGATCACGTTTTGTCGTTTGGCGGTGAGGCGTGCATGACTTTCGAAAATCATCCGAGCGGAACTGACCGTTGTTATGAAGCAATGAAAGCTCAACCCGAAAGATTTGATTTTGCCATCAACATTCAAGGTGATGAGCCCTTTATCGATCCCAATCAAATCGACCTGCTTTGCTCCTCTCTTACTGCACACACCGAATTGGCCACGCTCATTCAAAAAATCGCTACGCTTGATCAACTTCACTCTGTTGGTGAGGCAAAAGTGGTGATCAACAAAGACCGAGATGCGATCTACTTCAGCCGTTCACCCATTCCATTTGTTCAAAAAGCCGAGTCAAAAGACTGGCTCGACAAGACGACTTTTTATCGTCACGTTGGCCTGTACGCGTACCGGGCAGATGTACTGGAGAAAATCACCAAACTCGCTCCCTCCCTGCTCGAAAAAGCCGAGTCGTTGGAACAGTTGCGCTGGGTAGAGAATGGTTTCAAAATAAAAACGGTGGAAACGGAAATGGAAGAAAGTATCTGCATCGACACCCCTGAGGATTTAAAGAAGGCCCTGGAAATTTTGAAAGCCGCACAATAGTTATTTCCGCTCAACGGTTGCCAGAAGATCCGTTAACACGACCTTCATTTTAGCCACTCCTTCTTTACATTTCTCAAGGTCATACTCTTTCAAATATTTTTCGGGGTTGATGCTGCCCGCCTTGACTTGTTTTTGTTCGTCTTCCCAAATCAGAATTTTTAATGGAAGGATAATTCCCATGCGTTGATCGCAATTCATGAGAGGCGTTCCCCCTCTAGGGTTTCCAAAGACAATCAGTGTTGTTG
>DATJJP010000106.1:0-66387 GCA_035492075.1 Cyclobacteriaceae bacterium | reverse complement strand
TCCAAGCTGCTTTTTTTGATTATGACAAAGATGGTGATCTCGATTGCTATTTGTTGACCAATTCTTTCAAGTCGGTCGGTAATTTTGATTTGGTAAAAGATCGAAGGAACATTCCCGATCCGCAAGGTGCTGGTAATAGGTTTTTATTAAATCAAGACGGAAAATTCATAGACTATTCTGAAAGGTCAGGGATATTTCGGAGTAGTATTGGCTTTGGCTTGGGAATTACCCTCGGGGACTTCAATAATGATTCATGGACTGATATTTTTATTTCGAACGATTTTTTTGAGAGAGACTATCTGTACATCAACAATCAGCATGGGATCGATGGGAGCTGATTTTGCAGATCTGGATAACGACGGGCAGCCTGAACTTTTTGTAACTGAAATGTTGCCAGATTCTTTGTGCCGAAAAAAGACAAAAACAATTTTTGAGAACTGGAATAAATATGAAATGAATGTTCAGAATGGATATTACCATCAGTTCTCTAGAAATGTATTGCAGAAAAAAATAAACGATAGGAGCTTTGGAGAGATTGGGAGAATGTCGGGAGTGGCTGCGTCAGAGTGGAGTTGGGGCGCGCTTCTTTTCGATATGGATAATGATGGCAACCGAGATATTTTCATCGCGAATGGTATTTATAAAGATCTCTTGGATCGCGATTATCTGGCGTTCACTGCGTCACCTGACAACGTGCGTGAACTTATTCGAAAAGATAAAAACGCAATCCTCAAATTAATAGACTTGATGCCTTCGTCTCCGATATCGAACTATGCATTTAAGAATGAAGGAAATCTCCAGTTTAAAAATAGGGCAGCGGAGTGGGGGTTGGCAAAGCCAATGTTTTCGTGTGGGAGCGCCTACGGTGACTTAGACAATGATGGAGACCTGGATCTTATTATTAACAACATCAATTCCCCAAGCATTGTTTACAAGAACAACTTAGATACATCAAAACGTACAAGTATTGATTTGATACTAACGGGCTTAGGACAAAACACTTCTGCGGTTGGAGCGCATGTAACCGCATTTTGTGGGGAGAAGATCTTCAGCTCTGATAATTTTGTTACTCGTGGTTTTATGAGTTCAACTCAGCCAAGGGTGCATTTGGGGCTTGGTGAGAAAATCTCAAAGATAGACTCATTGTGGATTCAATGGCCTGATGATCGATTCACATCATTGAGAAATGTGGGGGTGAATAGGATATTAAAAATTGTTGAGAAGACATCAGAAAAGCTTGAACATCACGCAGTAGCGAGTAGCCCAAAAATTAAACTTGAGCTAGTAGATAGTAGCTTATTTAAGCATCGGTCCAGCGGCTTGAATGATTTTAATAGAGAAAGATTGTTGCCTATGATGTACAGCAATGAAACTCCTTCAATTGCAAAGGGCGACGTAGATGGCGACGGGTTGATTGATTTCTACGTTGGAGGTGGCAGGAATCAACCAAGTGGAATTATTTATTTCAAGTCTGGGAAGTTTGAAAAAAAAATACCAAAGATTTTTACTAGAAACGAACTTCCAGAGGAAACAAAAGGATCCCTTATTGACGTGGACGGTGACGGAGATCTTGATCTGTACTTAGCCACCGGCGGAAAATTTTTCCCAAAAGAGTCATCGGCACTTGAGGATAAAATATTGGTCAATGACGGAAAAGGGAACTTCTCTGAGTCCAAATTTGGATTGCCGTTTGGAGGTTTTTTTTCTACCAGTGTTTCAAAACCTATAGACTTCGATAGAGATGGCGATGCAGATCTATTCGTTGGAGATAGGGGCGAGACTTTTGTTTATGGATTGGGAGGCAGAGGCTATCTGTTAGAAAACAATGGTAAGGGGCTTTTTACAGATGTCACGGAAAAATATGCGCCCGATTTGCTGAAAGCAGGAATGATCACTGACGCCGAAATTGCCGACATAAATAAAGATGGATGGGAAGATATTGTAGTTGTTGGTGATTGGAGACCTATCGTCGTACTGCAAAATGAAAAAAAGAGTTTTCATGACGTGTCAAAGAAAATGGGCCTAGAGAAAACGACGGGATGGTGGCACAACATTAAAGCCGCTGATTTTAATCAAGACGGGAGAGCTGACTTTGTTATCGGTAATCACGGTTTGAATACTTTTTTTAAAGTTGGAGATCGGATTTATCTAAACGACTTCGACAGGAATGGGCAGGTGGAGCAAGTGTTTTGTACGCGTGACAACGATGGAAAGTATTACCCTATTGCAGACAAGGATGAGTTGGTGTCGCAAATTCCGTCATTGAGAAAGTCAATCCTGTTTTATAAGGATTACAGTAAAAAAGCGATTGACGAACTATTTCCCAAGGAGATATTGAGTAAATCGATAGTATTTGAAGTACAAATGCTCTCTTCATTGCTTTTACTGTCGACGGCTAACGGTTTCAACAAAATTGAATTGCCACGCGAGGCGCAGTATTCTACGATCTATGCGTTTGCGGTATTGGATTGGGATAACGATGGAGTGTTGGACTTGATAACGGGCGGCAATCAATTTCAGGTTAAGCCACAATTCGGCAGATATGACGCGTCCAATGGATGGCTGTTTAAAGGCCATTTGGAGAATTCCAAATTCTATTTTGAGAAGGGAATCGACCTTAATGTGAGAGGTCAAATCAGGGACATTAATTATCTAAATTCTAATGGTGAAAAATATATTTTATTCGCAAAACACAATGATAATCTCGAAATCTATAAGATTGGCAAGTAGCCTTTTGATGATATTCGTTTTAAACGGATGTAACAGTTCTGAATACACTAAATTGGTTAATCGCGAATTAGCAAAGGGCTTGAGATACGATTCGGTACTACTTGGCATTAAGTTTGGAGATTCACGGAAAGTCTTTCACGAAAAGTGTTTTGATTTGAATAGAAAAAAAATGGTTATGGAGGCAGCGAGTTATTGGGTGCGATATATACATGACGACTCGCTGATGCGGAAACCCGCAAAAATGAATCTGCTTTTTTACCCAACATTTGATGAAAAGCAGACTTTAACTGGCATAGACATGAAATTCGGTTATGAAGGATGGTCTCCATGGAACAGAAATCTGCAGTCTGATCAACTGCAAGGAGCAGTGAAAAGACTGCTAATGAAATGGTATGGAGGAAATGAGTTTCTGACGGCCCATGTAAAGGGAAAGGACATTCCCGTGAAATTGGATGGCAATCGACGGATCATGATCTACGACTCACCGCCACAGCACGTCGTTGTTCGAGTTCAGGATATACTTCACCCCATGTTTAGCCACAATGTCAAAGATTGAAAATGGTTTTGCGAAAATCAGCGTTTATAAAACGATGCGCATACTCTCATTGCTTATAGCAGTAGCGGGTTCGTTCGTTTCCTGCGAGAAAGAAACGAAAGTGGCTAGCAAGCCCACGCTTTTCTCTAAAATAGGGAGCAACCAGTCGAACATCAAATTTAGAAATGACCTCAGTTATGATTCCAAATTTAATATCTACACCTACCGAAATTTTTATAACGGTGGTGGCGTAGCTATGGGTGATGTAAATAATGATGGTCTGCAAGATTTATATTTTTCTGCGAATCAAGGGCCTAACAAATTGTACATCAATAAAGGCAATTTTGTCTTCGAAGATGTCACTGAAAAGGCAGGCGTGGCGGGTACCAAAGCATGGTCTACGGGCGTGAGCATGGCCGATGTGAACGGCGATGGATGGATCGATATTTACGTTTGCAACTCGGGAAACGTGGATGGTGATGACAAAGAAAACGAACTGTTTATTAACAACGGAAACCTGACATTCACGGAGCGGGCTGCCGAGTATGGCGTGGCCGATAAGGGATACACTACTCATGCCGTTTTCTTTGATTACGACAAGGATGGAGATCTTGATTTGTATATTCTCAATAACTCTTATCAGGCCATTGGTAGTTTTAACCTACAAAAGAATGAAAGAAACAAGCGCGACGCTTTGGGAGGCCATAAACTTATGCGCAATGATAACGGGCATTTCACTGACGTGAGTGAGAAGGCTGGGATCTATGGGAGTGTAATTGCATTTGGTTTAGGGGTGACGGTGGGAGATGTGAACAAAGACGGTTGGCTTGACATCTATGTCTCCAACGATTTTTTTGAAAGAGACTATCTCTACATGAACAACCACGATGGTACTTTTAAGGAAGACTTGACTCGGCAAATGAAAAGCATCAGTGGCGCCTCCATGGGAGCTGATTTGGCAGACATCAACAACGATGCGTACCCAGATCTATTCGTCACTGAAATGCTGCCGCGTGAAAATGCACGTGTTAAGACGGTGACCACGTTTGAGAATTGGGACCGCTATCAGTACAATGTCAAGTACAATTATTACCATCAGTTTACTCGGAATATGTTTCAACTGAATAACGGTGACAACACGTTCAGCGAGATTGGAAGGTTGTGTCAAGTGGAAGCCACTGATTGGAGTTGGGGAGCACTTATGTTTGATGCCGACAATGACGGAATGAAAGATCTGTTTGTGGCGAACGGAATTTACCAAGACCTGACTAACCAAGATTTCTTGCAGTTTGCGAGCAGCGAGGAATTTGTTAAAACTGTCATAACAAAGAAGGCCGTCGACTATAAGAAGCTGATCGATATTATTCCATCGAATCCGGTGCCTAATTTCTTTTTCAAGAACGAAGGCTCTTATAAATTTTCGAATGCCTCTCATGACTGGGGTATCGATGAACCCAGTTTCTCAAATGGAAGCGCCTATGGAGACTTAGACAATGATGGTGATTTGGATTTGGTAGTGAACAATGTAAATATGGAAGCCTTTCTTTACCGTAACGAAAGCCACACGCTCCATCCCAACAATCACTATTTGAAATTTGAACTTAAAGGAGAGGGGGCTAATACGGCGGCGCTGGGAACTCAAATAACTATTGAGGCCAAAAATAAACTTCTCTACCTTGAGCAGATGCCTATGCGCGGCTTTGAGAGCACCGTGGATAGCAGACCGAATTTTGGACTGGGCGATCTGTCGGTGGTGGACAAAGTAAAAATCAGATGGCCCGATGGCAAGATAACTGAGCTGGATTCAGTAAAAACGAATCGGACGATTGTAGCCTTACAAAAAGACGGCAAAAAGACAACTGAAAAACCACTTGGGAAAAGTGAAAAACTCTTTGTGCCACAAACCAATTCGGACTTCAAGATTGATTTCAAACATACCGAAAATGATTTCGTGGACTTTGATCGTGATCGTCTTATTTATCACATGCTAAGTTGCGAGGGACCTCGTGTCAGCGTGGCCGATATTAACAATGACGGACAGCAGGACTTTTACATTGGAGGAGCAAAGAATCAGCCGGGCGAGTTGCTCATCCAAAACAGGAAAAGTTTCACCAGCGTTGATAAAAAGATTTTTGGCGCAGACGAAATTTCCGAAGACATTGGCAACCTATTCTTCGACGCTGATGGTGATGGAGATCTGGATTTGTATGTGTGTAGCGGTGGTAACGAATTCTCTACGAGTTCATCTGCGTTGATCGACCGTCTTTATCTCAATGACGGAAAGGGCAATTTTGTTCAGTCGGCACAGCAACTTCCTGCCGGAAAATTTGAGAGCACTTCTTGCGCCAGGGCGACCGACTTCGACAACGACGGAGACATGGATCTGTTTGTAGGAGTGAGGCTCGAGCCGTTTGCGTATGGAAAACAAATGAACGGCTATATTCTTAAGAACGATGGTAAAGGAAAGTTCGAGAACGTGACCAATGAGATTGCTGGCGGACTCAACAAAATTGGGATGATAACCGACGCTTCATGGTCAGATATAGATGGCGATAAAGATGCGGATCTCATCGTCGTTGGAGAGTGGATGCCCATTACTTTGTTTGTTAACGACAACGGTAAATTTGTTAATAAGACGGAAGCGTACGGCCTCACGAAGACAAGCGGATGGTGGAATACGATCCAACCTTTTGACGTGGATCATGACGGTGATATCGACTTTGTCGCTGGCAATCATGGTTTAAATTCCCGCTTCCGGGCTTCGGCCGACAAACCTGTAACTATGTACGTCAACGATTTCGATCGCAACGGTTCAATTGAGCAAGTGATTACGGCATATAGCGGCGATAAGAGTTATCCAATGTCCTTGCGGCATGACTTGGTTTCTCAAATGCCTTCGTTGAAAAAGAAGTATCTAAAATACGAAGACTACAAGAATGCCATGGTGAACGACATATTTACACCGGAGCAGTTGGAGAATGCTATCACTTTGAATGCTTATCTATTTTCTACATCCCTCTTGATCAACGACGGAAAAGGGCAATTTCAGGTAGTCGCACTTCCGGCAGAAGCACAGTTTTCACCGATGTACGGTATATGCACAAGCGATTTTGATGGCGATGGGAATCAGGACATTTTAATGGGAGGTAATCTGTACCGCGTGAAGCCCGAAATTGGGCGTTATGATGCGAGCTACGGCGTCTTTTTGAAAGGAAATGGGAAAGGTCAATTTGAATCGGTCATGCCAAGTGCGTCTGGCTTCTTTGTGGACGGGGAAGTACGCGACATCAAGAAGATTGTGATTGGCAACAGTGACTACGTTCTAGTGGCAAGAAACAACGACACCCCCGTGTTGTTCAAAGTCAACCGCAAGTGATCATGGTGTCTTATAAAAAATGCCTTGTCGGTCTGTTTCTTTTAGCGGCCGGCGCCTGCACTTCAATCGGTACTGAGAAGAAACTCTTCACGTTAATGAGCCCAAGTGAAACCGGTATCGATTTCACGAACACGCTAAAGGAAGATACCACCTTCAACATCATCGAGTATTTATATTTTTACAATGGGGGAGGTGTTGCTGTCGGCGACATCAATAATGATGGGTTGGTTGATGTCTATTTTTCCTCCAATCAAAATCCCAATCGACTTTACCTGAACAAGGGCAAGTTTCAATTCGAAGACATTACAGACAAGGCAAAGTGCGCGGGAGTTGGAAATTGGAAGACCGGTGTGACCTTGGCCGATGTAAACGGAGACGGGTGGCTTGATATTTATATTTGTGGAGTAGGCAATTACAAGAATTTCAACTCGAAAAATCAACTGCTCATCAACAATCACGACTTGACGTTCACCGACCGGACAAAAGAATACGGTTTGGATTTCGTGGGACTTTCTACGCAAGCCGTTTTTTTTGATTATGACCTCGACGGCGACCTTGATTGCTATTTGCTAAACCACTCGGTACACAGTACAAGATCGCTAGGCGACGTTTCGCAGCGCTTCAAACGCGATGTTCTTTCCGGTGACAAACTGTTTAGAAATGAATTGATTCACCAGGGAAAAAATGGCAGTTCAAAGTTTACGGATGTCAGCTTACCCGCAGGGATCTTGCAGGGCGCTCTTGCCTATGGGCTTGGCGTTGGTGTTTCGGACTTGAATTTCGACGGATATCCAGATATCTATGTGTCAAACGATTTTCAGGAAAACGATTATCTGTACTTAAATAGAAAAGACGGGACCTTTAAACAGATACTAGAAACGTCGGTGGGTCACAGCTCACGCTTTTCAATGGGCAATGATCTTGCGGATTTCAATAATGACGGCCGAACAGATATCGTTACGCTTGACATGCTGCCCGAGGAAGAGGACGTCATCAAGACGAGTGCCGGTGATGATCCATTTGAAACGTACATGTTCAAACTCCGTGCTGGATTCCACTACCAAACAGCAAGAAATTGTTTGCAGCTCAACCAATTTTCTTCCGATACTGCGGTGGCATTTAGCGACATCGCGTGGTTGAGCAACGTAGCCGCCACGGATTGGAGTTGGTCACCCTTGTTTGCCGACTTTGACAACGATGGATGGAAAGATTTGTTCGTGACTAATGGCATCATGCGCCGGCCGAACGATATGGATTATGTCAGTTTCATATCCAACGATCGAGTGCAGAAAGACTTGCAAAAGATAAATGAACGAGACTTGAAGATCATCGAGCAAATGCCATCAGGAAAGGTGTCGAACTTTGCTTTTCAAAATTCGGGGAAATTGAAATTTGAAGATCAAACGAAATCATGGGGGCTCGATAATGTTTCTATCTCCAATGGCGCAGCGTACGCCGATCTCGACAATGACGGCGACCTCGATTTGTTGGTGAACAATATCAACGAATCAGGATTTGTCTATAAAAATAATTCAGTCAAAAATTCTTTTCTGAAAATTAAATTGGAAGGAAGTATCGGAAATAGTTTTGGAATAGGAGCAAAGGTGATGGCTTATCTTGGCAGTGAGGAGCAATTGTTTGAAGTTGCTTCAACAAGAGGGTTTTGTTCTTCCGTAGACACGCGAATAAACATTGGACTGGGCCACTCATCGAAAGTCGATTCATTGATCGTGGTATGGCCATCGGGTAAAATGGAGCGAAAGACCGATGTTGCACCCAATCAAACAATTGCGGTAAAAGAATCAGATGCGAAAATAGATTTCTCTTACAATAGAAATGCTGACTCGAAAACATTATTGAAGTCAGTTCTAAGAACGGAGCTACCTAAATTCAAGCATCGGGAGAATGGTTACAATGCCTTCAATCGGGAGAATTTGATGCCCCAGATGCTCACCACGGAAGGGCCGGCTTTAGCTACAGCCGATGTGACTGGAGACGGATTAGATGATATCTTTTTAGGTGGCGGAAAGGGCCAATCAGGAGAAGTGTTTTATCAAACGCAAGAAGGGTTTGTGCGATCTATGCAAAACGACGTATCATCGGATTCATCGTCGGAAGTAATTGCAGCGGCGTTTTTTGATGCTGATAAAGACGGTGACAATGATTTAGTGGTAGTCAGCGGTGGCCAGGAGGTCATGGACAGCCGTTCGCTTTTGCCGCGACTTTATTTAAATGATGGAAAAGGAGCGTTTTCCAGAAAAGCGAATTTTGTGACAATATCGATGAATGCATCGTGTGTGAAGCCATGTGATTTTGACAAGGATGGTGATGTGGATTTGTTTATAGGGGCTAGCGCTATGCCGCTGCTGTACGGGATGAGCCCCATTAGTTATCTACTGATAAACGACGGTGCTGGGAATTTTTCTCCGAACATGTCTTGGCTCGGCGCAAGCCGTTTTCCAAGCAATATGCCCGACAATAGACTCGGTATGGTGAAGGATGCGGTGTGGACGGATGTCAACAAAGATGGATTGCCCGACCTGGTTGCGGTAGGTGAGTGGATGCCTATTACCGTACTTATTCAAAAAGAAAACCACTTTGAAAATGAAACAAACCACTGGGGCTTTTCAAAGTCGTCAGGACTTTGGAATACCATAATTGCAGCCGACTTTGACGGGGACGGCGATGATGATTTGGTGGCAGGAAACTTAGGATTGAATTCTCGTTTGAAGGCGAACGAGCAAAAGCCACTTCGCATGTTGGTTGGAGACCTCGACGGGAATGCAAGCACTGACCACATTTTAATTTATTTCAATAAGGAGAAAAGCTACCCCTTTGCTACACGTGATCAATTGGTGAAACAATTGCCTTACCTCAAAAAGAAATTCTTAAAGTACAAAGACTATCGCAACGTCACCGTAAGAGATATTTTGTCGCCGGCACAAGAAGGTCAATCGGTGCAACTTCGTGTTGATGAACTCCAAAGCGTGATCGCGAGGAACGATGGTCAGCGATTTATGATCGGGCCCTTACCAATAGAAGCACAAGTTTCACCCGTGAAGGCAATGTACAGTGCTGACGTCAATTCAGACGGAAAACTTGATATTCTTCTCGGCGGGAATCTGCGCGCCGTTCAAACAGAATTAGGCCCTTACGATGCGAGCTACGGACTGGTCCTTCTCGGAGATGGTCACGGGCAATTTAAATCCCTGCCGCCAGCGGCTTCGGGCTTTAGAATCCCTGGTGAAGCGAGAGGTATTTTAGAAATTAGAACTTCAAAGAAGAACAACATTTTCTTAGTTTCAAGAAACAATGAAACGCTCCTAGGGTTTCGAAAGGCAACTCCATAAATGAATCAACATGAGAACAAAATTATCCCTCGTTTTTTTAATCGCGTCGGTCACCAGCTATGCTCAAGCACCTAACGAATGGATGATCGACGCGAAAAATATCGATCCTAAGAACTATTACGGGATTACCGTGGCCAATGGCATGATTGGATTGATTTCGTCGGCAGAGCCAATGACGGTCAAAGATGTGGTGCTCAACGGTGCTTATGACTATTATCAACGCGGTCGTGTCTCAAATATTCTCAAAACATTCAATCATGTGAACATGGCAATGGATGTAGATGGTCAGCGGTTATCCCGATCCAACATTTCAAATTACCAGCAGTCATTGAACATGAAGGAAGCATCGCTCACTACTTCCTTTGACCACGACAAGATAACTGTGTCTCACTCCCTGATGGCATTGCGTCATTTGCCGTACACGGCGCTTTCGATTGTTACTGTCAAGGCGAAGAAGGACGTTAGGATTAATCCGATGAGTGTCATCGAGGCTCCCGACCATTTAGCCGACGTCCACAATCTCTATAGTGAAATTGAACGCCCCCATGTGACCATTCCTCTGCTGACGTCGGTTGGCAAGAGCCCATCCGGTCGTTTAACGGTGGCTGTTAGCAACAGTTTTATTTTTGACGAGCCCCACGGCCAAGAGCCGAAATTGATCCATGAAGACTGGGATTACAATAGGCACCTGGCAAAATTTTATAAAACCCTTAAGGCAGGGGAGACCTATCGCTTTGCTGTTGTATCGTCAGCGACTTGTTCATCAGAATACAACGATCCAATGAATGAAGCCGAGCGCCTTACTATTTTTGCAAAACTAGAGGGCGTGCAACGTTTGCTCGACAGACACAAAGAGGCATGGAATGAATTGTGGAAGAGTGATATTGTCATTGAGGGTGATGTCCAGCTTCAAAAAGATGTTCGATCTGCGCTGTATCATCTTTATTCATTTGCTCGCGCTGGCACCGCCTACAGTCTTTCTCCCATGGGATTATCTGGGCTTGGATACAACGGTCACGTATTTTGGGATACAGAACTTTGGATGTACCCTCCCTTGCTAGTGATGCAACCCGCCATCGCAAAGTCCCTTTTGGAGTATCGTTTCCAGAGGATGGCTGCGGCCAAGAAAAATGCGTTCTCGCACGGCTTCAAGGGCGCAATGTTTCCATGGGAGTCATCCGCGGAAGGAAGTGAGGATACACCGGTATGGGCGTTGACGGGACCTTTTCAACAACACATTAGCGGTTGCATAGGTTGGGCGTTCTGGAAGTATTATCAAGTCACGAAAGATAAAATTTGGCTGAAGGAGAGAGGCTATCCCGTGCTTAAAGAGGTGGCCGATTTCTGGGCCAGTCGTGTTGAGCGTAAGGGTACCGGTAAATTTGAAATCAACAATGTAATAGGCGCGAACGAATGGCAAGAGAACATTGACAATAATGCCTTCACTAATGGAATGGCAATCACCGCGCTTCGATGTGCGTCGCTTGCGGCCAAAGAATTAGCATTGACTCCCGATCCTGACTGGGATTTTGTCGCTCAAAATATTCCCATCCTTAAATTTCCGGATGGCACCACAAAGGAGAACGCTACTTACAATGGTGTGGAGATCAAGCAAGCTGACGTGAACTTGCTTTCTTATCCGTTGGATGTAATTAGCGATCCCGTTCAAGTTGAAAAAGATTTGAAGTATTATGAACCGAGAATGTCCGCGAATGGTCCGGCCATGGGCAACTCTGTTTTTTCCGTCCTGTATTCCCGACTTGGAAATCTTGACAAAGCTCAGGAATTGCTGAGCAAAAGTTATAAAGCCAATCAGGTGCCGCCGTTTGGTGTGCTCGCTGAAACGGCGGGTGGAACAAATCCTTATTTCGCTACCGGAGCGGGAGGATTTTTGCAAGCTGTCATTTTCGGATTTGGAGGCTTGAAAATCACTGACCAGGGAATCTCTCAAAACAAAACGACCTTACCTAAATCATGGAGCAGTCTGAAAATTAAAAACGTTGGAGTTGACGGAAAGGACTACATTGTAAAATAAATTTATCCTTGTAATTTGAGTTCAATGAATAAGTTATTGTTGTTGGCGGCTGCCGTATTTTTGTGCAGCTCGTGCAAGCAGAGTTCGGGAGAATACAAGTCGAAGGTACAGGACCCGGAGTTTTTCCACCGGTCGATGAAGGCAATCACGGATCGAATAGTGCACGATATTTTTTCGCCTCCCGTGGCCAGCCGTATTTACGCCTATGCCACCGTGGCCGGATACGAGGCGATCATTCACCAGAACAAAAATTATTTGACGTTGGCCGGTCAATTGCATGGGCTAACCGCCTTTCCTCAGCCAGATACGACAAAAGAATATTGCTATCCGTTGGCAGCTACTGAAGCGATGTTGAAGGTGGGCCGTACTTTGATTTTCTCAGAAGACGACCTCGATAAGTTCTACGACGCCGAGATGCAGAAATTCAAAGACGCGAATATTCCTTCTGATGTGTTTCAAAGATCGATCGTGTTCGGAGATAGCGTGGCGAGGCACGTGATCAAATGGTCTTCGAAAGACAACTACAAGCAGTCACGCACTTTCCCGAAATATTCAATAGAAAAGGATCCTGCCACCTGGCAACCAACACCGCCAGCGTATATGGATGCCGTTGAGCCGCACTGGAACAAGATCAGACCGTTTGTGATCGACTCGGCCGGACAATTTAAACCGCTAGGACCAACTCCCTTTTCGAAAGAGAAGGGAAGCCCATTCTACAAGGACGCTTTTGTTGTGTACGAAACAGGAAAAAACTTAACCGAGGAACAGCGAGCTGTTGCCAGTTTCTGGGACTGCAACCCCTTCGTAATGAACGTGAAGGGGCACGTGATGTTTGCGACAAAAAAGATATCTCCCGGTGGTCACTGGATCAACATTACAAAGATGGTCTGTCAAAATACGCATGCCGATATGGTAAAGTCGGCAGAAGCGTATGTTTGTGTGGCACTTTCTCTTGTGGATGGGTTCATCAGCTGTTGGGATGAAAAGTATCGATCTAAACTCGTGCGGCCGGAGACTTATATCAATCGGTACATTGACGAGAATTGGGTGCCGCTCTTGCAAACTCCTCCTTTTCCCGAGTACACTAGCGGGCACAGCGTGATATCGACATCGGCAGCGATTACGCTCACCGCAATCTTTGGAGACAATTATGCGTTTACCGACTCTACCGAAGTGGAATTTGGAATGCAGGCTCGCAGCTTCAAATCCTTTATAGACGCTTCGCAAGAAGCTGCGGTGAGCCGCGTTTACGGAGGTATCCACTATATGCCTGCCTGCGAAAATGGCAAGGTTCAAGGGAGACGGATTGGCGAATTTATCGTATCGCGATTGAAAATGAAGGCGAAGTAATATCAATCATTCTCGATTGATTCCTTTCCGGGTTTTGTCGGGTGTGTAGTTTTTGTACATCTTCCGACGGAGTCCTTTGTCATCATCAGAAGAAGGGTCAACGTTGTTGGTATCTGCTTTCTTCATCTTGTCGCGCCACTTGAAGACATAGTTCAATCCGAGGCGCACGTTAAAGAACTTCGTGCTGTTGATGAACGAATTGAGTTCTGACCCCGAGAGGGGCATACGCAGCAAGTTGTCGCCGACCATATAAATCTGAATGGGTGAGAGATTCAAGGACATGCCCAGACCTAAATTATTGAAGGAATTGCTTGCCACAGTGTAGCTGCCTGCCGCGCTGAATATGCGACCAAAGTGTTTGTTAACACCAACAGTGACTCCCGCCGCATACCGGCCCCTGAACTTTTCAGCAAAGAACACCGCGCCTGCGGTGAAATTTTTTCTTACCTGATACATTCCGCTCAGGTACATTTTTCCGGGGATGGGAGCGCTGTAACTGCCGATAGCGCCTTCTTTCACTTTGAACCGGGCTTGAACGGTGTCACCAATGGAATTTAGGTAGTTGTTATCGCCATTTACTACCTTAGTCAAGTCGACGCCTGAAAAAGTGTATTTCGCCTTTGCTGGATCCATCGTATATCCGTAGGTGTTGTTTTTCCACTTGATACTTCCAATGTCTATTAAGCTTGCGCCTATGGTCAGGCGATCTTGAAGTTTATACGTGGCACCAAGGTCGATGGCAAAGCCATTGTTGGTGAAATAATCTTTTGCGTGAGCACCTAAATCAAAATTTGACTGCGAGAAATTATTAATACCAGAGGTACGGACGTCCATTCCCGCGTTGGCGGATAATACATAACTGTTATCCACTGAGAGATTCATCGTGGCATTCTGTGTGGTTACGTTGGTGACCCCTTTGAGAAGTTTAAAGCGCGCGCCGATGGTGAGCCGATCATCAACTTGATAGGAGCCTCCCAATGCAGTTTCTAAATAACTAACGGATTCTGCTTTAGGTGAGAGTGTAGCTGTCCTTCCGACGAAGTCGGCATTCCCATTGATAAACAGATTGGTCAAGTCTTTTGGAAGCAGAATTCGATTGTAGATTTTGGCCGTCGAATTAAGTGACACATACAATTTGGGAGTTATCTGTAACCCAAATCGGAATAGATCAATCTGCATTGCCTGTGTGATGTAGTTATTCGGTTTGAGCGCACTGTTGAGTTTAGATAAATCAGCTTTTACCGAGTCGTTAACTTTGGTGTAGACGTCTTTGTAAGCAAACCCATTGTTGGAATAAAACATTGCAATGGACGACCCTGGCAGACCGATCGACAACTTGTACTTTGTCATGATTGCCGGGTTGTTATAAGTCACTTGTGGAAGGCTGTTCATGAATGTCAATGTGCCCTCGTTTTGGGCAGCGGCGGCGGTTCCAATGAAACCTGCGAGTGCCAGTAGCAGTGTTTTTTTCATCAGAAGGTGGCGTTTAATTTCATTTTCACGTTCAGCCCCAGTTGCATTTTTACTTTGTATTGACTTTTGAATTTTACGTTCACATAGTTTCCACTGGCATCTTTCGAGGTATTAAACTTAGCGCGAACAATGATTTTCTTTGCCTGGAAAATTTTGGAAATCTTCTGCGACTGCAGCTTAATCGATTGATTGAGGACGGTAGCTGCGCTCAACTCACCATTCGAATCGACAGAACTGCCTTTAACTATTGCGCTCTGAGAAGAGGTCAACAAAGAGTCGATGAACTTGTATTTCGAATCGGTGAGAATAAATTGAAGATTGGCGTCCAGCGGAAGTTCGTTGGTCACGCTTGTCTTGAGAGTGGCGGAGTCTATTTTGGTTTGATCCAGATCGCCTAAGTCGACATCCAATGTATCGCTTGTTAAGATGTTGGATGCTTTGCCGTAAATCGGAATTTCGACGTGCATTTTCACCCTCAACTTGCTGGTGTCAGCCATGAAATTGTTTCCTGAAGTCAGCCCCCCATTGATACGCGCCGATGCCTGATAATAAAATTGCGTTGGAGCAAAATTCACAACAGCACTCACATTTGATATAGAAACCAAAGTGTTCGCAGACGTGCCAAGCGCAGCCGGTGCGTTGATGGGGATTGGGCTGGTTGGATTTGTTTGTATCGTCAAACCTGATGCTTGTTTTCTGGCCTCAATCTTTGTAAAAGTGATCTTCAGGGGTACTCCGTAATCGTTCGTTACGGTCAAGTCAATCGTTGGTTGTGCGAAAGAAACTGACGCACCGTTTTGCAAGGTGTTGCCAAAAGCCTGTACATCGATGGTTTGCGCTGGTAGACTTACCGTTTGATCGCCAAGGAAGCCTTTCACATAGGTGAAATCCATTCCTTTAAATGAGAAATTCACATTCAGGTTGGTGCCGGGAAGTACCGTGACCGACGAAGAATTTTTCTTGATGATCAGCGTGAGTTTCAGTGTGAATTTATTCGCCGTAGCACTTTTAAAAGTGTAACCTGAAAGTTGAACAGATCCTGTTCCTGATACTTGTTGCGAAAAAGGTTGCCCTGATGTGTTGGAGATGAATTCTGGAATATCCAGGTTCACGGCATACAAGAAATTATTGTTGGCAGGTACCAAAGTCATGCTGTAGGACATAGTACCCGATTTGAAAGCAATCTCTGTGAGCTGTTCCGGCGTAATTCCCATATCCACCGATTTCGTGATCACGGTAGAGGTTTGATCGTTTGGGTTCGGTGGGTACGTCGCCGGCGGGACAGGTACCACAACCCCTTGGTTATTTACATCGTCGATTTTCACAAAGTCCCTGATGTCTTGTGAAGCCAATTGTTGGTCATAACTCAAGTAAACAAGCCCGTCCGACTTTATTTTTATGTTGGCCGAGTCTTGGTCACTTAAAACATCGAGAATTGCCAGATTGCCTGCGGCGAGGGGTGCCACCAATGTCGGGTTGCTTTGTACCCCTTTTATCTGAAAATCTTTGTCGTTGATGGTGCAACTCCAGACGATGGTGCACACCACGAGTGATAGAACGAGTTTACTCTTCATAGATGAAAGCCAATAATAATACTTTATCCGTGACCGTTCTCTGGCGTAACCGCATTCCTGGGGTATCCGCTGACAAAAAACGCTTCTCGGCCCAAATACTCACAACTATTATAAGACTCGATAGTTGAATCACAATAATTGAATAAAGATTTCATATTACCTTCATTATTGAAAATTATTTTTTTGTCGACTTACGGCCAATGACAGGAGGGAGAAATATTTTTAGTGTTGCAGTCAAATCAGTGGGCTTTGCATGGAGAACCAACAAGACCTTGTTCTTGCTATTGATTTTATTTAACCTATTTCAAGGGTCGATCATCTACCTGCAGTTCACCAGCTTTTCGGCGATTGTTGATGAAATTATCAGAATCAAACAAGGGGTTTCTCAAATGGATGCGCTCTTGCGTTCTTCGGTTATTCTGGGTTTCGCTTTTTTGGTCCCCACTCTGGTAAGTAACCTGGTAAATTACCTGAGGGCTAAATTTCGATTGGAACTTGACATGCAGTTGGACCTGCACAAAATTGAGAAACAGAGTGAGCTAGACATCGGGGTGATTGAGAGTAACTCCTATCAAACCTTGTTGAGGAGCGCCCAGGAATGGGGCACGAGCAGCATGTTGAGTTTACAAGACTTCATTTTCTCTTCTGCCACGAGTTTTGCCGGGATTATCACTTCCATGATGATCTTGTGGTCATTGAATTATTGGCTTGTCGTATTCTCGGTATTGGCTGCGGCGCCCGTATACTTTTTTTACAAGAAGTACAGTATGGAGGTTTTTCGGATTCGCTACTTTTCGCTTGACGACCACCGGATTATAAGCAATCGTATTTCTCATTTCGAACATCTGCAAAAAGCGGTTGATGTAATTCTGCTCAAACTTAAGTCATGGCTGAAAGATCAGGTGAGTGAGCGAATGCAATCGTACAATCAAAAAATCGTAGCTGCAGAAAAACGCAAATCCATTTCATACAATTTCCTTAGCCTCTGGTATTTATTGTTTCTTTTTCTTGCTATTGCCTTAATGACGAGAGAAGCGCTGGCAGGAACGATGGCTGTTGGTGGGCTTTTACTTGCCTTCAACACGTACACTCGATTTTATCAGACGGTCAACGGTTATGTCGAGTCGATTTCTTGGACCGAAGAGGCAGCCCGCTACGCCGCGCGATGGTTTGAGCTGTTTGACATGAGACCAAACATAAAATCGAAGGAGGGGGCACAACGTTTTTCATCGGAAACGCCGCCACATGTTGAATTCAAGAATGTTTCGTTCCGGTATCCCGTGGAGGAAGGAGAAAGCCCTTATGTTTTGCGGAACTTGTCTTTCACGCTAAAAGCAGGTGAGAAGGTGGCCATCGTTGGAGTGAATGGTGCGGGTAAGACGACTTTGATAAAATTGCTTTGCCGAATTTACGATCCTACGGATGGAGTGATCCTCGTAAATGGGACCGACCTTCGTGAAATCAATTTGGAAGACTGGCACAATGCGATCGGTATCTTGTTTCAAGATTTCCCTGTTTATAACCTGACCATCCGCGAATCGATTGGTGTGGGGAGGATTTCGGATAAAATGGAGCAGGAGAAGCTGGCACAGGCGGCGAAGTATTCCGGCGCCGATGAATTCATTACCAGTTACGACCAACTTATTTGGAAGGAATTCAAAGACGGAATAGATCTTTCCAAAGGTCAGCACCAGCGGATGGCTGTCGCGCGGATGTTTTATAGAAATGCAGCCATCACTATTCTTGATGAGCCTACAGCTTCCATAGACGCGGTAACCGAAGAGAAAATTTTTGCTTCCCTTGAAAAAAACACAGAAGGGAAAACAGTCATCTTGATTACACACCGATTTAGCACGGTCAAGAATGCGAATAATATTTTGATGATGGAACACGGCGAAATTATTGAGCAGGGCTCGCACAAAGAATTAATGCATCAGAATGGAAAGTACGCAGAGCTTTACATCATGCAAGCCAAACGCTATTTGGAAACGGAGGAAGCGTAGCACTGAATGCCTCGAAAGCGTTGCCCGCGCTACCATGTTGGGTATCATTCAGACGTGACGGTCAGTCATAGATAGGGTTACAGAGGAACTAATCGCAAAACATTTTACAATAAAACGTATCGTTGTCACAGGGAACAAGCTGCGTGTAGTAAATAATATGACGTGTTGTAATTGGTAGTGACAGATTCTTAAAAAAAACAGCTTCGTTATTCGTTGGAAAAGTCATTTCGTTGGCTACTACCGTTGCCTGTCGCGTTAAAAAATCATACTACAGAGAAAAGGTTCTTTGAAAAATACAAGCCACCTAAATTCGGGAAGTACAATTCCGAATTTATGGAAGCCACAATGGAAGTAAAAAATGATGTCAAAGTGATTCATCGTGCGGATCGTGTCAGTCTTTATGACTTTGGTTACGAACAGGCCGGTAGTTCGAAAGGCGATCCCGATGTCTACGCGTCTTTTCTTCATCGCATTCTTAATGGAGATCTTGTGGAAAGTGATTACCAAGGTTTCAGTGATGAAGAACGCAAGGAAAAATTGGAGCAAATAAAAGAGCTTGAGTTCAAGCTAAAGGAGAAGGAAGAACAGAATGAGAAAGTAGAGAGCGAAATAAAAACAAAGGAAAAAGAGATCGACAAATATAAAAAGGAACTCCGCCAGACCTGGGAAGCCCGATCAAAAGACGTTGAAAAATTGAAGACTGAAACTTTTAGCCCGTTGAAATTTTCAGTCAATTTATTTTTGCTCGCCACACTTTCGGTGTACTTGTTTTTCTTCTATGTATCTGCGACCTACAAAGCACTTTATGTTGACTTTCAGGGGATTGCAGAACGGATTGCCCAAGGGGAAGGTACCGGAAGTATTATGCCAAGTGCGCGGGAGTTGGCCGAAGCCCTGCAATACAACTATCTGCTTTTCGTGGTACCATTTGTGTTCTATGCATTTGGTTGGGCCTTTCATATCCTGTTGGAGCTAAAACACCAAGCTAAACTTGCCTTCGTGTCGATGCTCATTGCGGTCACATTTATCGTTGATTTCCTGCTCGCTATGATAATTAGCAATAACACGGAGAATGCGAAAGGATTAATGGGGGTTCCTACAACGCCGTGGAGCCAGAGCCCGTCATTTTACATCATTCTGTTTCTCGGTTTTCTTGTCTATATCATCTGGAGCATTTTGTTCGACTCGCTCTTGCGCGAATGGGATAAGCGACAGGTCACTTCCAACTTGAAAGGGATACTTCGCCATTTGCTGGGTGAGGTCAAAATTTTGAAAGCCCGCCTGCTCGATGTCAATTCTTTGAAAAACAGAATCGCCGACTATCGCGAAGATGCAAGTACCCTCATGCATGGCAATCTTAAAAAGTACATCGATCAGTTTTCGTCAGGATGGATCGCCTACTTGGCACCCGCGAGCTTCAAGGAAGCAAAAGAGAAATGTCTTGCGTTCAAAAAGGAATTTGAAGCAAAGAACAACATCAAAAACGGAACTGTGAAAGTGGTAAGTAGGCGTTTTTTTTAAATCTTCATGAACGTATCCAAAGACAGGTCTGCTAGTTGGTCATGGTTGGTGTGGCTCGTGTTGCTGTGTATGTTGGCTTACGTGCTCTGGGCCTGTAAACTGCCTGCACCTGAAAAAAAGAATACGACACGCGTCAAAAATAACTTCATTGTATTGGTGGACTTGTCTGATCGACTGATTGTGCAGCCTGACCAGCCTGCCCGCGACAAGCAAATCATCAAGAGCTTGTATTTGATGTTTGAGGAAAAAGTGAAGAGGGACTTGTACATTAAGTCCCGAGATGAAATCAAAGTGGTCATAGCTCCACAGGTGGGCTCTGGGATGAAGAGAGATGTGTTTGAAGATCGCTTGTATGTAAATATGCAGAGTTTGAACAACGTCGTTCGTAAATCGCAGGAAGAACAACGAAGGGAAAATTTCTATGCAAACGTAGACACACTCTATCGAAGCGCCGTGTTCAGCAGAAAACCCACAGACTACAATGGTGCTGACATCTGGAAGTATTTCCATGAAGACCTTAAGAATGACTATTCGCGCGATAGCCTAACTAAAAACTACCTTTTTATTTTAACTGACGGTTATCCAATTGTGGGCCACCAAAATAAGTTATGGCTAGTAAAAAATGAGTTCCCGGACCTTGAGATAGTAGTGATTGAGGCCGCTCCACGTGAGCTGGATCTCGAGTGGGATCATATTATGAACACCTGGCAAGAATGGTTCAATACCATAGGCATCAAACGTTATACTTTTGTGAAAAGGGGTTCGATCACAAAGGAAATAGAGCAACTTAGACAAGTGGTGCAATGGAAGGAGCCGAAAGCCATAGGGAAACCTTCAGCAGCGGCGATCTCGGTGGCTCCTCGTTCCAGGCGAGTACGACCTGTCGACACTGCGCTGGTCAATAGATATAGACACGAAAAGCGATTTGCTTTGGTCATAGGAAATTCGGCTTACAAGCATGTTCCGGCATTGCGAAACCCAATCCATGATGCTGATGACCTGACTGCCGTATTGGAGCAGCTCAACTTTGAGGTGATTAGTTTGACCGATGCCACTTACATGGAGATTCGAAGTGCATTCTTGAAATTTCATGAAAAATTGTCGAGCGTGGATAAGGACCAAGCCGTGGGTTTGTTTTACTATTCGGGGCATGGATTGCAAAGCGAAGGTGAAAACTACCTTGTACCGGTCGATGCAAATATCGAGTATCCCGATGATGTGGTTAGGCAATGTTTCCCCGTGCAAAGGATTATTCTGCAAAACATGGAACGCTCAAACACCCGTATGAACATTTTGATCCTTGATGCATGTAGAAATAATATTTTTCCGCAAATCAACCGAGGGCCGGGCGTAGGACTTACCGAGATGCGAAAGGCGAGGGGATCTTTTGTGGCGTATTCCACCGCCCCCGGCTCCACAGCGTCTGACGGAATTGGGCGGAACGGCCTGTATACACAGGAGCTGTTGAAAGCGATTCAAAAACCTCATTTGTCGCTGGAGCAAGTGTTTAAAGAAGTCCGCATCAATGTTTTGCGACTGTCAGGTGAACGCCAGTACACGTGGGACAATTCGAACATTACGGGAGACTTCTATTTCAATCTGAATGACACTCCTATTGAGGATGTGAGTTTAGAGTGACAATTTTCATCGCAATATTATAGAAACATAACGCTCTCTTAATACTGGCTGAAAAATCATGCGGTAACTTAATTGCCGTTATGAAAATAGCAAAAATGATCATTTCGGTCGTCTGCATTGCAGGCACCATTGCCATCATTGTTTATGATGCCCAGTCCGACAAAAAGCATGTTTTGGATTCGAAACAACAGGCTTCTAAGGCCGACTCGTCTCGTCAACAGAACCTCCCGAAGTAAATTTTCATTGCCTCTTAGGTTGCTTTGCCCTTTGGTCCTTGGCAACATCAACATTTTTCGGGTGACAAAAACAAATCCGGTGAAATCGCTGGGTGCGAATGGGATTTCTTAAAAATCTCTTAAAAATTAGGGATTCGACAATTTCGGCGGTGGTAAATCTGCTTCAAAATCTGGTAAAATTGGGTCATCCGCAGGAAAGACAGTTTCTTAATGGTGAACCATATAACTAACGACATTTTTCGCCGTTACTTTGCAGTTGATTTAAGGTATGCGAAGTTTACTATTGAGCCTGCTGGTTGTCGTTTCGTCTGTCGGATTTAGTCAGAATAAGTTACTGGATAGCCTGAACGAAGCGTTACAGAACCACCTGAAAGAAGATACCGTCAAGGCCACCTTGCTTAATCAATACAGCTTCCGAATCCTGAAATATCAGCCTGAAAAGTCCTTGGAGTTTGCCAAAAGAGCATTGTCGTTGTCGCTGCGTTTGGAGTACAAAAGAGGCACGGGGGAAGCCAATGCTAATTTGTCTGTCTACCATTTATTGACGGGAAAACCTGAGGTGGCGCTAAGTGAAGCATTTGGAGCTGCCAAAATTGGCGAACAGACGCACGACGCCCGATTACTTGCAAACAGTTATGCCATTCTAGGCTCTATTTATCACAATCAATTGAATTACGAAAAGGCTATCCTTCATTTAACACTAGCGCGGCAATTGAACTTGAAAGTGAAAGATGTTCTTATTGATTGTCGGATTTACAATTCTATGGGTTTGATCGACATCGATAAAAAAAAATACGACAGTGCGATGTACTATTTTAAGAAGGCGCTGAAGGTGATGGAAGATGGCCACGAGGATTATCGAGTCCCGGAAGTGATAAACAATATCGGCTTGATTTACACCAGGCAGGGTAAGAATCCTCAGGCTGTTGAATATTATAAGAAGTCACTTGATGTGGCAAAACGAAGCAACAATAGAAGAGCCCAAGCCTTGGCCACCTTTAACATCGGCAACACCACCTTATCGGAAAAAATGTACGGAGAGGCGGAGCGGCTTTTGCTTCAGTCGCTTGCATTGGCAAAAGAAACGCGTGAGGTAAAAATTATTGGCGCAAGTTATATGGCATTGGGCCAGCTCAAAAACGAGACCGGAAAGTTCGATGAAGCGCACGCATACACGTCAGCATTTTATGCGCAAAAGGACAGCCTTCAAGATATAGAACGCCTGAAAAAGATCGACGAGCTGGAAATTCTCTATGAGACCGAAAAGAAAGAGCATACGATTCAGTTGTTGGCGCGTGATAATAGAATTCAAATGCTGTGGATGAACATTTTGATTGTGGCATTTATTTTTGTGGCAGTATTGACATTTTTGTTTTACTACTTGAGGGACCAGCAGGAGAAAAGAAAAAGACTTGTGTTGGATCTGGAGATCGAACAGCTCACGACGAAAAACAAGGAGCTTTCTGAAAAATACAAAGACGTGCTGGCGGCGGTTGATGCCAAGACGATAGAATCCAGTGATCAGCGACTTCTGAAGAAGATAATAGAGGTGGTGGAGAGTAATCTGGGAGACCCGTTGTTTGGTGTCGAGCAGATGGCAAAGGAGATGGGCATGAGCCGTACGAATATGCACCGAAAGATCAAAGCGATTACCGGTTTCCCTCCGAGCGAATTGATCAGAAATATACGCCTTAGAAAGGCCGCCGCGTTACTTCTAGGTAAGGCAGATTCGGTTTCTCAAATCAGTTTCATTGTTGGATTCGAAGACCACTCTTATTTTTCAAAATCATTCAAGAAGCAATTTGGAGTTACTCCCTCCGAATATGTTCAAGCTAGGGCAAACATGAATTAAATTTTTGTAAGGAATGCGTGTACGTTTCTCGTTGGCTATTTTTTATGTGATGTTGGTTTTGCCGTTGACAGTTCCTGCGCAGACTGTCGTTGATTCCTTGCGCGGAGTTCTCATGAACCATTCAAAAAAGACGGACACCACATTGGCCGATGTGCTCAACAAGATGAGTTTTGAATATCGATGGCGTGACTTCTCCATGTCGCAGCAGTATGCCGAACAAGCGCTGACAGTAGCGAATGGCTTGCATTACGAGCGAGGTATCGCGAATGCGGACCTACGGTTAGCGCATTGCTACTGGGCACTTGGCGACAACGACTTGGCGATAAAACGAGGGATGGAAGCCGCCGCCCTATCTGAACGACTTCAGCTGACATCAATTCTGGGTGAAAGTTTTCTTGCAATTGGTTGCTCTTACATGGATCAACAAGCCGCCGTCAAAGCCTTGAATTACATTCGAAGGGCCGAGAAGATTGCAACGGAATCTGAAAATTGGGACCTCCTGTCACGAGTTTATAACCTTCGTGGCGTAGTTCTATATATCGAAAAGAAAACGGATAGCGCCCTGATCTGCTATAACAAAGCGCTGGCGATCATTCAGCAAAAGAACACTTCAAAAATTCAGCTTTCGCAAGTGGTATCAAATATTGGGGAATGCTATGCGCAAAAAGACATGAACTTGGGAATGACTTATTTCGATAATGCGTTGGCTATTGCGCGGGACAGCGATAGCAGAAATAATTCCGCGGAAGCCGCCATCCTCGGAATCGTGGGGCATGTGATGATAAAAAAGCATGACTACAAAGCTGCGGAAAAGCGTTTGCTGGCGTCGCTGAGATTATCTCGACAGTTGGGGTCAAGAAGGAGCATTCGATATGCTTATGCAGGGTTGGTTGACCTTAAGATTTGCGAAGGCAAACCAGCAGAAGCATTGGAATTCCTGAGAAAATATTATGAAGTCCGTGACAGTATTTTGAACGTGGCGAAAACGCGACAAATCGTGGAGTTGGAAAGTAAAAATGAACTTGAGAAGAAAGAGCATGCGATTCAATTGTTGGAGCGCGACCGGGAGATCAAAATGCTTTGGGCCAATATTTTAACCACTGTTTTGGTTTTCGTTGGAGTTCTCGCTGCTGTTCTTTATACCCTTCAAGAGTATCGTGATAAAAAGAATCAATTGATATTGAGCTTGGAGATTGAACGACTGACCACACGGCAGGCAGAACTCGCCCAGAAATATAAAGACATGCTCATTCGGGCCGATGCTAAAGCGATCGAGTCGAGTGATCAGCGATTGTTGAAACGCGCCGTAGAAGCGATTGAAAACAACATGAAGGACCCTGCGTTTGGAGTAGAGGAGATGGCGCGTGAAGTCGGGATGAGTCGCGCTAATTTAAATCGAAAGGTCAAAGCCATTACGGGGCTTCCTCCTAGTGAATTGATCCGTAACATTCGATTGAGGAAGGCCGCTACGCTTCTGTTAAACCGTGTAGACTCTGTCTCACAGATTGGCTTCATTGTCGGCTTTGAAGACCATTCTTACTTTTCAAAGCTATTCAAGAAACAATTTGGCGTGCCGCCTTCAGAGTATGCACTTACTCAAGAGCAGGTAGCCCAAAATTAGCGGTGGCGTCATCTTGTGGAACGGCGTCAATCATAATGTTTGAAAATGTCTGGCAGGCAACCGACCAAGCTTGTTTGATTTCTTCGTTCCATTGGTCGCCCATTCCTTTGCTTATCGCCCAAAGCAACGCGTCACTAAGTGCCGCAAAGTGCTCTGGTTTTAGGCTATCGCTTTTGTGCCCAACGACCAATGCCTGTACGTCAGAAATAATGTCGTGGAAACTATTCATTTTGTGAACCGCGAATGTGATTAACGAAATGAAGTTTTGGGCTTGCGAATCGAAATCATCTTTTAATAATGGCCTAAGTTCGGGCGCTATGGAAAATAATCTTTTGTAGAAAGTAATCCCTGCGTCGTTGGCATTCAATAAGATGTAATCCCAAGAGTTTTCCACGAGCCTGATTTGTTGCTGTGTCAGCGAGAAGAAACCATTGGGTCCTTTTTTCGTCAATGACGGGGGAATGTTATTTGGAATCGTGACCAGGAAAGTGGTTCCTTGCCCAAGCGTGGATTCGAGTGAAATCCGCCCCCTCAGTTTTTCTACCATTGACTTAACAATATAAAGACCAAGTCCGCTGCCTTCCGATCGTTCTGTCGCACGGAAAAACATGTTATATACTTTGTGCCTAAACTGTGGATGGATGCCGATGCCGTTATCTTTTAACAAGATTACACAATGTGATGATGTGACGCGGATGCTTAAATCAACGAAAGGGTCGGCCACTTCCTGATTGTAGTACTTGAGTGAGTTGGAAAGGAGATTCCTTAAAATAGTGCGCATTCTTACCGGGTCGGTGGCGAAATCAATATCTTGTAAAACGCTCATGGATATCTTGATTCGTTGGTCCGGGGTCGAGAGCAATTTCAAAATTGAATTGACTTCCTCTTCAAAACGAAAGAAAGATCGCTCCGTATTTTCTCCATTGTTGTAGGAGATGGATATGAGGTCCTTTAATAATGAGTCTAAGTGATTGATTCGCTCCTGAATGATTTGCAGGTAGGAACGGACGGTATCTAGTGAAGTTTCTTTAAGGCCTAGATTAATTAAGCCCATCGTGGTGGTAAGTGGCGAGCGGAGATCGTGTGAGGCATGGTAAATGAAATTATCTAGCTCGGTGTTGACACGTTGAAGCTCCAACATCTGGCTATATTGTTCTGTCACGTCCAGTAGTATCCCTTCTACGAAACCCTGCTGTTCAAAATAGCGGGCACTTATAGCGGCCCAGTTCTCGATGCTGCTCCCACTGGTTTGCACAATGAACTTGAAACCTTCCACTTTTTTTTCCTCACGAAGTGTGGAGATGAAAAGCTCAAACTGTTTCAAAGAAGAGAAATAATGATCGAAGCGTAGATCATTGCCTTGGTCTGCCTTTAAAATGTCGAGTGTCTTTTGGTTGCACATCTGAATGGCAAATGTCTCCATTCGAAATTTGAAGGTGCCCACAAAAGGATTATTGAAGATCGCCAGGTACTCTTCTTTTAGCGTTCGAATTCTTTCTTTAGATAAGGCTCGGTGTGTGGCGTCTTGCAGAATGACACGAAAGGTGCCGTCGTCGGCATTGAACTTAATTTTCATCCTCGCCCAAAAAATGACATCTCTTTTCTTTATTCGCAGCCCCGACGCGATAGAGCTGCCCAGACGACAAGCCTTTTCTAAATCGGCTGAAGCTTTGTCTTTTTCGTCCGAAGGATAGAAAATGGAAATGTGCTTGCCGATGATTTCGTGCTCTTCATAACCCGTCACGTTCACGGCCTCAAGATTGCTGCTCAAAATCAGCCCCTCCCTGTCTAGAAGAAATTCTTCTTCGCCATTCAAAATATGCAATAGAGACGCATATTTTTTAATCGCAGGGTCCTGATTCGACTCGCGGTTTTTCGGTACCCTGGTAGTAGCATCTTTCATTCTCTTTGGTGGTAGTGATTATTTTCGCCCGGAGAAAAAAAGGCAATTTTTTTTGTTGAATGTGGTATAGGCCTGCCGTAGCATAGTCGTTGGATACGTTTTATAACACAGGTTTAAGCCGTTGTGCGGCGCTATTTGTCGATATATTCAATTGTGGGTACAGTTGCGTTTGAAAGGATGACGACATGTTGCGATCAAGGTAAATTTCAAATTTACTCCCGACGCCAAGCACTGAATCGACTTCGATTCGCCCACCGATTTTTTCTACGGCCTCTTTGATGATATGTAAACCAAGCCCGCTGCCTCCCGATTTGTCGGACCCTCGGTAGAACATGTTGAAGATTTTCTTTTGATGTTCTGGCAAGATTCCTGATCCATTGTCGAGCACATATATCGAATCGCGATGGTCTGTGTAGCCGATCTCGATAATCGGTTTTTCCTTATGCATGTCATGGTACTTGATGGCGTTCCCGATGAGATTGTTCAGCGCTATCCAGAGGCACATACGATCTGCAAGCAGTGAGGTGGCCATGCTGACTTGATTTCGAAAATCTATTTTCAAGGCATCGACGCCGTATCGTAACGATTCAATGATCTCGTCTACCAATAATTTCAATGCAATTTTTTCTATACGCAGCTCGCTTTTGGAATTGCGGGTGTAGTCAATTACCTCTTTGATGTAATTGTTCTGAACGTGTATTCTGTCTTTGATCATTTTTAGAAGACGATCCGACTCTTGCGTGCTGGCCGCCTGTTGTGCCAGTTGAATTAACCCGAGAATGGAATTTAGTGGAGATCGCAAATCATGGGAAACGCTATAGACCAATTGGTCAAGACTTTTGTTGGCTTGTTGTAATTGTTCGTTCTTCTGGTGCGCGAAATTTTCTTTCAGGATGAGCTCACGCTCGGATAAAAAATTAAGATGAACCAAGAAGTAGACATACGCGATGGAGAGAGCGAAAGAAAATAAATAAGTCAGCAAAAAAATAGCTTGGTGATACTGCGGAGAGAGTGGGGGAAGTTCGTAGTTTACCGCGATATCGAAATAAGACAGGAGAAACAAGGCGGTAGAGAATGTTGCCAATGTGATGGCGGTCTTTAGGTTGCGAGAGTCGAGCAATGCAAAAGCGCCAATGCCAACAGGGATGAAAAGGAGGTACGTGCCGTCATCAAAAGGGTCAATTGATGCCGACCAAAAGATCATTAAGTTGAGCGTGACAACCAGTAGAAGCTTTGCCGTCTTGTAGTGAGCGCGTCGTATGAGAAAGAGACAGGCGATGCAAATTCCCATAACGATTACGTTGGCCGGTACCCAATAATAGACATGACTCAGTAAATTGATGAGGAGAAAAATGAATTCGGCGAAGAAACTAGTGACGGCCATAAAGGCCGTCAACATGATTCTTCGTACCTCTGCATCTGAGTCTTTTGCTTTTTTTCCTAAAAGTTGTTTTCTGAATCTTTTGATCATGAGCTCGTGACTCGCCGCACCTTTGTTTGACTCACGTAAATGTAGACGTCACCAATCCCTCAAGATTGGTGACGACGTTTCAAAGACCGGTAGAATGGTTCCGTAGTACACATGTTTGCAACGTATTTACCAGCGGTTTCCCAAAGGGTTAAGATAGTTTTGTACCTCACTTGCTCCTCCCCAAGCGTAGTTAACGATTGATTTAAAAAACGTCAAAGACGCTGCTGACATTGAAAACGTTTAGGTATTGCTCCACGCTTGTAATTGCGCTGAACTGCGCATGTTCGTCACAAATAGATTCAACGGCAGACAGAATTGCACTTCTCCGGCTCGAAAGTTTACCTACCGCCGTTGACCCTGTCAATAATAAGGCTTCCAATGCAACGCAGGTGTTAGGAAAATTTTTGTTCTTTGATCCGATTCTTTCAGGGCAGAAGGATATTGCATGTGCTACGTGCCATATTCCCGCGCGCGGCTATGCCGATGGAATTGACCTGTCTATTGGAGTTGGAGGGAGAGGACTGGGCGAGAGCAGAGTGGATTTTTCTGGAGGCACTATTCCAATCGTCGGTAGAAATTCGCAAACGATCATCAATACGGCATTTAATGGTTTGATCTCCATTCATGAAAATTATGATCCTCGGATGGCTCCCATGTTTTGGGACGGTAGGAGAAAAAGCTTGGAAGACCAGAGCGCGGCACCGACTACGTCATTCAATGAAATGCGGGGAAATGGATACAGCGTAGAAGCGGCATACGACAGCATCATTGGCCGCTTGAAGAAAATACCTGAATACCGAATTCTTTTTACCGGCGCTTTTGGATCACCGGACAGTATTACCCAACAGCATATCGGAAAGGCAATTGCTGCATTTGAACGGACAATTATAAGCAACAACAGTCGGTACGATCAATTCGTGAAAGGAGATGAAAGTGCACTCACCCAACCTCAAAAATTGGGTCTTCTGCTTTTTTACGGCAAGGCAAATTGTGCGACATGTCATTCGGGTCCCATGTTCTCGGATTATAATTATTATAACCTTGGTATTCCCTACAACCCCAAACGGGCAGACGCTGATAGGGGGTTGGACAACAAATTTTTGTTCAGAACCCCGTCGTTGCGCAATGTGACATTGACGGCCCCATACATGCACAATGGAATGTTCCCCACGCTCGAGTCCGTGATTAAGCACTACTCCAATGCGGAAAGTCAAAACTCCGACATCACAGCGGTGGACTCTAAAATGCAACCGCTCCACCTCACCCAAGAAGAGGTAAACGTCCTTGTTGATTTTCTAAGTTCATTGACTGACACTGGTTATGATCAGGTAATGCCCACCAGAGTGCCCAGCGGATTAAACCCAGGTGGAAATTAAAAATGCGTGGGCATGGTAGTTGGGGGCATCAATAACGAAATCGATTGTTTGAATGACGTGATAGAAAAGCAACAGCTTTTGATACCCCAGTACCGGAAAATCGCTCAATTCCGCCAATACTTTTGCGCCCGCATTCCGTATGAAGGGGCTGGCAAGATGGTGCTGAAAAGAAAATTTAAGGTGGCTTTGAAGAAAATCATAGTTCCGATAGTGTTGGTGAGTTGGATCCTTACCAACTGTAGTCAACACGTAGAATCTGTAGATGATAAGGTGTCATCATTGAAGCTTGAGACGCTTCCACAGGTTGCACATCCGGTAGGCAACGAGGGTACCGAAGTAAAGGAAATCTTGGGCAAATATTTGTTTTACGACCCGATCCTTTCGGGAGAAAAGGACATTGCCTGTGTCACTTGTCATTTGCCTAAGCTAGGATATGCCGACGGCCTTGATCTTTCCATTGGGGTAGGTGGACGGGGGCAGGGACCTGATCGTAGGGACTACACCAACGGCCAAGTGCCATTACTAGGAAGAAATTCCCAGTCGATTGTAAATACGGCCTTCAATGGCATGGTCAGTATGCAACAAAATTATGACCCGCTGCTTGCATCCATGTTTTGGGATGGAAGGAAGAAGAGTCTGGAGAGCCAGTGTCTAGGCCCGCCTACCACCTTCAACATCATGCGGGGCAACGGATATGCGCAAGAGGTGACCTATGACAGCATCATCGCGCGCCTCAAAAACATTCCAGAATATGTGCAACTGTTTGCGGATGCATTTGGCCCAAATAGCGTGACGACGGAAAACATAACAAAGGCCATCGCGGCATTTGAAAGAACGCTTGTAAGTAGTGACAGCCCTTACGACCGCTACGTGAAAGGCGATAAGACCGCCTTGAGTGGACCGCAAAAATTAGGGCTTCAGCTTTTTTATGGAAAGGCGAATTGTGCAACATGTCACTCTGGCCCCATGTTCTCCGATTACAACTATTACAACATTGGCATCGCGTACAACCCAAAAAGAACTGACCCTGATAAAGGTGTGGATAATAAATTTTTATTCAGAACACCGTCCCTTCGTAATGTGACGCTAACCGCTCCCTACATGCACAATGGAGTGTTGCCCACGCTCGAAGCGGTGATCGCTCACTACGTAGGAGGACAAAGTGATAATCCAGCGATTACTGAGGTTGACGCTAAAATCCGGCCACTTGACTTGAATAGAGAAGAGATTGATGCCATCCTCGAATTTATGAACTCACTCACTGACGACAGTTACGATCAGCAGCTGCTGACTCGCGTGCCAAGTGGATTAAAACCAGGGGGCAACTAATGAAAGCAATTGCTCTGATGCTGTTGGGAATGCTGGCGATCGCTTGTGCGAACGAGGTGGGTACTGCCAAGCCGTGCACCGTGCCATCTACGGTGGAATATTTCACCGACGTTTATCCAATCATCGACCGTTCATGCGCCATTCCCGCTTGCCACGTCAATGGCTTTCAATACGGCAATTTCAAAAATGCCGATGACGTAAAAAAAGCGGCAGACAATGGCAAACTTGAATTCATGATTGTGACGAGACAGATGCCCGCTGGTTTCACCAAAGGGCCTTCCTACTTGACCGATTGCGAAATAAGTACGATCACGACGTGGATCAAAGAAGGTGCACCCATTAAATAATGATATAAGAACATGAAAACTCAGGTGTTGGTTTTTTTTATGGCTTTGGCGGCGTGTGCTGCCCAAGGACAGATCCTTAGCGGGCAAAAAGGAAAAGTGAAATTGCGAGGAGAGGCGCCGCAAGAAATTATTACGGCAGAAAGCAACGCCCTTGTAGGCAAGTTGGATGTCGTCAACAAAAAATTCAATTTCAAACAAGCGCTGAACACTTTCTCTTTTTCTCAGGGCGACCTACAGAAAAAACATGCAGAGGAAAGCTATTTTGAAGTGAAGCAATTTCCAAACGCAACGTTTTCCGGCGAGATCATAAATGATGTAACACTCGAGAAAAACGGAACCTATAGCGTAACCGCCAAGGGCAAGTTCGCGATGCATGGCGTAGAAAAGGAGATGAAGATTTCTGCAGTAATTGTTGTCGAAGACGGAAAGGCTACCATCACGTCCAAGTTTAATATCTATTTGTCGGATTATAATATCAAGATTCCACGCTTAGTATCGCTGAAAGTGTCGCAGGAATTTACGGTGGACTTGTCGCTGAAAATGAGCAACACAAATATTTAAAGTGTCATGAAAGGATCAAATCAAAAAAGACGCTGGACCATGTTTTTGTGGTTGATGGGCATAATGCTAAACGCAGTTGCTCAAAGCGATCCATTGTCGCTCGACAACGTGCCGACCGAAGGTGTTCCAATCAAAGAAGCTTTCAACGGTAGCTATCTAATCAACAACCAAACCACGAACGTATTGGAAAGCGGCCGGTTGAACGTGCTTATCCAACATCGCTTCGGTGAAATCAGCGATGGGTCGTTCAATGCGTATGGCCTCGACTATGCGGCTGTAAGATTTGGTTTTGAGTACGGGATCACTGATAAGCTGACGGGAGGTCTGGGAAGGAGCTCCGTAGGGAAAAACTACGACAGCTACATCAAATATCGGATCAAAACGCAAACGACAGGCAGCGAAAATAATTTTCCCGTGAGCATCGTTGCATTTTCCAGCGCCGCATTTTCGTCTCTCGAGTTACAGCGACAGAATTCAATTCAGGATAAAAATCAATTTGTGAACCAGCTAGTCTATACCTCGGAGCTAATTGTAAGCCGTCAATTTTCTGAAAAATTCTCATTTGAAATCATTCCCGCGTTTATTCATCGCAACTCTATTCCTTCAAACGATTATAACACTGACGTATACGCATTGGGCGCTGGCGGTAGATTGAAAGTAAGCAAGCGAATGCATTTGACCGCAGACTACAGTTATGTGTTTAATAACACTGCCTTTGAAAACCCCGTGGCGCTGGGACTTGACGTCGTCACGGGTGGCCATACATTTCAACTCTACCTGACGAACTCCGTGGGGATGATTGAAAAGGAGTTTTTGACTGCTACTACCGGCAAGATAGAAGCAGGCAACATACGAATCGGGTTTACGATTAGTCGCTCTTTTATCGTCAAACCCAAGGTAAAAGGTGGTCAATTAAAATGATTTCTGTCTACGATGGCTTTAAAGAAAAGGATTTTATGGCCGATAGTAATCGGTCTTACTTGCTTTAGCGGGGCACTGTTGTACATAGTATACAAACTCTATTCCCTTCAGCAAACACAAGTATATTTTGACAATTTGGATGAGGCACTGGAAAACCCAGAGCAAGTACAAGTACTGATCATCAGGAATCAAAATCTGGATTCGCTACCCTCCCGAATTGGTGAGCTGACGAATATGAAAGTGCTGAACTTGGCCAACAACAGTCTCACCGCGTTGCCATCGACTATTGGTCTTCTTACCAACCTCGAAGACCTTTCCTGTGAAAACAACCACATCATATCGCTGCCCGCCTCGATTCAAAAATTGAAAAAACTGAAACGAGTTAATCTTTGCAGCAATTTGCTTTTTGCCGTACCCGTTCAGCTGATGAACATGGACTCTCTTCTACGCCTTCAGTTATGCAATAATCAAATCACGGAAGTGGATTTTAACGGACTTCGAAACCTCGAAGAATTTGATCTGTCTGAAAATGCCATCGAAAAACTGCCGTCATCCGTAAAGCGAATGCAGACTTTAAAAAAGTTGGACTTGTACAACAACAAAGTCACCACGCTGCCAATTGAGTTGTTTGAACTACGCCAATTGAAAGAATTGATTCTTGCTGGGAACCCATTGAACAAGAGCTGCAAAAGCAGATACGACGAGTTTATGAGACAAAACGGGAATTTATAGATTCGATATGATGAGCTCACTAAGTACCATACGCTTTCGAATAGCCATTGGTTTTTTTGCCCTGCTGGCAATCATTATTCTGCTGGAACTGATCGCCTACTATCGTATTCGACGACTTCCCAACGTCATCGCGATCAGTGCCCTTACGCAGGGATTCACCAAGCTGCAGAAAGAAGAAATTTCCCTGAAAAGTACTGCCGCCGAGTTCATCCTTCGCGAGAAAAATAATCTTGATTTTTTTAAAACCGGCCACAGCAAATTTTTCGATACTTATCAAAAATCACTGAAGGCACTGCGTGAAAACCTAACCATGGTTGAAAGGCAGGCACATGACCTGAACTTAAATGAGGACCAAGAACTGGCCGTGTTCCGACAGACTTTGAATGAGTACGATACTATTTTTCGTGCCATGGTCAAGCAGATCAAGGAGCGGGGGTATGGGAAATACGGCACGATCGGGCAGTTTGACAAGGCGATCATGGATCTCGTGCGTCATGATTTCGGTGCCGACAACGTTGCCATTCTAAATCTGCAACTGTATGTAAAAGAATATTTGCTGTCAGGGACCAAAGGGGCAACAAACAACATCTCCAACGAAATCTATAATTTCTCCACGGTCATCGAAAGATATGTGCGCGACGACCAAGTGGAGTCAGTTATCAATTCACTCTCCAATTATGAGAATACATTCAAGAAACTGGTTGAAATAGATGACCAATTGGGCACGTATACAGGGCAAGGCTTGGCAAAAGGACTTTTCGCCGCCGCATCGACTATGGATGCCGCCGTGCAGCTGCCGCACACAATGACCAAGATCAATCAAACCTACTCGAGCTTTTCGTCACAGATCTATTTCAGCATAATTCTGATAACCGGTGTCGCTGTTTTTTTTGCCGTGGCAATTTCATTTTGGCTGAACCGAACCATTGTTCAGCCCTTTGCTCAAATCAAAAAAGTGATCAGCAATCTGGGCCAAGGAGAAATCCCTCAAAAAATGAATTCGATTGAGCTTCGCGACCTTAACGAGATCGTCGTTGCACTAAACAGCCTCATTGTCAGCATTCAGGATCATCATGAGTTTGCTGATAAAATCCGCCAAGGTGATTTTACGGCATCGTTTCAAAACATGGCCGAAAAAGACGTACTCGGAAAAGCCTTGCTCAGCATGCGCGATAGTCTTTCTCGTTTCGATCAGGAAAACAAACAGCGCGCACTGGTTGCTCAGGGGATTGCGCAGTTTGCTGAGTTGCTCCGGCAGAATGATGATTTCAAACTTGTGGGCAGGCAAATTGTCTCGAAACTGGCAAGAGACCTGGAAATCAATTTTGCGGGTCTGTACGTGACAGATGATAAAGATGAAGCTATTGAGTTGATTGCAAGCTATGGTTTTGATGAAACGCGATTGAAAACAAAACGAGTAGAAAAAGGGAATGGCTTGATTGGGCAGGCCATACTTTCAAAGGAGGCAATACTGATATCACCCGTCCCGAAAAGCTATCACGCAGCAATTTCTTCGGGGCTGGGGCAAAGTGTTCCGGCTGCCATTTTGATTACGCCACTGAAATACAATGATATCACCGTGGGCGCGATAGAAATTGCAAGCCTCAAACCCATTGAAGAATATCAGCGGTTGTTTTTAGAGAAAGTAGCGGAAACCGTTGCTTCGGCTGTAAGCTCCATTCGTACGAATGAGCGAAATCAAAAAATGTTGCTGGAGTTTCAAAAACATTCACAGCGAATAGGGACCAAAGAGGAGAGTTTTTATCAATAGGATTACTTTTAATTGAATTCAAATGGCAAAGAGAAGGAGTAGAAGGCATACTTTATTTTTGGAATTGTTTGCCGTCTTTGCGGGAGCGTTGGCTGCTTTTGCCTCCGATCGTATTATTCAAAATCAAATTGAAGTGCGAGCGTATAAGGAAACGCTGCGGTCGCTCGAAAGGGAAATTGCAAGTGACACGGTGAGCCTGAAAAGCGAGATTCGGTCACCTTACTTAAAAGCAAAACAGGCACTCTCCACGAGATTCAAGTTCTGGTTGGCCAATGACAAAATCCCTCACGATTCCTTAGAACTCTTGCTGAATGAAATGCTTTATTATGAGCTGCCGTCCAATATCGTCAACTTTAAAGTATTGCAGATTAATCGTGGCATCGACCAGATCACGAACCTCTATCTGAAGAGGCTGATCTTCGAATACTATACCGACGCGGAGAACGCAGACAAGTATCACGAGAAAATATCAGAAGAGAACATGAATGCAGTGATCAAACAATATGACATCCGCTCTTTCGGTAACGAGTTGAAAGCAAATTCGAAACAGCATTTTGTAACGTCAAAAGGGATCGGCAAGGAAATTGTGAACCGGGCGTTGCTCTATGAAAATCATATCTCGGAAATCCAACAAGTATTGCTGATGGAGCAATTAAAAGCGGACACCATTTTATCCATCATAAAAAAGGAACTGATCAAATAAACTTGAGCCACTTGTTTTCGCGATGCGTAAATTTGTAGCCCTCATACCAACGGCAAGAAAAGTAAAGCACAATTACATCGATGATGAAAACGAGATAGAGAAGCCCTAAGCTCCAGCGATGCTCTTCAGGTACCCAAGCGTACGGCGCGGTGCCGTACCATTCAGTGATCAAGCTTCCTTCTCTAACCGCGACCACCACCAATGCGCTGATGTGGATCAGTAGAATATGTAGCAAATAGTAAAAGAAAGGGACACGACCGACCATCTTCAAGGCCCTGGCGATGAAGTTATGTGATTTCTCCACAAATGGCATCAATAGGATCGTGGGCCCCAATGTCATCAACAAAAACAATGGTGAGGCGGGGTATTTTCTCTGGCTGAGCAATTTGAAAATGAATGGCGGCCCATCGGTGGATGAGGCTGCAAATATCTGAGCAGTACCAAACACAATAAAACAGATCGTTGCAGCCAGCCCAATTCTAAGCAAGATTTTCGTTCGATCTTCCTTTAGTTGAAGGATCATTCCAAAACCATATCCTGCGGCCATCACACCAATCCACGGAACAATCACATACAGAATGTTGATCCACGAAGGGCCTTCGAGCCCCGATGAATAAATGAATTCCCAAAATCGTCCAAATGAAGGTCGTGCTGATTCGGGCAGGAGCTTTGGAACAAGGGCGAACACGTTTTGAAAAAAGACGATCACCAAACCAACTATGCCGACAGTCTTTGCATTGAATCGTACCACCAAACCAAGCAAGATCATGCACCATCCAAGCATCCAGATGACGCCTGCGAGAGTGAATTTGGCGTAGTCAAGGTTGAATGTCCAAAAGAAACGGATGACCGTGAGCTCAAGCACAATCAGCAAAAAGCCTCGGGTAACTAAATACTTGGTCAATTCCTTTGGACTAAGTTTTAGCCCATACAAATAGGCGCTTGCACCCGACAAGAATACGAAAGCAGGGGCGCAAAAATGGGTCACCCATCGCGTAAAGAATATTCCTGGCTCCGGCCCACCGGCAGGAAGACCCGAATAAACACGGACGTGGTCGATGGCCATGAGAACCATCACCAATCCACGAACAAAGTCGATTGATTGAATGCGGGTTTGATGGAGGTCGGGGGTAGTTTGCATATGGGGAAGTTACACGTTACCTCTCGGGACTCAAACAAACCGGGGCTGAGCGGTGCAAAAAAGTAAAAAATAAAGAGGCGATGTTGTCCGCTGGAGGCAACCCCGTCCGTCATAGAGAAAAATTTGTTTAACTTAAAATCAAAAACACATGGAAAAGTTTATGCTCATTTTCATCGGTGGCAACGAGCCCGAAGTATTGACGTCGCCCGAATCAATGCAGGCCTACATGCAAGAGTGGTTTACCTGGATTGAAAAGCTAAAAAAAGAAGGGCGGTATGAAGGTGGTGAAGCGCTCGAGCCTTCGGGAAAAGGCGTGAATGGCACAAAAAAAGTGGTGACCGATGGTCCGTTTGCCGAGGGAAAAGAATTGGTGGGCGGCTATTTCGTAGTAAAGGCAAAGAATATCGACGAGGCCGTAGTGATATCGAAGGATTGCCCCGGCTTAAAGTATGAATGTAGAGTGGAGGTACGACCAGTGATGAAGATGTAAAGAGTTTTTTTGGGATCATCATCAGAGCATAGGACCTCAGAGGCTCAAGTGATAAGCCATCTTTTCCGTCGTGAGGCGGGAAAGATGGCTTCTGTGCTTACGCGCTTGCTTGGCCCCGATCAGTTGGATGCGGCTCAAGATATTGTTCAAGATGCGCTGTTAAAAGCGATGGAGGTGTGGCCATTTCACGGGATACCCGAAAACCCGTCTGCATGGTTATATAAAGTGGCTAAGAACAAAGCGATCGATTATCTCCGGTCAAATCAAACCAAGACGAAAATCCTGGCAGAATTGCAGAACGAATTAAAGTCGGGTTGGGGGATGTCAAGCCGGATGAACCAATTGTTTAAAGACGAAGAAATTCAAGACAGTGTTCTACGTATGATGTTCGTGTGCTGTCATCCCTCTATTCCGCAAGAATCACAGATCGCATTGACATTGAAAACGTTGGGCGGATTAACGTCTCTAGAGATCGGACATGCTTTCCTGACGTCGGAAGAAACCATTACAAAACGGATTTTCCGCGCGAAGGAGAAAATCAAGGAAGAGCGCCTAAGCGTCGAGGTGCCTGTAAAGGCGGAGTTGATCGTGCGCATGGACAGTGTATTGAAAGTGTTGTATCTATTATTCAACGAAGGCTATAACTCAAGTCATCCGGATATCTTAGTAAGAGAGGAACTCTGCGAAGAAGCGATGCGATTATGTTATCTGTTGATTCAAAACAAAGAGACAAACCTTCCTAAAGTACGAGCACTCATCGCATTGATGTGCCTACAGGCCGCCCGTTTTCCATCACGGGTCAATGAGGCAGGGGCGAAGATTCTTTTGCAAGACCAAGACCGATCCAAATGGAACAAAGCACTGATCCAACAAGGGTTGAACTTTCTGCGCGACGCCTTTTCGGGAGATCAACTTACGGAATATCATGTCGAAGCAGCGATCGCTTCGGTGCACTCGGTGGCCGCTGATTTTTCAAACACTAACTGGACAGAATTGTTGAAATTGTATGAAACGTTGTACGAAATGAAACCAAGCCCGATGGTTGAATTGAACAAGGCGATTGCATTGGGATATGCGCGCACGCCCCAAGAGGGGATCGAAGCCCTTGAGAAAATCATTGGGCTGGAAGATCACTACCTCTACTTGGCTTCCCTCGGAAATTTTCATGTCATGCGTGGCGACAAAATTCTTGCCCGAAAATTATTCGGTGAAGCCATGACCAGAACAGCGTCAAAAACGGAGATAGAACTTCTCAAGCGCAAGATAGACGCCTGCTCGAATTGAATTCAAACGGCAAGATCGTATCGCTGTTCCATCAAAGGTTTCCCGAAGGCCGTTGATTCTTTCTGGTCAGATAACCTGAAACCGTGACGGAGATACAACGAAGCTGCTGCCCCAAGTTCGTGCGTAGTCCACAAGTAAGATGTTTTATAGCTACACGACTTCAGGAAATCCATATACAGTACCATTAGCTGCTTACCCAACCCAATTCCCCGGTATTCGGGTTCGATAATGAAATAACGCAGCTGAGCCGCGTCACCTCTCTCCATCAACAAAACGAACCCGATCATTTTTCCCTGGTCTTCGCATACCCAAACCCGGCTACGTGCAGGGTCGTACTTCTCGTAAAACTCGCACAGCCCTTTCGCGACATATGCTTCAAAGGAAATCCCATAATTGTATTCTCGCTTATACAATCGGCCATGCATGTAGGCAACATACCCAATGTCTCCCGGCTGAAGTTCGGTGCGAATGGTGATGTCAGAAAGCTTTCGACTATTCATTGTTAATTCCGCTTGGTCAGTAGTTTTTTTATTTCAGTCATGTGAACCAACAAATCCTTCATTTTGGATGGACTTAAAAAAGAAAGCAAGTTGGTCAACTGTGCTGCCGACGCCTGGTCGATCAAGGCAAATTCTTTCTCTCCCTTGGAAGTCAACGCCATCGATGTGCTGCGAGCGTCTTTTTTACTTCTCCTTCTTGTTATCAATCCTTTCTTCTCGAAACCATTGACAACACGGCTCAGATAGCCTTTGTCCATTCCAATGATTTGTACGAGTTCTGTTGCCGAGCAAGGTTGTTGGTGATGAAGCTCATACAATACCCTTGCTTCCGGTAGAGAATAAGGGCTTTGGAAAATGTGCTCATCGAGCAGGCCAATAATACCTGTATAAAATCGATTGAACTCTCTAACCAGTTGGATGTCTTTGTTTTTCATGAGTTTGAATGTTCTAATAAAATAAAAATAGTTGACAAAATCAACTAAATGGAAATAACTTGTGGCGGAGAGAGATGAAATAACGAATTTGATGCATTGTTGGGAAAGTGCGCAAAAAAAAGTGGCCTCCCTTTCAGGAAGCCACTAAGAACCCATTAAACTCAGCGTCCTCGTCCACTCAAATACAGCCAGTCCATGTGGATGTATAATCGTAGAGCTTGAGAGACACGGGTCGCAAACTCGATACAAAAGTAAGGGCATCATCGGTGAATGTACTGGTAATTGCATCCAAAAAAATGGTAACTATGTGCAATCCTTGATTGGATTGCCTAGTTTTCTCGGTCGTCTTCTTCCAGCTGTTTCTTTTTGCTTTGCGTCACGCGTCCGAACTTATAACTAAAGCTCACTTTGACGATAAAATTATGGAGCGTGTTCTTCGATGTTTGGTCGAGAAGAATTGAATTTGATTGTGAGCGTACGACGTAAGTTGGGGTAGCGAAGTTATCCAGCCCGAAGGTAAATGAGCCATTCTTACCAAACATGTTTTTCTTTACACTAATACTGTGATTGACGGGACTGGTGCGGTAGCCCTGCAAGTTGTACGAGCGCCCTTGGTAGGAGGCAAAGAATTGGAAACTCCATTCCGGTGAGAAATTGTAGCTCCCAAACATTCTAAAATTAGGTGTGAGGCCTTGCATGGTCGCATTTAAGTTTGGGTTGTTGGAGTTGTTCTTTAAGATCCGGTAGAAAGTGTCTGTACCGCCGTTGAGTGTGAATTTGTCTGATACTGGCACGCTCACAAAAATCGAGACGCCATAATTTGCCTCTGTTCCTATGTTCTGTGCCATGGAGATAATCGTGTCGTTACGTATGATTCGCGCCGACTGAATGTCATTGGTATTGTAGCGCATGAAGGCCGACATATTGATCGTTGCGTTTTTGATGTTGGTCTTGTACGCCATCTCGGCCATGTGCGTGTATTCGGGTTTCAAGTTGGGGTTTCCCTGCGTCGCGTTTTTTGGGTTCGATGCCTGAAGGTTAGGGTTGAGGTCGCGCAGGTTGGGTCGCTGAATGCGTTTGTTATAGGATACCTTGAACAAGTTGCCGTTCTTCAATTTGCGCGACAAGTTTACGCTTGGCACCGCCACACCGTAAGAGGGGATAGCGATGTCTTTCTGTCCTTTAAAATGTGCTTGTATATCTGTGTACTCATAGCGAGTGCCTGCTTTCAACGTGTAGTCTTTGAGCATGAACGTGTAGGACGCATATGCCGCTGATATCGCTTGATTATAATTAAACCCAGTAGACGCACGCGAGTTGTCGATGGCATAGGAGCCAAATGGGTCTGTGGCTATGTAGTACGTGTAGTCACTTTGGACATTGCGAAGGGTTGCCTTACCGCCAAATTCCAGCAGGTGATTCTTGTGCAAGGGCTCTTGATAATCAAGTTGAACGATGGTCTCCTGTGTGTAACCAGGGTTGTCGTTTTTGTGTCTTTCTGTCAACGACTGATCGGATAGTTGGAGTGTATTGATCACGTAGCCGCTGTTTTGATTGTTGCGAGAATAAACACCGAGGAAGTTCAATTCCCTGTCCTTCTTAGCAAATCGCTTTGTGTACGTGAGAGACCCGTCGATATTGTCGCCCACATTGGTCGACCTTATGTTTTGTAAAGTGTTTGACACTGAGTCAGGGTATTGAGATCTCGTGGTGGTGGTCAGGAGTTGGTCTTGATACGAATTTTGGTTTCTTGTGCCATACCGCAACGACGTGGTAATAGAGTTGTTTTTATTGATGTCATAATCCCACGCGAGCGAGTAGGTGGCTTGCATACCGTCGTTTCGGTTGCGAGCGGTTTGTAGGTTCGAAGTGGTATTCGTTGCTTGCGTTGAATCCACCTGCTTTGTCACCTGGTCATTATAAAAATCGCTGATCACATTGTACGTAGGACGTATGAAAGCGCCTAGAGACAAGCCCATTTTCCCCTTACGATAAGCGGTATTAACGCCCAAATTCGATCCGCGCGATCCTGCGGTGACATCCACGTTTATGAATTTACCTTCCAGTGTGTTCTTCTTCAATACGATGTTGATGATCCCTCCTGAACCTTCCGCATCGTACTTCGACGAAGGTGAAGTGATCACTTCTACGGTTTTAATCATATCGGCAGGAATTTGTTTCAATGCATCGGCCACGCTATTGGCAGAGATGGTGGACGGCTTGTTGTTAATCAACACTTTTACATTGGCGCTTCCTCGTAGCGATACGTTTCCATCGACGTCTACCGTGAGCAAAGGCACTCGCTTAAGAACATCTGTTGCATCGCCGCCCTTGGTGGTAGCATCCTGTTCGGCATTGTAAACGGTGCGGTCTACTTTCTCTTCTACCAGTGTCTTTTGTCCTTCCACCACGACTTCATGCAACACTTTCACCGATGGGCTGAAGACAATAGTTCCAAAATCGAAATCACTGTTTTTGTCTTTTACTTCAAAGGGAAACTTTCGCGTCGTGTAGCCGACGAATGAGATGACGAGTTGATAATTGCCTTTCTCAATTTTGCCGATGGAGAATTTGCCGTTTTCATCACAAATGGTTCCGTTGATCGGCTTGTTGGTTTGATCAAGAATGGCGACGGTGGTGAACTCCACGGGCTTCTTGTTGAGTGAATCGATCACCACGCCCGAAACACTTCCCTTCTGCGCGAGCAAAGAACCTGAAATACAAGCGAATAAAACGAAAAAGACCTTCCTCATTAGTGTCTAGAATTTTGGATGCAAATAAGCAGGTCAATTTTGAAGAAATTTAGCCTAAATGATAGGCGGCGAAGGACAATAGATGGTTGCTGCATTATTATCGACCGGTTGACGTTGGTGCGGCCCATGTGTGATTTTAACAAACAGGTTCGGGGATGCTTTTCATTGACCTAGGTATCTGACTGAATACAGATTTGAAGATCGGGAAATAGACCACCTTACCTGTCCGCTGACTTAAGGGTCAGATCTCAAAGTCGGGCCGCGCACGGAAGGCGAAAGGACGGTCACCATCAGCAATTGGCCAACCGCCAATCGTCAAATCCACGCTTCACTACACCAATCCTACATTTCATGCCCTTCTCTTTGTAGGGACTGAATCCCGTACCCACCTTTGTATCGTTGTATTGACAAAATCATTTTTATGAACAGAAAATCACTACTCGCTTTTGCACTGATCCTGGCAAACCTCATGACGGTGGCTCAAGTGCATACGTATTCCTATTCAAATTCAAGCTCAAACGGCACTTCCCGCTGGTCGTTTGGAAGCGGAACTCGGGTGACGATAGACCGCGATGGGTTGTCGGGCTTCAACATAGAAATGCGTGGCAGAATAGAACTCACCGACGATGACAAGGATATCAAGAGTATTTCGGCCGATGGCTACCTCGAGATATCCAAAACGACCTTTGGCGGAAAGCGCACCATTGTACTCACACCCGATGGCGACGGCATCAAGCGCGAGTATTTTGAAGGATGGGATAAGAAGGATTTTGAAAAAGACGGCGGCCGCAAATGGCTGGGAGAGATTCTCCCTGAAATTGTGCACACTACCATGATCGGCGCAGAGAGCCGAGTGACGAGGATATTCAAGCAGGGTGGTACTTCCGCTGTCTTGAAAGAGATCGACCGAGTGGATGGCGACTATGTGAAGTCGGGATACGCCAATTTGTTGATGAAGCAAAATGTAACTGCCAAGGATTACCCTACCATCATTAACCAAATCACCTCTTCTGTTGGATCTGACCATTATCGCACCGAGTTTTTAAAGAATGGTCTGGACAAATTCCTTGAATCAAAAGAGGCTACTGACGCTGTTTTCGCCGCCAGCGCCAAATTCGAATCCGACCACTATAAGGCACAGATCATCAAAGAAGCATTGGAACGTCAAACACCCTCCGTTGAAGCGATAAAATCTATTCTCGCGGCTTCCAATAAAATGGAATCCGACCACTACAAAACAGAAGTACTCACCACGCTTTTGCGAAAAGACAACCTGAGTGATGGTGTTATCACCGAAATGATTGCCAGCACAAAAGACCTCGAATCAGATCACTACCGTACGCAAGTGCTCACCAAAGCGCTGCACAAGCCGGGGCTCTCCGCCGCATCCTTTCAGAAAGTGTTGGAGTCAGTCAAAGACATGGATTCCGATCATTACAAAACTCAGGTGTTGACCGACCTGTTGTCTAACAAACTTTCGAATGAACTAAACATGCAACTCGTCGACTTGTGCACCTCGATGAACAGTGACCACTATTTGACACAAGTGTTTACCACCATGGTCAAGAGACAGGATCTCAATGACGAAGCGTACAAGAAACTCATCGCCCGTGCCAGTCAATGCCAGAGCGATCATTACGCCACACAGATTTTGACGTACGCGCTCCAGAGTAAAAGCATCACCAGCGCCAGAGTTGCAGAAGTGTTGAAGGTAGTCGTCAATATGAACTCTGACCACTACGTTACCCAAGTGCTCACGACTGCCGCACCCAGGGTAAAAGCAGACCCATCACTTGCCGACGCCTACCGTGCGGCAGCAAAGAAGATCAATTCGTCGCACTACTACGGACAAGCGTTGAAAGCCATTGAATGATACATTTAAACTCATGATGATAGGATTGATCAGTATAGGTTAGTTAGGTAAAGTAAAGACCTGCCTACCGGCAGGCAGGCGTCAGACCGCCTCGCATCGGTCGGACGCCTTCTTCTCTTTGTTAAGATGATTTTAAGAACAAGTATTAACGAATGCAGTTTTAGACGGACAAAGCAAATCAACAAGTTTTAAATCGTTAGCGCTTGTCTCGTACATCAAACCACAAACCAACGTTGTTGCCCCATGCCTCCGTACTTGCGTCTCACGTCTAGGCCCTTGTGTCTTACCTCTACGGTAAGTAGCTTCGCTGAATGGTCAGGAACGACGAAACCCCTCAAGACAGTCGTGTGAGAAAGATTCTCCTGGTCATTGCTATCTCAACGCCACTTGGTGTGCTCTTTTTAATGTACCTGCATTTCAGTGCGCACGGAAAATTGCCATATCTGATCGAGCATTATGCAGCCAGCATTCTTATCATGAATGTGTTTGGCGGCATTGCATTCATCATCGACGGGTTTCTTGATGGCAAGGTATTGTGGCGCGAGTCTTTTCTTTCAAGGCTTATCTGCGGACTTGCAGCGAATGTATTGGTCATCGTTCCACTGGCGGTAATTCTGGCCATCAATTTCACTACTGATACTTCGGTCTTCAAGCCCGATTCCGTCAAAATAGCTGTTTTACTGATAATTTCTCTCTTCATCTATGAGATTGTCTACGGCTGGTTTTACTCGTTCCGGTATTATGCCCATACCCAAGTAGAGCGCCTGAGGCTTGAAAGGTGGCAGCTCGAACTGCAGTTTGAGTCACTCAAGAACCAAATCAGTCCGCACTTTTTGTTCAACTGCCTCAACACTATTTCATCGTTGCTTTATAAAGACGTAGCGCTTACCGAAGAGTTCATCCGCCGTATGGCAGACACGTTTCGATATGTGCTCAAAAACCATAAACAGAAATTCGTGTCGCTCAAAGATGAGATCGATTTTGTTAAATCATTTCATTATCTGTTGCGTGTACGCTTTGAAGACAATTTCAAACTGGAAATCAATGTAGCTAAAGAATTATTGAACACACCCGTGCCACCGCTCACGTTGCAGTTGTTGGTGGAGAATGCCGTGAAGCACAATAAAGTCAGCAAAGATCAGCCACTCACGGTCACGATTTCATCACTTGAAAATAATCGACTCATTGTGTCCAACACTAAGACGGAAGCAAATCCGGGGAAGTCAGGCTTTTCGATCGGCTTAGATAACATCAAAAGACGGTATGCATTCTTTACCAAAGAACAAGTGGTCGTCAAAAACGAGGAGCAGTTTTCTGTGCAACTTCCGATCATCAAAGTCAGTCACTCGTGAAGAAGTTGTTCATACATAATACGGTCTTCCGCATCTGTGCACCGGTACTCTACGGCGTGCTGGTTTACCTTCTTATTCTGCTTGTCAATAATACCCTGAACGACCTCCTGAAAATCTACTCCAACAAGGAACTTTATGTGTGTCTCGCCCTTAGTTACCTCTCCTTTGAAAGTCTGCGGGCCACCATCATTCATTTGGCAAATTTGCTCACACGAATACAGAGAAAATACCGCGCCTTGATCCAGACATTGGCCAGCCTTGGAGTGTCGCTGTTCATCATTTATTTGGGCGTATTTTGTTACTTCAAGTACGTAGAAGGCTATTCTGTTGGCTGGTTCGAGCTCAGGCTGTTCTTCGTCATTTTTGGCTTTACGGCTATTCTTTACAATATATTGTACTCAAGTAACGAATATTTGCAGCGCGAAAACACGGTGCAACTCAACTTGGAGGCCAAACTCAGGGAGAAGGTCGAGGCGGACTTCGCAACCTTCAAAAATGACATCAATCCGGAGTTCCTTTACGAGAGCCTCGAGTCTATTTTACAAAGCCTTTATTTAGATATTGGGGATGCTGAGGGCCAGGTCGATCTATTGGCCAGTATCTACCGCTACCAACTTATGCATCGCGATAAGGAATTGGTGGCCCTGACGGAAGAGTTAAACGCCCTGAACAGCCTGATCGCGTTGTTCAACTATCGGTATTATGGCCAGATCAAACTCACCTCCAAGCTAAATGCCGCGTTTGATGCCCACGTCGTGCCAGGGTCATTGCTTATTGCGGCAGATACCATTATTCGCAATACATTAATAGGGCGGCAGTCTGCATTCGGCATCACGTTATATGAAGAAGAAGATGGCTATCTCGTCATGCAGCACAAACTGAACGACAAACTGATTTTGCATGAAGAAAGCTTGATGGCTTTTGCAAGAATCCAACGAGTGTATTCCTTTTTCAGCGATGTTCCTTTTGTGCAGGTGAAAGCCTATGGAGAAAATTATATTAAGTTTCCGGTGGTGAAAGTTTCTGAAACGGTATCACCCACAACCAACAACTAAGAATCAGCAACTTTGAATATCCGCGTACTCATAATAGAAGACGAAATACCGGCCTCCGAAAAACTGGAGCGACACTTGCGCAAGTACAGTGAAGGCATCACTGTGGCGGCGAAAATTCAATCCGTGAGTGAGGCGGTGCAATGGCTGCGCGCGAATCAGGAGCAAGTCGATCTTATCTTCATGGACATTCAACTGCTCGATGGAAAGAGTTTTGAAATATTCACGCAAGTGAATGTAGAGAAGCCAGTCATCTTCATCACCGCTTTCAATGATTACGCACTCGAAGCCTTTAAAGTAAAAGGCATCGACTATCTGCTCAAGCCCGTTGCCTTTGCTGATTTGAGTGCGTCTCTCGATAAATTAAAGGATTTATCGATAAAATTGACCTGGGGAAAGAAACTGGAAACCATCAAAGAAGCCGTCACAAAACTGCCACAGAAGAGCTACAAAACACGATTTATGGTAAAATTGGGCGACCATATTCGCTCGGTTACAGCAGATCAGATTGCATTGCTTTTTGCCGATGGCCGCGATGTGTACTTATTCACCAACGACAACAAGAAATTCATCATCGACTACACGCTGGAAGGTCTTGAAGAGCTCCTTGATCCCAAACACTTCTTTCGCGCCAACCGTTCGTACATCGTGAGTATACATTTCATTCAGGACGTGATCGTCTACTCCAACAGCCGCCTCAAGATTGTTCCTTCCATTAAATGGGAGCAAGAGGTAATTGTGAGTAGAGAGAAGGTGAATGAATTCAAGGGGTGGTTTGACGGAGAACATTAGTACAGGGTGCCACGAAACCCCGCGCCCGCTGACTTCCTGAAGCGAGGACCGCCACGCTCGTCGTTTGATTAATGATAGGTTATCGAAATCTCGACGCAATACCTCAGACTTCGCACCTCGTGGGTTGTAACCGCCTACACTATCTGAATAACATTGTTCTTGATGGCATAAATAACCAACCCCGCGATATTTTTTGCGCCGGTCTTTTCGAGAAGATTAATACGGTGTCCATTCACTGTCTTTACGCTTATGAAAAGGCGCTCGGCAATTTCTTCGCTCGTGTGCTGCTTGCAGATTAATTCCAAAACTTCAAGCTCACGTTTCGACAGGGATTCAACTAGGCGAGATGCGCCGGGCTTTCGCCTTGCTTTTGCCTGAAGGGCGTGCAATGCGCGTTCATTAATATAAGAGCCCTTGCTGTAGACAGCGGTGACGGCGTCGTAGACTTCCTGAGGGTCGCAATCTTTTACAAGATAACCGTGTGCGCCCATTTCAATCAATTGGGCAATGAAGTTCTCATCGCGGTGACCCGACAGGATAATCACTTTCATTTCGGGAAAGTGCTGTTGAAGGGCCGCCAATACTTCGCGGCCACTGAATTCGGTGTCGTTGTTCGGTGGAAGGGAAAGGTCAACGAGCATGACGTGAGGTAGATCCGTTGCTGATTTCAATTTATCGACAACAGTATAACCTTCGGCTGATTCAAAGACGACCTCCAAATTTTTCCAATTGCTGAGGATTGCCTTCATCCCTTGCCGGAACAAAATCTGATCTTCAACTAAACCGACATTGATCTTCTGATTCATCACTGGTTCAGGAAATTTCAAGTCTCAAAGTCAGAATTCCAAATGAGGATATATTCATATTCTGGACACTATGTGAGTTTGGGCTTTTGCGGTGAGTTGATGGCTGTGGTTTCGAGTTAGGTCATTCCACCGTAGGCTTTAGCGGGATAAGGAGCGAAGCATGAAAACCCAGGGGACGGCTGGGCGTTTCAAGCACACCTCCCACCGCTTTGACACGGACCTCCATATTTTTGAAGCCAAGTCCGTAGCTAATCGTTTTTTTTATCCCCCTTCCGTCGTCGGTATAGATAAACTGAACCCCCTGGCTTTCCTGTGAAAGAACCATGCGGATGTTTTGAGCCTGGGCGTGTTTGATTGTATTGTTGATCATCTCCATGGCTATACGATAAAGCGTCAGTTCAATGGCTGCTGGCCATCGCGGTAAATCATCACTGGCCTCCAAGTGGATACTTATTCTGTCTGCCGAATTGATTTGGTCGCAAACGGATTCAAGCGTTTTCACTACGCCAAAGCTCTCCAGTTGTGGGGGCATAAGTTCATGGCTGAGTCTGCGCATCGCTGCCAGGGCCGATTCGGTCGTGACACGCACCATCTGGAGGGCCTTGTTTAGTTCAGGGTCTGTTTGTTTCTGCTCTAACTGCACCAAATGCATACGGGCGATGGAGAGTGCCGCTCCCAGCTCATCATGCAGGTCTTGTGCTATGCGCTTGCGCTCTTCTTCCTGAACGTGGATACTTGATTGCAAGAGCTGTTGCTGATGAAGGTTCTTTAATTCCTCCTGCTCCAACTGCTGGCGGTAGAGGTTTTTATGAAAGTGCTGGTTAAGCAGGATAACGCCCATAGCGATGACAAAAAGAACTCCAACCAGTGGTAGTAACGTGTTTATAAAACTTAACTCTTGGGTCGTTTCCATAATCCCACAAAGAAACAAGAATACATGACCAGAGAAAAGAAGGCATGCAGGGCCCAGGTGTATTGGTTCAGGAAAACGGGAAATTTTTTAGTGAAGAGATCACCGAAATAGAAAATGAGGAGGCTTGATGTATAGTAAATGAATAACCCCGAGTTGATCCAGTTCAGGCTTTTTACAAGATGTGACTTTTGTTCTTTCACCATGTCATTCAACAGCACAATGAACGTAAACAACGACAGTATAATTACGAGTATAGACTCGACCGTCAATGCATTCGAATTGAATGTATAAATCTCCTGAAAGAATAAGGAATTGGTTATCGTAAAGCAGGAGAAGAGAATGGCGCCTCCCCAGATAATCCTTCCGTCAATAAAACCTTTTAGTACCCCCGCATAAAACCATGCCAGGCAAACAAGGCCCCCGGCTACATACAAATGCAGCAGGGGCAAGTTATTCGTTCTGTTAAACCATAAGATGGATGAGGTTATTTGTATAAATCCGGACAGGAACAAGAACCACGTAAAGATCTTAAGCTCACCTGTCAGGCGTCTGTAGATAAGTAACGCGTATCCACTTGTTACTAGCACTGGCAGGGGCGCGGATTTATTTATCAAACCTACAATTTCATCCATGGTGGACTCAGTTGGCTAATGGACTGTTGGTAGGGCAGGTGGTTGGGCAAGGCTGGGTAAAATCCAGCACATAGTCGCCGTCGCCGCCGAATCCAAAAAATTTACTGTTGAGGATGACGTCTTTTCCGGCCACGGGAGGATTGACGCTGAGATTGGCGCCTTCCACTGGGGTGAGATAGAGTTTAAACTCATTTTTTTTGTTCATGGCAAAGTAGACGCGGATGTGCTTGTACGTGGCTTTGGTCGTATCAGATACCGGCATTCCCATAGCTTCAAATAAATCGGCCGCCCTGACTGTGAACCCTTTCATTGGCACTTTCCGATCTGGCTTCTTGCCTTGTGCCGCCGCAATTAAGCTGTCGTACATTTTTATATTGGAATGATACCGTTTGATGTTTTTTACTGCCGTGTCCAAAGGCACTGCATAGAGCGAACTGGTGCTCAAATTTAGAACGCTCGTTGTTTTTTCTGCAGGGTCAGATGAAGGTTTTGGATTACACCCCAGCGCGAGCAGGGCAATGATACCACACAGCGATTTTTTCATAACGGTTTTTTGGTTAAAATTTTACGCAAGTCTAACCGATGGTGGAGAGAAAAAAAACAGCGTATCGAAAAACAGAGACAACTACTTCATCAAAACAGGTACTTATACCTGTTTTCAAAATAGCGTAATTCTACTCTTATCCACGGCAGTGTTTTGGGTCACCTTTGATTCACCGTTGGAGGACGGAAGACATGAATTGGCTATAAAGAATTTAGGTATGGTTTAAGGTTGGCTAGACGCCGCGGTAGCTCCTTGTAGCTGAGGTTTTTAGGTTTAAGCGCAGACAGCGCAAGGGCTACTGGCGGTTTCTTTGATGCCATTTTGGACGCTATGCATAAACAGTTTTGTATGATCATAAGTAGGGTTATGGATTATGTTTTTGATAAGAATGATAAAAACTGGCCGACGACCGACAAGCCACGTTTTCATGATGGCCGGATTATCGTGTCGATGGGCGAGAACGGGTTTAAGGCCGTAACAAACGGAACACCCGGCGTTGGAAGAGTAATGTTGTCAGGAAACAATTACACAGTACATCTGCCCGGTACGGTATCGAATGCCAGTAAACTTGAGGTCAGCTTTGTAATGGCCCTAGATCGTAATCCACAAGAATGAAGACAAAAGAACCCAATGGCGAAGTCGCCTTGTCGAGCAAACTGCTGAGCGTCGTTACGGGTTATGCACGTCATCCGCAGTGCGACCAGAAAATATATAGGCCGTTCAGTAGGTTTGTGCCAGGCAAGTGCGGCCGATGCGGAGCATCCATAAATATGCCTTGCAGCAAATGGCTGCTCGATCGAGACGACGACTAACCCGTGGCAGTGCGATGGGTTAACATCGGCAGGCGCACATCTTTAATTCGCTCGTACCACGCGCACTTCAGTCTTTGGCAATGGCGCGGCACAGGCATGAAAAATCGTTGGTGTTTCAGGGGAAAGGAGTGTCGCTCCTCTTGAAGATGGATGCCACTACGCGACATCAGCGAGTGAGCGTTCTATAGGTGAAGTCTACAGAACGACATTAGTTGCGGCAAGGCGTATACAAAACGTACCCTGGCATCGGAGCGCATTTAGTGCGAGATGTCAAAAGAGTAGGCTCAAGACGCTGCCGCCTGACTCAGGGCTGAGCATCTCGTTGCTCAGGGTGTCCTGAGTAGGGATATAAATCCAACCCGCAAACAACCAATAGTCGAGCGCTAATAACCACGAATCACAAATCAGTTTGCTGACAGCATCGTCGGCAAGTAACATTGCTCTATTAATTTTTCTCAATGAAAATAAAACTCTTCTGTCTAGCTTTTGTGCTGGTGCGTCTTTCATCGGCTCAATATCTGTCTGCGGTCGGTCCTAATATTGTCAATGACAAAGGGGAGAAGATCATTCTTCGCGGGATGGGTTTGGGTGGGTGGATGCTTCAGGAAGGATATATGCTGCGGGTAAATGGAATAGGACAGCAACAGCACGTGATTCGTCAGCACATTGAAGAGTTGATTGGCAAGGAGAAGACGGAGACCTTTTACAACGCCTGGCTCAAGAATCACACACGCCAAATCGATATTGACTCCATGGCTGCCTGGGGATTCAATTCGATTAGGTTGCCGATGCATTACAACCTTTATACACTCCCCATCGACCAAGAAAGTAAGGCGGGTGAAAACACTTGGCTAGAGAGGGGATTTGCGATGACCGACAGTTTGTTAAAGTGGTGTGCGGCGAACAAAATGTATTTGATACTTGACCTTCACGGAGCTCCTGGTGGACAAGGTAACGATCTTAATATCGCCGACCGTGATCCATCCAAGCCATCCCTTTGGCAGAGTGAGGCCAATCAAAGCAAAATGATTGCACTCTGGAGAAAACTGGCGCAGCGCTACGCGAGCGAACCGTGGATCGGAGGGTATGACATCATTAACGAACCCAACTGGGGATTTGAAAAAGCAGAAGATAAAAACGGTTGCGCAGAGGCAAAGAATGAGCCCTTGAAAAAACTAATGGCCGATATTACCAATGCCATTCGAGAGGTCGACAAAAAGCACATCATCATCATCGAGGGGAATTGCTGGGGAAATAATTACAGCGGTATTTTTCCTCCCTGGGATAATAATACAGTGATCAGTTTTCACAAATACTGGAACTACAACGACCAAGCTTCAATACAAAAATTTGTTGACATCAGAAAACAATACAACACACCTGTGTGGCTGGGGGAGTCAGGCGAGAATTCAAACTTGTGGTATCGCGATGCCATACGGTTGGTAGAAAAGAATGAAATAGGGTGGACATGGTGGCCTTTGAAGAAATTGGGATACAATAATCCCTTGCAAGTAAAGCTTCCAAGCAACTACCAAAAAATTCTGGACTACTGGCAGAAGAAAGGAACTAAGCCTACTACAGAGGATGCCTACCAAGGCCTGATGGAGTTTGCCAACAACCTTACATTGGAGAATTGTATTTACCACAAAGACGTAGTCGACGCTATGTTCCGACAAACACGATCGGACGAAGTAGTACCATTTAAAAACACGACGGTAAAAAATAATACAAGTATAAATGCTGCCGACTACGATCTGGGACGAAATGGGTTTGCCTACTATGACAAAGACACCGCCAACTATTGGGTAGCCAATGGAGGCAAACGGACCGACGGCAACAAGGGGCACGCCTACCGCAACGACGGTGTAGATATTTTCAAGGAAGGAGAAACTCTGTTCGTCGGAAGCTTTGAGGCAGGAGAGTGGTTGCAGTACACCGTTAGTTCCGATAGTGATCGCAGCATCACTGTCAATTGCCATATGAAAAGCCGTGCCGCAAGTAATGTTGAGGTAGAGGCAAATGGAAATAAATCAACGGCAATGATTTCGCCCGCCGAAGGTTGGCAAGACATAAAATTCAAAAGCGTGCAGTTGAAAAAAGGCAACAACACGATCCGTGTGAAGTTAGCGAAGGGGGATGTGGATTTTGAATCGATGCGGTTTGGTTTTTAGTACCTGCGCGCCTCGGCCCTCTGCCTCTTTAGAGGGAGCGGTCACGCACCAAATTCCCCGTATTATCCGGCATCTAGATTTAATTTCCTGTTCCCATCCTTCTATGAAGGAAGATATATGATAGCACTCCCGGCAAAATCCAAATCAGCATGGTGATCATCAACGGATCGAATTTTCCAGCGGATGCAATACCTGAGTAGATGGCTGCTGCAAGGTCGAAGAACAAACCGGCATACGCCCATTCTTTCGCGCGCTTGAGGCTAGGGATGAGAATGGCGACAGCACCAATCACTTTGGCGAAGCTGATGAACTGGATAAAGTAAACCGGGTAGCCCATTTGATCGTGAATCAATTTGATGGCATCTTCTGAAGGCTGAAGCCCTCCCAGGGCAGACAGGATCATCAGCAATGAAAATAGACCAGTGAATATCCAATAGAGTAGGTTGACAGTTTTGGGTTGCATGGTTGTTTAGTTTAGGTTATCGCGAGGCCTTAATCTTCTCCTAAGTAATGATTTATTTTTTGATTGGAAAATGGAATTCGTGAAGGAATAGTGTATTTATCGTTGAGTGGACTGACGGGGCACTGACTACTACCCCAACCTTCAAACGGTCGTAGGGTATTTGGAAACAGTAAATCAAAGGTATTTTGAGGCGAATAGTAAAAGTGTAAATTGGCCAGGAGGCTCGTAGGAAATAATCTTTAACAATCTGTAGATCCTTATTTATGAAATTTATCAAAACGGTGATTTCTGTTTCTCATGTTGCGTTTCTTTTCTTTCTTTTCTTTTCCCATTTCCTGTGTAACGCGCAGGACTCGCAAGCCACCGTTTATTTTTATCACAGAGGAGGATTTGGCAGAAATGTTGTCGGATACAATATCAACGATGGGGAAAAGGTAATTGGAGCAATTCGCGGAAACGGAGTGGTCAAGTATCGCACCACCACGGGCCTGCACACGTTCAATGCGAAAACCTCGGGTGAAGCAGCTTTCAAAGTAATATTAGAAGGAGGGAAAACATATTTTATAGAATGCGGCGTGGCGTTCGATTTAATCCCGGTCAGGCCATCATTTCATCTGGCTACTGAGAAAACCGCTTTAACAGCAATCAGGAAAATTGATACCTTAGAAAACAGGGATAAAAGCCTATTTGTGGTTATAAAAAAAGGCCCCAAAGAGGACACGATTAGAGCATTGCATAATCTATACAGAAGGAAGCGTGTTGGCGGCACCGTAAGGGGTTCTGTGTTTGGTGGCCTGGCAGGTGCGACGTTGTTAAATATTAATGACTATCAATCAACCTCGGTAACGGTTCATAGTGGATCAGGAGGGTCACAAAGCGTTCCGATCGATGATTCACCACCGCCAGGCAATTACATTGCCCTTGGTGCATTCACGATTTTATCAATCACCGGATTTTTTCAGATCTCGAACCATACCCACGATCGTATAGAAGCACTTGTCAAAGATTATGATGGCGGAAGGCCGCTCCCTGAAAAAATCAAAAAAAAATTGAAGCCAAAAGATTTTAAGGGACAGGATTGAAACTCCCCTTAAAGAGTGATCTTGGAAAGTGCTCACACTCATCACCATTTTTTCCGAGCGGGGAATTTCTCCCTTCAGAAGGTCAGTGAGCCCTAGATGGGCTCACTCCGAGCGAAGGCTATCCACTGGATTGAGCCACGCAGCGCGCAGGGTCTGTGAGCCGATGGTCAGCGCTCCAAAGAAAATCAATACCAAAACACTGATGCTGATCATTCCCGCACTGATCGTCGTGTGGTACGCAATCAAATTCAACCAGAAATCATTCACAAAATAGGAGAGTGGCAAACCGATCAATACAGCGAGGCCTATCATCCGTCCAAATCCACGAGAGAGCAATAATACCAACGCTGCATTAGTGGAGCCGAGCACTTTGCGAATGGAAATCTCCTTGATTCTCGTCTCTGTGGTGTATGTAGCCATGCCAAGCATCCCGAGGCACGAAATCAAAATCGCAAGGAAAGAAACTACACCAAGGACGCTCACCAGATCGCCAAACACCATGTTATAGCCTTTGTTGATTTCCGATTCCACGGCGATGTAATCTACTTTGAGTCCTGGGTTCACGGTGGCCCATGCTTTACGGATGGAAACTGTTGCTTTTTCATATGACCCTGCAAACGCTACCTGCAGTACATTGAACTCTGAAGGGTTGTACAAAAGGACCAGCGGGGAAATTTGCTGCGTAAGGTCGCGGTGGTTATAGTTGGCCACGACGCCGACAATCGTCTTTATAGTAGAGTCGTTGGCATAAATGAGTGTCTCGCCAATAGCTTCGTGCGCACTTTTGAAGTTCAGTTTCTTTACGGCTGCTTCATTTATCACAACAAACGTTTTATTCGATTCCCCCTGCTCGGCTTTAAAAAATTCTCCTGCCAACAATTTCAGTTGCATGTTTCTGCCGTAGTCTTCATCTACTAAAAAGAAACCTGCATCAATCATCACTGGGTCATCGGCTTTCCTTTTTAATCCGCATCCATAGGAGGTTGATGCTGCCGGTACGTGCGAGACGGCAGACGCAGCCGTGATATTGCTGTACTTCTGTAGTTCCGTTTTTAAGGCTTGGTATGATGTATTGTTCAGCTTCACCATAATGTTGCTCTTGACATTGAAGCCATGATCTTTGCTAGTGAAGAACCTCAGTTGATCATGCATTACAAGTACTGTAAGAATAAAAAACAACGAAAGTGTGAACTGTGACACAAGCAATGTCTTGCGCATGCCCATACGCGAAAACAGTTTCATGTTCGTTAGGTTCTTCAATACTTTGATTGGCTGAAATCCGGAGAGCACCACGGCGGGAAAGAAACCTGCCAACAACCCGACCACCAAAGCGAAGACAGCAAACACGGCATACACTGCCACGCCGTTATACATATCCCAACGGAACATTTGTGCCAGGCTCAATTGTAATATCATTGGCTTGAGAAACAGCAGTAATACCATCGCCACGGCCAGCGACGCAAAAGCAATCACCACCGACTCCGACATAAACTGCGTAAATACTTGCCAACGCGTAGCTCCTGACACTTTGCGTACGCCAATCTCCCTTGCACGCGTAAGCGACCGCGCAATCGACAAGTTCGTGAAGTTGAAGCACGATGTGAGCAAGATCACCAACGCCAGCCCCCCAAGGAAATAAACGAACGGCCAAAGCAAAACGGGACCAATGCTGTTGTTCATCACATTGCCCGGCGTGATCTTCAGCAGTGGTTGCAAACCCGGCTTCATTTTATAAAAACCCAACGCGTGGTTCGATGCAATGTATTTGGTGTAAATGTTGTCGAGGTGCTGTTGAGCGGCTTGTGCCGAAGTTCCATCCGCCACCCGCAAATACGTCCAACTCGACCAGTAATCATCCCACTTGTCGGAGAACTTACGCAACTTGCCTTGCTCTTCGAGGCTTTTCACTGACGACATGCTCGCCAATCCCTCAAAAACAATGTGTGATTTGCGGTCCGTTTCTTTCAAGATGCCTGTTACCGTATAAAGACCCAAATCACCGACTTTCAATGTCTGACCTACCGGGTTTTCTTCTTTAAAAAGTTTGTTAGCCGCTGCACGTGTGAGCACCACCGAGAACGGCTGTTTTAGAGCGGTTGCTCCATCGCCATGTTGCAGTTCGTACTGAAAGAAGTCAAGCACATCTGCGTCGGCGAAAAAGCCCGCCAAGGGAATATTCACATTTTGATTTTCAAACCCATCCCAATTGTTGCCAAACCCCCTGCGCAGCCGCACAGCCTTTTCGATGCCAGCATAACGTTCTAGTTCTTGCGCGAACGGCATTGAACTGCCCGAATTGGTGCTGTTGTATTGCATTACGTTTCCTTTCTCATCCACATCAATAGTAGTGACTCGATAGATGCGATCTGCGGTGGTGTTGTAACGGTCATAACTCAACTGGTCGGCCACTAGCAGAATTATCGCCATACAGATCGACATGGCCACGGCGAGACCAAAGACATTAATAAAGGAAAAGAATCGATGGCGAATCAAGCTACGTAAGGCGGTCTTGAGGTAATGGTAGATCATGTGGGTTTAAGTTTTGCACCATGACACCAAAAACCGACCCACGGTTGCCGATGGCTCAAAATGTACTGGAATAGCAATAGAAGTTTCGGCAAGTGTATAAAAGTGAACAGTGAGATTTAAGGAAATGAACACCGTGCATGGGCCCGAATCCATGAAACCACGTACAACCTAGTGTCACTAAAAAGGAAGCTATCACAAATATGATCTCCACCTAGCGATGCAATTCTTTCGTAAAGAGGTTGGCGGGCCGCAGGTTGAAGTCAGCAAGATTCGGGTTTTGTTGCAGCTGCTGCAACACCATTTTTGCGTCGTTAAAAAAAAACACATATGAAAGCAAAAGACAACCGCATTGGAAGAACGCTCCTTTTGTTGGGAGGAACAATTGTAGCAGCCTTGAGTTCTATCGCTCAAGACAAGGGAAAGGCCTTAGAGGAAAAGAACAAGGAAATCGTCGTCAAATGGCTCACTGGTTTTTGGTCGGCGAACTATAACCCGTCAATCATTGATGAACTTGCCGCGCCGGATATGATGCTGCAGTATTCACTGCACAAACCGCGAAAGGGTCATGCCGACATCAAAGATTTCATGAAGAAGTTTCGCGATGCTTTTCCCGATTTAGCATTTGAGGGAGCTTACCCTTTGCTAGCGGACGGCGACTATGTCATCGCTCGATGGATCGGTGGTGGTACTCACACTGGCACCGCATTCGGCGACTGGCCCGTAGGAAAATTGCCTGCTGCCACCGGTCGCAAGATGCGCTTTACGGGAACGACGGTTTTCAAAGTAGTGGATGGGAAAGTCACGGAAGAAATTGGTCTCGATGATGGACTGACTACTTTGTTGCAGTTAGGGTTGGTGAAGGAGGTGGAGTAGATTTAGCTTCTGGCTGCTAGCTTCCGGCTATGAGTTTCGAGCTACATGCGTCAGGCTACATACCTCAATTAAATGGCATCGTTCTCTCGGTTTGCTTTGCGCAGATGGAGGACGATGCTCTTTTTTCATGGACTGGAATGAGATGCAGGGATTACAGTGAAAGTTACGTCCGTCCGCAAGGAAACTCACTTATCTACAGAAAGCGCACTCTACGTCTACGCCTTTTGACGCGGCAGCGTTTCTTTTTAATTTGTCAATGAAAATTGTTATCCATGCGCAGATTTCTGAAATGGACTATTCCTCTCGTCATCGTTGGTAGCGTCGGTTGGGTTGCATGGAAGTGGTATGCCGCCAAAGGAATCTCGGGCGACGCATTTAGCCTCATTCCAGGGGATGCCATTTACTGTGTGGCCACCAACCATCCCGTGAAAATGTGGAAGGAGGTGAGCGAATCCAGTACGTGGCAACACTTGCAAAGGAACGCCTACTTCGCGTCCCTCACTGCAGCGGCCGAACACCTTACTGGCCTCGTAAAAGGAAATGACCTGCTCGTGAACTTGGTGGGCTCTACCACTGTGATTGCCTCTGCCCATATGACGAGCCCGAAGAAATATGATTTTCTTTTTCTGCTTGACCTCCAAAATGCATCGGGCATCAAATTCCTAAATGAGTACCTAACTACCTTTGGCTCCTCGGGATATTCCGTGACAAAGCAGAAATACAAAGAAGAAGACGTCTTTCGACTTTATAACACGAAGAGTAAATCATTGGTGTATTTGAGTATGCCGGGCAGCTACTTGATGGCCTCTTTCTCCAAAAGCTTATTGACAAAAGCACTTGACTTGCAAGGAACAGATCACAAATCTTCGAAGGAACTTTTCTTCGCAGTAGATGACGAGCCTGAGAAAACAGACAAACTCAAATTGTACATCAATTACCGGATGCTGCCGCAGTTCATGACTTGCTACTCCGAAGGCAAAAATGAATATGTAACTAGGCTCTCGCAAGCGCTCCGCACTTCAACCATGGACTTCACCATGGAAGAAGACCTGATCCGCGCTAAAGGTCAGACGTTCATTAACGATTCGATCGAATCGTACGTGAAGACATTGGCCTCCAGCGGAAAAGGGGCATCGACCTTTCTAGAAGTAGCTCCTCAACGAACCGCCTTTTTCGTGGGCATGGGGTTTAGCAGTTTTGGCGAGTTCTTCAAGAACTTTGAGAACAATTTGCAGAAGGATGTGAAGGAGTATGCGACCTACAAGGCAAACTTGAAACAAATTGAATCCTATCTCGATATCAGTCTTCAAGAGAATGTAATTAGCTGGATTGGCGACGAAGTCGCTCTATTGGAAATGCGATCGGCAGGCGAGGGGCTAGACAATGAAACGGCGGTATTGTTGAAGGCAGACAACATTGAGAAAGCACTCAGCAACATGAGCCGTATAGAAAAGATGGTGAGGAGGAAAACTCCCGTCAAATTCAAGACCGTCGACTACAAAGGGTATTCGATCCGCTATCTGGGGGTCAAGGGCCTTTTTAAAGTAATGCTCGGAAAATTTTTTGCCCGCTACGACAAACCTTACTACACCGTGATTGGCAACTTCGTTGTTTTTAGCGCACACCCGCAAACGTTGGAGAGTATGATTGACGACTATCTCGAGAAACACACGCTGGCCCGCGACGATGATTTCCGTTCTTTTCACAGTGAGTTTGACAATGAATGCGCTGCGCTGATCTATGTCAATACACCCGTTTTCTTCAATTCCATGAAAATGCTGGTCGACCTGCCTACTAGGACCTCGATGGATACCAACAAGGATTATATTGTATGCTTTCGTCACGCCGGCTTTCAACTCGTACCCGATCAAAACGGATTCAAGACATTGTTCCTTGAAAAATTTGTGGTACCCGAAGGAACGCAACTAGTTAATGCCGACACGGTCAGTGTGACAGAAGGGAGCCTTGAAAAAGACACCACTTCAGCATCGCCTACAGATAAAGAACTTGAGAAGAGCGAAGTAAAACCATCCAATGCTGATCCAATGGAACTTCCCTATATCTATGTAAAGAATGTAAATGCGAAATTTTATGAAGGTTTTTTTGCCGACAGCACTACGCATTTCAAAGTGGGCTTGAAGGGCGGATTTAAAGACGGCTCCTACAAAGAATACCACCCGAATGGCAAGGTGAAGATGACCGGCCAGTTCAAACGCGACAAGCGCGATGGCGTGTGGCGGCTCTATGATGAAGACGGCAAACAGCTATTGAAGCGAACGTATGCAGGAGGAAGAATAAAGAAAGAGAAATAGAGGGTTTAAACGATGACGGGATTTTGAAACTTGTTTGCTATTACACAAATAATTCCTTTTTTACATCAAACTATCATCCACGTGAGAATTTCAATTCGACTCTGTTTTTTATTTGGATTATCCGCTACGCAACTCTTCGCTCAACAGGAATCCGTTTCTCGTAAGGTTGATTCGTTACTTCGCCTGATGACGCTCGACGAGAAAATCGGCCAACTGAATCAATACAACGGTGACTGGGAAGCCACAGGCCCGATCACGAAAGATGGAGATAAGCAAAACCAGATCAAGAAAGGAATGCTGGGATCGATGATCAATGTGGTAGGCGTTGATCACACGAAGACGCTACAAGAACTCGCACTGCAATCCAGGTTGAAGATCCCGCTGCTTTTTGGTCAGGATGTTATTCATGGATACCGTACGATTTTTCCGATCCCGCTAGGTGAAGCTGCCAGTTGGGATTTGGATGCGATGGAAAGGAGCGCCAGGATTGCTGCCACAGAAGCTGCCGCCGCAGGCATTCATTGGACCTTCGCCCCGATGGTGGACATTGCCCGTGATCCTCGGTGGGGACGAGTAATGGAAGGTGCTGGTGAAGACACGTATCTCGGCGCACTGATCGCCAAAGCGAGAGTAAAAGGATTTCAAGGAAATGGTTTTGGAAACACAAACGCGGTAATGGCCTGCGCAAAGCATTTTGCCGCGTACGGTGCCGCGGTTGGTGGCCGCGATTATAATTCCGTCGATATGAGCGATCGTCAACTATGGGAAACCTACCTGCCTCCCTTTAAAGCATGCGCCGACGCAGGAGTGGCTACGTTTATGAACTCGTTCAACGATCTCAATGGAATACCCGCGAGCGGTAATAAATATTTACAGCGTGACATCTTAAAAGGCAAATGGAACTTTAAAGGATTTGTGGTCAGCGACTGGGGATCGGTTGGTGAGATGATCCAACATGGCTATGTAGCCGACAATTATGAAGCCTCCCTTTCGGCAATAAACGCGGGATGTGACATGGACATGGAAAGCCGGAGTTACATCAAGCACCTTTCTAAACTGGTAAGCGATGGAAAAGTAAAAGTATCAGTGATTGATGAGGCAGTAAAACGGATTTTGACAAAGAAATTTGAAATGGGCCTGTTCGATGATCCATTTAAGTTCTCGAATAAACAACGAGAGCAACAACAATGGAACAATGAAGATCACCTGAAAGCGGCGCGTGATATGGCCAAGAAAAGCATTGTGCTGCTAAAAAACGAAAATCAATTGCTGCCCCTATCAAAGCAGACAAAAACGATCGCAGTGATTGGGCCTTTTGTGAAAGCAGTACGCGACAACCTCGGATTCTGGTCGTATCAATGGCCGGATGACTCGACAAGGATCGTAACGCAATTCCAGGGAATCAAAAATCATATGAACGCCAACTCGAAATTGTTGTATGCGAAAGGTTGCGGGGTTACAGATTCTTCGAGATCGGGTTTTGCCGAAGCTGTCAAGATGGCCCGTCAAGCGGATGTGGTGATTGTAAGTATAGGCGAAGCCAGCGACTGGAGTGGCGAAGCTAAAAGCAGGGCCCACATTCGTTTGCCCGGTGTTCAGGAAGAACTGGTCAAAGCAATAAAGGCAACGGGTAAGCCGGTGATTGCTCTGATCAATGCCGGCCGCCCTCTGATATTTAATTCGGTCGAGGAAAATGTTTCGGCGGTGCTATATTCGTGGTGGTTAGGTACACAAGCAGGCAATGCAATAGGAGATGTCTTGTTTGGCGACTATAATCCATCAGGGAAACTGCCCATGACATTTCCAAAATCGGAAGGGCAAATTCCTCTGTACTACAATTATTTCAGCACCGGCCGACCGGCGCCCAATGAAAATGAGACCTTCTACCGGTCGGGATATATCGACATGCCTAACAGCGCTGCATTCCCCTTTGGCTATGGATTGAGTTATACCAATTTCAATTACGGCAACATAAATCTTGTGCCTGCGGATGGAGTTCTTCGACAAGGCCAGTCGTTGAAAATAAATGTTGTTGTCACAAACGCGGGCAAATATGAGGGCAAGGAAACCGTGCAACTCTATGTCAGAGATTTGGTAGGATCGGTGGTACGGCCGGTGAAAGAGCTCAAAGGATTTCAACAAATCGTTTTGAAACCCGGTGAAGCAAGGGAAATTTCATTTACGATCTCTTCGGATGACCTTCGCTTTTATAATGAAAAGCTGGAGTACATTTATGAACCTGGTGATTTTAAAGTATTCGTCGGCGGAAACTCCCGTGACGTGAAAGAGGCTTCTTTTGTAGGAAAGTAGCGAATGCGTTTGCATTATAAAGTCAGCGGGCGATGATAGGTGACTGCTCGCACAAAATAAATGGCGAACATCAACATTTGATATACACCCTGCTCGCTCGCAATGAAATGCGCAAGCTTGTCACGCATTGCAGCGCAATCAGAAAGGACAGCAACAGTGGAGTGTGTGCGAGCGTGACTAGGGACCGATGTGGATACTTCGATACGCTCCCCGATCAGAGCGTCGTCTCAATCCAATGACTCACTTGTTGATAAAACGACAGGAGCGAGGAAGGGTAGAAGGCAATGCAGAACAGTAAGCCATACGCGGCTCCATATAGATGTGCATCGTGGCTGATATTGTCATTACCTTTCTTTCCCTGATAATATTCGTAAGCCATGTATCCGATACCGAACAGAAACCCGGGCATACACAACGCAAAATAAATACAAATAGACTGCAGAGGTTCCAGCAGGATAAAAACAAAAATCAATGAGCCCACACCACCCGAAGCGCCCAGCGCATTGTGGCCGGGATTGTTTTGGTGCTTGTAATACGTGGGGAGGTCGGAGATGACAATCGCAGACAGATATAAGAAGATATAATAGTATACGCCGACGTCCCCAAACAACGAGTCAAAATAGAGCTCCACCGCCGTGCCGAAGAAGTAAAAGGAGAACATGTTCCAGAGCAAATGCGAATGATCCTTGTGGATAAACCCCGAAGTAATAAAACGGTAGTATTGACCTTGCGTTTTTATAAGGTAGGGATTCAGCATAAGCCGCTTCAGTAGGTCAATCCTATTGAATGAATAGAAACTGATCGCTACCGTAATGCCGATCAGGATGATGGTGATGCTCATGAGAGGTAAAAATTAAAAGCCAGAGGCGTGGTTCGCAATTAAAAAATGCAATGTTAGTGAATTCTTCAACTTTTAGATAACATAAATTGATCTGAGTCATTAGTCCCTAGCCACCGGCTATGGGCCGGAGCTTGACGCAAGACAGTCACTATCAACGATACCCATAAAGTCCGCTGGCGGCCGCAAGTTTTCCTGACAAAGTGCATCAATCCCATGACGAAAAGCTTTCATAGGAACCGCCGTAGTGTGTTGGAAACACCTAACTTAATTGCATGAACCACTTTTGGCGATACAAACTCGATCATATCCTATTTTGGACTGCTACAGTTGGGTTCTTGGTATACACCCGATTGGAGTTGATCAAAGAAGCTGGACTTGAGCAATTCGCTCTTGAAATTGTTGTGCGGAATGTGCTGGTAGCGGCGTTGGTCTATTTCAATTGGCTCGTCCTCATTCCTCGTTATGCGCAGCAAAAGAAAATCGCAGCTTATTTCTTTTTTGCAATTACCTCCCTCGCGGTTTATATGTTGCTTAAAAACATCCACGATGTTTACCTGCACGGATTTGTAATGAATGACGAAAGTAAGAGATCATTCTTTCACAACAGCTATTATAACTTTTCGATCGGTTTGTTTTACCTGACCTTCTTCGTCGCCCTTCAGTTAAGTAAGGAGTGGTACTTTCAACGGGAACTTATTCGCCAAATGGAAGTTGACAAACTGAGTTCTGAATTAGAGTACTTAAAAGCCCAAATCAATCCCCACTTTGTGTTCAACTCCATCAACACCATTTATTTTCAAATTGATAAACAGAATACACCCGCACGTGAGTCTTTGTCGGCATTTTCAGAAATGCTTCGGTATCAATTGTATGAATGCAATGGGAAGGAAATTGCCATCGAAAAGGAGATAATGTATTTGCAAAATTACGTTTCCCTGCAACGGATGCGCAAAGATGAGAACTACTCAATCTCGTTTGCTGTAGGAGAAAAAATGAAAGGATTTATGATTTCGCCGTTGTTGTTCATTCCCTTCATTGAAAATGCTTTTAAGCATATATCCCATCACGCGGATAAAAATGAAATCAGGATAAACATTGCCAGGCATGAAGATGCCGTGAAACTTTCTGTATTCAACACCAAGGAGAGCAATACGGCGGCCCCTGATCACCAAGGCATAGGATTGAAGAATGTGAAGCGTAGATTGGAGCTCTTGTATAGAAATCGTCACGAATTAATAATTGAAGATAGGAGTGATAGTTATGAAATTCGCCTTAGCCTTTTCATTCATGGTGACGCGGGCGAGTAAAATCTCTAACCAATGAAACTACAATGCCTCATTATCGATGATGAACCTCTCGCCCGCAAAGGCCTTGAGGAACATGTACGCGAAATAGACTTTCTGCAATGCGTGGCCGCCTGTGAGAACGCCCTTAAGGCTTCCTTGTATTTGAACGAACAAAAGATTGACCTTATCTATTTAGACATTCACATGCCGAAAGTAAGTGGAATCGAGTTTCTCAAATCTTTAAAACATCCGCCACTCACCATCTTCACAACGGCCTATTCCAATTATGCACTGGAAGGCTATACACTCGATGTAATTGATTACCTAGTAAAGCCTATCACCTTTGAACGGTTTCTAAAAGCGTCTCAAAAGGCGTTGGAGTTTTCGCTGTTGAAGAGCCGCGCAGAAAATAGCACGGCACCGGTGGTCGATTATTTCTTTGTGCGTTGTGACCGTAAGTTTGAAAAGGTCTTCTTCCAAGATGTTTCGCATGTTGAAGCGATGCAGAACTACGCCATCATTCACGTCGGCGACAGAAAACTGATTAGTTACATCACGCTTACAAGCATTGAAAATCAACTGCCCAAAGATCAGTTTCTCAAAGTGCATAAGTCTTTCTTGATTTCAATACCTCATGTGAAGGCAATAGAAAAAGACGAAATTATCTTGGAGCACGCGCGCATTCCGATCAGCCGGTCTTTGCGGGAGCAAGTAGTCCAACAAATTTTGGGTAA
>DATJJP010000105.1:0-7978 GCA_035492075.1 Cyclobacteriaceae bacterium | reverse complement strand
CTAAAGTGCCCGTCAGGTTTTCCGACCTAAAGTGCCCGTCAGGTTTTCCGACCTAAAGTGCCCGTCAGGTTTTCCGACCTAAAGTGCCCGTCAGGTCTTCCGACCTGACTTGCCTTTGGTCGGTGTTGTCACCGATCAGAGGCAGCAACTACTTCAAAAGCCACTCGTCATTTGTTGGTCTTGTCCCGGCGCTACTGCAAACGCGTTTTGAACAACGCGTAAATCTACGTGTCGGATAAAATCGTTCTTCGTTGAAAACCCGCGGTCGACACGATCTTACTTGGCTATTTTGATCCCCGACCTAAAGGTCGTGGCCATTCTCACCATTTTTAAAGTGCCCGTCAGGTCTTCCGACCTGACTTGCCTTTGGTCGGTGTTGCCACCGATCAAAAGGCCGCGACTTGCTTGTTGTCGGTGTTGTCGCCGATCAGAGGCAGCAACTACTTCAAAAGCCACCCAACCACATCTTGCATAAAAGGTGCGCACTGATAGTTCGTAACCTCTTGCCACGTCGTCATGTAAAGCGATACCATGGCCTCACCCATCGCGATGATTCTGCCGCCGCCTTTTGGCTCAGTAAAGACTGCGAAGGAAGTTCCCTGCGGGCCGTTACTTACCGCGAATGATGTGCCTCCTTCTACTGTGCGGGCGCCGTGGAAAGGGATCGAATATTTCTGTTTGGCAATGGCACCTTCGATGGCGTGGCCTCCCACCGTCTTATCGGGATTGTCCGCCGAAAATTTGATGCCGAAAGAGGACACGATATCGTTTGGGTTTACTTGGTCCATCTTTGTCCAGTAGTCTTCTTCGATGGCAATAAATAATGCGCCTCCCTTTTGCACATACTCACGGATGGCTTTGCATTCGTCGGCAGAATATTTCATGGAAGGAACATGAATGAAAAGCGCATTTGCTTTGGACAAAGCTTCGGCGGTAATCGGCGTTTTCAAATAAATGATCTCTGCGTTGTGGGCCGCCGCGTTTTTGGCGAGCTCGCCCGTCATGTATTCAAGTCGCTGGGTAGGTACCAATTCGGTCGAGATCTTGTCGGCAGGGTCGCTGTAGAATTTCTGGCCATGCCCCACGTCCATCAGGATTTTCTTTTTCTGGGCAAGCAAGTTGGGGCTAAGGCAAGTCAATAATAGAATAAGGGCGATGTTGGTAAGGGATAGCATAGGTTAGGTTTTTTTGGAATTGGTGCCAATGATCGTGCCACTGGCCAAGCAGCTTTTCTTGCTTGTATCTAATATAGTGTTTAGGTCCATTGTGCGAAACCGAGCACACATATCCCGAACGTGGGACGGTTTTCAGCGTTTTTTTAAGGGTTTTTTGTCTGCACCGGCCATCTGTTGAGGCCAACGGATGGTTGGATAACGCCAACGGAAGCTCGGATAATGCCAACCGATGATCGGTGGAGACCAACGGACCCTTGGTTGAGCCGACCATCGGCGCGTTGAGACCAACGGATGCTCGCGCAAGGCCGACGAATGCCTGGATGAGACCAACCGACGCTCGGATAACGCCAACCGAGCCTTGGTAAAGCCAACCGATGGTCGGTTGGGCCTAACGGATGGTTCGTTGGGAAGTAAAAGAGAGATAAATCTTCGGTGCTTTGTTGCTCACCTGTAGTCCGATTTTTTTTTAGCCATACGCGATAGCCGAATCTTTGCTTGCTTATTTTTTGTTCAACGGTGGAGCCTTAAAATCTATAACGGTGTTTCCATCATAACGATACACGCCCATGATGCTGCCAACCCAAATATATCCTTGGGCATCTTCTAAAATTCCGAAAAGCCCTCCCGCGTTTGGCTCTACAATTTTAGGTATCGTCACATATATATTCGCTAACGATTTTTCATCATAGCGCGACAGTACCCAATTCAGCGCGGTCATGTTTCCCGTTGAGCTGGTCCAAATGTTTCCATTTCTGTCTTCGTATACATACCCAACAAAATTGTAAGTGATATTCGTAAACGTGTTACCATCATAGCGCCAGAGGCCATCGTTGCCAGCCAGCCAGATGTTCCCTTTTCTATCCTCTATCATGCATCTCACATTTTTAAAAGGCTTGCCGTCACGTGCTATAACTCTAAATTTTTTTCCATCATAGACGAACGTGTTGCCCCTTGTACTCAACCAATATTTGCCTGCTCTGTCTTCAATAATAGAAGTGACTTCCATTGGCGGCCGCTGCATGTTGGGGAAGGATTTTGTTCGCGTTTTATCTTCAACGATAGAATCTCCTTCAATCATAAAATTTCGAAATGATTTCCCATCATAACGGCTCGCTCCTCCATTTACCCCAAACCAGATAATGCCTTTCTTATCTTCATACATACAGCCGACCTCGTTATTATAAAGGCCTTCCGTGGTTGTAAAATTCTGAAAGAATATCCCGTCGTAGCGATAGACACCCGAACCAATGGAACCGAACCACAAGTTGCCTTTGCTATCTTCTAAAAGAGAAAAGAAGCGTGCCGTACTTACCCCGCCGGTAAAATTGGTAAACCCTTTTGCGTCGTATCGAAAAACGCCATCCCATGTAGCCAGCCAGAGGTTGCCTTTTCTGTCCTGTATGACGTTGCGGGTAATAACGCTGGGTCCGTAGGGAGAGGCATTCTTGTTTTCAGTTTTATTTTGCCCTTTGCCAGAGGCACAAAAAATAAACGTCAGGAACAAAGCATAAACTATTTTCATATGGATTGGAAGGTTATCAAAACGGGTTGGTCTACTTTTTTTTCGTTGTTCTTATTTTTTAAAATCAATCTTTCCACAAGAAATTAATACAGGATCAAAGCTGGGGAGTATGCTAATCCTATAAAAAAGGTCTTGCTCCTTTAAGATGAACCTGGTTCGTAACGTACCCCCTTCATGGTATAATGGAGAGAGCAGTACAATATGGAAAAGACACTCCCCTTTAGGAGCAATAGTTTTTTTTAAACTGGTTTTAGTAAAGTCAGTATCTAAATAAGATTTTAAACCTGTTACACCATAGTTGTACAATGATTCTTTGTCAATTGTCATTGTATCCGCAGGCACAAATAATTTTACGTGGGCATAAGGCGGCGGGAGAATTGCCGGAAAATTAATTGCTAGTTCTAACGGAGTGGTAGTTTCATTAATAACACGAGTCCAGAATACGGCATATCTGTATTTTCTTCCAGTGGAGTCGGTGTACCTGCATTTTTCGTCAGCGTCGCCACCAGCTCTTGGGACACTGTTTTGTATTATGACGCCCTTTCCGGTAGAACTACTATACTTAAATTCAGTGTCTATATGCGCATAAGGATAATTGGTCTGTCCCTTTTGCTTTTCGCCGTCTTTTGTGAAAAGGCTATCAACTCGAGCCCATCTTTCTTTTTTTGTCGGGGAGGCCTGTCCTATTGCAGTTAGGCAAATCGTCATTAACGTGATAAAAGTCAAAAGTCTCATAAGTCTGTTGCTAATATGATGAAGGCGGCAATGCTATTTCTTTAATGTTCACTTTTTCTTCCGCCCAGTTGATATCTTCTTCACCCATTTTTCTTTGCCACAATCTGCACGTCGAATTCAATGGAATCCGAAATAGCTTCATCCGCTAAATTGAGGAAGAATTTTCCCGAGTTATAGCGGACATCCCATTGGGTGCGGTCAATGGTCAATTTGCCCTTCGCATTAGCAACTCCGTTCTTAATGTCCATTCTGGCGGGAAAAGCAACGGCATGTGTGATGCCCTTTATCGTCAGGTCGCCCGTCACAGTCATATTTCCGCCATCGGCAGGCGCCACTTTTGTAATTTGGAAGGTGGTGATTGGAAATATCTTCGCATCAAAGAAATCGGGCGATTTTAAGTGTCGCACAAGTTCATTTTCAGTGTCATGTCTTTCGTCTGTGATGGTATTCATGTCGACTTGAACTACGCCGCCCACGAGCCGACTGTTTTCGATCAGCAGTTCGCCATTGGATACGGAGATATATCCTGTGTGTCCCCCTTTTGTGGCTAACACCATTGAGCCCTTCCAGACAATAACACTTTGCTTCTCATCGATTGTGTATTTTTCATGCGCTCCCAGGCGAACGGGGCTGTAGGAAGCGGCTGCTTCTTTGGAATCGCTTTTTGATAGTTCAGTTTTGCTTTGCCTTTTGCACGAAATGCAAAAAACAAGGATCAGTAAAATGGCTAGTCGTATCATGCGTAGATGTTTTTAGTTTTGGCATCGTACGGTAAACCTATCGCCAACAATAGCTGCGAATCGAAAATAGATTGTAAAAAAGTGTTAATGAGACTGTAAATTCATCGATTGCAAAATGAAACTCCCTAATTTTCCCTTTATGAAGAAAAGGCATTTAATAATCGGCCTGTTGGCCTTCGGATCGGTTTTGGTTTTTGCGTCTGCCCTGAGTCCCACATCGCAAAAAGATGACTTTCTAGAGAAACGGGCCGAGCTAGTGATCCGGAAAGTAGGACATCTGTTATTACTTCAAGCCGGTGATTCCTCATCACGGATATTGCCCGTCAAACAATTGAGCGCCGGAATCTTTCAACTTGATTTTCAAAGTCAGTTTTCATTTAAACCGGATTCTCTGGTCAAAATCGTTCGGCAAAATCTCATTGCGAGCAATTTGCCGATTAACTATATCGTCAGCGTTTTTACTTGCCACTCAAAACAGATGGTGTACGGGTTTGAAATCAATCCTTCTAAAAACGTCATTGCGTGCATGGGCAGAACTCAGCCGAAGGGTTGCTATTCCATTCAAATCGCTTTTACCGATTTCGGACTGAGTGAAGAACCAAATACAGGAATGTATCGCTTTGGCTTGGCCGCCATGTTTGTTTCCCTGATTGCTTTCGTCGGTTACGGATACGTGTGGCGGAAAAAACCGACCCCTTCCAATGAAAAAGGCAACGCTGTGCAACTCGGAAATTTTTTGCTGCTCAAAGAGAAGAGGTTGCTAAAAATCGAGGATCAAGTAATTGAATTGTCTGACAAGGAATCCAAACTGCTCGAGATTTTTGCCGCTCAACAAAATCAACTCATCGAGCGCGACCGCCTGCTGAAAGAAGTTTGGGAAGACGACGGGGTTTTCACGGCCAGAAGTTTGGACGTGTTTGTTTCAAAACTTCGAAAAAAACTAAAGAGCGATCCTTCGATCCAGATTATCAATGTCTATGGAAAGGGATACAGGCTCGAAGTCTCGAATCAATGATTTTGAAAGACGAAAATGGATCGGAGCCGGCAAAGTCTACGTCATCTGGGCGTTACTTTTGGAGGCCTTTGACCGAATCGTGACTTTAAAAGTCTTTTTCACTTTGCTTGCCGTCTGCACCGGATCCACACTAATGTACTTTCGAATGACGGGCCTTCGCAGAATTAACAACTTGACTACACCAAGTTGGTAGGCATCGTACAAAACCACTATGCACAAGACGGCCGAGACCACATGAAAGACATTGTATTGAATCCAGTAATGCAATAGTCCCGCCAATATTCCGCCAATCACATAGGCAACCAGGATGACGAACAGCAGTTGCGCGCGCTGTACCAACCTGTTGTCTTTCCTATACTCCTTTTTAATCAACATGGAAAGTAGGACGCCCAGATCCGTAGTGAGCCCTGTCAAGTGCGTGGTCTTCACCGCAAAATTTGAGACACTGGCGGTCAGGCCATTTTGCAACCCCATCGCAAAAAGCATTACTCCAACGAGCACCTCGGTTTCCAGCAACGTGTCCATATAATAATGGCTGAGATAAAATCCCGTGGCTATCAAGCAAGCAATCTCCAACAATATCGGCATCGCGTGTGCAAAATACCTTCCCGTCTTTTGGCTTGCGTGAATGATCGAAAGTCCAGAGATGAAATTGCCAATGAAGAACAGGCCGATCCAAAGTAGCGTAACGGAAGCCTGATGCCAATTGCCCTTGGCGATCTCCTGCGACAAAATAGCAAAGTGCCCGGTTATGTTTCCGGTGAACGCAAAGAATACAATAACTGAAATCACGTTTACCATACCTGCGGAAAAAGAAGTGAGTGCACCCAATTTGGCGTTATCCGAAAAAGTGCGGAAACTACTGTACCTGCTTAACATCTCTCAATTACTTTACTCTTCTAAAAGTTATTCTCACAATACCCTTCACCTGTAAATCGAAACTGAAAAAGAGAGTGAAACTATCCTGCGTTACATTTTCTATTTGATAGTGTTCGATCGCATTCCCTTCTTTCAGTTCAAGAATATTCCCTCGCCCCTTGATGTGCCAGCTGCTTGTCGCTGCATTCTCGTTCGTCTTTCGAGGTGAAATCACGAATTTGTTACCGTCTTCAAAGTTCCACGTTTCCGCTTGGTGCACGATGAGGTTTTCACTGAGTTCATGCCATTGTGCATCTGGTGGCGTACGCTGTCCGTATTTTTCATATTTCCACGACACTTCTTCCCAACTTCCGATCAATAATTCTTCGGCACTCTTAGTATTCGCGATAACCCCCATGCCGAGTAGAAGTGCCATCGCAATCGTCACGGAAACTCCCACGATCCATTTCATCTCCACTTTTTAAAAGCCAGGTCGAAAAAAAGGTGGAATCCGGCCGGCCGGCGTAAGGTCAATTTCCGAGCGCACAAATAATCTTACCGGGATGGGGGTAATCGTGCACGTCCTTAGTAGCGGAACTATATCGAAACTTCTTTTTCCGAAAAATTCCAATTCAAAGTTCTGAGGCAGGTACACTTCGTCTATTTCATTTGCCTCGAGGTAATGCTGAAAATAATTCCGATCCCGGGAAGTGATGATGTCTAAGCGAAGGGAAACGATCCTCGACTGAAATTTATTTTTCAATAACTCGCATGCGTCTTCAAAATCTTTTGTGCATAATTCTTCCATGTATTTTTCCTTTCTAAAAAACAGCAATTCAGTAATCGAATCGCTCAGTAAAATCCCATGCAACAAGACAACGTGAAGTCGTTGGTGAGTACTTGATTCTATTGCGTTTCTCAAAAGCAAAAGGGACTTTACTGAGAAATCATTTGGAACAAGGATTTTCTTTATCGTTTTCATCTGTCATTGGTTTTGTACAAAAAAACCAACGAGAGATTAGAGGGGCTTTACAATGGAATTAGAAGTGCCTTAAAGTAATTGTGAAAGATAAAAACGGGATTAGATCTTATAATTTCCGATAGGCAGATTTATCTGAACAGTGGTGCCATGGTTCAAAATAGAATTTACGTGCAAGCTCCCTTTGTGCAGCCGCACAATATTTCTACTCAAGGGTAAGCCTATACCATATCCTTCGTAGTTCGTCGTGTTGGATGCTCTGAAATAAGGGTCATAGATGTATTGCAATTCCTTTTCAGGTATGCCAATGCCCGAATCATTTATGACAATAAAAACCTCTTTGTCGGAGGCGCCCAAGGACACGTAAACAAGTCGGCTGTCGGAATATTTACAGGCATTGACGATAATATTTGAAAGCGCCAGATGAAGCAATTGTTGATTCCCTTGCACCTTTAGCATCTCCGGGTTTTCGGGGAGCATGTTAAAATCAATGCTAACCTTAAATTCAGCATTTAGTTTTTGTATCGTTTCCCTTACATCAAGAACCAATTGGTCGATGCGCACTTTTTCAAACTTCTGCGACTTGCCGTCAAAGCCCGTCTGGGCAAGAAACAACAATGCTTTCGTCTTCTTGCTCAGTTTTTCGGCTTCCTCCATTATTTTCTGCAGCGAATGTTTGTATTCATGAGGCTGCCTTTCTCTAGATAAGGCCAAGTCTGCCTCGGCTATGATTGACGTAAGTGGTGTATTGAGTTCATGGGATGCATTACTGACGAAATTGTTCTGCGTATTAAATGAAGTCTCCAATCGGTTGAGCATATCGTTGAATGTGACGGTGAGCTTGCGCAACAAGTCATTTTGCTCGGGAGTGTATAACCTGAGGTGCAAATTCTCCGATCCGATCTTTTGAACTTCATGAATGATTTTCTGCACGGGTTTGTCCATGGTGCGCGA
>DATJJP010000104.1:0-28578 GCA_035492075.1 Cyclobacteriaceae bacterium | reverse complement strand
GGTCATTGCTTTCGATCCATACACTTGGCCGATGATCGCTCCTGGAGTCAACACCAAAGAAGTGCTGCCGGCGTTGGAAGTTAGGATGATGTCTGAACCTCCAGCGATGCTCGTGATTTTTGATACCTGATGCCCCCAGTTGGTGGTGAAGTCCCATTTCAAATCTCCACTGTTGTAAACCGGGAAATTCAATGAAAACTGCACCCCGTTTGATTCCATTCCAATGGCGTTGTTCAGTGAGCCCGTGGCACCACTAGAAAGAGCTGCCGATGTGGTGTAAATCACGTTTTCACTTTTCCTGTTCCAATAGGTGAAATTACCGTTGATGGTGCTAAACCAAGATCCACCGGTTCCATTGATCGTGAAATCTGTTCCGGCTTCAAACTCCTTAGATACTTCCACTTTGAGGTTGGCATTCCTAGAAGTTGTTTGATAGGTATAGATGGAGTTGGTAGTACTTAATCCGCCGGCATTTATCACGGGGAAACGATCAAACGGGCCCGGCTGAATACCTGCCTCTCCATACGCCGCTCTTAGTTTTACGTAAGGCAGGATGTTGCTTATATTCGATTCTTTCCAGAATGCCGATGGCAAAATGTGTGCGTCGGCATGTGGGAATGTGAACGGCGTAGAACCTCCACCGAAAGCCGATGACCAGTCACTCCTGAAGCCTGCGGTGATACCACCCTTGTCGCTATAGTTGATTTTCTGATTGATCAGGTAACCATACGTAATAAATGGTTCCCTATAATCACTGGCGACGCCTTGCGTCTTGGTGGTGACCATGTTGATTGGAGGCACCAGCGGCAGACTTGTACCATAAGTGTCATACTCTCGGTATTCTTTTTTGCGATAGTCAAACCCGATCTGAGTGCTCAAAGAAAGAGGAAGGCTAGAATCAAAATCATCTTTCAGGTCAGTGCGGAAATAGCCGTTGGCGAGAAAATTCTGGAAAGTGTTTTGATACTGCCAGTTTATCAACTCGCCCGTATTGTCGCCGGCAAAGATGCCCGTGTAGTTAGGATCGTAATACACCGAGTTGCTGTTTTGTGACTGATTCAAATACGTCCATTTCGCATTCTCTGTTCTGTAGTTGATTCCGTATTTCGCGCTCAGTTCAAAAAACTTGTTGATGGTATAGTCGACATCAAAATTCTGCAGAAGGTCGATCTTGTTATCAATGCTGTGAGCATATTGAAGGTTATAGTATGGGTTGCTCGAGTTGATACTCACAAAATCTGCGACCTGATAGAAAGGATAATTTCCATCGGCATCCTTGCGTGTCAAGTCGAAGAACGGAGACGTATTCAAGAAACCATATACACGACCAACATCTCCCAACGAATTTCCGCGACCATAATCGTAGTATCCAGCAGCACCCAAGCCAGGATGAAGATCATTCTTGGTATAAATTCCTTGCGTAATGGAACGTACTCTAAAGCCTTTGAACAATTCGAAGCCAACGTTGACTGTCACATTCGTCCTGTCGATGGCACCATTTTTCATGACCGGGCTGACGGTATGGTTGTTGGCGAGAGATACGGCAAAGTCACTCTTGTCCGATCCACCGGAGAAATTGATATTGTTGTTTGTGGTCGTCCCTGTCTTGAATACTTGGCTGAAGTGATCATAATATTTCAGGTTAGCATTGTATGGGTGGCTCGACGTATTCCTGATGTCCTGGATACCATAGCGTGTTGCGCCGGCAGCATCCCCTCTTGGCATTTGATAGGCCGTCTGATCACCAAGACCTCCGTTACCACCTCCGCCATATTCGTAGGAAAGCCCTTCGATACCACCTACCGCAGTGTAGTCCAATATATTCCCATTATTGTCGACTATATTATTGTTGCCATCTGTTAGATAAGGGTGCAGGCGTGGCTTGTGCACATTTCCAACATTTAGGAAAGTGTTTTCGGAATAGCTGGTTGAAAAGTTGACAGCCATCTTTCCCTTCTTTCCACGTTTCGTGAAAATCTGGATCACCCCATTGGCCCCTTGCGCACCGTAGATAGATGCGGATGCAGCTCCTTGCACGACCTCCACACGATCAATGTTTGTAAGATCAAGTGAGTTGATGTCGGTAGCAGCTACTTGGGCACCGTCGACCAATATCATTGGCTTAGTACCACCTTGCACTGTGTTGATACCACGCAGCAAAATGTTGACGGGGTCGCCGGGATTACCGCTGATCGAAGAAATTTGCGCACCCGCTATTTTACCGATCAACGCTTGATCGATCGACGAACTAGGTGTGGCGGGAAGCTTGTCAGAGGTCACGGATTCCACCGCTATCCCCAGTCTTTTCTTTTCCGTCGCAACACCCGAACCTGTCACCACCACTTCAGAAAGTTGTGTGATATCTAGCCCGAGTTGCACGTCAACAACGGCTCGTTCGCCGATGAGAATCTCCTGCGTTTTGAGTCCGATAAAAGAGAAAACCAAACTTCCGCCGCCTGCAGGAACAGGCAGGGAATACTTTCCTTCAGAGTCGGTCACTGTACCAGTTGTAGACCCCTTCAGGATAACGTTTACGCCAGGCAGGGGACTTCCATCATCATTGGAAGTCACCCGACCTGTCACCACTCGGTCTTGCGCCCAGACACTGAGCGCGAAGCCAAATGAGAAGCACATAAGTAGAAACTTCTTCATAGGTATAGGTTTTAAATTAGGTTCTTGAAGTTACTCAAATAGTCATAAAAACTGTACGAATGGTAGATTTTTGTTATCGAATGGTTAACGGTCGTACGTCAGGCCGGCCCTTTTTGGGTGAACTTTTTCCCGATTTGTCAGGAATTTGCCTTCAGCATACCCTAGAAAAGAAGGGCGCAAACGTGTACGCCAGGAACTTGCGGAAAGTGGGCACGTCATGGAAAAAAATTGGTTCGCATCAGCTTGGTCAAAAAAAAAGAGGATGCTCTTTTAAAGCATCCTCTTTTTTAAAAAGGAGTGACGTCGTTCCCTTTACAGAGAGTTATAATAATTGAATAACAAGGTCACACCATTTTCTTTCGAGACACTTAACTTGTTTTGATCGACGTAACTCGAAACCTGTGTCGATTTGTCTCCAAACACTTCCAGCAATTTCTTTTTCTTAGATGGCACTTTGACCAAAGTTTTATCCACGGCATAGTATAATTCGTTCTGCGGAAACACCTGCTCATTCGGATTACCTACGGATAGCGAGACATTATAATCGGGTGCTTTAATGTAAAATCCGTGCTTCTTGTACAGCGGCACCTTTCCGGTACTCAAGACCTCAATCAATCCTTTGAGAGGAACACCGCCCACGGTAAACTCTTTTCCGTTGATAAATTCATGTGCTCTACCCATTTTATCAACCGTCGAATACGACTTGACGATCCTTGCATCCAACACACTTATCCCTCTACTTGTTCTAATCTCAATTTGATTTGACCTTAGTTCATAGCGAGCCAACGCACTTTCCGCTTTCTCGCTTTTTTCAAGAGTTATGCTGGACTGCATCCATGCTGTATCCGCATATATCTCTTGCACCTTCGAACTTGAGACTCCCTTCGGCCGCAGGTAATCGCCTGAGCCTCCGATTCTGAAAACATCTTGTGAAAAAACCCTAGGGCCGATCATCACTAGAATCATCACTGCGCCAACAAAAATTTTATTTCTTTTCATAGTGCTCAAATAAACAAAAAAACTTTATTGCCTCGAACAAAAATTACATGAACGTACGTCGAGTCATAACTCATTACTACGGAGTATAGAATTTCTATTAAACAAAAAAGGCTACCCTGTGGAGGTAGCCTTTTTTTTAAGAAATCCAGATTAGATTTTCTTCAAGGACAATCCAAAATTTCCTTGATCGCCATAAGTTTTCACGTTGAAGTCGATCACTAAATCGATATTACCGGCACACGAAGATGCTGTACCCGTTCCTTTACAAGTAACATCGGTTCCTGGTCCGTAAGCGGAATAATATCCTGTATTTTGAGAAGCAATTGTCAGTTTAGTGGTAAGGGCTGACCCTGTACTGGCATTACCGCCTGCAACTGTCATAACCAACGGCGCATGGTTAACATCTGTCGCAGGATATTCCTCGATCTTGAAATGCGTAGCATCGATCTTAGTCACTGTCAAATGGCTGCCCACCTGGAAGTCCACCCAATCATCGTTAACTACAGCATAAGTCCCGGCAAGTTGATCTACGGAAAAAGGCGCTGTATCTGTCACCTTCGCGATAACCTGGTTCTTTCCTCCCACCGCAAAAGTGGCTATGCCGGTTGCGGCGTCCACACTGACAGGTGCAGGATCTGAAGTTGACCAATCAATTGTATAGCAACCGACGGATACAACTTCAATTGACCCTTCGTCTGGGAAAGTGAAATCACCAGGATCAGGGTTGTACACCACCTTCGCCTGATACTTCTGTCCGTTTTTCAAACTAGGGAAAGCTACCCAGGTTGTTCCTCCATCAATGGAGTAAAGGTAGGCCGCATCTAGGTTGGACGCGCTGATAGACGAGCTGAGCATGTCGATCTTGCGCGTATAGGTAATAATACCCACTTGGTCATCCTTGCATGCCACAAAAAAAGTGAGCATGATCAAGAAACTATATATTTTTTTAACCATAGTATATTCAAATAAGGGTTAATCAATAATTATCTAGACTTAAGGTAAGTCAATACATACTCCATTCCTCTGGTCGTAGCTGTTGGCGAGGGAGCATCGGCAGCCCATTTGTAATTAATATAGAACTTCTTCACAGCCGGATCATAATAATTCAGCTTGCCTGCTATACCTCCCCAATTTTGTGGAACAGCACCACCGTCAGTGATCTGAAGTGTCACGTTGTTACTTCCGTCCACCGTGATTTGGGGTGTGGCCGTGTTGCCTACACCACCCACATTGGAACCGTCGGCCCAGTGCATTACAAAAGTGGATGTGTTGGCACCCACCGTAATTATGGGTGTTGTGACACCAGCTTTCATAGGACCGCTCAAATTATCACCGAGAGGTGCTCCCGTTGCATCATACCTATCCATTTGACCTCCCATGGTGTAAACACCATCGTAGATGTTATGGTAAAAGTTGAACAGGGCCGCACCGTAGTTGCCGCTGATCGTTGTTTCTGGAGATGTGGATATGATTTGCAATGGAACAACGTAATTACCTTGAGGTATCAAACCCGTATGGATAGTCAAGGGAACCACTGCGACGCGGTTCTTATTGCCATTGTCATCCAATCCTGCCTTGATGGTCACCGTTGTAGGGAAATCTACCCAGCTAGGATCCACCATGGTTCCAGGTACATGTGAATTGTCCTTGTTATAGGTATCCACCGCGGCCGCGCTAAGACCAACCGTAACCGTGATGTCGTGCGTGGTTGCATCCGGTCCAGTTTGGTTGATGCGCACGTCCACGAGCATATCCTGGCCAGTGGCGTTCAAAGAGGTCGATTGACCGATCGCTCTTGCATCCAGCATTTCGATCACATAGCCAACGTTCGCAAAATCTACTCTGCCGTCGTCCTTAAGGCAAGAGGTCGTTACTCCCATCAGTAGTACTATCAGGAGTGAAGCGACTTTATATCTAATATTTATGTTTCTCATACTAAGATATTTTTAAGCTTGAAAAATTAATTTGGATCCCAGAAAATTCTTGGACCGAATACACTAGTAAAGGCACCACCATTGTTATCCATTGCTTTCGCAACACTGTTAGGATTGTTGTTATATTCCGACTGAGGATACAACAATCTGACAGGGTAGGGAGTACTGGCTGTAATAGAGGGATCCTTCGACTTTGGAACGGCAGGATATCCTGTCCTTCTGAAATCGCTCCACGCTTCCAAGCAATCCACTACATAGTTTGCGATCCACTTTTGCTTGATGAGCGAGTTAAGGTTACTTTGAAGGTCAGAATTAGGCCACGCTGCTACGCCATTGAAATAAGCACTGGCTGGTTTAGATGCAGGCACGCCCAATACTCTGAATGACTCACTGATGGCAGTGTTATAGGTAGCCGCAGGGTCGCCCGATATCCAACCTCTCAACATGGCCTCAGCCTGCAAGAACAGGCTCTGCGAGGCCGACAAAAACATTTGAGCTTGAGTGCCAGACGCGTTTATACCTGGGCCAATAGAGCTTGTATTGTTTGAGTTTGTTAATGTAGAAGCCGGACTACCAAAATCAACACCAGCGTACGGGCCGCCGACAGCAACCACACCAGGTTTGCCAAAATTATCGCCGCCCACTTTAAGGCAGATATAATCAATGCGTGGATCCGAAAGGCTCTGTAACATCTGAACGCCAAATGCGGAAATTCTGAAGTAATCATTGTCGATCCCCGTAATGCTTGCTCCGTAGGCGTTCCAGTTTGGATTCTGCAATCCATTAGCTACCTGATAGCCAGGTTGCACCATAGCATCTTGTCCTGCGGCCAAAAAGCCCATACCATTCGACGTGATCTTGCTGATCTCGCTTGAGATGTAAGCCGCGTCTGCTACTTCTGATTGTCTAATCAAAAGACGGAGGTGTAGCGTGTTGGCCAGTTTTGCCCATTTGGTCATGTCTCCTTTGAACATCACATCAGCCGTTGAGCTCACTGCAGGACTGGTAGTGTTCTGGATCAACAGTACTGCTGAATCAAGCTTATTGGCAAGCTTCTTATAAATGGTCTGCTGGTTATCATACAGCGGATACAGATAAGTAAAACCAGTCAACGCTTGCGAATAGGGAACATCACCGAAGATGTCTACCATCTGAGCGAACACATACGCCTTCATTATCTCGCAAACTGCCGCATAATTTTGATTTGTCGAGTTCTTCTCGACATAATTGTAGTTTGCCATGTTGCTATAGGCTGTGTTGAAAACATTATTACCGTACGAAGCAGGATTGTTGTAATAACGCACATAGTCTCCAGATGGAGAATATCCTCCAGAAGCAGCTAAATATCCACCCCACTGCGAAGCAAAAGGATTGACATAGTTCACCGTATTTTGAACCGTTGTGACCAACGCCCCCGACAACACAAAGTCTGGGTTGGTTACAGTTAACTGATTCGGATTCGTATTAATATCCAAATAACTCTTGCACGCGCTGAAAATCATGAGCGTGAAAGCCATTAATGTGTATATAATTTTCCTTTTCATCTCAAATTAGATTTAGAATTAAAACGTAAGGGTCACGTTGGCTCCGTAAGTACGCACTGGAGGCAAAATGCCATTACCAACAGTACCAGATCCATTACTCGTATCATTGCTGAACTCAGGGTCAGTCCACTGGTTGGATTTAGGTCTCCACATGAACAAATTTCTACCCACAATGCTCACTCGGGCAGCCTTGAGTTTTGCCTTGCTCACAATAGAGCTAGGGATTTGATACGATAAGCTGAGCTCTCTCAATTTCCAGAAAGCCGCTGAAGTAACGTAAACTGAACCTACTGTATTGAAAGTGCTTTGCCAGAAGGAGTAGTTACCTTCTTGTACAGTAACATTGGTGTTGGCGCTATAAGTACCGTCCGAATTCAGCACTGCTGAGTTAGGGTACACAAAGCGTTGACGGCCCGCCTCAGCAGATTTGTATCCGATACCACCGAATTCGATGTTCTGACCGAACTGGTTATAGATCACGTTACCTGCACGGTAGTCAAACAATGCGCTCAACGAAATTCCTTTCCAGCTCAAGTTGGTAGTCAAGCCCAAGCGGTATTTAGGGTTCGTTTGTCCCATGTTGACGATGTTAGGATTTCTTGATGGCAAACCGGTCACAGGGTCAACAATTACTCTTCCTGCTTGCGGTCCGCTTTGTACTCTCGCCCAATCGAATGTGAAAAGGCTAGGGTAATTAGAACCTACTGCAGCATAAGAGTTGGTACCGTTCTGACTGTTGTCAAGTACCTGGATGCGATTCGTTACGTTGCCGTTTGCATCTTGGTAGATAGACACAGGTGCATTGGTGATAATGTCCGTGAAGTTACCTCCAATCGTCCAAGCAAATCCCGAAGCCGACTTAACAGGCGTCACAGACAGGTCAAACTCCAAACCTTTGTTAAGCATTTCGCCCACGTTCACCAAAGCAGACGAGTATCCTGTGGTGTTTGAAACCTGGAAAGGAACGGTCTGGTTGGTTGTATTGGTTTGATAATAGTTGGCCTTCATGTTGATTCTTTCTTCCCAAAGACCCAACTCAATACCTACTTCTCTAGACAATGTGAACTCAGGCATCAGTGAAGGTGATACAACGCCACCTCCCAAATACATCACCGGTACACTGAAAGGAGTACCAGCGTTGATAGGAGTTTTGAGTGCATATGGGTTAACGTTCACGTTACCTGTCTTTCCATAAGAAGCTGTGATTTTACCGAAGTTGATGAATCGGTTTTCTTTGAGCGCCGGGATTGCATCCGTAAAGCGGAAAGCAAGGTCAACTTCAGGATAGCTGAATGACCAGTTATTTGGCGAAAGCAAAGAAACCCAGTCGTTACGCCAGTCACCGTGCAAAGTCAAAAATCTCCAGTTGATCGCAGCGTCAGCATATACTGACTCTCTTCTGTATCTTGAAGTACTAGAAGCTCCTTGCAAAATTCCAGAACGATAAGCTACGTTGTAGATCTGAGGATCTGAGTAAGCAAGTGCAGTAGAATAAACGTTGTTCGAAGTATAGTAGTCATCGAAAATGTTGAAACCTAACACTGCAGTCACTGACAAATCCTGATTAAATGAATGCGAAATGTTGGCCATGAAGTCAGCATTCACGCGTCTATCTGTGTTATAGTAATCGCCAGTAGCTCCTGGAACGATACCGTTGGTCGACTTGGTAGATGCTGCATTGTATTTGTTGGGGTTAGCCAACGTAAGGTCATACACCTTTGGGGCAACCTGATAGCTGTCATGCTGGATATAGTTCGTGAGACCACCACGTGCAGTAAGCAACAACCACTTGGTGGCTTGCACAGACAATTCCAAGTTTCCTAAGAAATCTTGTCTGTTCATGTTGCGTCTGTTCTGGTCGATAACGAAATACGGGTTTTCGTAAAAGTCATCGTACCAGCCGGTAGGGCTAGCCCAGATATTGTTTTTCCAATCCTTGTATTGGGTCAGCGGAACGTTCATACCTACGTTCATCCAGCTCCAGTACAAGTCCTTGTCGGTATTACCGAGCCAGTTGTTATAAACGTTTTGGCTGGTAACGGTGTAAGCTACTTTGTAAGAGGTTTTGAAAATGCCATATTTCGTATCTCCGTTGAAACGGAACACATCTCTACGATATTGATCTTTAGGAACAATACCGTTGTTCTTTACATCCTGTACGGATATATAATAGTGGCTGTTTTCAGTACCTGCAGAAAATGAAAGGTCATTCTGTTGGTTTACACCCGTGTTCCAAAACTTCAAGTGGTCATTGTAGCGATTTTCATACGTAATCATTTGCACTCGTCCATCTTGAAGAGGTCTTCCCAATTGAACCAACTGCCCGTTGAATTCAGGACCGTAGTTCTGGTTTTCATAAGGGATATAATATCCGTAGGGATAGTTAGGGTTCACATTGAAAGAGTCAGATCCAGGGCCTTCACCACCGTTCATACCGAAACGGGTCTGCAACTTAGGAATGTATGAAACCGTGTTTAACTGAGTGGTGTTGCTGAAAGTGACTTCAGGCGCCCCTCCTTTTTTGTTACCACCTGATTTTGTGGTAATAACCAACACACCGTTTGAAGCTTGCGAACCGTAAAGGGCCGCTGCATTCGCTCCTTTCAACACTGTTACGTTGTCTACGTCGTTAGGGTTGATGGAGTTGAGGTAGGTATTATCCACCTGCACACCATCCAATACAACCAAGGCTTGGTTGTTACCCAGGAAAGACCGGTTACCTCTTAACACGATCCTAACATCACCACCGCTAACACTGTTGCTGGTTTGGTTGATCTGCAAACCTGACACCTTGCCGCTCAACGCAGCACCTAGGTTGGTCACTCTAGCTTGGTTGATTACTTCGTTTTTCACTGTGGCTACCGAGTAACCGAGGGTTTTGGACTCCCTCTGGATGTTCAATCCTGTAACAACCACTTCTGAGAGTTGGGTAATGTCAACACCGAGTTGTACATCAACAACTGACCTGTCACCGACAGCTACTTCAGTTGTTTTTAAACCGATAAAAGAAAACGCGATTGTTACATTCCCAGAAGCGGGCACTGAAAGGCTGTATTTCCCATCGGTATCAGATACTGTACCGTTGGTCGTTCCTTTGACCACCACATTCACACCAGGCAGGGCCGTTCCATCTTCAGCGGACGTGACCCTACCCGTCACTACTCGATCTTGCGCCCAGACACTGAGAGCAAACCCGAATGAGAAGCACATTAGTAAAAACTTCTTCATAGATTTAGGTTTAGGTTAAAAATTTTAGACCGGAAAATTAATTGGAATTTATCAAAAACAAAATTCTGTCATTTTTTTTAGGGCTTTTTAAGGCTGCCGTTCATCACATTCCCAACCAAATATTATTCTGTATTTAGTTTTTGACCCCCTAAATCTGGGGGCCTTCTGGGGGCCTTCTGGTTGATGCCGTCACAGGCAAAAGACCAAAATACCCCGACCAACGGGGCAATAAAAAAGCGCGAGGTCTCCCCCGCGCTTCGGTACAATATTATTATTGTCTTTTACCTTATGCTTCAGCAACCACTGATACAAAAGACTTGTCTGCTCTTCCTTTCTTGAATGTGACAACACCGTTGGTAAGGGCAAAAAGGGTATGATCCTTACCGATGCCCACGTTCCTGCCCGGGTGATGCTTGGTTCCACGTTGACGAACAATGATGTTTCCGGCAACCACTTTCTGTCCGCCAAAAACCTTTATTCCTAATCGTTTGCTTTCTGACTCGCGGCCGTTCTTTACTTTACCTTCACCTTTCTTATGTGCCATGGCTTAATTCGTTATGCGTTGTTCCTTTTCCGTTACTCTATATTAACTGTATATGCTCCGATATCCCCTGTTTATCCAATGCTTTCAATTTGCACCTTGGTAAACTGTTGACGGTGGCCGTTTTTCACGGCATATCCCTTACGTCTTTTCTTTTTGAAGACGATCAACTTGTCTCCTTTCACATGTTCCAGGATCTTTCCCGACACCTTTACTCCCTTTACTATAGGTGAGCCAACCTCGACTGAACTACCGTTGTCGACTAAAAGTACTTTGTCGAAGCTTACTTTGGCTCCTGCTTCGCCGTCCATTTTGGGGGCATAGACGTATTGGTCTTTGGCTACTTTAAGCTGCTGACCTGCAATATCCACAATAGCGTACATAGTTCTGTTTTTAAAAATGGAGTGCAAAGATAGAGCAAACACCTTGAAAAACAAGCAAGAATGCCGGAAAACCAGAAAAAGGGCATGAATAGCCAATTTCTGACTTAAATTCGATGATTGATCCTAACAGTTTCACCAAAGTAATTTTTCAGTCCCTCGTGCTTGGCTCAACCCTGACCAACACCACTGCAAAATTTGTTTTCCAGTGAAATTTTTCCGCGAAAAAAACTTAAAAAATTTTTCTTCTCATCGTGCACTTCTGATCCATTTCATAAGTGAATGACAGTGAACTGTTTTTCTGAAAAGCATCTGTGTTGATAACTCGTTACGGCACCGTTTGTCGATTTCCGTCTCTTTGAATTTAGTCGAGGGTTTTGGAATATTGTTCGCTGTATTTTGGAGAAGACTCCTCTCTAAAATTTCGACACATACCCTAACCTAAAAATCTTTGGCCATGACTCAGTTTTGGCAAATAATATTCTAAAAACATCATCCATGAGCGAATCACACTTAGAACCCATCCTGATCGAAAACAAAGACCGCTTTGTCCTTTTCCCCATCCGTCATCACGACGTTTGGAAATACTACAAACAAGCCGAGGCCAGCTTTTGGACTGCGGAAGAAATAGATCTCAGCCACGATTTGAAAGACTGGGTCAACTTGAACGATGGCGAACGGCACTTCATTACTCACGTGTTAGCTTTTTTTGCCGCCAGTGATGGCATTGTCAACGAAAATCTGGCCGAGCATTTCGTTTCAGAAGTTCAATACACCGAAGCCAAATTCTTTTACGGGTTTCAAATTGCTATTGAAAACATTCACTCCGAGACGTATTCTCTATTAATAGACACGTACGTTAAAGACACAAAAGAGAAAGACAAACTCTTTCACGCCATTGAGACGATGCCTTGCGTTAAGAAAAAAGCGGATTGGGCTCTTCGCTGGATTGATCAAGGAAGTTTTCAAGAACGTTTGGTTGCATTTGCTGCCGTGGAAGGGATTTTCTTTTCAGGTTCGTTTTGTTCCATCTTCTGGTTGAAGAAACGCGGGCTCATGCCCGGTCTCACATTTTCCAACGAATTGATCTCGCGCGATGAAGGATTGCACTGTGATTTCGCTTGCCATCTTTACACGAAGCATGTTGTCAATAAACTGACGACAGAGCGAGTGATCGAAATCATCAAAGATGCCGTCGAAATAGAAAAAGAATTTGTCACTGACGCTCTGCCTGTGAATTTAATTGGCATGAACGCCGTTCACATGTGTCAGTACATTGAGTTTGTTGCTGATCGATTGATCAATGAATTAGTTGGACAGAAAGTGTACGCGGCCACCAATCCTTTTGACTTCATGGAGATGATTTCGTTGCGTGGAAAAACGAACTTTTTCGAAAAACGTGTGGCGGAATATCAGAAGGCAGGTGTGATGAAGAGCACTGAAAAAGAAAGTGCACCAAAGTTTTCATTGAACGAAGATTTTTAATACATTCGATTACATTTTTTAAACTTTCACTAAACAACCCCATTTACAATGCTCGTACTCAAGCGTGACGGACACAGGGAGTCCGTTAAGTTCGACAAAATCACCGCCCGCATTGAGAAGCTCTGCTACGGTTTAGATCCCAAGTTTGTCAACCCGGTAGAGGTGGCGATGAAAGTGATCAATGGTCTGTATGATGGTGTGTCCACATCAGAGCTTGATAATCTTGCGGCAGAAATTGCTGCTACCATGACCACACGTCATCCTGATTTTGCAAAACTCGCTGCACGCATTGCGGTGAGCAACTTGCACAAAGTCACCAGCAAGTCGTTTTCAAACACGATGAAACGACTGTATACCTACGTCGATCCAAAGACTGGGCAAAATGCTCCCCTGATTTCTAAAGAAACCTGGAAAGTAATTCATGAAAATGCAGCCGAACTGGATGAGGCAATCCTATATGATCGAGACTTCAGTTATGATTTTTTCGGTTTCAAGACATTAGAGAAATCGTATTTGATGCGCATTGATGGCAAAGTGGTAGAGCGCCCTCAACATTTACTAATGCGCGTTGCAGTGGGAATTCATGGAGAAGACATTCCTGCTGCTATAGAGACTTACAATTTGCTTTCTGAAAAGTGGTTCACACACGCCACTCCTACTTTATTCAATGCGGGAACACCGAAGCCGCAACTTTCTTCTTGCTTTTTGCTCACGATGAAAGATGATAGCATCGACGGCATTTACGACACACTGAAACAAACCGCCAAGATTTCTCAATCTGCAGGTGGTATCGGATTAAGCATACACAACGTCCGTGCGAAGGGCTCGTACATCAAAGGGACAGGCGGCACTTCAAATGGTATCGTTCCAATGCTTCGCAACTTCGACATGACCGCGCGTTATGTTGATCAAGGTGGTGGTAAGCGCAAAGGAAGTTTTGCGATCTATCTCGAACCTTGGCATGCTGATGTTTTTGATTTCCTTGACCTGAAGAAAAACCATGGCAAAGAAGAAATGCGTGCACGCGATCTTTTCTATGCGATGTGGATTCCAGATCTGTTCATGAAGCGCATTGAGAGCAACGAGATGTGGTCGCTCTTCTGCCCTAACGAAGCACCGGGCTTGGCCGATTGCTATGGCGATGAGTTTGAGCGTCTCTATGAAAAATACGAGAAGGAAGGAAAAGCACGCAGACAAGTGAAGGCGCAGGATCTGTGGTTCGAAATCCTAGAAGCACAAATTGAGACAGGCACGCCTTACATGCTCTACAAGGATGCTGCAAATAAAAAATCGAATCAGAAACACCTGGGCACAATCAAGTCGAGCAATTTGTGTACGGAGATCATTGAATACACTTCACCCGATGAAGTTGCCGTTTGTAATCTTGCATCTATTGCTTTGCCCAAATTTGTTACTGAAGAAGGCAAATTCGATCATCAAAAATTATATGAGATTACCAAGGTGGTGACACGCAACCTCAACAAGGTAATCGACATCAATTATTACCCTGTTGAAGAAGCACGCACCAGCAACATGCGCCACCGCCCCATTGGTATTGGCGTGCAAGGTCTGGCTGATGCATTCATTTTGCTTCGCATGCCTTTTGATTCAGAAGAAGCACGTGGACTGAACAAAGACATCCATGAAACCATCTATTTCGCTGCCATGGAATCGTCTATGGAGCTAGCAAAGGAACTCGGAGCCTACGAGACCTTCAAAGGATCGCCTGCGTCAAAAGGAATTTTCCAATTCGATATGTGGGGTGTAACACCCGATAGCGGCCGCTGGGATTGGGAAAATCTGAAACGCGCCGTAAAACAAAACGGCATGCGCAATTCTTTGCTGCTTGCTCCGATGCCAACTGCTTCTACATCGCAGATCCTTGGCAACAATGAGTGTTTCGAACCATACACGTCAAACATTTATACACGCAGAACATTGTCAGGGGAATTCATCATTGCCAACAAGCACCTGATGAAAGATTTGATAAGCGCTGGACTTTGGAGTGAAACGATGCGTCAGAAGTTGATTGCGGCTAATGGTTCTGTGCAAGACATCGCCGAGATTCCTCAAAATATCAAAGACATTTATAAAACTGTCTGGGAGATTTCGCAAAAAGCAATCATTGATATGAGCGCAGATCGTGGAGCATTCATTTGTCAATCACAGAGCTTGAACATCCACCTGACAAATCCAAATTTCGGCAAGCTTACCTCAATGCACTTCTACGCTTGGAAGAAAGGATTGAAGACAGGCATGTATTACCTGCGCTCAACGGCTGCTGCTGATGCCATCAAGTTCACGCTTGACAAAGCAACTATAGCTCAGCCGACTGAAAATGCGGTAGTTATTGGTGAAGTCGTGGCTGCACAGCCTCAGACACAGCAAGCCATTCAATATGAGCAGCGCGCTGTTGCCGATTACGAGCAAAAAATGTCTGACATGGCTTGCTCGCTCGATAATCCGGATGCGTGCGAGGCTTGTGGATCGTAGAAGATAAATTTCGAGATAAAATAAAACCCGGTGATGAGCCGGGTTTTTTGTTTCGAAACTTATAAAAATTTCCTCTGCACCACCGCCATAAACTCCTCAAACTCTTCGCTCTCTCTGTCCCAGTGGGGGTAGTTGTCGTTGATATAATTGGTGACTTGCTTGAGTGAATCGAGGTTGTCGAGTCGTTCGATGGCTTCGGTGAAAATTTCAAAGTCGCCAGAGAAAAGCATCTTCGTGAACATGAATTTCTGATTGATCGTCAGGCTGTCTTTGATGCGGAATTCGCTTTTCTTTTCGATCGCCGGTCCATGCTGGTCTTTGTTGTTCGACGCGACGGTCGTCGGCTTCGGTTGTGGTTGTGGTTTTTGTTCTTGTGTCTTGCTCTCCTTCAATTCGAACAAACCCTCAATTTGCAGGGGGACCACTTGAGAAAACGCCGCCACGTGCCCTTCAAAATCTTCCGGGGTAAAATTGACTTCTTCCAAAATATGATCGAGCATACCAAAGGCCTCATTGCCCATAATGATGTCTGCTTTTCGGAGTTCCAATTTCTCGACGAGTTTCTCCAAAGGCTTTTGGTTGATCTTCAGGTAACGCGTTTCGTTCTTCAGTTCCTCTACGCGAACCAATCCCTTTTTTTGATCCAGGATATTGGCATAAAAATCATAGGGCGCCAAAATCAAAAACAGTGTTTGGGACACCGCGGTTTTCAACAAGGGAACGAAGTCTTTTTTTGAAATGGAAATATTGTTGGACAACACATTTTTGAATTGAGCTACCGCTTCCCGCACCTCGGCCGATTCATAGTCAAAGAACGGGCTGCGCCATTTTTCGCTCTCCACATTCCACATGGTCATCAGTTGTTTGAGGACGAACAAGTTTACTTGCTTTATGCCACAAAAAGAGAGTATCTCTTTGCCGTTGATTTTCTCATTTTCATGAAAAAAAGGGTCGGCAAGCTTGGAAGCAAATAAGTTGCTGTATTGATCGATTGCCTTTGTGCTGACTTTTTCTTCCATAATGCGGAACAACGAATGGGGTAAAGATAAACAATCGAAGTTCAAAGTTCGAACTTCAAGGGCCAAAGGCAGGCTGTTCGGCGAGCGTAACCCTTGAACTTTAAACTTTGAACTCGTTATCTTGCGCCATGTTCATAGAACCCCGATTAGGCGGGTCTGAAAAGGCCGGATGGATTGAGGTCATCTGCGGTTGCATGTTCTCGGGTAAGACCGAAGAACTCATTCGCCGGCTTAATCGTGCGCTCATTGCAAAACAGAAGGTTGAGATTTTCAAGCCGTCGGTAGATAAGCGTTATCACGATGAGAACATAGTGTCGCACAGTGAGCGAGAGATTAGGTCCACACCGGTGAATTTTGCCAGCGACATTCTCTTGCTCGCCGGCGACTGCGAAGTGGTGGGTATCGATGAAGCGCAGTTTTTTGACGAGGCCATCGTTGATGTCTGCAACACTCTTGCAAATCAAGGAAAACGCGTGATCGTGGCGGGTCTCGACATGGACTTTGAAGGGAGACCTTTCGGGCCCATGCCCCACCTTCTTGCTGTGGCCGAGTTTGTCACAAAAGTTCATGCGATCTGTGCACAAACGGGCGGGCTTGCTTCGTTCTCGTTCCGGCTCAGCAAAAACAAATCTCAAGTGATGCTTGGCGAAAAGGATATGTACGAAGCCCGAAGTCGTGGAGCATTTGTCGAAGGAATGAAAGAGTCTTCGGAAAAGGAAAATCAAAACTGAAAAACAGTTGCTTCGATAAAGTCTCCGTAAAAAGATTTCGAATCTGTTTTTATTCCTCCGATTCCAACAACTGCCGCGCTCCAGTCAGGTAATTTTCCTGCCTCTATTTTTGTGGTTGCTTTGAAAAAGAGATACATGATTTTGAGCATTGTCCGATGCCACCAAGTTCTATCAACGAAATCGGTAATCAGCCATTCTCCGTTCGGCGCCAACGAACTCTTCATTTTTTGAAGAACGGGCTTCAACGATTGATCTTCAAACAAATCCAAATAAAAATTGGCGATTATTACATCAAATGCCCGATTAGGGATTTCATTTTCAGTACCATTAATAAATTGAATCCGCGTATCATTTTGTATGCGGTCCTGGGCGAGTGAGATCATGTTCTGCGATGCTTCAATGTAACAGACCTCAACCGTCGGCCTGGCTTCAAGTAATTTTTCCAGGATCCATCCCGAGCCGCCACCCAAGATCAAAACTCGCGAACGATCAGGAATTCTATGCAGAAAGAATTGCTGTGATTGAACGATGCTCTTTCCAAAAACGAGGCGAGCAAGCTTGTCATAAACAAAGGCAAGGTTATCGAAGTCGTTTGACTTCATATTGCGAGGTAAATCAATGGCAATAAAAAAACTGCGTCGCCCAACAATCTATAGCGGTCGTTGATTTCAAAAAAGCTCCGTTGAGCAAAAATCAGAAGCAGCAAAACGTTCATCAGTATCAAGACGAGAGTGGCCTTTTCATTCGCCACAAACAGCAAATAAACTGATAACAACGACTGCATAACAAACAGCGACACCAGCATACTTTTGGTTACCTGTTCGCCCATAACAGTGGCAAAGGATGAATGTCTATCCTGTTCATCTTGTTTTTTGTCGAACCAGGAGAATAAAAGAAGGTTGATCAATGCGGTCAACACGAACTGGGCAACGAGCATCATTTGAAGGTTTGTTGCCGTGTGTGCCTTCATTGACCAAGGTATCAAGAGTACTCCTCCGGTATACAAGATGGCCCCGGCGACTTCCTTCAAAAATTTCAGGGACTTTTGAATGGTGAGGTACACAAAGATGGCTGCCGCTAGCCTCAACCCTTCGACAAAGACCATTTTCCGAATAAAAAAAAGTAGGCCGGCATCCATCCCCATCGCAGCAATGAGCGCTATTGTCAAAAGTCTAAAATACCGTTGATGAAATCGATGTCGTTCGCTTGAAGCTGTTTGTGTTACGTTGCGAGCATCAAGCAGGTGGTCGGCAGTGTAGATAATCCAGACGGTAAGGCCTAAGCACGTCAGTCCTTGCGGCAATAGTTGTACTGCAAAGATTTTCGCGAAAAACATGGCACCCACCACGGCACCCACAGCCACGTCAACGCTGAGGATGTTTATCAGGCGGTAGAGGTGAATTAGTTTTTTCATTAAATAAAAATCCCGACTGCTGCTTCGCGGTCGGGATTCAATTTATTCAAAATGTTTTGCTTATGCTGATTTCAATGCCTCGGCACCCGCCACGATCTCCAGAATTTCTTTTGTGATGGCCGCTTGACGAGTACGGTTATAGGTCAAACGTAAATCCTTTAAAAGTTCTCCAGCGTTTTCAGTCGCTTTGTCCATGGCGGTCATACGTGCACCATTTTCAGCCGCGTTACTGTCAAGTACAGATTTGAACAATTGAACTTTCAAAGACTTTGGGATCAGCCCCGTAATGATTTCCTCTTGATTAGGTTGATAGATATAATCGATTTCCTCCGTCTTCGTCTTTCCTTTTGCTGGGGGAAGAACGGGCAAGAATTGTTCGGTGCGCAAAATCTGTGTGGCTACGTTTTTGAATTCGTTATATACGATTTCAATTTTATCATAGTCACCTTTACGGAAAGAATCCATCATGAACTGGGCTGCCTCTGCTACCTTGTCGAACGATAAATCCTGAAAGATCTGCGAATAGTGATTTACGACCGGGAAATTTCTCTTGACGAAGAACTCTGCCGCTTTCTTACCAATGGGAAGAATCGTAACGTTTTTCTGTCGGTGCTGTGAAGCATACTTTTCGTCAATCAATCGAACGACGGCCTTGAAGATTGAGCTGTTAAAACCTCCGCACAACCCGCGGTCGGAGCTGATCGCAATAATCAGTATTTTTTTCTCTTCACGCGCTGTACTATACCAAGTTGGTCCATCGCTGCCGGCGGCCGACAAATTTTGGAGAAGGCCGTTCAGTTTCTGAGCAAACGGACGCATCTGCATGATCCTCTCCTGCGACTTGCGCAACTTCGCAGCCGCCACCATTTTCATGGCTTTGGTGATCTGCTGGGTTGACACCACCGAGGTAATTCTGCTCTTTACTTCTTTTAAACTTGGCATATTTTATTTTTCAATTTTCAACATGCTAATTTGATATCGGCATATTGATCATTGCTATTTAATATTTCGAAGCTAATTCAGTGGCAACTTTTTTTACTACATCAGCATCAGCATCTTCAAATTTGCCCACGCGGAAGTTGGCCAATACTTGCTTATTCTGAGCCTTCAGCAAACCGAGAAATTCCTTTTCGAATTCTTTCATCTTATTTACAGGCACTCGGTCAGTATATCCACGAGTAGAGGCAAGAATCATTGCCACTTGTTCTTCCACAGGAACTGGAGCGTACTGAGGCTGCTTCAATACTTCTGTATTTCTACGGCCACGCTCAATGGTCAATTTGGTTGCTGCGTCAAGGTCAGATCCGAATTTTGCAAATGCCTCCAATTCGCGGAATTGCGCTTGATCCAATTTCAATGTGCCTGCCACTTTCTTCATCGACTTGATCTGTGCTGACCCACCCACTCGAGATACCGAAATACCTACGTTGATGGCAGGGCGGATACCAGAGTTGAACAAGTTGGTTTCAAGGAATATCTGGCCGTCAGTAATCGAAATCACATTCGTAGGAATGTAAGCTGACACATCATTTGCCTGCGTTTCAATGATGGGAAGAGCCGTGAGCGAACCACCACCTTTTACCAAATGCTTGATGCTTGAAGGAAGGTCGTTCATTTTTTTCGCGATCTCGTCGTTGTTGATCACCTTGGCGGCACGCTCCAACAAACGTGAGTGCAAATAAAATACGTCACCGGGATATGCTTCGCGACCGGGCGGTCGTCTCAACAAAAGAGACACTTCACGATAGGCCACCGCTTGCTTAGACAAGTCATCATAAATCACTAATGCCGGTCTTCCCGTGTCACGGAAGAATTCTCCGATCGATGCACCGGTGAACGGAGCAAAGAACTGCATGGGTGCTGGGTCTGCTGCTGACGCCGAAACAATTACAGTGTATGGCATTGCGCCGGCTTTTTCAAGCGTAGATGCAACACCCGCAACGGTGGACGCTTTTTGACCGATGGCCACATAGATACAGAAGACAGGTTTACCCGCTTCGTAAAATTCTTTTTGGTTGATAATCGTGTCAATAGCAACCGCGGTCTTTCCGGTTTGGCGGTCGCCGATGATCAATTCGCGCTGACCTCTACCGATGGGAATCATGGCATCGATCGCCTTGATGCCTGTTTGGAGAGGTTCGTTTACGGGCTGACGGAAAATCACGCCCGGTGCTTTGCGCTCAAGGGGCATTTCATAAAGCTCGCCCGATATCGGTCCTTTACCGTCAATCGGCTCGGCAAGGGTGTTTACAACGCGGCCCAACAAGCCATCGCCCACTTTAACAGAACCGATTTGACGTGTACGTTTTACCGTATCACCTTCCTTGATTTCTTTGGATTCTCCCAGGAGTACGGCTCCCACGTTGTCTTCTTCCAAGTTCAACACAAGTGCTTTCACGCCATTTTCAAACTGGATCAATTCACCTGCTTGTGCTTGCGTGAGCCCGTAAATACGCGCCACACCGTCACCCACCGTAAGCACCGTCCCCACTTCTTCGAGTTCGGCATCCGTTCTTGACTTCGAGAGTTGCTCGCGAAGGATTGCTGATATTTCTTCCGGTCTGATTTCTGCCATAATATCGTTGTCGTTAGTTTAGTCTTTATTAAAATTCTTTTACAAATGGGTTCTCGGCGAACTTCACTTTCAATGCTTTCAATTTGTTCTTTATTGAAGCATCAATTTGGCGATCGCCCACATTGAGGATGAATCCGCCAATCAAATCCTTGTCAATTTTCTCCACTAGTTCTACTTGCTTCTTAGCGCTCAACTTTTTCACCATTGCCTCGATTTCTCCTTTCAATTTAGCATCGACAGCAATTGTTGTCGTTACCGTTGCTCTTTCGATTCCCTTGTACTCGTTGTATGCATTATGAAATTCGTGAGCGATGGCGGGCAGCAATGGCTCTCGATTTTTTTCAGTCAGCATTTCAAGGATCGCCAGGGTGAGTTTATGCACTTTGCCTTTGAATATCGCCTCAAGGATTTCTTTCTTTTTATCGTGTTTGATAATGGGGCTTTTCAACATGTTGGCAAACGCGCGATTCTCAAGACAGACTTTGTCAAACAATTGCATATCATTATGCACAGCGTCTACCGCCTTCTGCTCCTCTGCCAACGAAAGCAATGATTTTACGTACCTCGAAGCTACTCGTGAATCCGCCATCGTTAATTGAGCTTGAGGTCTTTGATTAAAGTTTCTGTCAGTTCCTTCTGTGACTTATCGTCAGAAAGATTTTTCTTGATTAGCTTTTCAGCAATCTCCAAAGAGAACATGGCCACTTGAGCTTTTATATCGTTAAGTGCCGCCTGTTTCTCGGTATTGATGATCGCTTTGGCATCAGCAATAATTTTATCTGCTGTTTTCTTGGCGATGGTTTGGGCTTCCTCTTGGATTTGGTTGCTTGCGGTGCGGGCATCGCGCAAAATCCGGTCGCGTTCTTCACGAGCTTCCTTCAACAATTTTTCGTTGTCGGATTTCAGCGAAGCCATTTCATTTTTCGCTTTCTCTGCCGAATCCAACGCCTGTTGAATCGACTCCTCACGTTCTTTCAAACCACCTAGAATTGGCTTCCAAGCAAACTTGGCGAGGATAAAGAATAGGCCGAGGAAGACAAAGAATTGCCATATAATGAGTCCTGTGCCGGGGGTTAGTAAATCCATAGGGTGTTATTTAGTCAACCGTAATTCTGTTGTTTCAAATTTGCCACTGCCATTGGGCTTGGTGGCGTGGAGTAAAAAAGAACTCGCCAGACCCATCGTCAAAGCAAGTTCTTTTAATGATTAGCCTAATGAAATCAAGAGGCAAATTACCAGTGCGAACAAAGCCGCAACCTCAACAAGAGCCGCAATTACAAGCATTGCACCTTGGATCTTGCCCGAAGCTTCTGGCTGACGCGCCATCGCTTCCATAGCAGAACCACCAATGCGGCCTACACCGATACCCGCGCCAATGGCAGCGAGACCAGCGCCAATGCCAGCGCCCATGATAGCGTAGCTCATGTCGAGAAGTAATGAAAACAACATAGAATTAATTGGTTAAGTGAAACAAAAAAATTTAATGGTGATCGTCTTCTGCAGTGGCCATACCTATGTAAAGCGACGTGAATAACGCAAACACATACGCTTGAATACCTGCCACCAACAATTCGATCAAGTTAATAATCATCACCACCAAGGAAGCTCCAATGCCCACATAGTAGCTATGGAAAATAAACCCAAGGCAGATCAAACTCAAAATCACAATGTGCCCCGCGGTGATCGCCACAAACAAACGAATGGTCAACGCAAACGGCTTTGTGAATATACCTATGATCTCAACGGGTAAAATGATGATACGTAGTGGAAGGGGAACTCCAGGAGTCCAGAAAATGTGTTTCCAATACGAAGCATTCCCACTGAAGTTAGTAATCACGAATGTCAATATCGCCAACGTGAGCGTCACCGCAATATTTCCAGTAAGGTTCCCTGAACCCGGAAGCAGGCCGAGTAAATTTCCAAAAAGGATAAAGAAGAACAGGGTTAAAATGTAAGGCAAATATTTTTCGTAATGCTTGCCAATATTTGGCTTAGCAATGTCATCACGCACGAAAATCACCACGGGCTCGATGAACGCCTGTAATCCCTTAGGCGCCTGGCCGGAATTGGATTTGTATGATTTTGCTACGGAGAAGAAAACAAGTAACAGAATAGCAGCGTTGATGAGTAGCATCGTCACGTTTTTGGTGATCGACAAATCCAAGACTTTTTTCCCCGACGAGGTCAAAAGAATATTCTGTCCATCGAGTTTATAGCCATTGTATTCTACCCTGTGATGACCTTCATAGAAATGTGAGGACGAAAATACATCCAGTCCCTTCTCCGACGAGTATACGATGATCGGAAGCGACAATACCAGATGATCGGTGAAGTGCCACTGGTGGTCATCTTTCACGTGGTTGATGATTGTCTCATTTGGGTTAAACTTCCCCTCCGCTTTATGCCCGTCCACAGACGTGGCGTCTATGCTGTTTTGAACACTAGTACTGTCGTTATGATTTTCTCCGTGTTGGGCCCAGGTCGAAAAGCCAACGGCAGCAACAAAAAACATGGTTAAAATGGCTGTAATTGCTGTTAAAGAGGGCTTTCTCATCACTGTTGGGGGAGGTCGTTTTTTATGCGACTGCAAAAGTAGAAATTATTGGTAGCCAAAAAAATCTTTGGGGAAATTTTTGGCCTTACTTTCCTCACTTGAATCAAGAGAAAAAAGCCGGTCACGTGGGCAGGCCTTTCAAGTCCTTTTTCAGGTGGGTTTAGTTGGCGTATTCGCTCAAAAACTTGACCCGCATCAGCCGAACATCTTCCTCGCTGTATCCTTTGAGTTCCGCCATGGCCTCTTCCATGCTATCGGTTTCGCTGTTGAGGAAATAATCATAGATCTCCTCTTGCTTGCCTTCATCGAGCACATCGTCGATGTAGTAGTCTACGTTCAGCTTGGTGCCGCTGTAGCAGATGTTTTCCATTTCGGTGAGAAGTTCATCGAAACTGAGCGCCTTGCTCTCCGCGATCTCTTCCAGATCCACTTTACGGTCGATCTGTTGAATGATAAAGATCTTGATTTTCGATTTGTTGACCGACGACTTTACCACCACATCGGCGGCCGTCTCAATGTCATTGTCGTCGACGTATTTTTCTATGAGTTCCAGAAATTCCTTTCCAAACTTATTGACCTTGCCCATCCCAACGCCATTCACGCCCGCCATTTCCTCTTTGGTGGTCGGGTAAGTGGTGGCCATCTCTTCAAGCGATGGATCCTGGAAAATCACATATGGCGGAAGGTCTTTCTCCTTCGCGATTTTCTTGCGAAGCACTTTGAGCATCTCAAACAACTTCTCGTCGTACGACTTGGAGTTGACGGGGGTGCGTTCACTTGATTCTTCTTCCTCGATATCGGTGGTGAAGTCGTGATCTTTCGCGAGTTCTATCTCATGCGGTTTCTTGAGAAAAGCCAACCCTTTCTGCGTAATTTTTAAGACACCGATATTGTCAATGTCCTTTTCAAGGTATTGATAAATCAATGCCTGGCGGATGACGGATTTCCAGAAGTCGGCATCTTCAGTGTCGCCCTTTCCATAAATCGGCAAGTCGAAGTGGGCATAGCTTTTTACATATTCGTCTTCCACACCCCGGATCACGTTGACCAAGTGCGCGAGGCCAAATCGCTCGTTCGTTTGTTTTACGGCTTCGAGTGCGATTTTTACAAATGCTGAGCCTTCAAATCGTTCGCGTGGGTTAGTGCAGTTATCGCACATGCCACAATTTTTGCCTTGATATTCTTCTCCGAAATAGTGAAGCAATTGTTTTCTGCGGCACACCGGTGACTCCGCGTAGAATTCCATCTCCTGCAAAAGAATGCGGGCATTTTCGCGCTCTTGCACCGACTTATCTTTATTGAATTTTTCGAGCTTGTTTAAATCGTTATGGCTGTAGAACATCAAGCATAGACCCTCCAGTCCATCACGGCCTGCACGGCCTGTTTCCTGATAATATCCTTCGAGCGATTTAGGGACATCATAGTGTACCACGAAACGAACATCGGGTTTGTCAATGCCCATGCCAAAAGCAATTGTAGCGACGATGATGTTTACTTCTTCATTCAAGAAATCATCTTGGTTTTTCATGCGCACATCGGGATCGAGACCCGCATGATAAGGGGCAGCTTTGAAACCGTTTACGTTGAGAAGCTCGGCGATCTCTTCCACTTTTTTCCGGCTAAGGCAATAAATTATACCCGACTTGTCCTTGTGTTCTTTTAAGAAGCGAATGAGTTGCTTCTTGGTTTCTTTTTTGGGTCGTACTTCGTAGTACAAATTTTTTCTATTGAAAGAAGAGATAAACACATCTGCTTCTTCCATCTGTAAATTTTTCTGGATGTCGAGCTGCACTTTGGGAGTGGCGGTGGCAGTTAGCGCAATGACATTCATCTCTCCCAATTGGGCAATCATCTGTTTGATCTTGCGGTATTCCGGGCGGAAATCGTGACCCCACTCGGAGATACAGTGCGCTTCATCAATAGCTACAAAAGAAACACTTGCCTTTTGCAAGAACTCAATATTCTCTTCTTTAGTGAGCGATTCTGGAGCCACGTAAAGCAATTTCACTTTGCCGGTGACGGCATCTTTTCTAAGTCGAGTGATTTCGCCTTTACTTAAGGTAGAGTTTAAAAAGCGTGCGTTAATCCCATACGCGTTGAGCTGGTCCACCTGATTTTTCATCAAGGCAATCAGCGGAGAGATAACAATGGCAAGTCCGTCGTTGACCATGGCGGGCAACTGGTAGCAAAGTGACTTGCCCGCACCTGTCGGCATGATCACAAAGGTATTGCGACCCCCCAACAAGTTTTTGATTACTGCTTCCTGATTCCCACGAAAATTGTCGTAACCAAATATTTCCTTGAGTTTTCCCTTCAATTCATCTTTCTCTTCTGCCACCAACATAATCCTTACAATAAAATTTTCTCGTACCAAATTGACTACCTAACCACCTATTTTTCAGGGCAATGAAGATAATAAAAAAACGTCTATTAACCCCCGAACGTTGTAAGAAATAAGTGATTTCTGCCGAATGGTCTAGAAACGAGATGATCGCGCAAAAATTCTCCGAAACTTGTAACTTCAATTACTTTTTTAACTTCGCGTTTTCCTATCGGAAAATTTAGATGAACAAAAATCTTTATGTGGCCTTGATGGCAGGCGGTGTTGGCACGCGCTTTTGGCCATATAGTCGCAATTCTCAGCCAAAGCAATTCTTGGATGTCATGGGGACGGGCAAATCGTTGCTGCGTTCCACCTATGAAAGATTTCTGCCCTTGGCGCCGGCAGAAAATATTTTTGTGATCACCCACGAAGAACATTTTAATATCACGAGAGAGCAGTTGCCTGAACTCAACGCTTCGCAAATACTCGCTGAGCCGATGCGCAAAAATACGGCCGCGTGCATTGCCTATGCATGCCACAAAATCAACAAGCTAAATCCGCAGGCGCTGATTGTGGTGAGCCCGACCGATCACTTGATCTTAAATGAAAATGATTTTCAACAAACCATTGGCAAAGTTGGCGAGCAAGCGAAATCGCAAGACAAGCTGATCACGCTCGGAATTAAACCTACAAGACCTGAAACGGGCTACGGTTACATCCAGTTCATAGATGGCAAAAGCCTCTTGAAAAAAGTAAAGACGTTTACAGAAAAACCAGAGCTATCGCTGGCCAAAAAATTCCTGGACAGTGGAGATTTTGTGTGGAACGCAGGCCTGTTCATCGGTGGGGTTCAAGCCTTTTTGGATGCCTACAAAAAATACCTCCCTGAAATGAACGAGATCTTCGATGATATCTCTGACAAGATTTCAACGGAGGAAGAGAAGGCAGCGATCCGATCGGCCTATGCACAAGTGAAAAACATTTCTGTTGACTATGGGATCATGGAAAAGGCGGATAATGTTTACGTGTGGCCAAGCAATTTTGCCTGGAGTGATCTCGGGTCATGGGCTTCACTGCACGACCTGTCTCCGAAAGACGGCAACAACAATTCTGTCGCTGCGGATGCCATGCTTTACGATATGCGCAATTCGATCATTCGCGGCGAAAAAGGTAAATTGATTGTAGCGCAGGGGCTGAATGGTTATCTCGTTGGCACATTTGGAAACGTGACCATCGTCTGCGAAAAAGACAAGGAAGATCTGTTCCGAAGGTTTGTGAACGACCTTAAAGCCAAATCCAACGGCGGAGAGTTCTTATAAAGTTTACTTTACGACAAATCGCTCTGTCTTGGTGAACGCGAGTGAAGAATACCTCGCCAAATACACACCGCTTTTCAGCGTATTATCAATGCTGATTGAATTTGACCCGTTGAGTTGGTAGGTGGCTACTACCGATCCTAGGTTATCGTAAATAATCACCTGAGCGTTGCTGTCGTTGACAAAATTGACATTCAGTTTTAGTGACGATCCTTCTGAGGGGTTAGGGACTATAACAAATTTTTTCTCGCCTTGATAGTCGATTGAAACTACATTGAAGATTTCTTGATAGTTGTCAAAATCGACTGATGTAAGTCGATAGAATGAGCGCCCGATCGTCGGATCTTTATCGACGTACGAATAGTTGTGCATTTCATTGGTAGTACCGTGGCCTTTCACCTGTGTAATTTCATGAAACGAAGTTCCATCGCTTGACTGTTGCAACGAGAAGTAGTCAAAGTTGAGTTCGGAGGCAGTTGACCAGTTGAGTTTGATTTCTTGAGATTCTGCGACAGCTTTGAAATAAAGCAGTGTTACAGGCAACACCACGTTTCCACTGCATCCGCTGCCAGAGCCGCAACCAGAGCAACTGCAACTTCCTGCAGTAATCGTCCCTCCACTATTGGTGATGGACGAAGTGCCGCCACCTAAGTTCAGTGAGCCAGTAACATTTAAAATGCTACCCGATCCGCTCACTCCAATAGTCGTATTTTGTCCGCCGGTCAAGTTTCCACCCACCGACACATTTCCTCCGCCCGAAACAGAAATGGATGCGTTATTCACCATGGTCACATTTCCATGAACTTTTAACGTGCCGTTGACATCCAGGGTAAGGTTATTGTTGACGATCAAGTCTCCCCAAATTTCCAAAACACCGCCAGTGTTAATGGTGACCTGACCATTGTTATTAAACGTCATGCTTCTCGCATTGCCGGAAGATCCAACCTGCAAATTTCCAGCGCCGGTTATGGTATAGGTTACACCATTGGAATCTATGATGTTGCCAATGGTCTGGCTTGTGCTGACAGTTGGGTTTGCATTTATTGTTACAGCCGTGCCAACACCTGAAGGAACACTGGATGGAGTCCAATTTCCAGGGGCGCTCCAGTCCCCATTTGTGCTGAACGTTTGCGCGGCACATGGAAAAATAGCACTTGTCAGGCAAAAGCCGACTAAGACGCTCAATTTATTCATAGATGTCTCTACTAAGCCAAAGGTTAGACTAAAGCCAAAGGTCTAATACGAGCCAAGCCCTAAAGGTAATCATTCGCCGTGATTTCTCGGAATTCTAGCTTGCCCTGGTCTATAGGTCAGCTGTTCTCGCAACCAGTGCGTGGTGTAAATTGCCCTGTCAAAGATGTCTACTTATCTTACCAGAAACCGCTCGGTG